>CAYRWR010000082.1:0-1681 GCA_964428015.1 uncultured Brevinematales bacterium | reverse complement strand
AATTTTTAATTTATTATTATTTCTATAATTAATTACACGGTTTTCATATCCCCATATTATATAGTATCATATTATGCCCCAGTTAGTAGTTTCTTCCTTCTTATTTTCCTTTGTTTTTTAGCTTATTTTTATTCTTTGTTGGGGTGTATTGTATTGTTTTTTTTATGTATTTTTGGGGTAGAATTTTGAGGGAATAGTAATGCTTATTTGGGGTGTATTGTTTAAGGATTTCATTCCATTTCTTGGTTAGACTTCACTCAGGAAAAAGGGTAGTATGGGCTTGATAAACCAGAAATTGATAAGAAAGATATCATGAAAAATAGCAGGCTAAAAACACTGGTTTATGTTTCAAACATATCACATATATTGTTTTCTGGTATTTTGCGCTAGCCGAACGTTTCTTCCTATTTTTTTACCCTATTTTATTAAAAACGCTATTTTTTAATTTATTATTATTCCTATAATTAATTACACAGTTTTCATGTCCCCATATTATATAGTTATAGAATTTGTCCTAGTGGGACGTTTCTTCCTTCTCATTTTTACCTGTTTTTCGAGTTTTTTTATAGCGTTTTTGAAGGTGTTTTTGTTTGAATTTTTATCTCAAAAATCAGGTTTACCGTTCTTCTCTGGTACACCTTTCCACTATAATATCTGTATCAACAAATAGGAGTTCGTTGTGGAAAATCATTTACCCATACCTAATGCAGGCAGATCAACTACAGATGTTTTAGATGACATGCCGCGTGAGCATAAGATCCGGATACTTGGTACCATACTTTCAGATTTGGCGGAAAATACCAGGCTGGCATATCAGAAGGCAATAAGCCAATTTGAAGAGATCTGTGGAAAAAATATCCTGGAGGCAGATTTCCAGGACGTCATCCGGTTTTACCAGTATATCAAAGATATTTACAAATCCGGTACCTCGATCCAATTAAAGATAAACGCTTTGTCCAGCATCTTCCACAAAGCAAGCCTTTTACGGATCATGCCAGATAATCCGGTCACCCTATTGAAGTCCACCGTTGCCGGTAGATCTAAAAGAAAAATACCAAAACGCAGATCTGAGCTGACCTGGAAAGAAATAAACGAAGCGTTACAAAAAGAATCCAACGCGGGTATAAAAGCTCTCATTCTATTTCTGGCTTATACCGGTGTCCGCAATTCTGAACTAAGAGGTATACGGATAATGGATATTGAAAGGAAGCAGGAGGAAAATTCTATGATCGCGAAAATCACCATCCAGGGAAAAGGTAGTAAATTCAGATCCATCCTGCTCCCCTACTCTTTCATTGAGGAAATCATCGAAGCTTTGAATCCCGGGATACCTTCTGGATACCTGTTTCATGATAGACATGGAAATATGCTCACCCGCAGGTTTGTGTACTATCATGTCACCAGCCTGTTTTCAAAATACCTATCCAGAAAAATCTCTCCCCACCAGCTGAGGCATTTCTTTGCTACTGATCATATCAGCCGGCTGAAAAACGATATTAAAGCTGTAAGCCGGTACCTGGGGCATTCCAGTTCCAAGATTACCTTGGATTATTACGTGGATACTGAGCTCTCCTACCAGGATTTATTCCCGGAAGGAATATGTCTAATCAACACCGAACCAGTTCTGGATAAATAGACAAATGGTTTAATCATTTTTTTTATTAAATAAATAAATGAATAA
>CAYRWR010000081.1:0-3756 GCA_964428015.1 uncultured Brevinematales bacterium | reverse complement strand
AAAAAAATAACACTAAAGATAAAATATTTACGATAAAATTCCACCTTTGCTCTCCTTTTTTATATATAATTTTATTTTTTTATTATTATGATGTCAAGATTAAAATCATTTTAGTAAACAGAGTAGTTATGATCTTTCAATTTACAATCCATATTTAATATCATTTTAATTGAGATAGCAAAATCGACTCTGCGCCGAGTTAGTGGCGGCGGAGTCCTTGTTATAGGTAGTGGATGTTATTACAATTCAAGTTCTTTCAAGATCCACTCAGCATGTTTATTTCCCTTTATACTCTTTTTATTCAGGAATTCTCGTATACTCGGATTATGCATTTCCGTTATTTTTGTACATTGACGATAGTCAGCCAGGGAATCCTTGTAACGACCCATCTGAAAATTTACAAATCCCCGATACATCCATGCCCCAGCATAGTCAGGTGATAAATGAATGCTTTCACTTAGATACCGGATAGATTCTTTCATCATATTCTTATGATAATGCTCTACTCCCATCCAATAACAAACATAGGGATCGTAAGGAGAAATTTGGTATGCTCTAAGTATATAAGAAAGAGCCAGATCCAAATCACCATTATAGTGAGCAATACCGCAAAGTTTAAAAAGAGCCTCGCCGTTATAGGGATTCAAAAGTATAGCTTTTTCTAAGTTCTTTTTGGTGTTTTTTTTATCGTTTTTAAATATAAGTTTTGTTTCTTCTAAGATGTGCTGGGCTTCTTTTCTGTCTTCGAGACGAATCGGTAGAATCATATCAACATAAGATTGGTACTCAGACGATGTTATCTTCAAAGGCTGGGAGTATGTAAACTCACAATTCCTGTAACCTGATTTTTTAATAGTGTTTTCAAAATGATACTGATAATAATTATATTCCCCCTGGCCTTTCCACGTTGGAAACTGATGACGGTTTTTATCCCAAAATCCATGGGAGATAGGTATGGCATAGCGCTTTTCTATAGTATGGAAGAATTCGTGGAGTAATGTTCCGGGCCTGTGAACAAGACATGAGGAAATTATAATTCTACCCCGTTCTGGCCCGTATATCGAATAGGGAATAAGAGCCAGACGGTCTGATCCTCCCATTGCCGTAGCTCTACCCTTTTTTTCACTTTTCAGCTGTTCACCCGACCAGTAATAAAGGATGGTATCATATTTATTATATAACTGATACATCATATCACCGGGATAGGGCTGTATAGATTCAGGATCGGCGTGCACAGTTACCAATTGTTTTTTGCCATTGTCTTCAGAGTTAAAAAATTTTAGGTCAGTCACTACAGCATCCAAATTGGTTCTTGAAAATTCCAGAGTAATCTTACCCTCACTAAGCACCTCGACATAAAGTGCGGCAATTTCCTGTGAGATCCAGGATTTTTGCTCCATTTCTTCTGTGAACTCTTCTCTAATTTGAATTCCCTGGAAAGTTGCGTCAGTTTTCATAATATAAATTACCAGGATCTTGTGGATAATATCAGGTTTAATATTCCCCAGTTTCTTTCTTTGTTCGATTATATCAAGGAGTGAGAAATCTCTGTAATGGTGATCAAAAAAATCTTTATAGCGGGGATTATTACTGATAAAACTTTCCACCTGTAATATATACTCATAGGCTTGTGTGTAATCCCTATCTATAAACGCTAAATATCCTTTTTGCAATACTTGGTCAGCCTGGTTATAGTTTTGTGGAATTTGTGCATTAAGAGGTGTAAAAATCAGAATTAATGCTGTTACATAGATCATTGAAAATATGCTTCTGGCTTTCATTTTTTAATCCTTATGCAGTATTTTGCTTTATCTTAATCATAAGAAACTACACATTTGTTACTTTCCTAAATCTTGTAGAATTTCCAAATTTCCCATCACACTCGGAATGGCCGGAAAAGGAGAACCTTTCAGCATAAATGCGGGCGGGTGTTATACCAGTCCTCCCCGGATACCGACCCGAGACGGGAACCGGTTTCAGCGCGCGATATATACCGCCAGAGGACGGAAATCCTTTTCGGTACGGATACGGACCCAGACCTCGACCTTGCCCGGCTTTAACCGTAGGGTATCTTTAAATTCAGTGTTTTGGGGACTCTTTACATAATAGGTTTTTCCTTCATTGATAATTTTCATTTCCTCCCCGTTACCAACCGTGATCCAGAATAGAGTATCCGTATCGGCCCGGATATACTTGACCTTTGGATAGAAGAGATGTACATCGTTCCATTTCCCCAGGTCATGCAGGATAACCGGTTCCTTATCCATTCCGGAGATAAAGGAGTACTGCATAATATACTGCCAGTCTTTTTCCCCTTTTTTTCTGCCTAGAATATCCAAAATGTAGAGTCCGGGCTGATCAAAGTTCATGGAAATGGAGGCGGTTTTACCTTGATATTCTACTGCGGGTTGCGGTCTGGCGGGCTTTTCATTGACATGCAGTACCGGATACAGTTCGATCCCCTGGGGAATTTCCAGCTTAACAGTGTCCTGCAGACGGACATAACTTACCAGAGAAAAATGAGTCAGAGGCCGCATATTGTTTTCCCAGAAAAATGGCATGACCTTGGGGAGTTCATTGTACTGGACCATATTGACCGGTTCTTTGAGGATCTGCCATTTAGGGTCGTCAGGCAGGTGGGTAAATACGAACTGTGGGGGAGGAGTAAAGAAATAAAATTCAGTGTACCGGGGGTGAAATGCTCCGTCCCACACATAACCGGCACCCCAGGTGGCATCCAGCAGATACCACAGACCATCGATCCGGACGGCATTCCAGCCATGGGCGGTCCCCAGGGTATAGGTACCGGGAATGAGGTCGTAGCCTTTGGACCAGCCCGTGATGAATTCAACCTTGAGTCCGGCCATCTCCCCCATTTTTTTGAAAAGGTGGGCGTATCCGGCGCATACTCCTTTTCTGTCTTTAAAGGTATCATCGGCGTAAATATTTATGTTCATGCTCGAGGTATCATAAGCGATATTGGCCGTGATCCAGCGCCAGATAGCCCGGGTCTTTTCCAGGTCGTTTTTTGCCGGCTTGGTAAGATAGGCTACCAGTGTCTTCAGGTCTTTTTCCATGGCCCGGGGGGTGTTCAGGGCGTGCTTGTCGATAACGTCAAACATTCCCGGCTTTTTCACAAAATCAGCGCCTATAATATTTTTGGAAGCTGAAAACAGACTGACCGTAGCCAGAGATAACAAAATACCGACAAATAAAATACGCATGACATTGCCCCCGGTTTTTGTTGATTGTAGCTGGATGAGGTTTTTTTGTCCAGCGGTGGTACATTTTGGAAAAAGGGTGATAGGATTAATCCGGTTTCTGGTTATTAACTATATAACACCTTTTTCAAAATTTATTATTTTGTAAATGATAATAGAAATTAGTCCATTAAAATCCATTATTTTCAATCTCCTGTAGAGTATTAAATAAGAGGACACGGATGTCCGGTGTAATAATTGACTGTGCCTGGCATATAACGAAATGACTCTGCGCCGCGATAGTGGCGACTGAGTCCTAGTTAGATGTCGTCTTATTCACGTTCAATTCATTATATGTCAGATTAAATAATCCGAGAATATCATTTTCAAGCTTAGTACCTTGAAATTCATTCTTCAATCTTCCATGTATGATTTTAATAGAATCAATTATATTTTTAAGCATTAAATGCTCTCTTTCTTTGTCTGTTCCATGAACGAATTTATCATAATCAATACTAATTCTAAAATCTGCAAAGCCTTCTTTTTTAGAAATATA
>CAYRWR010000080.1:0-5374 GCA_964428015.1 uncultured Brevinematales bacterium | reverse complement strand
GTGATATTAAATCAAGAAGAGGCATGGGTTCCTCCGGACTATAATATTTTTTATTGATATATTGTATATATAATACTATTATTTTTCAACCTGAAGGCAATTTTTAAAAAATAAACATAAAATAGTTTATGGATCATCTTTATATTTCAAAACAGGATAAGACATTAGACGATAAAAGTAGACAAAATCATGGTGATAAGGTAACTTGTATTACTACAATACAGTATTATTGTATTTGTAAACATCTATGATTTTACACCCCTAATACCATGGTTTACTTCTCCAGTAGTAAAAAATCGGGAGTGATTAAAATGAAACCAGCTTTAACCCAACCCTCATCTGAGGTGATTCAAAATCGCGCTTTTGAAATCTATCAGGAGAGACAGGCAAAGGGTCTGCCAGGAGATGAAAAGTCAGATTGGGAAAAAGCACTGCAGGAATTTCAACAGGATGGACAGGCCGTATTAATCCCCCATAAGGTCAGCAAAAAGAAGACCGGGAAATCTCTGTTATCACGCTTACTGCTGTGGGGATTGATGGGGTGTGGTGTTTTGGTTGGGGCTTTCCTGTTGTATTCAGGCCGTGCTGTTAAAAAGCCGGATAACAAACCCCGGCAGCAGTACGTGGTTGACCTGGTGGTGGGAAAGGTTCTGACTTCACATAATGACGACAGTACAAACTGGTTGGAGGCAGATCCCGGGATGTTGTTGGATGAAAAAGATCTGCTCCAGACAGGTAAGGAAGCCTATTGTGACATTATAATGCCGGGTAGGGGGATTATCAGGATCTCAGAGGAAAGTGAGCTGGTACTGGCACAACTCCAGGCAGGAAAGGAACAGCTTAGACTGAATAAAGGAAAAATCGGCTTGAACATCAGCCAGAAATTGAAAAAAGACGAAACATTTAAGGTAGAAACAGATGTTGCTGTAGCTTCAGTAAGGGGTACTCAATTTTTTGTGGAAAAAAATGAAAATGGAATCAATACAGTCCTGCTGGAAGGTATAGTCAAATTACATAGAAAACTGGAGTTTACAGCTACACCTGATGTCCGGAAAATGATAGATCAGGAACTGGAAATCACTTTGACCAGTAATCAGTTTTTTTCAGTCTCGCCTGCTGAAAATAAGCGGATTTCCGGGGTACTTACCATGAAACTGCAGGACAAAAAGTCGTTGGCCAGTATTAGGGAATACACTGCCCAAATAAAACAGGAAGATAAGAAAAATACGCTCGTATTGGAAAAACCGGAACAGTATCAGAAGGAAATGCGGCAGATAAATACTCCAGAAAAACTTAAAAAAACCAGAGTGGTACAGCAGAGGTATTATATCTACTATGTGACCCGCGAAACAGCCATTTCTTCAGAAAACCAGGCAGCTCTTTCCAGGATTATTGAACTGTCAAAACAAAATCCTGATCTGCATATTGAAATCAGGGGTCATACTGACAATGAAGGTGATCCTGATGAAAATAGAGAATTATCATTAAAAAGAGCTCAAGTGGTCCTGGAATATCTGGTCAGTCAGGGAATTCCCCGGGAAAATATGACAGCCCTCGGATTGGGAGAAAGGCTGCCTCTAGCGGATAATAATACAGAATCCGGCAAGGCTCTCAACAGACGTACTGAATTGATAATACATTAGTCAGGTTTATAATACCCAGAACCTGATATACTTCATTCTTCTATCCATTCCACTACCTTGTTTCTGCCCTGGTTCTTGGCATCGTAAAGTGCCTGATCCACTCTACGGTAAAAGGTATCTCTATTTACTCCGGGTTCAGGTATAGCACAGAATGTCCCTATCGAAGTCCGCACCTGAATGGTTTGCTCATCCCATTTAATAGTGAGATTTTCAATACCTTCCCGGATCTTTTCAGCCATGCTCAAAGTACCCTGAGGGTCAGTAAGAGGCAGAATGATACAGAATTCTTCGCCTCCGTAACGGCCTATTTCATCCGTAGCTCTGGATAACACTTGTCGTACAAAATTGCTGACTTGAATCAGGGCCTGATCACCCGCCTGATGGCCAAACTGGTCATTGATCTGTTTAAAATAGTCCAGATCCATGAGAAGGATTCCCAGATACTGCTTTTCCCGCCGCGCTCTTAATATCTCATAATCCAGAATCTCATCCAGACTGCGCCGGTTGTAGACCTGGGTCAAGCCGTCAATTTTAGCCTGTTTTTCCAGCTGGATATTAGCTTCATTGAGTTTATCCAGGGCTTGATTGAGAGACTGGGTGCGTTCTTCCACTTTTTCTTCCAGATTCTGCTTCAGATCCCGGATTGAAAGGCGCATTTGGTTATAAGCCTGGGCCAGGCTGTCAAATTCATCCTGGGTGGGGATTTTGATATTATAGTCCAGATTTCCCTGCATCACTTCATCTATACCGGTAAGCAGTTTTTTCAGTTCATTACTCAGGACACCTCCCAGGTCATAGAGCAGAAAGAACATTAATCCCATAACTACAACCAGTAGAATTATATTAAAAGTCAGGATTCTCTGAACCTCCATCCCCAGCAAATCGGTGTGCAAGGCAAAAAAGGCATAGTATCGTATATTGCCCTGTATCTTTACCGGGATGACCATGGTATCAAAGCCGATAAATAGTCTGCTGATAGTACCTAATTGAGGGCGGTCCCGTGATTGCAGCAGCCTGGCCATACGGAAAACAGGTTGTTGAAAGGGATTATCACCTTTTTTAATAATATCAATCACGTTTTGGTAATAATAATTACGGTAAAGGTCAGTCAGGTTGGTATATCCGGTACCCTGGAGTAAAAGTAACTGGAGTTTTTCAGAAGGTTTACGGATGGAAAACACCAGAGGATTGAATTCAGTGTCTGTGACCATGACTGAACTGATGTTGAACTGGTTCAGGCTGAATTTATTTTTTTCATTCCGGGTGAAGGTATTATCGATCATAGAGTCGATCTCTTTTTTCAGCATCTCCACATTTCCTTTTGTGTCTTTTCGGGTAGATTCAAAAAAGGGTAAGAGAGGCTGTAATAAAAAATGGCTGGTATCTATATAAGCCTGATGAGAGATAATACGCAGTTCCATTATATTATATACTACAAATAAAATATTGGAGGTAAATAATATAACCCCTGTGATCAGTACCAGTTTAAAGCGGTAACTACGCCGGATAAACATTATGCGGCGCATCAGGGGACGTATGATCAGGTAGAGAAGCATGATAAAACTCATGCCCAGCAAAAGAGTAAAAGTGATTCTGCGTATCTCTTTTATATCCGGAATGACCACCTGGGAGTTAAAGCCCCCGTAACTATCGGGCAAGAGCCGGGAAGCGTGCTGGTCATGTACCCAGATCTGTTTTCTAATTTCACCGTCCTTGCTGTCATAGACGGGCTGTGCGGTATGGACTACAAATTTATACTGATTGGGTCCGGGTGGAATACGCAACCGTATGGACCAGGTATTATTGGTCTGTGCTACCATCTGGTAATCATCGTTAAAACCATTCCAGTCTGAAAAAGGGCCGGCAATAATGACTTTTTCCACAATAAGTGCATTAGTCAAGGAGTACCTTTTTACTATATCCGGGGGTAGAGGCAGACTGAAGCGGAAGGTATAAGGCTGATTCCATCTTTTCTCCAGGTTACGGAACAGGAAAAAGGAAAAAAGCATAGCTACCAGGAGTACAACCAGAATCAGGAGGGAATATGGAGCCTTTTTATGAACATTTTGTTTCATACTTTATTATAGAAGAAACACCCTGAAATGCAATGGTTATTGTTGAAAATGCAAAACTGACCTGGTTTTTGGAAAGAATATTATTCTATCAGCCCTCTTTGTTCGTTTAGTTCTATCATTTTTAAAACTGCAGGCCATAGTCCAGGGGTACAATCCCTGATGTAGGACTTTTTTTCCAGTACTTTTTCTTTATTCAGATAAGGTGGGGTACCATCAGGTGCTGTGACGAAATGATTGATGAGGGGCTGCAGGCCATCCAGACTGGCCGCATAACGGGCTTCGGGAGTAAAACGGTCTTCAAATTCCTGCCATAGAGACATAATTTCCGCGGCCTGGTCTTCCGGTAACAGAGAAAGAGTCTTGATAAGACCTGCTTCTTCCCTGTGACGGGCTCCGGCACGAGCCGTCTCATCATAGATAGAAGTATCCCCGGCTTCTATCTCCCCCAGATCATGGACAAGGAGTAACTTAAGCACTTTGGTCATATCCAGAGCGGGTACATCCATATACTCGGCCAATAATATTGCCATTACAGCCAGGTGCCAGGAGTGCTCCGCGCTGTTTTCCTGACGGGCGGCGTCCAGAGTCAGATTCTGGCGATGGATGGTTTTGAGCTTTTCGATCTCCTGGATAAATGCTATCTGCTGCATCAGCCGTTGGGAAAGTGGAGGGTGATTCAAAGACATCTCATTGTTCCTTTATTGATATTATCTATATCATAGGGAGTATGGTCAATTGTCGCAACACCTGGTATGAAAAAAAAGCCCCCGTCCGGAGACGGGGGCTTTGGTGAATAGTAAATTTATTTCTTTTCGAACAGAGAGCGGATTTTTTTACCCACGATTTCGATTTCGTGTTTGCCCAGGGCTTCACGTTTAGCCAGCAGATTCTTTTTGCCGCTGCGGGCTTCTTCCAGCCATTCTTTAGCAAACTGGCCGCTTTCAATACGCTTCAGGGATTCTTTCATACGCTCTTTAACGGAAGGATCGATGATCTTGGGTCCGTTATAGTATTCGCCCCACTCAGCAGTGTTGGAAATAACGGCGTTCATCTTCTGGATACCGCCTTCGAAGATCAGGTCCACGATCAGCTTGAGCTCGTGCAGCACTTCAAAGTAAGCCATTTCGGGGGGATATCCGCCTTCAACCAGCACTTCAAAACCGTATTTGATCAGGTCTACAGTACCGCCGCACAGGACGTTCTGTTCGCCGAAGAGATCTTCATAGGTTTCCTGCTCGAAGGTACACTCCAGTACACCGGCGCGGGTAAAGCCCATAGCTTTGGCCATAGCCATAGCAGTGTCTTTAGCTTTTCCGGTAGCATCCTGGTGGACAGCGATCAGTCCGGGAACGCCGAATCCGGCCAGATAAGCCTTACGTTCTTCGGTAGCCGGTGATTTGGGAGCAACCATGATCACATCCACATCTTTGGAAGCAACAATTTCCTTGTATACGATGTTGAAACCATGAGAACAGGACAGAGCGTTGCCGGGTTTCATGTGCTTTTCAATCTGTTCTTTGTATACCGGGCCATGGAATTCATCAGGCAGCAGGATATGTACGATATCTGCTCTTTCAGCTGCTTCATCAATGGTCATTACTTCAAAGCCGTCAGCTTTGGCTCTTTCCCATGAGGGGTTTACTTCACCGCCCAGTT
>CAYRWR010000079.1:0-6494 GCA_964428015.1 uncultured Brevinematales bacterium | reverse complement strand
GCGTAAAATAAAAGTAAATGAAATTTTCTATTTATTTAAATAATAATAGACGACTCTTCGGGATTAAGCAAGAAAAAATATCACAGGCTATTTTTGAGAAGTTATATTGCTGATTTGAATTACTGACATTATCTTTTTCATGATCTCATTTTTCAACTGATTGCCTCTTAAAAAATGCATGTTCTTTTTTCCCTTCTGCACTAAACCAAACACAATATATATCTCCGGACTTGAATCCGGAGTAATAGGCTATGGTTTTCAATTGTCCAGGAGACCTGCTGTCTCCAATGATACCTTCAATGGTCATATGAGGTCCACCGCTTTTTAACACTACTACATCACCAATATTGAATTTTACCCCGGACATGATAGTGCTCCTCACAATCAATACTATTTTAATTTTCCTCTATATGTAAAAAAAGTATTTTACAAAATTAATTTGATATCCCTATCGCGTTGACTCACCCTCAAAAATGGGTTCGTGTTCTTTTATGAACCTATAGGATTTCAGTTCAAGAACAATATGCTTTTTCAATAATATTGTAACAGACATTCCCCTCCCATGTAATCACCCGAAAGTATGATTTTTTAATAAAAAAGAGGCAGGTTCTCAACCTACCTCTTTTTTATTAATATATATAGTATCAATACAGCTGATATACCTGGAATGAAAATCTTTCGATTTTAACTTCCGCTTTTTGTCCCAAGCCGTCCATGCCGCCGCTCTCAGGTGACATATTCCAGCCCGCGAAATTTCCAAAATCTGAAGAGTATCCGTTCCAATCGCTATTGAGCTTGCAATATCCTGTTTTCCACTGAGGCCAGCCGATATAATACTTTGTGCCGTAGAATGGCCATTGTTTATCGCCGAAATTGACGATGATTACGAAGTTTTCTGATCCGCTCCAGCGATGAAAAGCTATTACTTTATTATTGTTATCCACATGGAAGACATTGATGTTATTGTCCTGAAAAGAAGAATAGTTCTTTTTCAGGCTAATAAGGTCTTTATAGAGCTGGGTGATGCCGGCATAAGTAGTGGTATATGTCCAGCTGGGCCGGTTGACTATTGATTCATTGTCTACCATACATTCAAACCGCTTGTCTTCCATAAACTCCTGCCCCTGGAAAATCATAGGAATACCTCTACCCATAAATACCAGAGCCGCTCCTAAAGTGGATTTCTTTTTTGCTTTCCAACTGCCCGGGCTGTACCAGTCTATTTCTTTTACCAGACGGTATTTTTTGGGGTTCTGATCCTGTGGTCCACCCACTTCGTCATGAGATTCTGTGTAATTTACCTGGTTGTACATAGCTCCGCCTGACCAGTTCAGAGCATCCCTGACATCGTACATATTAGCATCCGTCCAGTTGTACTGCTTGCAGGCAGCCCGTACCTTGTTAAAAAAGAAAGAATCCCATTGTGAATTAAACTTGTAGCCATAGGGTTTGGTCACATATGTGTTTTCTTCCATATCTTCCGCAATTGTAATAGCGGAAGGGTTTTTGTAATGGACATCGTCATTGATCCACTTGACAAGGTCTTCACCTTCAACACAGGTACCGTGGGATGTAAAATATTTATCTTTCCATTTGGTTATAAAAGAAGTAGCATCATAACGTAGACCGTCAACTTTAAACTTTTCTATGAAATAGACTGATTGGTCGTGCAGATACTGACGCACTTCACTTCTTCCAAAATCATAGCGGCTCCAATCACCCCAGGGATTCTGGGCTTTCCACCAGTCACTATAGAAATAGATACCACCATGGTCCGGATGGGCTTTCCAGCCGTCAAACTCCCACAGCTGATTGTCGCCATTACCGTGATGGTTGATCACCAGGTCCAGTATTACCCCTATACCCTGGGCATGAAAAGCATTAATCAACTCAATCAGTTTTTCCGGGCCGCCGTAATAAGATTCCACCGCAAACTGTGCGGAAGGGTTATATCCCCAGCCGTCGTCACCGGGAAATTCTGTGGTAGGCAGTAATTCCACCATATTGACACCCAAGCCTTTGATATAACTTATCTTGGCTTTTACATCCGCAAATTTTCCCACAGTGGTGGTGGAGGCACCGAAAGATCCCACATGAAGTTGATAGATCACCATTTTTTCAAAAGGAATAGCCTGAGACAGAGCCACAGCACCGGTTGGTTCATAAACTATGGATTTACCCGCTGAATGTTCCATTTTTCTACTATAGGGATCTGAATGTAATGCTGTACCATTGACCTGATATCTATATTTGAATCCCGAAGTAATACCGGAAATATCCCTGGACCAATATCCATTTCCTTCACTGGCCATAGGTATCGCAGTTTCAGTACCATTGTTATTAAAATCGCCAAAAACTGCCATTTTTGTGGCGTTTGGCGCCCACACTCTGAATGTTACTCCTCCGCTATAGGGTATGGAACCCATTCCAGGCCGAGTGCTTTTTGTTACCAGATACTGGATGATACTGGGGTTTATTACTGGTTTTAGTATCAGATTTGGCTGCAAATAAGTCGTACTAACCGGATACGCCAGAGTAAACTGAAACACATACATTAGGAGCGCATAAATTAACTTTCTTAATTTTTTCATGTTCCCTTCCTTTTTTCTGAAAATGACATCACCATCACAAGTTATTGTGATTTTCCCATCATCAATAACTTCCCCTAGTACACCACTTTTATTCTACATTTTCCTGTTTATTAGACAACCCTCCTTTTTTATTTATATTTATTTCTAAAATCATTCGATAAATTTTTTATTTTTTTTCTCCCAGGCTATATAAGAACTCTAAATTAGTCCATTTCTCCATTTCAAGATCATCCTTAAATTTCATTCCAATACAGTGTTTGTTTTTTCGGGTTTGTACACTGGCATGAGCAATCAGACCATCATACTCTAATCTGAATTTTTCATTTTTTACCATTATAGGTGTATTTTCATGAAATATTGTGTTCAATTCACTGAATTCACATTCCAACAATATGCCGCCCCGACTAATATCAAGTAAGCTTGCCCTGTTGGGGAAAATATGTCCTTGATAAGCTATAATGTGTTTACCCCCATCTTTCACTTCATACCGTGAGAACCTTCTTCTTTCTACAAAATTTTCCTTATAAAAATATTTACTCAAATCTCTATTGCCTGTAATGTTATTTTTTCCAGAATTTTTAGATGTATACAGAGCTCTATCAGCGGCTGCCAATAACCCAATCCCAGTTGAAGCATCCTCAGGAAAAGTTGCTATTCCCGCGGAAAAATTAATCGTAGGATTTTGAAGAGTTTCATTTGGAATACCTTTACTTTTTTCTAATTTGTATTTTATACGTTCCGCCAGACAACGAGCTCCTATACTGCCAGTCTGTGGTAATACCACCACAAATTCATCGCCCCCATACCTTGCAACGATATCTTCGTTTCTTGCTGCCAAAGTAATTGCCCTGGAAAATTTCAGGAGAATTTGATCTCCAAATAAATGCCCCTGGGTATCGTTTATTTTTTTAAAATCATCTATGTCTATCATAATAATAGATAATTTATGACTATATCTGCCCGCACGACTTACTTCTTTTTGCAGAAAATCCATTAGAAAACGGTGATTATAGCAGCCAGTATTAGGATCCTGGGTGATTAGATTATTAAGTTTTTCGAATTGTACGGCGTCTATTATTCGCGGGACAATTACATTCTGGCCTGATTCAGTAAAATAATCCATAGCCGCAGTTCGCAGATCTACTTTTCTGTTTAATTTAACAGATAAATCTGTTTGTCTTTGATAAATCTGAAAATATATTTTCTTGGCTTCTTTTTCTGATATCTCCAAACCGGTCAAATATTTCAATAAAATCCTGGGGATCCAGAAAGGAAGATGATCTGCAGAAATACTGAAAAGATCTTCAGCAACATCTCCCTCATTCATTAATAATTCATAGAGTTTTTCTCCATTCCCTTCCGCATTCTCCCAAATGTTTTCATACATTTTTTTACTCCTATCCTGCATTTCCCCGTTAAAAAATGCTGATACCAAAGCATCATTCTCTATTGATACCTCATGTTATTAAAGAGGTTTTCTGTGTCAATCACCCGAAAGTATTATTTTTTTAAATTTTGAATCAACTAAAGTATTACTTTTTGGTTTTTGTAACACGAATCACATTCCTAAATCATGGCAACAAAAATTTTCAGGAATTAATGTACAAGTAGCACAATATTTTTCAATCATTCCCCCTCCCGCATTGCGCGGAACGGTGAGATATGATAAAATATAGAGTAATTTTGACCTATGCTGACCGGTACCGTAAAGCCGGCAGGCTTAGGCTGTGAGGCAGAACCGTCTGCCGGAGAAAGAAAGAAATGGAAAAGAAAAGATTATTCATAGGCAACCTGGCCTATGATGTGACCAAGGAAGAGCTCTCAGAGCTGCTCTCCGGTTATGGCAGTGTGGAAAGCATCGCCATGGGTAAGGGAGACGGCTATGCTAAAATCGCCATGTCCACACCCCAGGAAACAGAAAATGTACTATCCGGACTGGAGGGTTTTACCTACCGGGGCCGGGAGCTGCATATCAGTGAAGTGGTAGACCGCAAGACCGCCCGTAAGAAAGCCGTCTATGCCTACAAAGAAAGAGGCAAAGACCTCCCCAAAAAAGAGAAGCCGGAAGGAAATACCCGGGATAAAAAACCATCCGGCAGTAAACCGGCACGTGCTGAAAAATCTGATTCCTCCTACCGGGATGGCAAAGAACGTACCTGGGATGATAAACGGCCGCCTCGTCCCCGTGCCCACAAAAGTGAAACCGGCGGAAAGCCTGAATACAAACACTCCACGGACAGAGACTTTTCTGATAAGCCGCGCCGGGCTGCAAGTCCCCGTCGTGACTGGGGCGGAGCTCCTGCCGGCCGATCAGACCAGCGCCCCTCCCGTCCCCATAAAAACGGTACGGGGGACAGACCCGACTATAAACGCCGTACAGAAGAAGACCAGGACACAGCTGCGAAACCAAAGCGTTTCAGCAGTCCCCGCCGGGAGTTTTCAGACTCCCCCCGCGGCAGGTCAGAGCAGAGGCCGGCCCGCTCTTATCCCCAGGACAGCGCGGACAGACCGGACTACAAGCCCCGCCCCCCCAAGGAAAAAGACTATACGGATAAACCACGTACCCCAAAATCCCCCCGCCGGGAATTTTCCGACGCGCCCGATAGAGCGGATTTTAAACCGGTACGGCCTAAAAAATATCAGGATGATTCCACCCGGGAAAAACCCAGCTATAAAGCCCCCCGCTCAGAAGGGAGCAGCTACATGGACAAGGTAAAAGACAGGAGTACCAAGCCCACTTCCAGTATCAAGGACAGGGCGCGATCTCCGTTTAAAAGACGGGGCCCGGACGGCGGCAAGGGCCGGTGATGTCTGATTAACAGATTCAGCAATAGAAAAGCAGAGACACTGGAAACAATGTCTCTGCTTTTTTTTGTATCGATGATGCTCCTGTATCGGGAGTATATACCGCCATAGCCCTTATTGCTTCAGGTGTTAAAAGTCCCGGTAAAGGCTTTATATATCTCTATCAGGGTGTCAGGATAAACCAGTCCAGCAAATAATTATTTCCGTCACTGAAACTGCGGGTATCCAGGTCGGCTGTAGCCTTGTCTATGATGATATCACTGCGGTTGGACAATCCCCTGGCTATATAATTGGAAAACAGGCTCTCGGACATCACATCAAAGTAAGACACCAGGTGGCCTGAATTCAGCCAAACCGCTATATCAAAATCAGAGCTCGCACCCGGCTCGGTCCTGTCCGTCGTGACATTGGCATAACCGATAAACTGTCCCTGAGTCAGTACATCTCCCTGCTCCAGAATCGTACTGACATGGAATACCACAAATGACACATAAGGATATTCCGAAGGCTGTATCCTTATCTGAAATGAACGGTAATGCTCATCATATTTCATGCTCAGTATGCCGTTAACCGGAGAGGTGACGGTAATGAGATTAGAGCTGTTTCCAAAAGCTGTTTTTGGATAAAAATAATGCTTCATGGATCTCTGTGATTCAAAACCATCATTAAAATCGTGTCCCGCTTTTGAACGGAACCGGGAAATATTGGATATCTGATTCAGGTCAAGAATATCAGTGGTCACAAACCGGGGCAGATTATTGGGGTCAGGCGCATAATATCCCGCTCCCTGGGGCAGACTGGCGCAGGAATAAAGAATTGCAAACAGGAACAATAAGAATAATATTCTCTTCCTCATTTTACCACTCCCCGCCCAGCATGAGCTCTAATGAAGTCCTGTAGCCGATTCTCTGAAAATCATAACTGCTCTGTAAACCAAAATTAAGGCTGACATCTATGCCGGTCCTGATCTTTCTGAACCAGGTTCGCATACCCAGTGCCGCTTCAGCCTGAAAACCATCCGTGTAGAGACTGACAATAACCGGGGCATAGATTCTCCACCAGGGTAAAATGTCACTGGAGGCTATAATTCCCAATTCC
>CAYRWR010000078.1:0-7005 GCA_964428015.1 uncultured Brevinematales bacterium | reverse complement strand
GCTCCGGCGCGCTCTATGTCACTGATATATCCAGCGGCGCCTGGAAGAAGATCGGAAATTCTGATTTTGCCGATACCAGTTTTATGTTCGCAGTAGGCAGTCAGCTGGTGACACTGGAATCCAGCGGCTCTCTCTATGCCGTGAATCCCGCAGACGGCGGATGGAAGATGATCGGTAAATCCGGAGACTGGAAAGACACCATCGCCGGCAAAGGTCTGGGCGGCAAGCTCTACACCATTGAAAGCTCCGGCGCTCTCTATGAGACAGATATCAACAGCGGAGTATGGAAAAAGCTGGGCGCTTCCGATTTTGGTGATACACAACTCAGCTTTGTGGTAGGGGATAAACTGGTCACACTGGAGTCCAGTGGCACACTGTACTCGGTAGACGTAAAATAACCTATTTGGTATACTAAAGAGGCTGTCATACGACAGCCTTTTTTTTATTCTGCTATAGTAATGGAAAGTTAATCCAGTTATTTCAATTTTGCGAAATTTAATTTTAAATCATATACTTTGACATGGTCCAGAAAAAGAATTTTCTTCCTGCAAGATTGTTCTTTTTAATTTTCCTGCTGGGGATTACTTCCTACTCATTTGCGGGTACCCTGGGGACCAATACTTCACCCGCCTTCCCCGATAATTATCCTGACAGTCTGCCCCAGGATACAAAAACGCATCATTCCGGCACCCATGCTATCCGGAATGATTCAGATTTGCCCCATAATACATATGATTACGAGATTCTTATCTCCGATATTTTTTATTATACCAACCATAGCTACTTTTCAGATTCATCGCCAAAATATATTTATAGTGATAACAATAACCTCATAGTTTATCTGAATTCAGCCCTGGTCTGGACAGAAGAAATCTATAACCGGGTATTCCTGGTAAATTATCATATTTATAATAATTTTTATATTGACCACTGGAATTATACCCATAAAATCGTCACTATCGTGATCAAGGTAATTTTCTGATTGGGGATAATAATTTAAATGGTACAGTGACAGCGGAGCTGTTAAGAACACGGCCCCGCCCAGAGCTCAGTTTTTCGCCTCTGCGGAGTCGCTTCGGGAATCAGTCTTTGCGGGAACCGGGTGAGAAGGTAAAACCGCCCCCCTGCGATTTTCCCGGACAGATAAGCGCGTCGGCAGACGCCTCAACATCAGGAATTACGGGAATTTAAAGGGGACTTGAAAAAAAACGGGAAGTGAAGTCATGGATTTAAGGGGTGTTTCAGAGATGTTTCTTAGCCACTTCTTTGGCCAGTTTTTTGGAAAACTCTTTATAGTTTTTAAAGATAAAATTAGTATAATGGTGATTTATTTCCAGAATATAAAGGACATTGGTAGAGCGGGAGGGGATAGGGGTTTCGGAATAGGGGATTCCTTCGTATTTTTCCAGCAGGTTCCAGTCGGGGTCTATATACACTATGGTCATAGGCAGCGCGGTATTTTTCATCCAGAAGGACACATCATCGGCATAGGGCTGTATAAACAGCATGGCGCATAAATCACCCCAGGTCTGGCGGTACATCATGCCGGTCTGCCGTTCCTGCAGACTGACAGCTACCTCGACATTCATGGTTTGGTTCAGCAGGATAAAGCTCAGGATAATTTTGTGTAATATCATACTCATGAAAATATTATCGGATATTTCCAGTAGTTTATCAAGAATACACCGGTATGAAAAAATTTGTCATGAGCGATGCTACAGCAAAAACATTGATTTATCATTCTATGTTTGATAAAATATATAGCTTTAAAATCAAACAGGAGTCATATCATGTCTTATAAACATATCAGCATACCAAAACAGGGCCAGAAGATCGCTATTAAAGACGGTAAACTCTCAGTGGGTGATAACCCTATTATACCCTTTATTGAAGGAGATGGCATAGGTCCTGACATCTGGGCAGCTACCCGCAAGGTAGTGGACGCGGCTGTCGCCAAGGCTTTCGGCGGCAAAAAGGCTATTCAATGGATGGAGATTTATGCCGGCGAAAAGGCCAACGATCTCTATGGGGAATACCTGCCCCAGGACACTATTGACGCGATCAAGGAATATGTGGTAGCCATCAAGGGGCCTCTGACCACTCCGGTGGGGGGAGGTATCCGCTCTCTCAATGTCTCTATACGCCAGATCCTGGACCTCTATGCCTGTGTCCGCCCCGTAAAACACTATCGCGGTACCCCCAGCCCCATGCTGAGACCCGGTGATGTGGATGTGGTCATCTTCCGCGAAAACACCGAAGATGTCTACGCCGGGATAGAGTGGAAGAAGGGCAGTCCCGAAGCGGAAAAAATCATCAATTATATCAACAAAGAGTTCGGCAAGGAAATCCGTCCTGATTCCGGAATCGGTATCAAACCCATTTCTGTGTTTGCCAGCCAGCGTCTCATGCGCAAGGCTGTACAATACGCTCTGGATAACGGCCGCCAGTCTGTCACCATCATCCACAAAGGCAACATTATGAAATTCACGGAAGGAGCCTTTAAAGACTGGTGTTATGAACTGGCTCTGGCTGAATTCCGTGACAAAGTAGTCACTGAGGCTGAGCTGTACGACCAGTATGACGGAAAAGTCCCCCAGGGCAAGATCGTGATCAAAGACCGCATCGCTGATGCTATGTTCCAGCAGCTATTGCTGCGGCCATCGGAATATGAAGTTCTGATCACCCCCAATCTGAACGGGGATTATCTGTCTGACGCGGCAGCAGCCCAGGTAGGCGGTCTGGGTATGGCTCCCGGCTCTAACCTGGCAGATTACCTGGCGGTATTCGAGGCCACTCACGGTACAGCTCCCAAATATGCCGGCCTGGACAAGGTCAATCCGGGCTCTCTGATCCTGTCTGCCGTCATGATGCTGGAGTATCTGGGTTGGAAAAAAGCGGGCGATGCTATCGAAGAAGCTCTGGCTAAATCGATTGAAGCCAAAGTGGTCACGTATGACCTGGCTCGTCAGATCGAAGGCGCCCGCGAAGTAAAGACCAGTGAGTTTGCCGCTGAGATCATCTCCCGGCTCTGAACAGGGAGGCCAGCATCAGCCGAAATGAACTGACTCTAATTCCTTATTTTCAACCGATAATATCTGTCAAGGACTCTTCTATCTACGGCTATGAAGTTCTGGGCCGCATAGATAAGGATAACAGCATACATTCCATCTCCGGTATACTCAGTGATCCCAAGCTCAGTACTCCCCAAAAACTGGAATATGACCGACAGATTCGGCAACAGGCTCTGCAGCAGTACCAGAAACTGGGGCCCAGTCACAAACTGTTTATCAACATCAATCCTTCCTGGATGGACCATTTTCCCAAACCGGGAGATCCTTTGCCCACCTTGGAATACATCTCTGAATACGGCATACCCGCCTCCCATATCGTGATTGAGATCACTGAGCATGATATCGCGGTGGATTTTGACCGTCTGCAGGAATATCTGCAAAAATACCGTGAAGCGGGCTGTCTCATCGCGGTAGATGATTTTTCTTTTGAGCACTTTGAGCGACTATTATTTATCATGCCGGACCTGGTCAAAATTGACATCAAACTGCTGCGACAAAGCGTCAGATCCAAAGAATACGACCGGCTGGTCAATTATATCGCACGCTTCTCTGTGGAAATGGGTATGGAAGTGATCTTTGAGGGCATCGAAAACGAAGAAGAACTGCAGCACGCTCTTTCTAATGGGGGCGGGTATCTGCAGGGCTATCTCTTTTCTCACCCTATGGAGGCCTTTCAGCCTGAAAACCTGGGTGATTTTAATGACCTGGTGGAACGAAATCTCCGTATCTGCCTGGAAGATAATATCCGTGTGCAAAATCAGCTTCTGGAAACAGAGATGGAACTGAATTTGTTCATCCGCCGGCTGGTGGAGACAAAGAACTTCTCAGAAGCCGGCTCTGCTGATAAAAGCCTGCTCTTCCTGGAAAAATATATGCCCCAGAGCTGTATACGGGCCTATATCTGTGACCGCTACGGAGTACAGATCTCTTCAAATTTCACACGCGGTCCGGACCATAAATACAAACTGGAACCGGAATACCAGGGGAAAAACTGGGCCTGGCGTCCATATTTTTCCGGGAATCTGGCACGTATGGATTATACCAGGACGGGGTGTCTGTCAGAAAAATATATCGATTATGAAATACGGGCTGAGATATATACCTATTCCCTTCCCTTAGGAGAAGGGAGATATCTCTTTCTGGATCTGGAGGAGCTGAGATGAAATTGGGATATTTTTATCATAAAGAGGACCATCACCAGTTTTCCGGGGTATTAAGAGACCATAGTGTGGTGGAATTCGATTCCCAAATCCCTGGAAAGATCATAGCGGAACATGATCCGGCCCTCCTGGAAATACTGCCTCCGGTAAAGCCCCAGAAGATCATAGGGGTAGGCCTGAATTACCGGGCTCATGCTACAGAAATGGATATGAAGATACCTCCCGAACCGGTCATCTTTTTTAAGCCGCCTACCGCCATTATTCCCCACATGGCAGATATTATCGGGCCACAGGGCATTGACAGAGTAGATTTTGAAGGAGAGCTGGCCCTGGTGGTCAAACGCAAAGCCAAAAATATTCCGGAATCAGAAGCACAGGATTATATCCTGGGCTATATGGCGCTCAATGATGTCACTGCCCGTGAAAAACAAGCCCAGGATGGTCAATGGGCCCGCTCCAAAGGGTATGACACCTTTGCACCGTGCGGACCGTTTATTGAGACCGATGTTCCCGAACCTATGTCACTGGGACTGCAGACCCTGGTCAATGATAAGCTGGTTCAGGACGGCAATACCTCCGACATGATTTATAATGTCAATCAGCTGTTCAGCTTTATATCTTCAGTGATGACTCTGGAGCCGGGGGATGTGATAAGCACGGGTACACCACCGGGTATAGGCCCGCTCCAAAATGGAGACGTGGTCACAGTGCGGATAGAGGGCCTGTCAGACCTGCAGAACACTTTCCGCAGGTATTAAGCTTTTAGGGCTTTTTCTTGCTTTGCAGCTGTTTCCAGACTGGCCCCAGGTACAATTCATCATTAAGACTCATATAGTATAGTGTGTCCCAGCCGTCTTCGTCTTTAATAAAAGGGTCAGCCCCGTTTTTCAATAATAAGCTGACAATCTTTTCATTTATATTATAGCGGGCGGCGTACATCAGGGGTGTTTTACCCTTTTCGTCGCGCAGATTGACCTGGGCCCCTTTTTTAAGGAGGAGTTCAACTACTGCAGGGCTGTTGTATTGTACCGCGTAAAACAACGCTGTCCAGCCCTGTTCCTCCCTGTCCTGTATATCTGCTCCGCTTTTCAGCATCAAATCTACTACGTCCAGGGTGTTGAACTGAGCGGCATAGATCAGGGGAGTCCATTCCTGCTCATCTCTGACTTTCAGGGAGGCGCCTTTTTTGAGTAAAATACGGATGACCTGGATATTACTATTGGCACTGGCAGCACCCATTAGGGGTGTACGTCCCACTTCATCCCTGGCATCTATGTCAGCCCCTTTTGCAATTAACAAAGATACCATTTCCGGATTGTTATACTGCGCGGCGTGATGCAGGGGAGTCCAGCCGTCTTCATCTCTGATATTTATATCGCTGCTTTTTTCCAGGAGTAAGACAGCTATATCCGGTGTATTCTTCCAGGCGGTATAGTGCAGGGGTATACGTTGCTCCTCGTCACGCAAAGCAGGATTTGCTCCTGCTGAAAGCAATGCTTTAATAATTGCTGGATGGGAATTGAACTGGGCGGCATAATGCAGAGGGGTCAGGCCGTCTTTATCCCGAGCCCCCAGCTCAGCCCCCAAATGCAGGAGGATACGTATGATCTCCGGGTCGGACTGAAAGCGGGCGGCATTGTGCAGAGGGGTAGCCCATTGACTATCCTGGATATTGATATCAGCCCCATTGGTCACCATCAATACAAAAACCTCGGGGTGTTGATTCCAGCGTGCAGCTACATGCAGGCAGGTCATCCCATTGACATCCTTTTGATGCCAGTCTGTCTGTGGGGAGATGATACCCTGTAAATCTGTTATATTACCTTTTGAACAAATACTCCATATATCCTGGGTATAGCCTGTGGGCAAAGTACAAATACTTAAAAATATGAAAATGGGTATAGTGGCTCTGTATTTCATAATTTCTCCTTTTTTATCCTCTTAATACTGGATAAAACAGCCTAAAAAATGTTACAATATAGAGGTAAATAAATTAGAACTTAAGTATAATCTCAGGCAATAAAAAAGAAAAGTTCATCCCTTTTTTACTTGTCAAAGCAGTACCCGGTGAGTATATTTATGAAAAAGACTTGAACAGGAGGACATACAGCTATGTCTATGTTAGTGCCAATGGTAGTGGAACAAAGCAACCGCGGAGAAAGAGCCTATGATATCTATTCCCGTCTTTTAAAAGACAGGATTGTTTTTTTAGGTTCCCCTATTAATGATGATGTAGCAGATCTGGTGATCGCTCAGCTCCTTTTCCTGGAAGCTGAAGACCCGGAAAAAGATATTAATCTCTACATAAATAGTCCGGGGGGAGTAGTCACATCCGGTATGGCTATTTATGACACCATTCAGTTTATCAAACCCGATGTAGCTACCATCTGTATTGGCCAAGCCGCCAGTATGGGAGCCATACTGCTCACAGCCGGTACCAAGGGAAAACGTTTTTCTTTACCCAATTCCCGTATCATGATCCACCAACCTCTGGGCGGTGCTGAAGGTCAGGCTGTAGATATCAAGATCCAGGCGGAAGAAATCCTCAGAATGAGAGATACCCTGAATCTGATCCTGCAGAAGCATTCCGGACAGAAACTGGAGCAGATTGAAAAAGACACAGATCGTGATAACTTTATGTCAGCCGAACAGGCTAAGAAATACGGCCTGATAGACGACATCATTGAAAAAAGAAAATAAATAAGGGTAGAGTATGCCAAGCAAGACCAGCGGTGATTCAGGAACTCCACGCAGATACAAACCAGTTATCAGAT
>CAYRWR010000077.1:0-7702 GCA_964428015.1 uncultured Brevinematales bacterium | reverse complement strand
CTATGAGGTCAGTCCTCATTTAGTACGTGATTTGGCAGCGGGAGTGGAGTATGATATTGTAGTGACTCAGAGAGAGGAAGATTATTAATATTTAGGGAGAAATGATATAGTAAAGATTCCTTTCCTGTTACCGGAATAAAATCATAAAAGAACTGAAAAAGGCTCATCGTGAAAATTATTTTTTCAGATTATCCTGTACCATTTTCTGGAACTCTTTGGCCCGGTCTTTTTCTCCCACACTGACGATAGAGACCACTTTACCGGCACGACGGGCAGTCCAGCGGTAGTTGCCATCTTTTTCGCTTTCTTCCACATCCAGGCCGGCCAGATCCAGCCCTTCATAACCAATAGAGAAGAAGTATTGATCAAAGACTTCCATCTTCATTCTCCAGGGCAGAGGATGATATGCCTGGGGCTCCTGCCCGTTCAGGAACCTAACAGCATTATTACCCGCGGCCAGACCCATAGCCTCAGCGGCATGCCAGAGGTGGCTGTGGTAGCCATCCGGCAGCAGGGCGCAGTCTCCCGCGGCCAGGATCCCGGCCTGGCTGGTTTGCAGGAATTTATCAGTAGTGATACCGTGGTCACAATTTAATCCGGCGTCACGGGCCAGCTGCACCCTCGCTTCTACACCGCAGCACAGTACCAGCTCTGTTTCGGGTGGAGAGGTCAATTCTGCTCCTAACCGGACTTCTATTCCCCGGTCCCGGAGCAGTTCCAGTAGAATAGCTGAGGCCCGGGGAGTCAGGGATTTATGGAGGAGACGTTCCTCCCTGCCGGACAGCATAACCGGGCTGCTCCTCATAATAAATTGTTCAGCCGTCTCCACACCCAGCACCCCGTTGCCAATCACACAGACCGGGCTGCCCCAATTCACATCCAGGAGCAGTTCCGCGTCTGAGGCCCGATACAGTACATGGTACTCCTTTTCCCGGTAAATTTCCGGTACGCGGGGCATACTCCCGGTGGCCAGGACTATAGTTTTGGCGCTAAAGGACCCCAGGGGAGAGCTGTCAATGGACAGCTTCTCGGCGTCCAGGGAGTGTACTTCCAGGTCGGTGTAGAGGTCAATATTCTGCTGTTTATACCACTCCCGCGGGTTGAGGGCAAAGGCATCATGGGAAAATCCCTCTACCAGGTTTTTGGACAGTTGAGTGCGTTTATAGGGCAGCCTTTCTTCGGAACACAGAGCTATGGAGATTTGGGGAGTGAGAGCCCGGGCCGCCCGGGCCGCGCTGAGGCCGGCTATACCGCCTCCGATTACCATTAGGTCATACTGCTTCATGCCTTCACATCCCTCCAGAATTTTTCGAGGTGGGCGGCCAGTTCACCAGGTTCTTCCAGCATGGGAAAATGTCCCTGTTGGGGCATACCCACCACCAGCAGGTTTTCCAGGTCTTCATAGGCAAAACGAGATAATATCTTGAGCAGTTTTCTCTCATTGTGTGCCAGGCTGCCGGTAATAATAACCTGGACCGGTACTTTGATTTTATCCAGGTAGGGTCTGAAATCCCGGGCGAACATATCCCTGAGGTAGAGGTACCAGGCCCGTGGCTGTACTGCCTGCCCCATGGCGATGAGTTTTTCTACATGGGCTTCATTCCGGCACAGGCTCTCCATATGATGCTTTACGCTGCGGGCAAAATCATCTCTGACTACATGCAGCATAAGCCGCTGGGCTATCTTCCAGCCTGTCTGCCAGGTGGGGGTATCCAGCAGAGATAGTTCTCTCACCATAGCAGGGTTACGATGTGCCAGCTCCAGCGCGATTAGTCCGCCCAGTCCCTGGCCTACCACCCGCAGGCCGCTATATTTATGGCCCTTGAGGTAGGTATAGAGGTCAGCCGCGGTGTGCTGGATGGAGAGTTGGGGTGGAAAATGGGACTGTTCCCCATGGCCATACAGTTCTACAATCAGAGAAGAGCCGGTTTTATCTGCCACCTGTTCCCAGATACCGGCATTTCCGCCCAGGCCATGGATATAGAGCACCGGGTCTTTTTTACCTTTTTGTATGATTCTTAATGGTGACATTTTTCCTCCCTGGCTTGCGGACCACCGTCAGCCATGATACACTATATTATACGTCCTCAAGGAGTCCGCATGAAACTATCCAAAAGCAGCAGCCCCAACGAATTTATTCTGGAAGGACTGACTTTTGCTGAACTGGTCATTATCAAAAAAGCCTGTGCCGCCTATGCCTCTCAGGGCAGCGCTCCGGCAGGGCAGATCGTCCAGAAACTGGAAGACGCCATGGATAATACCACTGTCTGACCTCTCTGCTTTATAATCCTAGCTTTAGTCCGTATTTTAAGCAATTATTTCTAAAATTATTTGTCACTTTTGCTAAATACTGCGTTTCAGGCTATAATATTGGTACTTATAATACAGGGATGGCATAATGTCCTACCGTGACCACATAAGAAATTTTTCAATCATAGCCCACATTGACCATGGTAAATCCACTCTGGCTGACCGCATTCTGGAAATGACCGGCCTGATGGACCCCACCAAAGCGGGAGCTCAGGTACTGGACAACATGGAAGTGGAAAAAGAGCATGGCATCACTGTCAAAGCTCAGACTGTCAGCGCTCCCTACAAAGCCAGAGACGGCAAGCAATATATGCTGAATCTCATTGATACCCCGGGGCATGTGGATTTTTCCTACGAAGTATCCCGCAGTCTGGCTGCCTGTGAAGGGGTGCTGCTTCTTATTGATGCCAGCCAGGGTATTCAGGCCCAGACCCTTTCCCATTTTTATGTAGCCCTGGAGCACGATCTCACTATCATCCCTGTGATCAATAAAATCGACCTGCCTACCGCCCATATTGAAATGGTAATGGAGCAGATTGAAAAAGACCTGGGGCTGGACCCGGCTGATGCCATACCCGTTAGTGCCAAGTCCGGTCAGGGAATGGAAGAGCTGCTCGAGACTATAGTCCGCCTCATTCCTCCTCCCCAGGGAGACGAGACCGCCAAACTGCAGTCTCTGGTATATGACAGTTATTATGATATCTACCGCGGTGTGGTCATCAAGCTCCGTATCATGCAGGGTACCCTCAAGCCGCATGACCAGATTATCTTCATGCGTTCTGAGTCCGCCTATGAGACGGAAGAAGTGGGCTATCTCCAGATTGCCCTGAACAAGACCAAAGAGCTCAGAGCCGGAGAAGTCGGCTATATGATCGCCGCTATCAAATCCATTTCTGACTTCGGGGTGGGAGACACTATCACCCATACCTATAAACCCTGTGATAAAGCCCTGCCCGGCTATAAGGAACCCCAGGCTTATGTATTTGCCGGTCTGTTTCCTGCCGATGGGGAACATTTTGCCGACCTCAATGAAGCCCTGCTCAAACTCAAACTGAATGACGCTTCTCTGGCCTTTCAGAAATGGAATTCCGCGGCCCTGGGAATGGGTTTTAAATGCGGTTTTCTGGGACTTTTGCATCTGGAAATCATTCAGGAGCGTCTGGAAGCGGAATTTGATCTCAATATCATCTCCACAGTACCCAGCGTGGAATACAAAATCTATCCTATCAAGGGTGAACCCTTCCTCATTGAAAATGCCACTGAATTTCCTGACCCCACTACTGTCAGGAAAGTGGAAGAACCCTTTGTGAAATCCAATATCATCCTGCCCAATGAATATCTGGGGCATATCCTGCAGCTGATACAGGAACGCCGTGGAATCCAGAAAACTCTGAACTATATCGATAGTACCCGTATTGAGATCCAGTGTGACCTGCCCCTGGCTGAAATCATCTATGATTTTTATGACAGGCTGAAATCCCTTACACGCGGTTATGCCAGCTTTGACTATGAATTTCTGGAATTCAGGGAAAGTGAGGTAGTCCGTATGGATATCCTGATCGGAGGAAAGGCAGTAGACGCCCTGTCCCAGATGATCCATAAGGAAAGTGCCAGCTACCGCGGCCGCACTATTGTTAAAAAACTGCGTGATATCATACCGCGCCATTTATTCCAGGTACCCCTCCAGGCGGCAGTGGGCAGCAAGATCATCGCCCGGGAGACTATTTCTGCGGTACGTAAGGATGTGACCGCCAAATGTTACGGCGGTGATATTACCCGAAAACGTAAACTTCTGGAAAAACAGAAAGAAGGTAAGAAGAGAATGCGGCAGGTGGGTAATGTGAATATACCCCAGGAAGCCTTTATTGCCGTACTGAAAAGGAGTGAAGATGAATGATATTATCCTGGCCTCTGATTCCATGGGCAGAAAGAAACTGTTCAAGGAATACTTTGGCGATAATTTCAAAATCTCGGTCTCTCATATAGACGAAACCAAGATCAAGGCGGATGACCCCTATCTGCTGGTAAAAAAACTAGCCCTGCTTAAAGCGCGCAAAGTAGCCCAGGTATATAAAAACGATTATGTAATGGGTTTTGATACTCTGGTCCTGTGTGAAGGAGAAATCCTGGGTAAACCGCATGATAAGATGGAAGCCCGGGAGATCCTGGCGCGCATTTCAGGAAAGGAACAGAGTGTGGTTTCCGGATATGCCATCGTACATATGGGCAAGAACCTGGAAGTCAATGATTTTGCCGAAACAAAACTGCTGCTCAAAGCCATGGATGACCAGTTTATCTTTGAATACGTGGAAAATCACCCGGTCACACGCTTTGCCGGCGGCTATGGCGTACAGGACAATGACCATCTGGTAGAACTCATCAGCGGAGATATGGACACCGTGATAGGCGCCCCCATGAAGATAATCATGGAGGAAATCAGCCGTCTGGGGATACAGGTCTGAAAAAATCCCCGGATATCCATCCATTTTTTGCGTTTACCCTCTGAGAAGTGTTACAATATGGCACAATGAAAAACAGGAAGTGCCATGCAGCTTCATGACCGGAAGATCAAGTCGATCATCCAGGCCTGGAAAGACCACAGCAGGGACAGTGAAATCCTGCTGGGCCAATTTAAGAAAGAGATAGAACTCTATATCTACAATTTTCCCAGGCTGGCCTATCATAAAGACCCTGATTTCTGCTCGGATTTTTATCTTTACGTGCTGGAGCAGCTTCCTTCCATTCTGGATAATTATCCCCTGGACGCGGATATTCAGTTCAAGACCTGGTTCAATTATGTCCTGCGCAATAAACTCATCGATCTCTACCATAAACAAAAAAAAGATCACCAGGCCTGTCTGGATTTGGATGACTATCAGGACAGCTTCAGGGTGGAAACCTTCACTGATGAAGAAGGAGATTTCCAGGATCTGAAACAGGGGCTGTCCCGGCTGGGTGATGCTGACCGGATTCTAATACAGTTTTATTATCTGCCGGAGAGTCTGGATGCCTCACAGATTCAGCAGGCAGCTACTCTGTTCTGTCTGCCCTTACATCGGGTTCTGGAGATACGCAATCAGATGATGCTCATGCACCAGCAGGATCTGGATCGCATCCGGGAGCTTTCAGAGCGCCTGCAGTCTCTATATACCAGGCTCAGGGATAAAAAACATCGCCTCTACTCTACTCCCGGCCTGGGTCCGGAAGAACAGAATAATCTGCTCATTCAGATCAGCCGGCTGGAAGGCAGCCGCTACAGCCTGCTGCACCGCATCTATGCCCCCAACAATAAACTGATGAAAACCTTTAACCTGCTGTTTGATAATCTGCACAAAGCCCGCTATCGTCTCAGTATCGCCCAGAAAAAGCTCCGTTTTTATCTGCTGCAGGAGCAGAGAGCTATCCGCCAGGGAGGACTCCTATGAAAGACATTGACCAGCTGACCCTGCTCCAATACAGTGAAGGCAGCCTCACCCCGGAAAAAATGGCGGAAGTGGACCTGTGGCTGGCTTCTCACCCTGACGTCCTGGCCGAAGTGATGGAATGGCAGAGGGTCAATGCTGTCATGGAAGAAGGCCAGGCTATGGCTATGCCCGGTACTGCCTGGCTCCGACTGGAAATCCGGCAGGGCCAGATTGAGCAGTTCTTCAGCCGCGGCGGAGAAGCCCGTATGGAGCCTGTCCTCTCGGTACGAGGGGATATTCGTCCTGAAAAACATGAGGTAAATAAGCAGATGCTCCGGCTCAGCCTGCCCCAGGTGGGCGCTGATATCCAGGTCATCTGTGCACGGGGAAATGCCTACTGGATAGTACTGACCAGCCATATCCTCAAGGGACATATGGTAAAACTGAGAAGGAAAGGGGAAGACTATCCCATCTATTCCCGTAAAGCAGGATCGGATCATCTCACTATCAAGGGGCTGTCAGAAGATAAATATGAACTGCTTTTTCTGGATGAGACAGTGGATATTGAAATAGAAGAAAAAGAATGAACAGGGTATATCTGGTCAGACATGGTGAGAACATGGCTAATATCACCAAGGAATTCTCCTACAAAAAGGTGGATTATGACCTGACGGACAAGGGTAAATTACAAGCCCAACAAACCGCGGAATTTTTTAAAGACATCCGCATCGACAGGCTGGTCTCCTCACCCCTGAAAAGGGCCATACAGACAGCTGAGGCTATCTCCCGGAGAAGCGGGATCGCACTGGAGATCGCAGAAGACTTCCGTGAAGTGAATGTCGGAGACCTGGAGAATATGCCCCCTGATCCCTCCAGCTGGGGCATATATATGCAGGTGATCCGGGAATGGAAAGCCGGTAATCATAGCTGTAGTTTCCCCGGGGGAGAGGATTATCATAGTCTCAAAGCCCGTTTTATCCAAGGACTCCGGGATCTGACCCAGGACAAGCGGGATACCAGCATATTGATAGTGGGACATGGCGGTATTTTTAATGCCGGAGCCCTGGCAATACTGGATAGCACCAGTCAGAACGTAGTTCAGACCGGCCAGAACCAGAACTGCTCCATCAGTGAATTACTCATCGATTGGAAGGGACAGACACCTGTTGCGCAACTGGTAAAATGGGCGGACTGTTCTCACCTTAGCGGTGAAGCCTGTGATTTTGTTCATGGACTGCCCGATTACGTACGATAGCCGGAGTGTTTTGATATGATACGGCTGGAGAAAAATCTATATCTGCAATTTCCGGATTTGAGATACCGAACAGAATATCTGGACCTGATGGAAGAATACACCCGTTCCGGGGAAGAAATAGTGCCTTTTGGCCTCAATTACGGGCTGGATGATTTTGAGGCGGTGATTCAGACCATTCGGGATTATCAACAGGGTATCAATGTGAAGCCGGAGTATGTACCTGCTACCACCTGGTGGCTGATGCAGGAAGGCAACCCTCGTATACTAGGGGCAGTCAATCTTCGCCACAGACTTAATGACTACCTGCTCCGGATAGGAGGACATATCGGCTATGGCATCCGGCCCTCGGAAAGAAATCAGGGCTATGCTACCCGAATGTTGTCGCTCACCCTGGAAAAATGCAGAGAATTAAAACTGGAAAAGGTACTCATTACCTGCGACAAAGCCAATACCGCTTCTGCCCGGGTAATCCGGAATAACGGCGGAGTACTGGATTCAGAACTGGAAGGCTCCGACCGGATTACACAGCGTTACTGGATCACATTATAAATCTACTCAGGGCAGATTTTTCAGGGCGGACCGGGCGATTTTGTAGCAGTCCTGCCGGCATTTTATAATCTTGTCCTGATCTACATCAAAACTGGAATCAAAATAAAATTTACTGGGCTGGAGTATGAGAAACCTGTCTTTAGTCTGATTCCAGTATCTTTCGGTACCTTTGACCACATCCCCT
>CAYRWR010000076.1:0-7707 GCA_964428015.1 uncultured Brevinematales bacterium | reverse complement strand
AATACCGCTACAGTCTGGAAATACTCAAGTCGAAAAAGGACCTCAATGCCCTGGAATTTTATCTGATGGGCAGGGATTACCAGGAACTTAAAGAGCCGGACCTGGCAGTGCAGACTTTTAAAAAAATCCAGGTGGAGAAACTGGGAGAATTTCCCCACTCTGATTTTTTCCTGGAAAATTACCGCTATTTTTTCACCCAGGCCATGATCGATTCTCCCCAGGCTTATCCTTTCAGCCTGGTACTGGTTTCCAATTTTGTCCGGACCTTTAAGCCGGAATCACCTTATTTTGAAAAAATGAATTCCTATAATGATTACTACCAATGGAAAGCCACTAACTGGCAGTATTTTCTGTCCCTCAAAACACCGGGGCCTGAAGAACAGCGCTATCTGCGTCTGTGGGCCTTTGGACAGGGTCAGGTCACCAATATCAGCCGGATTCTGTCTGACTATTCTCAGCACGCTTTTTCCCGGCCCTATCGCGCGGTGGCGGAAAAACTGCAGAGCAGTGAGCTCAAAAACCGTCAGGATCTGGAGGCTGCTATAGATTTATGCCGCGACTTTGGCCAGATTGATAAAGCCCGGACTCTGTTGGCGATACATAAAAAGACCTATAAAGACCAGGATTATTATGTACGGAATAAAGCCCTGCTGGATTACTCAAAAGACCGCTCCCAGGCTATCAAAGACCTGCAGGAATGGGAAAAAGAGGGAAAAGCCTCCAGCCGTACTGCTTCTGTTCTACTGAATTATCTGCGAAAAGCCGGAAGAAACCAGGAAGCCATGGCCCTGGCCCTGCGCAGTGCCAACCGTTTTGGAGGCAGTTTTTACGATGACTATATCAAATACCTGAAAAAAACCGCATCATATAATACTCTGTATAAATGGTATAACACCAAAAAAAGTGAAAAAGGATTTCGGCTGGCATACGGGCCTGATGTGATCCGCACCATGCTGCGCTATAAGCCGGAATATGTCCCGGAGCTAGTACAGGATTATCTGGCTCATCACAACAGTTATTCTATACAGCTGATATCGGCATTGTGGGACTACCAGAAAAAGTCGGTTAAATCCGCTTATCAGAAATTCCTGCGCATCAGGCTGGAATATCCCTATACCTATGAGTGGCTGGTAGCCAGCCGCTATGAGCAAGCACTGCGCCCTCAGTATAAAGAGGAATACAGCCAGACCCTGCAAAAGAAGATTGCTCAGCTCAAGGAAATGACGCTCAAAGAACAGGTTTACCTGGGTCAGTCCTACCGGGAACTGGACAGCAGTCTGCTGGATAAAGGTTACGGGATCAAGTTACTGGAAAAAAAGACTGCTGAATACCATGCCGCTATAGAGAAAGAGATGAAGGTAGCTGAACCCATTAAAACTCTGGAGCAATGGGCAGACTCCTCACTATTAGCCTGGAATACGGAAATACTCAACTATGTTTATCAGGATTTGCAGAACAGCAGTAAAGGTAATAAATACCTGAAATTCCGCTATACCTGGCATCACAGAGGTCTGTTTAAAAAACTAATAAGCCAGGGGGATATAGTATCCCAGCTCAACACCCTGATGGGTAAGATTGTCGAAGAAAGAAGATTTCACCCGGTTTTGGCCCTGGAGATGCAGAAAGAATTGTATCCACTGGAGGTCTTCGATGAGCTGGTCAGCCAGACTACATCTACTAATACCAGTTTATGGATCCTGTCTTCTTTTCGGGAAGAGAGCCATTTCCGTAAAAAAGTCGTCTCCTGGGTGGGGGCCCAGGGATATGGACAGCTCATGCCCTATACTGCTAATATATTAAAGAAGAATATGAAACGTCCGGAACTCAGCACCTATGACTTTGCCGACAATGTCCTCTTAGGAGTGGTACTGTTCAAGGATCTTTTTCGGCGCTATAAAGATAATTATGCCTATGCTCTGGGAGCGTATAATGGAGGAGAAGGTTCTGTCAACCGCTGGCGTAAGAATTTTAAATCATATGACAATGAGCTGTGGATAGAATGTGTGGAGTTCGATGAGACCAGGGAATATATCAAAAAAATTATGGTGACCCGATATTTTTATGAAAGGCTCTATGGTTTCCCCGCCTTTCAGTACCCTGATTTCAGTGCGAATTTCAAATAGTAGGATACAAAAAGACCCGATAGTTGCGAGCTTAAGTGTTTGTGCTAAAATATAGAACTGCATTTTCAAGGAGAAGATACCATGAATGACAAGATCAGTGAGTTAAATCAGCAGGCTGCCATAAGGCTGCAGGTTATCAAAAAAATCCGTGCTGAATATGAAAAGGTCATGGTAGGCCAGGAAAAACTCTTTTTCCGTATGGTGTCAGCCCTGTTAAGCGGGGGTCATATCCTGCTTGAGGGTGTTCCCGGCTTGGCCAAGACTCTGGCCATATCCACACTGTCCCAGACCCTGGGTATGGATTTTCATCGCATCCAGTTTACCCCCGACATGCTGCCGGCTGATATCAGAGGTACTATGATTTACAACCAGAATAAAGGTGAATTCGAAGTGAAAAAAGGGCCTATTTTTGCTCATTTTATTCTGGCTGATGAAATCAACCGTGCCCCTGCCAAAGTACAGTCCGCGCTTCTGGATGTAATGCAGGAAAGATCGGTTACTCTGGGCGATCAGACCTGGCAGTTGAACCGTCCTTTTTTCGTTATGGCCACGCAAAACCCCATAGAACAGGAAGGCACCTACTCTTTGCCTGAAGCCCAGGTCGACCGCTTTTACATGAAGGTCAAGGTGGATTACCCAGCAAAAGACGAAGAAAAAGCCATAGTGAGACGCATGTCAGGCAGCACCATCCCTGAAATTAAGCCCCAGGTCAAGTCAGCTGATATTCTGGATCTTCAGGCCTTTATGGAAGAAATTTATGTGGATGACAAAATCGTGGACTATATTGTGGATCTGGTACATGCCACCCGTAACCCTGAGCACTACAAGATATCCGCGGCATATATACGCTACGGGGCTTCTCCCCGGGCCAGCCTCAGCTTTATCCGTGCCGCCAGAGTGGAAGCTTTTCTGGACGGCAGGGGCTATGTCATACCTGAAGATGTCAAGGAAGTGGCGCATGACGTCTTGCGTCACCGTCTGGGTTTGAGCTTTGAGGCAGAGGCTGAAAATATGACTCCTGATAGTATAATCGACCATCTGCTCAACAATGTGGAGATACCCTAAACTTCCACCCTGTAACAAATAATGCTTGATTTATCTATAAAACAGTGTACAATAAGGCAAACGGACAAGGGGAAATAAAATGACAAAAGTACTGGCTGTGGATGATTATGAAGAAATCCTCAATATCATAGAGACCAAGCTCAGCAGGAACGGATACGAGGTCCGTACTCTGGCTGATTCTACCGCAGCCATGGATGTCATCCGGGAATTCCGTCCGGACCTGATACTGTTGGATATCATGATGCCTAAAATCACCGGTTTTGACCTGTGTGACAGTATCAAGTCTGATCCGGATCTTAAAGATATAAAAGTCATATTCCTGACGGCCAAAGACATGGACTTTACCCGTAAAAAAGCCGAAGAAGTAGGTGCCGACGGATTTATGTCCAAGCCCTTTTCACCCAAAGAATTGCTGGAATATATCAACCAGAAACTGGGACTCTGACTTGAAAAAAAGTAAAAATATCTTCATCCGTATTCTGCGGATTATATTTTTCCCGTTTGTAATAATCTATGACAAGATCCTGGAAAAGCATCTGCAGGTGCTGGAAAAAAAGATACGCAGGGAGCTGGAAGTCAGTCTGTCTCATGAGCTCAAAACCCCTCTGACCAGTATCTTTGCCTATTCAGAACTGCTCCTGGACCATCTGGAAGATAAAGAAGATCAGAAAGCCCTGCGCGTGATCCATACCCGCAGTCAGGAACTGCTCCGGCTTATTGATAACATGATCACGATCTCGGTACTGGAGTTTAACCCTTCCTCGATTGAGTTCAGCGCGGTGGATTTCTCCCAGATTGTGGTACAGGCGGTGAACCGTTTTAAGAAGTTTTATCCTGATACCAGAACCTATGACCTGGAATTCAGCGCTACCCCCGAGCTGTATGTGTGGGGAGAAGAAAAAATACTGTTTACTCTGGTGTACGAACTGATCAGTAATGCCTATCTCTACCGTAAACAGGATATGACGGCTATGATCTCCGTATCCCTGACCAGAAAGGAAGACCGTGTCATATTGGTGATCAAGGATCAGGGGCAGGGTATTGATCAGAAAAACCGGGAAAGGATATTCCAGCAGTTTTTCCGCATCGAGGACAGAGACCGGTCCAGTACCCCGGGCCTGGGTATAGGACTGACCCTGGTCAAAAAAATACTCAAAGTGACTAATGGAAGATTACAGCTCATCAGCGAGATCGGCCAGGGAACAGAAATCAATGTCATCCTGCCCGTAAAGATTCTGGAGAATTAAGCGGTGAAGATCAGGGAGAAGATGCTTCTCACTCATCTTTCTGCTGCATTTATACCGGTCTTTTTATCCTTTATTCTGCTGATGGCCATCACCTGGTTCCGTTCCGGCAAGGATGTCCAGCATTCCCTGGCCAACAGTGTCTCAGAAATTAAAAAACGCATAGATGATCAGGTGGATAAACATCTGACGTATTCCTATTTCCTGAGCCGAAATGTCGAATTTCAGCAAAAGGGACGCACTATTCTGTTCCGGAGAGACTGGAACCAGATTTCTCCTATTTTTAATCTCAAATTGTTTGAAGTCAGTTATCGGGACAAAGTCAGTATGCGGGAATTTATTTCTCCCGAATATAGTATGTACATCACTTCCAGTAATCAGATCAGCAAGATGTGGCAGAGATTATCCCAACCCTACTATCACCGGGGTTACCGTCAGGCTTTTCCGGAAATCGCCTCCAATACCCTGGTGATCAGGAACACCTCCCTGGTTTATGATTACCTGGCTAATGAAAAGACAGGTCTGGTAGTTGTCAGCTTTCCGGTGGATCTAAATTTTCTGGACGAAGTCCGCAATGAAGAACCGGATACCGTACTGTTTTGCGTGACCAGTAATGATGTGGTTTTTTCTGAGCAGAAATTCAACGACTCTCCCCGAATCAAACAGGTGATACGACGCATGCTGAATCAGGAAAGTGACCGCTATTATTCCCTGCGGCTGCCTGGTTCCGGTAGATACTACTTCTATTATTCACCATTATTCCGTCTGAACAATCAGACCCTGGCCTATGTGGGTGTACTCAAGGGCTTTACCCAGGTAGCCCGATTTTACAGTCTGTTCCGCTGGGTATCCTTAATCGTATTTTTACTATCGGCAGCATTTGGAGTTTTGATCGCCATTAACCGAAGCAGTAGTCTGACCCGGCCCCTGGAAGAATTGAGCCGTATCGTCCAGGGATTTCAGAAGAACTATCAGCCGATTCAAGCCCCTCAGAAAATTGAAGATGAGATAGACACCTTGTATTTCTCTTTTTCTCAGATGTCAGACAGTATCCTTAAATATAAGAATACTATTGACTCCTATAATACTCTGCTCAGCCATGAGGTGGAGGAAAAGACCAGGGAACTGCTTAACAAGATCCGCAGTTTATCCCTGATCAATGATTTTTCTTCCTTTGTATTAAAAATGGATACTCTGGATGAACAAAAATTCCTGGAGCGCTCAGTGCAGAAGATAGCGGAATTGCTGGAACTATGCCACATTTCAGTCTATACCATGCAGAACCGTAATATCAAACAGGTCTACCATCTTAGCCGTGATAAGAAGCTTAACAAAAAAAACAAGATTGAAAAAGTGGAAAGGGTAGCTTTAGATTTTGTGAAACACGTATTTATGCAGGGAGGGCATCCCCGCCACTCAGCCCAGACCATTACCTTCCAGGCTTCGCCAGTATATTTTATCGACCAGATCGAATATGTGCTGGTATATATGGGACAGTACCGCAAAAAAGAGTTTATTGAAGATAGTCTGCTTACCCTCTCTAATCTGTTGTCTCTGAGTGTGTACACCCTGCGTATCAATTCTGAAAAGATCCAGTCCGAGAAAATGGCCAGCCTGGGGCAGTTTGCCAGTACCGTGATTCATGATATCAAGAATCCTCTGGGTTTGATCAAAGGGGCGGTGGAGATCCTTAATGATGATGACTACACCGAAAAGGAAAAACAGGAATATCACACTATCATCAACCGGGAGCTGGATATGCTGCTCTCTATGTTGAATGATATCATGGATTTCGCCCGGGGAAATATGTCTCTGACCTTGGATAGTGTGGAAATTGACCAACTGATGCAGGATCTGTTGAAATTTTATAAGAAGAAGATAGAAGACCATAAACTGAAACTAATAGTGGACCTGAAAGCGGGGCTCACCATGCAGCTGGACCGCAACAGAATCTGGAGAGTGTTCTCCAATATCGTATCCAATGCCATCGAAGCTATGGAGCCGGGCGGGACCCTGTCTATCAAGACTGTCAAGAAGATGCAGGATGTCATGGTCATGATCACTGATACCGGAAAGGGTATCCCTCAGCCCTTACAGCAGCGTATTTTTGAACCCTTTGTGACCTTTGGTAAGGAAGGGGGGACGGGATTGGGACTGGCTATTGTGAAGAGGATCGTGGATGCCCATGGGGGGAATGTGACCTTTTCCTCCACCCCGGGTAAAGGGACCAGTTTCTATATCTTCTTACCTTTTTAATACAGCAGGATGGATAGATGATATTAATTCAGAATCTGAGGGTGATGCAGAATAAACGGCTGGTACTGAGTCTGCCCAGGCTGGAAATCCCTGACCAAGGCCTGTCTCTCATCTGCGGGGATAATGGCAGCGGTAAGACCAGTCTGGTGCGTACTATACTGGATATCCATAGGGACTATAGCGGTGAAATTACCATCAATGGAATAAGCAATCATGACCTGGATCGGCGGAAAATGGCTGGTCTTATTTCTTATCTCCCTCAGCAGGAAGAAGCGGTGACTGATTTTAGTGTCCGGGAGCTGATCGAGCAGGGCCTATATGCCGCAGCCGCTACCTACCGCTATGTTGTAATCGAGGAGCTGGGCATTGAGGCCCTTCTGGATCGAAAGTATGCCTCCCTGAGTGGTGGAGAACGCCAATTAGCACGCCTGGCCCGGGTGTTGATACCCGGTACAGCCTATGTTTTTCTGGATGAGCCGGACTCTTTTCTCAGCGCCCGCAACAGGAAAAAAATGATGTCCTGCCTGGAAAATCAGGCCAGGTACCGCTCACTGGTCATCATCTCGCACTTTGGAGTAGACTATCCGCCCGGGTTTGTCCATCTGCTGGACCTGGAAGAAACCTGATCAGCGCTGGTACAGATCGTCTATCTTCATGCCATCCAGTACTTCAACTTTTAGAGTGTTGGTGGACAGGTCATAATAGACCCGGCGTCCCTTTTCCCCCCCGGTTTGAGTGGATTTTATTCGGATATGATTGGCTTTTAAAATATTCTGGGCTATTTCAATATTTCTGTCACCTATGAAAAATATCTCGTTTTCATCAAAAATGATAAAAGCGCCGCCTATGACATGAGCCTCCAGGTCGCTGAGATTACTCCCGGAATTCAAAAATTTATTAATGAGGGTAGGTAGAGCCACATCCCCGTATTTAGTAGTTATCTGACGGTCCTGTGATTCCGGCAGGAGATAATGGACCAGTCCCCCGAATTTTTTTACCTTATCATATAGTACTACCCC
>CAYRWR010000075.1:0-8331 GCA_964428015.1 uncultured Brevinematales bacterium | reverse complement strand
GTATCCATGGCCAGCCTGTAATCTTTCATACCAATATAGGCTCGTCCAATCCAGTAGAGTGAATTGTCACCCAGAGCGTCCCGGTTATCATAACTACCCACATAGGAGTTTAAAAGTGCGATACCCTCCCGGTATTTCTGAGCCAGAATAAAAGTCCGGCCAAGTTTATACATGGCCCTGGAGTATACATCTTCTTCCCTATAATCCTGTACCACTTTTCTGTAACTGGCAATGGCTTTATCAAAATCACGCTGAACAAAATAGACATCCCCCAGAAAGTAGTATGATTTTGCCTGATATTTTATGTAGGTTTTATTGTCATTGGCTGGCAGACTTATGATGGTTTTGAAACTGCGTTCAGCATCTAGCATCTCATTGTTGGCTAAGGCCTGTATACCTTTCATATAAATGTTCCGCATTTCACCCAGGGTGATGGCCCCTGCGCTGCTGATTACCGCCATTACAAAAAGGGAAATCAGGATTTTTTTCATATTACACTCCAATCAGATAGGTATGATCATATCTTCATTATACACTCTATTCTTCACCTATATCAAGAAATAGCATGCTCTTAATGTTTTCCGGATTTCAGGTATCTGCACAAAGCTTCAATCCCCAGATAATAAGAATCAGGACCAAACCCTGTAATCATTCCAATAGCAATATCAGACAAATAAGAATGATGCCTAAAACTTTCCCGTTTAAAAATATTGCTGACATGTACTTCCACGAAGGGTAATCCTACAGAAAGGATAGCGTCTCTAATAGCAATAGAAGTATGGGTAAAAGCACCGGCATTGATCACCATACCGGCACTATCCCTTCCTTCTTTCTGGATAAAATCAATAATCTCCCCTTCACTATTAGACTGAAAATGTAACAATTGAAAGCCGTTTTTCTCAGCTTCGCCCGCCATGATTTCATTGATTTCGATTAATGTCGCGTGTCCATATTTTTCCGGTTCCCGTGTTCCCAACATATTGAGATTAGGGCCGTTTACCACAAGGATTTTTTTCAACATCAGACTCACCGCCTTATTTTAATGCAAATTTTTTCTTGGCATCACGTACTACATGTATTGTGACAAAATTTTCCAGATACTGATGTTTATAGTGTTCCATGGAATTCCGGCTGAAAGCAGAATCAATATTACCCTGACACTGTAAAAGTATATCTGCCACTTTTTTCTGACTAACCGGTCCGTTAAACACCAGATAATTATGCTTATCAGGATCTGTGTCTAATAAGGAAAGAACCTGCATTGGCTCGACTTTATCGCTTTTAATGAGAATTATCCTGGCATCACGATACTGAAAATATTCCAGAGAATTGAGTTTCACCGGTAAAGCGTCGGATTCGATCTCAAATAATGGAATGGTAATGATATTGGCAAATAAGTCAGGATTCGATCTAATGGTCTTTTGCCATTCTGATAAAGAAATCTTATCAGATGGTGCAGTCAGAAAAATCACCTCTCCCGGTTCCTTGACCTTGTCTACCTGTGAAATATCAGCAATACTAAAATTCAGACGATAGGTGTTTCCATAGGGAGGAGTCTTAACACCGGAAAGTGCCTGAATCTGAAAAAAATTACCTAATAATTCAAAACGGTACTGCATCCCCTCTTCCATAGAAGAAAAACGCATAATATGCTGATGTGTCGGAGTATAGTCTGATCTGGCCCAATCCATTTCTCCCATGATGCTGAACTGGACTTTTGTTTCCTGGGCTAATTGTGTGTAATATATCAGATAAACTCCGGAAAGATCTCTACTGTCCGGAATGAAAAAAGGACCGAATTCAATTTTTCCGCCCCCAGGCAGTAACGGCAATTCTTCAGCAAAAATTTTGACCCCGATGGATACAAGAGTCCATATGATCATTAATTTAAAGAATTTCATACATCCTCTTTGTGGATTTATTTTATTAGCTCACTTATCTTTATCGGTTAAAATACCGAAATCCCAATATAATAATTTATTTTACTATGGCATTTTAAAGTGTGAATAAATGGCAAAAAAGGATAAGTATGATGGACAGCTTAACTTGTTCCCTTTAAAAAGAATATGCTTATTTCTATTGACAAAAGCACAATTTGCTAATACATTATAGGGAGACTTAAGGAAAGAAAAAGTCTCATAAACAGGAGGTTTTCATGGCTAATAAAAAATTCCGATGGAGATACTTCATCGACAAACCCTTCCAGATTCGTTTTATTGCACGCTTTCTTATTCTCATTTTACTGGGATTGGGTATCTCTTTAGGAGTATTACTGATTGCAAATTCTCAAAAATTCAATCAGAATCTCTTTTTCCAGGTCAAAAATGTAGAATATGATGCCAACGGTAAATTCAATATTGATCCCAGCGCACCTTTTTACGAAATTTTTGACACCACTCCTGTAAATGTTTTTCAGATTCAAATGTATCCTATGATCTGGATGAGTGTTTTGTATTTAGCATTAATCATCTTCTTCGGTTTGTTTATTTCACACAAGATGGCTGGCCCTGTTTACCGGATCAAGAAGACTCTCCAGGAAGTAGCTGATGGAAAGATTACCCTCAAAGATGCCAAGTTTAAATTACGTAAACGTGATGAATTGAAAGACCTGGTAGAGGCTCTGAATTCATTTCTGGACAAAACCGGAAAGTAGCTTATAATAAACTTAAGTTAAAAAGGCGATGAAGAAATTCATTGCCTTTTTTTATTAAATCAGACATTGACTTTTTGCAGTTTTATTTTAACTTATATATATATTAAACAAACAGGAATGGTGCATGAAACTGAACATAAGTCTCCAGCAGAAACAGACACTTTCTCCGGTAATAATGCAAACGCTGGAATTATTAACAATACCAACCATGGAATTGACTGAAAGGCTGGAAGAAGAGGCTCAGATTAATCCTGTGCTGGAACTGGAATACAAAAAAGACTCATCAGACAGTGCTTCTAATCCGGATGAAGACACGGAAAGTAAGTTTCAGGACAGTAGTGATACCGGATATGATAATCCTAAAAAAGAACAGTCTACTCATAAAGATTATAATTCTAAAAATTATATTGAAAATTTTTCCGATGCCAGTGTAGATATTCTGGATTCCATTATGGAACAGCTTCATTTTTCACAGCTCTCTGAAGAGGAAATGAAAATCGCCAATCTTATTCTTACTTCCCTGGATAACCGGGGTTTTCTCACCCTTCCCCCCGAAGTACTAATTGAAGAATCTGACATTAGTCTTCAAAATCTGGAAAAAATCAGACAGATTATTCTACACCTGGACCCCCCCGGACTGGCATCCATAAATATTCAGGAATTCCTTCTGGTACAGGTAGAACACCGCTTTGGAAAAAATTGTGTGGAATACACCCTAATAGACAAATATCTGGACTTATTGGAAAAAAAACATTATACCAAGATTGCCAAAAAAATGGGGATCGACTTTGACAGTATTGAAAAGGCAGTCAGTAATATCCGAAAGCTGAACAGCAGCCCTACTACTGACTTCATGATGGAACCGGTTAAATATATCGTACCTGACGCACGAGTAGAAGCCAACGGTGAGGATATAAACCTCATCTTAAATGACGAATATATTCCTAATATAAAGCTGAACCAGTATTATATTGAACTCTATTCAGAGTCTGAGGATAAAAATACCCGCAATTTTCTTAAAGAAAATATTGATAAAGCCAGGATTTTAGTGGAAAATATAAAGTCCAGAAAAGAGATTATCTTCAAGGTGATTTTATCCATTGTTAATCACCAGAAAGAGTACTTTTTAAAGGGCAGGCAATATCTGCTTCCTTTAAAATTAAAAGATATTGCCGATGAATTAAATATACATGAATCCACAGTCAGTAGAGCCATTAAGGAAAAGTATATACAGACTGACCTGGGGATAGTAAGTCTGAAATCGTTTTTTTCTACCAATGTAGGGGATGAGGATACTTCTTCCAACAGCATCAAAGACAGCCTCCAAAAGGTGATAGATGCTGAAGATAAGAATGATCCTTTAAGTGATGATAAGATCGTCAGGATCTTTAAAAACAAAGGAATAAACCTTTCACGGCGTACAGTGGCCAAGTACCGCTCACAGCTGAATATACCACCCGCCTACATCAGACGAAACCCTTTGTAAAAAACAAGAGGACCCATGGATAGATTAAGAGAACTCCTTGAAATGGACCAGGGAAAAGAAACCCAGTCCAATACCGCCAAGAGTATTGAAGATTATGCGGATAAAGAAGTAGAAGTACTGGCCTTTTCCATAGAAAATGCTTTGAAAGAGGCTGCAGAAGCTATGGGTACCAGCATAGTCAATCTGGAATATGAAATCCTGGAAAAAGGCAACGCCGGCTTCCTGGGAATTGGCCGTCACCCCTACAGGATCCTGGTCAGGCTTTCAGAAAATATGCATGACTATATGCCTGAACTTTCCGGGGAACATATCAATTTTGATGAACATAATGAAGCTATCCTGAACCTGGATGGTAGTTTCAAACTCATGGTGAGAAAACAGGGTGTCATGCTTAAAGTCAATCCGCCCAAAGGAAAAGGTTCACCTGTGGCCCTTTCCCAGGTTATGCAGGCTATAGCCGCAAAACAGCTCCAGGGAATTAATCAGGATCTGGCAAAAAGAGCAGTCAATCAGCCGAACGGCAAATGGGTCAGACTGGGTGATTATATTCCCTCGCAATTTGATTCCTCCTTCCAGATTCAGGTCTCTCCTGATGAGATGAAAGCCTTTGCCACCATTGTTAAACCGGAGAAATTTGGACGTGTGCTGGAAGTTGCTGAGATCATGAGTGGTTTAAAAGCCAGAAATGTGTTTTATGGAATCAAAGAATCTGTTATTGAAGATGCCATTGAGAATGAACTATATGGCATCCCTGTCCTCATAGCGGAAGGGGATGAACCAAAAGAAGGAAAAGACGCTGAAATCAAATATCATTTCAAGACCTCAGACGATGAAGTAAAATTTGCCATGGCTGAAGACGGCAGCGTGGACTTCCATAAACTGGATGTGTTTCAAAGCGTTGTGGTAGGTCAGGTACTGGCGACCAAGACTCAACCCCAAAAAGGGTCAAATGGTAAGACCATAACCGGAAAAGTCATCCCGGCACGGGATGGCAAAGAGATTCGCCTCCAGCCTGGTAAAAACACCCACCTGTCCAATGACAATCTTCAGGTCATTGCTGATATCAATGGACAGGTCGTATTTAAAAACGGCAAAATCAATGTGGAGCCGGTATTGGAAGTTACCGGGGATGTGGACCTCACTACCGGGGATATCAATTTCCCCGGCAATGTGATAATATTCGGGTCAGTCAATGACACCTTCAAAGTATATTCCGGTGGTAACATTGAGATAAAGGGTAATATCGGAAAAGCAGAAGTAGTGGCAGAAGGCAATATTGTGGTCAGACAGGGTATACAGGGCAAAGATGAAGCCAAGATTACCTGCGGAGGCAGCCTTTATGCCCGATTTATTGAACGAGCAAACCTGAATGTAGAAAGTGATATTATCATCTCTGAAGTTCTACTCCACTCCAAGGTTGACTGTAAAGCCAACATATTGGTCACGGGAGGAAGACGTTCCCAGATAGCCGGGGGTAAAGTACGTGCCCTACGCGAAATCAATGCTAAATTCCTGGGTGCCGAAGCTTATACCGAGACTATTCTGGAATCAGGTATTGATCCGGAAATGGAAGACAGACTTGTCGAAATGAACCGGCGTAAAGAGGAAATTAATACAGAACTGTCCACCATGCTGGCTGAATTAAACAATCTCTCTATGTTAATGGCTTCCGGCCCACTCCCTGAAGATAAAGAAAAAAGATTTAATGAACTGAGTCTGAAAAATTCTGAACTGAAACAGGAACAGACCGCACTGGAAACAGAAATTGAAGAAGCTCACAATTACCTGGAGAGTCTGGGAAAAGACGCTAAAATTTCTGCTTCCAAAATCACCTACCCCGGAGTCAAAATCAAGATTAAAAGTGCGGTGCTGATCGTTAAAAGCGAATTTAAATTTGTTACTTTTTATAAAGATGCCGGCACTATTAAAATTGTACCCTACGAAAAACCCAAAGATGCTGAAGATAAAGTGAAAGACATTACCAAACACATGAAAAGTGCAAATAAGTAGTCTTTTTATCTGTTATAATGTAAAATCTATCATATCCGATATCAGGGGTAAGCATGCCATTAGATGATTTGATCAGCACCAATAAAGCCTATGTGGAAGAACGGCTGCTGCAGACCAAGCGTAAATTTGAAATAATGCTTAATTCCAGTTCAGACATGAATAAACACTCCGAATACACCAATCTTCTCAAACAGATAGATACAGACCTTAAAAAACTTAACGCAGACCTTTTTGAAATCAATGACCTGCATCGCTATAATATTACTATTGAAGATCTTCAGAATAATAAGAATGATATGCATGTCAGAACAAATATTAATGAATATACTATCCTAAGAAATATCTCATTACAGAGATTAAATGAAGTATCTCATAATGAAGAGATAAATTCCATATGGTCGTACCTGCTTTTTTTTGAAAAAGAATATCTGGGACTTCTTAGTGAACAGAATCTTCGTCTGGATTATGGACATGCCTATCAAAGAGAAAAATTTTTCACTACTTTCAACGAAAATCTCAGAGTGCTGCAGCGTTATGGCGAGCTCCTCCAGGAAATTGAAGGTGCTGAAAAAACCGGAAATAATAACTATAAAGAACGTCTTATAGGTTTGCAGTCTAAACAATACCGTGATGTTATCATCCGTACAGGTAAATTTCTGCAGTCCATAAAAGCTTTTACAGATGATATATTTGATTCAGAAGCCAATGGCGAAAAAGTCATCCTGGAACCTGACAAAATCGTCGAAATAAGTGGCGGGCAGTCCAATATTGACGGAATAACTTCCCGTGAAGCTTTGCATGATCTGGATCTTTTTATAAAAGAATTCATTGAATTTCTAAAAATACCTGAAATCAAGAAAATTGAGGATGAAGAATAATGGCTTACCCCAACGAAAACCAAAACTCTGCCAATGTTATAGGTGAAAAATCTTTCTTTGAAGGTAAATTCCTGGTCAACGGGACTTTACAGATCAATGGTAAATTTGAGGGTTCCATTATTAAAGTCGAACAACTCAATGTGGGCCGAACCGGTCGGGTTAAATCCAATATTGAAGCCGCGTTGGTGAAGATTGAAGGCGTTATTATAGGAAATATCAAAGCCAGCGTTCGGGTTATGCTCCTGCCCACCGCCCGAGTTCTGGGAGATATTATCACACCAGAGCTCCTCATTAATAACGGTGTGATCCTGGAAGGAAAAGTACTCATTTCCAACAATCTGAGTATTACCCCGCATGACACCATAATCAAAGAATATGATCGAGAAGAATAATTAAACATAGACCTGCAGTAAATAAATTTCCCTTCTTAACTAAAAAAAAAACTTGATATGTGGTTGACTTAAGTCATTTTCAATTTTATTATTAAGAAAAAAAATGGAGGGAATTATGTTTGGCGCGTTGTCAACTGGTGCTATTGTCATTCTGGTTTTTGTAGTGCTCATTCTTTTTATGTCCATCAAAGTCGTAGCGGAATATGACCGAGTGGTTATTTTTCGTTTAGGAAAGTTTTTAAAAGTAAAAGGACCTGGTCTGGTCATAATTATACCGGGTATCGATAAGGCTACCCGTGTCCGTTTGAGAACTGTAACTTTGGATGTACCTCCTCAGGATGTTATCACCAAAGATAATGTCAGCGTCAGTGTCAACGCCGTTATCTATTTCCGTGTAGTTGATCCTCAAAAAGCTGTTATCGAAATCGATGATTATATGTTTGCGACCTCCCAGATTTCTCAGACAACATTGAGAAGTGTATTAGGTGAATTTGACCTGGATGGTCTGTTGCAGCAACAGGACAATATCAATCTGAAATTACAGACTATCATTGATACTGCAACTGATCCCTGGGGTATTAAAGTATCAGCTGTACAGATCAAACACATAGATCTACCAGTAGAGATGAAGCGTGCCATGGCCAGACAGGCTGAAGCCGAAAGAGAAAGAAGAGCCAAGGTAATTGCATCTGCCGGAGAATTAGAAGCATCTCAGAAATTGCTGGAAGCAGCTCAGACTATGGCCAAAGAAAAGATTACCATCCAGCTGCGCTATCTTCAGACTCTGGCTGATATTTCCACGGAAAATGCTTCTACAATTGTCTTCCCCATACCTTTGGAAATGATGGAAGTGTTTTCTAAAAAGTCATAATTTTTAATGGAAGGGGTATTTTCCCCTTCCCTGTATTTATT
>CAYRWR010000074.1:0-9468 GCA_964428015.1 uncultured Brevinematales bacterium | reverse complement strand
TCTGAAAGAAATGGAGTAGTTACCATAAAAGGATATATAGGGAGCAATAAAAACATTATTATTCCTTCGGAATTAAACGGTCACCCAGTAAGATGTCTGGGATCCAGTGCATTTTATACCAATGCCCTTACAAATGTGATTATACCGGATTCTGTTTTTATTATTGCTGATTTTTGTTTTGTAGACAGTGCCCTTCAACACATCTCTATCGGTCAAAATGTCACTTACATAGGTTGGAGCGCTTTTAACGGTTGTTTAGGATTGTCAAACATAATAATCCCCTCTGCAGTTACTTCGATTGGTGTTAGTGCTTTTTCCTATTGTTTCGGGCTGACAAATATTACGGTAGATTCCAATAATATACATTACCAAAGTTTGGATGGAGTTCTGTTTTCAAAAGACGGTACCCTTTTAATTCAGTTTCCAATAGGAAAGTCCGGAAACTATACTATCCCAGATTCCGTAACATCCATTGGCTATAGTTCATTTTCTGATTGTCACGGACTAACCAATATTAACATGACGAATTCCATCACAACCATTGGTTATGCAGCGTTTTATTATTGTTACGGGCTAACTACAATTAATATTCCCGCTTCCGTTTCTTCTATAGATGATTACGCTTTTTATGGTTGTTATTATACGACCAATATCTACGTAAACGCCTCCACCCCCCCGGTTATAGGAGTATCGGTTTTTGATAATCCGGCATCAGGTCGAAAGTTTTATGTACCATCAGGATCGGTTAGTGCCTACCAAACATCTTGGAGTGCCTATTCTGCAGACATTTTCTCCCAATAATAAAAAAGAAAATCTCCTTAATGAAGAAATAATTCCCTATAGACCAAATCTTTCTACGAAAAATAAAAACCGGGCTCCAACTAGAGCCCGGTTTATTTCGATTTTACATATTGACTTTAACTTTTAGGTTTCCACCGGTATTGAAGAAGATTTCCAGCATAATCATATGTGAACCATTCAAAATATCCTGTAAAAAGATAATAGTTATTGGTGACCATACCGCTATTATTAGTATCCCACAAGATCATGCGGTCAATAGACATGTCAATGGTATAAGGAATTTTATTTGTAAATCCTGAAGGAGTATATATCATGTAGACATATAAACTGTCCATATTGAGAAGGTATTTTGTGTGTGATTGATCGTTGAAATTTGTGACCCAGCCTAAACTGGCTCCGCCCCAATCTGAGCACCAATGATGGCCTATCATCAATTGCTGTTCTGTGGGTGTAGTATTATTACTTGTATTATCAGTAGGTGCAACATCAAACAAACAGGAAGACAGGAAAATTGCTAGCACCATTGTTACTGTGATTTTCATCCGCGCTCCTTGGAATTAATTTTTTTACCAATAATTAATAAGCCATTGATAAAAAATTATATATCACCAAGGCCCATTTATCAACTTTTATCTTCCCTCCACCCCGCGGAATTATTCCGGATGATGGCCCGGATGAGTCTATCTCTTAACTTCTTCGGTGATTACTGCCCATCTACAGGAGCTGCCAGGGCTCTTCCGCTACCCTGCCCTCCAGGATCACTATCCTGCCGACATGTTGAGTCAAAAACCGGGGGTTCTTCTCCATTTTAATCTCTCTCCCCTGACAAGCCGTCCCCAAACAGACAAATCCTATAATGAATACACCCATGAAAATGGCATTCCTGGTCCGCCCTGAGCTGTCTACCATTTTATCCCCTTTATCAGCATCTGGGCCTTGAGTGTTTTCCACACCCCCCGTATTTCATTATCCATTTCCGGGGAGATAGCCATACCGGTTTCCAGAATTTTTTTTGCTTCCGCATTCCTTTTCAGATAGATCAGCGCCAGGGATTTTCCACAAAAAGGCATAGGGTTATGATCATTATACTGCATAGCTTTATCAAAATATTGCAGAGCCTCTTCATACCTGCCTAATTCAGTGAGACAGTCCCCTATCTGGTGGCAATAGATACTGGCCCGGGGATAACCGTAATGTTTACAATGGGTGAATATAGACTGGTACACTTCCATGGCTTTGTCAAAAATACGCTGTTTATGGTAATAATCCGCCAGTTCCTGGTAATCTTCCACATCTGCCCTTTTAATAGCGATTTTTTCCCGCAGATCCAAGATACTTTCCGCTTTATTAGCCAGGTTTTCTACCAGGTTTTCCAACGCTTCTTTTTTCTGTTTTACCCCGGATTTGGATTTTGCCTGTTTAAGCCCGGCTTCCCATTGTTCCCTGAACCAGGGTATGTCTGACATTATTCCACAGGAAAGCTTAACCAGGCATTCCCATGACTCATCTTCCTTGCCTATTCTTAGTAATAGTTCTGCTTTCTTTTTTAGAAAATAAAATGGGTCATCTCCCTTTTCTGCCAATAATTCATAATCTTTAATCACCGAATCCAGGATTTGCGGGTCTTCACTGTCATCCAGATGCAAGGAACGGTTGAAAAGTAACTCCTGCCATCTGTCCATCCATCCGGATTGAAATGCCGCGTCCAGGGCTGTATTTAATTTTTTCAGATCATTTTCTTTCCATATAAAACCGATTTTACCAATACTGCAGATTTCTTTATAGGCTGCTTTTTGGACTTTTTCCCTCTGTGCCCGGCAGGCAGGACAATGGCAAATTTTCTCAGTCAACAGAGTCTTTACTCTCTTTTGAAAATTAAAAGTAAGGTCTTCCATCTGGATTTCTATCCCTGAAAGAGTATATATACCCGCTTGACCATCACCCTGGTCAGGTACTACCTGCAGCATCACTCTTTCTGAATCTCTCCTGCCCCGCATATCCCAAACCGTTATATTCTGATAGCAGTACAGGGCCTTGAGCTCATGCTGCTTTTCTAAAAAATCTTCCCGGGGCTGTGTGAACTCTATTCCCAATCCTGCCGTCAGTTTAAGTAAACTGTCATAATAAGCATAGGCAATTTTATAAAGATTATGCAGGGAAATTTCCTGCTCCTGGTGGGTACTTTCCAGTTTGGAGTAGTCAATGAACAGCTTTCCCTCTTTCACCAGTAAACCATACCGGATCCCTTTCAGCTCCTGATAATAAATGAGCACATCGTTCAGTCCGCTTTTATCAGTCAGTTTATGGGACATGTCAAAATACCAGTCCCATAACTGTCGTGTGTGCGGATTTAACCGGTAGCGGAATTGTTTTATAATATCTAATTTTTCCTCATCAGCTTTATATTTTTTTTCCAGACGGTCCATTAGCAGATCCAGGTCAAACACCACTTTATCTTTAAGTTTTTCCAGTGTATCGGAAACTATTTCGCTGGCCAGCCCTGTACCCTCAATAAATTCCCCGCTCAATCTTTCTGAGATCAGAATCATCATATTAAGCACACATTCCACTTTTGCTGTAATCTTTTGTTCGAGGTGCTGCATAGCCTGCCGGGTAGCGGTTTCAAATTTCCCCTGAATCAGGTATATCTCTATCACTCGTTTACGTGCCGCAAAATTGTCGGGTTCCGCCTCGACGATTTGTGTATAAAGGGATAAGGCCTGAGTAAGATTATCAGATTTATAACCATCTTCAGCCTGATTGAATAGTTCCTGGAGTTTAGTCGACATGAAAGATCCTTAATGAAGTATTGTAAAAAGGAGCAGGGATTAGCCTTCTTTACGGATTACTTCAATGGTAAATTCAGCAGCCAGGGCAGCGATAGCGCCCACGGCAGCCAGGATAGGAGCCACGATCACGCCGATGACACCTACACTGATAGGAATTTCCAGGAAAGTCTGGCCTTCTTTATTTTTGATGATGATACGCCGGACATTCCCTTCATTGATCAGGTCCTTGATCTTTTTCAGTAATTCTTCACCCTTTACCTGAAATTCGCTCTTGGGATTCTGATTCTGCTGTTCATCCATTTTCTGCCTCCTGAAAATCTTTTCTCTATCGTCAATATCCTAGCACAATTTTTAAAAACATGCATTTATCCGCACCATTTCAATACAACTTATCAGCCGGAAATATCACCTTGAAATATGGGAAGTTTTTCTGACAAAAGGAGAGCGGACATAAAATGGAAGTGTCATCCAATACCTCAAAATTACTCATTAATTATAGGTATTTTTTTGGTGACGGCAGATGTACCAGTGTTCGGTATTGGGTAGTTTCCTTTATGGATTGTGACCTGTATCACATCTCCCCCTTCCAGGACCGCAATCTGTAACTATATAGTCTCCGGATTCATCCCTCCTATGCCGGATCAAACCAGCCCGGAAGTATACAAAAACCATTATTAAGTCTAGAATATAAAGTGAAAATTCAGGGGGAATCTGACATGCAAAAATACATCGTATCATTATTAATGATAATACTTTCCTGGGGATGGCTGCGGGCTGCAGCCCCACTGGAAAGCACAATACCGGAATTTAACGGAGTGATAGTACCCTCCGGAAAGCTCCTGCAGGCAAGTCTCAAAGGGGGGCAACTGGAGCTGCGGTAACGACAACTAGTCTATATCTACACCCTGGTGTACCAGTCATCCAAAACCAGCCTGTCTCGAATCCCGCGGTTTCGATGCAAATGGTGAAGCGATTGTTCAAGAAGTAATTTCTGTGGGTGGGGAAAACCTGGGTCGTTTCGTTCAGCATCCAGAAGTGGAAGAAAATGATCCCCCGATCAAAATCCCGATTGAGATTGTTCTGTCCTACCTTCGTACTGTACCTGATGAATTTAGGCTCTTTCACACAGTTCCAGTCAAATATTTTCTCTCCTCCACCGGATCTTATTAATTATTGATATGACATTTTTTCAAACGAAATTTGCTCCGGGAAGCGGGTTGTTTTCGGGTAATATACAATAATAACAGAAAATATTATACCAGCAACTATATCATACCTGATTAAACACACCCCTTACCTATTGGACCATTTACCTCCATAAATTTGTAATTTTCAATAGAAATTAGAATCTTGTGCGAAAATAAACTTTTATCAACACAATGTTTATATTAATAGTTGACATAATGGTTCTATATGTTATTATTACATCTCAATAATTAGATATTTCATACACAATATTTAGCATATTAAAGAAACCAAAATAACATTGGAGGTTGCTATGAAAAGAAGATTTTTTGGATTGTTACTGCTTGGGGTCCTGGCTGTAGTACTGCAGAGCTGCGGGGGAGCATATGTTAAGCCTATAGCGGATTATCATCTGCAGCAGATCAATACTCCCGCGTCTGGACAAACTTATGCCAATAATACCGGTATGGCCAAACCCTGGGCGGTGGGACAATACGTGAAGTATCTGACCCCCATGAAGGACAACCCACAGGTCTCGGAATTTGCTATTGTGGGAAAAGAGGGTGACAACGCTTATTGGGTCGAGATCAGATTTACCGGACTGGCCTGGGGTTATAAAGCATTATTAGAATTGACCGGCAATAGCCCCATGAAATCAACGGATTTTATGAATCAGAAATACAAAGTCCTAAAAGCTTCCTATTATAAACTGGACACCGGTAAGAATGAATGGATCGAATCCTCTAAGAAGAACGGTCTGGACGTCACTTATATTTTAAATTTTGGCGGAGTGGCCAATATTATGACCCTGATAATGGGATATGATGCCTACGGGATAAGCTATGTGGACATCGGTAAGGACCCCATAGATATGAAAGTAGTTGCCGGTAATTTTTTAAAGACGATCAGTCTGCACTACTCCGCGATGGTGGACATAGGTAAAAATAGAGATGTCCATTTCTATCTTCACTCTGCTATACCTATTTTTGGCGCAGCACGGTTTGATTCTTTTTATTACAGCGTAGACCTGCTGGAATTCAGAGAAGATTTCAAGGGTTCCCTGTTTGATCCCTACCCCGTCAACATAGAAAAAAAATGATGGTTCATTAAAGTATATCGGCCCGCCTCCCCTAGAGGCGGGTTTATTTTTACCATTATGGATACTCAGATTATCATTTCACCTCCGGGACTGTGACCCTCATCACATATCTCTATGACTGAAATAGAATTTGTAACCTCCCCCCCACTCAGTCAGTCACTCCTAATGCGATCCCTAATCGCGGATTAATATACAATATCCAAATTAGGGTTTACAATAAGAATAAACATTCATTGGGGGAAACCATAGTGAGAAAATACATTTTTACTTTGTTTATCGCGATCCTGACTTACAGCATTCTCTACGCGAAGCCAACATCGCAGGTAGACACCCTGCCCGTTTTCAACCAGGTAATTCTCCCTTCAGGGAAACTGAAACAAGCCGGATTTGACAAGGGCAGGCTATCCCTCCGCTATGAAAACATGAAAGCTACATTGGAGTATATAAATAGCGGAAATCTCCATGTCATCATAGACTACACTAAAAAGACACCTAAGAGACATTCCTATGCTGTTGTAAAAAAGGATATCCTTCAGGACACGGTCTTTGTCACCAATGGCACCTCACTGGAGTTCCACCGGGAGGGTTTTACCTGTCGGATTCCATTGGAACAATTCAGCCTGGAGCTTTTTGTGTCCAATATCAGTATATTCCAGAGTGAGGTTTTCAATCTGCCGGAACAGAATAACGGCGTGAAAACCGGGCTCACTCTCAATATCCGCCCCCAGGATGACTATTTCTACGGCCTGGGTGAAAAGAGCTCCAGTTACAAGCTGAATAATAAAAGTTATGACTTATCCAATATTGACCAGTACCCCAATTATTCCTCTTTTCCGTTTTTTCTGAGCTACAATGATAAAGGGACCTATGGGGTGTTTGTGGACAGCCCTGCCCCGGGATTTTTTTCCTTTAATAAAGAAGATAAAAATCTGGCTAAAAAATACATTTTCACATCTCAGGAATACCGGGAAGACCTGCTCTACCGGGTAGCTGTTCAGGACCAGATCTTAGACCTCTATATTTTCACCGGTACCGCCCAATCCATACTGCAGGACTTCACCTCCCTGACCGGTAAGCCCTATCTACCGCCCCGCTGGGCCTTCGGCTACCACCAGTGCCGCTATTCCTACATGTCGGAAAAAGATATCTGGACCACTATCCAGGGCTTTGAAAAAAATGACATGCCGGTGGAGTCCATCTGGCTGGACATCGATTATATGGACGCCTTTCAGTCCTTTACCTATAATACCACCACCTTTCCTGATATTAAACTCATGAGTCAAAAGCTGTCTGCAAAGGGCATCAGGCTAGCTGCTATCATAGATCCCGGTATCAAAGCCGACCGGCAGAACCAGCAATACCGTGAACTACTCCAGCGAAAGCTCTACGTGGCAGAAGGCAGAAAACCCTATGTGGGAAAAGTCTGGCCGGGTATGAGTATCTTTCCCGACTTTACCAACCCCCGGACACGAGTCTGGTGGGGAGACCTGTACAAGATACAGATAGATAACGGGATAAGCGGGCACTGGATAGACATGAACGAACCCTCGGACTTTACCGGCAAACGCACCATTCCTCCTACCACCCTCATGGATTACGAAGGCATCAAATCACAGAATATAGATATTCATAATATCTATGGGCTGACTATGTCTATGGCTACTCATGAAGGAATCAAAAAATGGAATGGGGGAGAAAGGGTCTTTCTGCTGTCCCGGTCCGGCTACCCCGGCATTCAGCGCTATGCCTTTTTGTGGACGGGTGATAACCGGTCCGACTGGAATTTTCTACGGCAGGATCTCTACCGCGTCATCAGCCTGGGTATGTCGGGGATGCCCTACAGCGGAGCAGATATAGGCGGCTTCGGCGGCTCCCCTGAAGAAGAACTATTTACCCGCTGGCTTCAATTGGGAACTTTTTATCCCTTTATGCGCAACCACTCCGCGGTGGGCTCATTGTACCAGGAGCCTTTTGCCCGTTCTTTCAAAAACAATATTGCTATACATAGAAGGTATCTGGAACTGCGCTACCGGCTCCTGCCCTATATCTACACCCTGGTGTACAAGACCTCACAAACCGGTCTGCCTCTGCTCAAACCTCTGATCATGAATTATGGGATGATGTACCAGGGCTTTCCCGACGAATGTCTGCTGGGTGATGATATCCTGGTAGCCCCTGTACTGGAAAAGGGCCAGACGGAACTGAATCTGGTACTGCCGGGTGAGACCTGGAAGGAATGGTGGAGCGGAAAAGTCTACCAGGGTTCTGCCAGGCTCAAAGTGACTATCCAGGACATCCCTTTCTTTGTACGATCCGGCAGCATGATTCCTCTGTATGACTTTACCCTGAAAAACACTGCAGGCCTGACCAATCAGGCCGATATAACCTTCCTGGTGTATGCAGATAAAAATGGATTTGCCCGGGGTGAGCTATATGAGGACGACGGGATCAGCTACAATTTCGAGAAAGGATTATATTGTTATTCCATAGTCACCTGGCAGGAGAAAAAGAAAGACCTGAATATACTGATACAAAGCCAAGGAAGCTATAAACCTGAGCGAAAATTGATCTTCAAACTGGAGAAGAAATACAACAATATTACTGTAAACGGGAATACAGTCACGGCTTCAGATGGACTGGTAATCTACCGTTAACAGCACTACTGTATTTAAACTGGAAATATTTTTCCCGGCCGGATAAGATGATAATTGGAATTCGACATCAAATTCCGGGGTGAGTTTATGGATGATATCAAGAAAAAGTTTTCCAATATTGAGGAATACATAGCCGGTTTTGAAGAACCTCATCAGTCCAGGCTGAAAGAAATGCGCAGGCTTATCGCAGAAGCAGCCCCCGATGCAGTAGAAAAAATCAGCTACCAGATGCCTACCTTTTACCTGCAAGGTAACCTGGTACATTTTGCCGCCTTTAAAAACCACATAGGTTTTTATCCCGTACCGTCCGGTCTGGATGCTTTTAAAGAGGCTCTGGCTCCCTACAAGACCGGAAAGGGATCGGTGCAGTTTCCCCTGGATCAGCCCCTGCCCCGGGAACTGATACAGAAGATAGTCCGATTTCGCCGGGACGAAAATCTGTCAAAAAAAAAGAAATGAAATATACGGAGGTCTGAGTTGAAATTTAACCCTGTAAATCTAATCTTCGGCCTGATAGCAGGCTGGTTCATACTGTCATTTTTACAGTCTGCGGTAACTGCTATTTTTATACCCGGCGGGCCAGGCCTCATCCCTCAATTTAAACTAATCGCTTTTTTCCAGGACAGCAAAGGCATATTGATCAATGTAGTTCTCATGATAGTTCTGGGAGCTATCGGAACCAGCCTCTGGTTTCTGCTCAGAAAGCCTTCATGAATCATTTCAATAAACCACTCGTAATTATCTGTACTGCAAAATCAAAAACAGGCTATCATTCAAAATTAATTGGGACAGCCCTGGAATGATTGAAATAATCTATGCCTGCCAACCATATATTGCCTCTTATAATGACGCGGTCCGGATAGTTGCTGAAGAAAGAAAATACCTGGCCACTACTCAAGGCTTTCCTCTGGAAAGTACCATTCCTTTTGTCCTATCCCTG
>CAYRWR010000073.1:0-9673 GCA_964428015.1 uncultured Brevinematales bacterium | reverse complement strand
TATTCTTATCGTCTAAATATGACATCATATCTCCATAAGTCTAATTTCACATAACTACTAAACGGCGAAATACGCATTTCGCACATCACCCTGGTTCGTTCCGCCCCAGCGGTACGCACTTCTCTTAACCATTATATTGAATTTAACAACTTTACTCAAGTAATCTGACAATCCAGGGGGTTAATGACCTTCTTCAGGTGGCTGCTGCTGACATGGGTGTAGATCTCGGTAGTCCTGACGCTCTTGTGGCCCAGGAGATTCTGTATATAGCGCAGGTCCACCCCCTGCTCCAGCAGGTGGGTGGCAAAGCTGTGCCGGAGGCAGTGTATACCCGCATCCGAGAGTTCACTGAGCTGTATTGCTCCAATTGTACAATACATAGCCAGTGCACTCACCAATAAACTGTATTACTCTCTTTATTATCAAAAACATGATACATTGTATAGTTGGATATTTTTTGGTGTGTCCTTTTTTTTCAAATACGCACTTCGCTTAACCCCCGGATGACAACACAAACCATTGGGACACATGCCCCACCCGGTACCATGGTAGTGGTGCCCCTCTCCTCCTATTTCCACCCGTCAGTACCCAGGACATTTGTGAAAAATCCGAGCCCTGAAGCATTTACTCAAAATATATTCTAACAACAAAGTCTCCCCGACGCCCTCTGATGCCGCTGCCAAGGTTAGTCAAAAGTCAAATGTCGGAAAGTCGAAAGAAGTATTTTATTAAGATTGGACTTTTGACTTTAGACTTTCAGACTTTTGACTAACTAGCCCCGACTCCGTTCGGCTAACGGAACCAGTCAACCCCGGCCAGGGGAATTTCTACATCCCCGCGGAGCGGAACCCGTTTGACAAACAGCAAAAGTCATATCCATATCTCCTTCGCTCACCAGGTATACCTCTCCCCCCTATATTGACAATCCCCCCATCTGCCTGTAAGATATCCCCATACTCTGAGCTTGAAACCCTCCCTGTACTGGTGGTATACTGTTTTATATCTCCCCGAGGAGCTCCTTGATGAAAAGGATATCTTTGACCCTGCTTAATGTGTGCTTCAGCAGCTTGCTGCTGACCAGCCTCTCTCTCTATGGAGCAGACCCCGGCCTGACTCTGAAGGGTACGGTCTGGGATGTAAAGTGGTCTCCTGATTCCACCCGGCTGGCCCTGATTTTGCGCGAGGGTGAGCAGGACTTCATACTGATGGTCAATCCCCGTAACGGCAGGATTGTAAAAAAAATCCCTCTCAGCTTTACCGCCACGCGCTTTGACTGGGAGGATGCCCGGCACCTTCTCCTGGCCCGGGACAATCCCGATTATACCTCAGATGTGCTGCGTTTTGATATCCCCACCCTCCAGTCAGTTGTCCTCAGCAATCTGCGACCTCTCTATGCCCATGTCAACGGCATAGCCCTTTCCCCGGGCGGGCAGTGGTGGGCCCTCACCAGCAGCGCCGAAGGCCTGGTGGATACCGCCCTCTATACCAATCAGATCATGGTCCGCCATACCGAAGTCTATGGCGGAGTTCAGCTACTGTTCTGGAGGCAGGGCCTGCTCTATGTACAGAGCTTTGTGGACCTGAGTTATGGGCTTTCAGAAGCAGAGCGTCTGGCCCGCTTTATACAGGACGGGTTGGGGGATCAAGCCGAGTATTATAATTCCGAATTTTATATGGGGAATGAAGCCCGGGTCTTTACTATTGACCCCGTCCGCTGGATAGCCTATGCCGCCCGCTCAGAGGTACTGGAGGGGCAGTACGATTCTCCTAATGGGAAATACCGGGTGGAGATTATCCTTCCAGTAGAAGGCACGGAAGTCTGCCGAGTAATCTTTCACAGACTGGACCAGGTACGATGAAGCGCCTGTTATTGCTTCTGGGGGTTTTGTTCGTCTGCCATCTCCCTGTCTATCCCGAGGTAGGCAAAAAGCCGCCCGCGCCCTCCTATCTCACCGCCGCCCAGGAGTCACGGGTGCAGACCCTGTACCAGCGCGCGCAGGCTTTTCAGGCCAATCGTCCTCTGAAAGCCAAACGTCTGCTACTGAGAGCTGTCCGTATTTATCCCCATCATGCCCCCTCGCTCTACCTTCTGGGCAGACTGGAAGAAAGAGCCGGGCATTTTAAACTGGCTGTCGCTTATTTCCGGCGGGCCTATTCCCAGGCCCCTTATGAACGGGATGTAGTGTACTGGATGGGCATCATGGCCCTGCGTCGGGGAGACAGCAAAGCCGCTTTGCGTTATTTCAGTGAGACCCTGGATCTTGACCAGAGCTATACTCCGGCCTATTTTTACCGGGGGACAGTGTATTTCAGACTGGGGGATATTCAGAAATGCAGTTCAGATACTCTCCGTGCTGTGGAGCTGGACAGTGCGTTCAGGCCCTTAGCTCTGAAGTGGTATAATGAAAAGAAGGAACAAGGTCTTGACCAGGCAGAAGCTATAGAGCGGCTCCTTATAGAGCCCTGAGTCACTGCGCGAATACCGGTATCAGAAAATCCCGCATCCACACATCGTCTATATAGATAGAGATCACATACAGTCCGAAATTTTCCTTTACTGCATGGGATAACTGGGGAAAGACCACTGTGTGTTCCAGAAAGCCTCTCTGGAATTTTCCCTTGGCAAAAGAGACATCGTCTACCTTGAATTTTTTTCCGCTGCGGTAAACCAGTGTCTTTTTTCCCGGACTGTACAGCTCGATCTTCTGGATATGTTCACCGGCATCCTGGTTATTGGTACTGACATAGGCGGTGTACAGACTCATCTTTCCTGTACCCTTTTCTCCCAGGCTTTCCACGGCATTTTTTGGTACAAAGCCGGATTTGTAGGTAGCGGCATCCTCATGCAGGACAATAGTGTTGAGTACCAGTCCTGAAGGGCGGGGAGTTGGTTCCAGCATGTCCTCCAGGGTCTGAGCTTGCAATCTGTTCATAGCTATGAATATTAAAATGACAAGGAGTATCCTGTTCATACCAGCCTCCTCCATTCAGATATCGGCGGCTGAGAATCACTAGTGAAATACTTCCGGAAGATTAATAGAAAAAAACGTAATTTTCCGGAAATCCTTGCTTTTTTTTGGTAAAATATCTAATTTTCTTTTAAATTCGTGGAAAATACTGTATAATATCTGGCTACAGAAATCAAAGGAGAAAACAATGGCTAAATCAACCTATAGAAATAAAGTAGGACTGGCTCAGAACCTGAGAGGCGGAGTCATCATGGATGTAGTTACCCCGGAACAGGCGGTCATCGCCCAGGAAGCCGGCGCGGTCGCTGTCATGGCTCTGGAAAGGGTACCCTCAGATATCCGCAAACAGGGCGGCGTGGCCCGTATGAGCTCCACCCAGCTCATCAAAGGTATCATAGAAGCAGTCTCCATCCCCGTCATGGCCAAGGCCCGTATCGGCCACTTTGTGGAAGCTCAGATCCTCCAGCAGCTCGGTGTGGATTATATCGACGAGAGCGAAGTACTCACTCCAGCCGATGATCAGCACCACATCTATAAACACGATTTTAGTGTCCCTTTTGTATGCGGAGCCCGCGATCTGGGTGAAGCCCTGCGCCGTATCGGCGAAGGCGCCGCCATGGTGCGTACCAAAGGCGAAGCCGGCACCGGAAACGTAGTAGAAGCGGTACGTCACATGCGCGCCATGATGGATGAAGTCCGCAAGCTGTCCAATATGTCCAAAGAAGAACTCATGGCTGAAGCCAAGAACCTGGGCGCCCCCTATGAACTGATCGAATTTGTAGCCGCCAAGAAACGCCTGCCCGTAGTTAATTTTTCCGCCGGCGGTATCGCTACTCCCGCTGATGCCGCACTCATGATGCAGCTGGGCGCGGAAGGTATCTTCGTGGGCAGCGGGATTTTTAAGTCTCAGGATCCCGCCAAGATGGCCCGTGCTATTGTCAAGGCTACCACGCACTTCAATAATCCTGAGATCCTGGCTGAAGTCTCCGCTGAAGTGGGCGGCTTTGATGCCATGCCTGGATTGGAGCTTTCCACACTGGGTCAGAATGAACAGCTGGCCCGCCGGGGTTGGTAATGGACAAGCCCCTCATCGGTCTGTTGGCCCTGCAGGGAGATTTTAGAGAGCACCGTGATACACTGCACAGGATGAAGATCCCTACCCGGGATGTGCGTCTGCCCCGTGACCTGGAAGGGGTCCATGCCCTGATCCTGCCCGGCGGTGAGAGTACTACTATTTTAAAGCTGCTAAAAATATATGATCTCTATGATCTGGTCCAGGCGCTGGGACGCAATGGACTGCCTATGTACGGGACTTGTGCCGGGTCTATAGTCCTGGCTCACGAAGCTGACCGTCTGGATAACGCTCCTCTGGGCCTGATAGATATTTCTATCCATCGCAATGCCTACGGCCGCCAGGTGGATAGTTTTGAAGAAGATCTGGTATTCCCGGGCGTGGACAGGAAGATACCGGGTATTTTTATACGGGCTCCCCTCATTACCCGGGTGGGAGAAGGGGTGGAAGTCCTGGTACGTACCCAAAATGGTGATCCGGTAATAGCCCGTCAGGGAAATATTCTGGTCTCTACTTTCCATCCTGAACTATCGGAATCCCATACCGTACACAGATATTTTGTAGATAAAATGGTCATACCTGCTATGGCAGGGTTGACCAAAGCCTGAAACAGTCTTTTTACCGGGGATGGTGATGAATTTCTGGTAGGAAAGTAAAAATGGACTATAAAATTAATATCGAAGAAAGGGACACTTACATTTATGTTAAGGCCTCCGGCAGGTACCACCATCAGGAAGCTAAAAAATCCCTGTACCAGGTCCTGGATGTCTGTTATAAAAACAGTGTCACCCGTATCCTGGTGGATTACCGGGAACAACAGGGTAATCCCAATCTGATCCAGAGACTGGACTACCTGGTATTTATCACCTCCGCCATCAAAGACCTCTTCCCCAATCTGACGGAAAAAATAAGGCTGGTGTATCTGGGTCCGGAACTGAAGGTTAGCGGTAAAGACAGGTCCCAGAAAATCATTGAGCAGAGCGGTGTCCATCTTTGGGGCACTACCGATCAGAGCCAGGCACTGGACTGGCTGTTAGCCTCCCACTGAAAAACTCTCCGGTTCAATATGATATTCCAGATTAATTATAATTGACAATATTACTTTTATCACCTAGTATTTGTTGGATAAACATATTATTTGTGGGGGTGGCTGTGGCTGTGGAAGATAATCCCGGTGTAACCGGTCGGGAGTTGTTACTGACTGCCATGAAGATGGAGGAGATGAACGCCAAACTCTACGGAGAGCTGTCCAAAAAGCTCAAGGATAAAGACGCGGCTAATCTCTTTGATTTCCTGGCCCAGGAAGAGGAAAAACATAAGAAGATTTTTGCGGTAAAGCTCTCCGAAAACAAGGAAATCCTCTCCGACCAGGCAATGCCTGACCATATCCAGGTACTTCTTTACTATTATAAACAGCAGCTTTACACACCTGATGTTCTGCAGGATAAATTAGCCAAACTCACCAGCCTGGAAAATATTTTTGAATTCGCCATCAGTATGGAGCTGGACCATATCCTGTATTATCAGGAGATCAAGAGCTCTATAGTCAAGCCTGAGCAATTCATTGTGGATTCCGTCATCGATGAAGAAAGAAGACATTTTCTCCGACTGGTACAGTACCGCAAAGCCAAGGGTTTTTAGGAGTGAAGACAGGAGGTAGCCTGCTGACTCTTTATCTACTGCTACTGAAGTCAGACTAAAAAATTAATCTAAGTAAGGTTGAGAATCTGCCGGGATAAAAAATCCGTGGTCGTCCTTATAGAAATGAAAATTCAATTCCACCCAACAATTTCAGCTTTTGAGGCGCATACCATCTGGCATATTAGACAGAGTGTTTTGTCTCAAATAAAACCTACACCGCGAAGTAGCGGGCCTGCTTGTGATGTACAATCAAAGCAGAGGTGGTCTGCTCAGGGACCATCAGGCCGGTCTCAGTGATGGAGATGCCGATACGGTCCGCGTTCAGGATCTGGTGTATCTTGCCGTTCTCCATGAGGTCAGGGCAGGCAGGGTAGCCGAAGGAATAGCGGCAGCCCTGGTAGATCTGCCGGGTCAGTTCCCCCACATCCTTGCCGTCACCATCAGCGATGCCCAGCTCCAGGCGTACCTGCTTGTGCCAGTATTCCGCCAGAGCTTCAGCGGTTTCTACACCCAGCCCGTGGAAGAGCAGATATTCCTTATAGCGGTTTTCCCGGTACAGTTCATGAGCGTATTCATCCGCCTTAGGGCCGATCGTCACGATCTGGAATCCGATAGTGTCCATGATGCCGCTGGCTTTACTTTTGAAAAAGTCGGCAATACAACGTCCCCCTTCCCGGTTTTGCCGGGGCAGGTGGAAGCGCAGCCACTCCTGACGGGTCTTTTCATTGTAAATGACCAGGTCATCTCCGTCACTCTGGGCGGGATAATAGCCGTAGATCAATTTTGGTTCGAACAGGCCCTTTTCCTTGATCAATTTGCGCAGGGCGTCATACTCCGGCTTGACGGTCTTGTCTATCATCTCAAAAAACTGGGCATGGCTCAGTTTGCCCGGTTTATAGCCCCAGCGCATCTTGAACAGGGCATTTTCATTGACATAATCCCAAAGCAGGTCCAGGTCGATATCCTGGATGACTTTATTTCCCCAGAAGGGAGGTTGGGGTACGGGCACTTCTTTGTCTATGGGTACCATCTCATATTCAGGAGGTTTGGCGGTATTGCTTTTCTTTCTGCTGGCGTACTTGACCCGGTCGGCTTCTACCACTTCGGTGAGGCCGCCCTCCTTGATATAGTTCATCATGCGCAGGCCTGAAAAAGCATCTTCACAATAGGCAACAGGGGAGTCCAGGATAGGGGCACAGGTCTCATCCACGTATTTGCGGTTGAGAGCGGCACCGCCCAGGAGCACCGGGACTTCCACGCCCTGCTTTTTCATATATTCCAGGTTTTCTTTCATCACAATGGTGGATTTGACCAGGAGGCCGCTCATGCCCAGGGCATCGGCTTTGACTTCCCGGACTTTATCCAGCATGGTACCGATTTCGCACTTGATGCCCAGATTGTAGACTTTAAATCCGTTATTGGACAGGATGATATCCACCAGGTTCTTACCTATGTCGTGCACGTCACCCTGGACGGTAGCCAGGACAATGGAGGTCTGGGCTTTTTCGCTGGTCTTGTCCATAAAGGGTTCCAGGATATCTACCGCGAATTTCATGACCTCGGCGGACTGCAGTACAAAGGGCAGCTGCATCTCTCCGGCGCCGAACAGATCCCCCACCACTTTCATGCCGGCTATGAGGATCTGATTGATGATCTCTATAGGCCCCATGGTCTGGAGCTGTTCCTTGAGCAGAGTTTCCAGGCCGGACTTACTGCCGTTGATGATACGGTTCTTGATACGCTCATCCAGGGGCTGACTGGAATCATCCGTTTCTTCTTCTTTAAAAATACCCTGTTTGGATTCAAAGTGCTTGATAAAATCAAACAGGATCTTGTCGCCTTTATCATAGATGAGGTCCAGAGCCATCTGCCGGTCGTCTTCTTCTATCTTATGGAGAGGCAGGATCTTTTTGACATCCACGATGGCGGTGTCCAGCCCGGCAGCCACGGCTTCATGCAGAAAGACCGAGTTGAGGATACGCCGGGAGACGGGGGATAGGCCGAAGGAGATATTGGATACCCCCAGCACCGTAAATACACCGGGCAGAGCTGCTTTAACCTGGCGGATTCCTTCCAGAGTCTTGATACCGGCGTCTTTCATAGACTCGTCACCGCTGCCCAGGGTAAAGGTCAGCACGTCAAAGATCAGGTCTTCCGCTCTGAGTCCGTGGCGGTTGACGGCGATATCATAGATGCGCTTGGCTACTTCTACTTTTCTTTCCACCGTCTTGGCCATACCCTGCTCGTCGATGGTCAGAGCTATGAGAGCCGCGCCGTAGCGTTTGGCCAGCTGACAGATCTTGTCGGCACGGGGTTCGCCGTCTTCCAGATTGATGGAATTAATGATGGCGCGTCCCCCGTAGAGCTTGAGGGCTACTTCCAGTACATCCAGCTGTGTGGAGTCGATGACCACAGGTACGGTGACCTGACGGGCGATCCGGGACAGGGCTTCTTTCATGTCGGCGGCTTCGTCACGTCCGGTATAGGCTACGCACAGGTCGATGGCATGAGCCCCGCTTTTTTCCTGCTGAACCGCGATATCCACGATGCCGTCCCAGTCTCCCTTGAGGAGCATTTCACGGAAGGCTTTACTGCCGTTGGTATTGGCCCGCTCCCCGATAAAGAAGGGAGCCGGCTCCTGGTGGATCAGCTGGGGGCTGAACAGGCTGGACACGGTGACGGGAGAGTGGGGGTCCCGGTGAGAAGGAGTAATGGGTTTATGGGACTGCTCATCTTCCAGGACTTTTCTGAGCTCACGGATAAAATCAGGGGTGGTACCGCAGCAGCCCCCCGCGATCTGTACTCCGTCCATACTGATATAGGGTTTCATAATAGAGGCGAATTGGGCAGGCTTGAGGTCATAGACCATCTGGCCGTCGATGTTCTGGGGCATACCGGCATTGGGCATGAGCATGATAGGCCCTGGGAACTGAGAGGACAGCCTCTTGATATAAGGGGCCATCTTATCGGGGCCGGTGGCGCAGTTGATACCCATGTAGTCGATACCCAGGGGAGAGAGCGTGGAAATAGCCGCGTCGATCTCACTGCCGATGAGCATGGTCCCGGTGGCTTCGATGGTGACGCTGACCAGGATGGGCAGGTCTACCCCTTTTTCTTTCTGCACGTCCTTGACGGCATTGATGGCGGCCTTGATCTGCAGGAGGTCCTGGCAGGTCTCAATCATAAACAGGTCCACTCCGCCCCGGATCAGGCCTCTGACCTGCTCGGCATAGGAGTCGTACAGGGTATCATAATCGGTCTGTCCCAGGCTGGCCAGTTTGGTGCCGGGGCCCATGGAGCCGGCCACAAAGCGTGGTTTTTCCTGACTGTATTTCTCAGCGGCCTGACGAGCCAGCTGCGCGCCCAGGAAATTGATCTCCTCGGTACGGTCAGCCAGGTCGAATTCCGCCAGCACAAGCTTGTTGGCGCCGAAGGTGTTGGTCTCTACTATATCAGAACCAGCATCATAATAGCGTTCGTGGATATGCCGGATCTTGTCCGGCGCGGTCAGGATCAGGACTTCGCTGCAGCCGTTTTTACCGTCCCATTCCTGAGGGGTGGGGTTGAGCAGCTGGATTTCGGTGCCCATGGCTCCGTCCAATAGGACCAGTCCCTGTTTGACTCTTTCTCTGAATGTCATAGTGTACCTGCCGTATGCTTTTTCTGTTCATTTCTTTGTCTTGTAAAGAAATAAGTAGAATATTTTATCAGGATGAAGGGTTTTTGGCAAGGAAAGGGGATTTTTGTCTATGGTATAGATGGCGGGAGGCAGTTAATTTCTTTGCCTCGGGGGTGCCTGGCCCGGTGCCGACCGGGTGGCGGGGATCCGCATTTCTTTTTTTTCAGGCGAAAAAAGAAACGCTCGCAAAGAAAAACGCCTTTCTGGCGCCCATGATGCCGGGGTGGTATGACAAGGTAATGGTCCAATCGGGACTAGTTAGTCAAAAGTCCATAGTCGAAAGTCGTCTATGAGAATAATCAAGCAATTGCT
>CAYRWR010000072.1:0-10279 GCA_964428015.1 uncultured Brevinematales bacterium | reverse complement strand
TTGAGGACTATTTTTTTATCCTTTTTCAAATGTGCGCAAGATATTATACGTTATCCCCCAAACTTTGGTGGAAACGTTCCTGATTAAAAAAAATAAAGTACTTCTTTACTGCCTCCCTCAGTTCTTTCATATCCTCGTAACAGTTAAGATATATTTCCTCATACTTTAGACTCCGCCACAATCGTTCTACATAAATATTATCTAATGCCCTGCCTTTTCCATCCATACTGATTTCTATGTTATTTGCCTTGAGTACACTTATGAAAGCATCTGAAGTAAACTGACTGCCTTGGTCAGTATTAAATATAGCGGGAATACCATATTTTCTAATGGCTTCCTCCAGAGCTTCAACGCAGAAGATTGCATCCATGGTGTTGGATAAATTCCAACTCAGTACTTTCCGACTATACAAATCTATAACCGCTGTCAGGTATACATGTACACCGTTTAGCTTGATGTATGTGATGTCTGTTGCCCAGACATGGTTTGGTGCCAGAATCAACTTATTTCTCAGTAAGTAGGGGTATTTCTTGTGGGCTATATTCGCTACACTCGTTTTGGGTCCAGGATAAATAGCTTTAATACCCATTTTCTTCATTAACCTTCGTGCTATTTTAGAGGTAATACCATGATCTATAAGAGCTTCAGATATTTTCCTGTACCCGTAAAATGGTCGTCTCTGGTACACCAGGTAGATCAATTTGATCTTTGTAAGATCATCCTCCTCTTTTGCCGAAAACTGGACCGGTTCATAATAATACCAGGATCTGCTTCGTGTAATTTCCTTGCACCATCTTGATATACTGTAGGCCTCTGAGGAAGCTTCTAAAACTTCGGATCGTGTCCATACATCGCCTTGTACTTTTTTTTTAAGACACTGTTTTCTAGCTGTAACTCTCCCAGAGCATTGATATACTGAGACTCCTTAGCTTCATTCTCTCGTACAGCATCACTTTTCTTATTTGGCCTTTCAAACAGATCTACTGCACCTTGCTGTAATTGTTTTTTCCATGTGCTAATCTGATTGGGATGGATATCATACTCGATGGCTAGCTCGGCTATCGTTTTAATCTCTTTGACTGCTTCGAGTGCCACTTTTGCCTTAAACTCATTCGTGAATTTTTTTCTCATTGGATTTATTCTCCTATATTGTTTTTCGGAGAGTTCCACCTTATACTACTGCTATATTATGTACTTTTTTCTGGGCTCATTATAGGGGACTCTACACCCCATATAATAATGGTTTAAATAATTCTATTTATGGGGTTCAATTTTGGGGGGTAAGTCAAAATAAAAACATCCACCTTTCGGGTGGTTGGTCAATGGATTTTTCACAACAAAACCTTGTTTCATTGCTTGATGGGAATCGGCAGTTGTATTGTGTTTTAAATATCCGGTTTAGTACAAATATATATATAGAGAATTTAGACCTATTTAACGGGGTAGCATCTAATGATACCGATTGGTATAACCGGGGTGGAGGTGCTCATGTTCAGAAAAGTAGTGCCATCATTATTACAAATACGAAAATCCATAATAATTATGCAAAAAATGATGGAGGTGGTTTGTTTGTTATTTGGACAACTGATAGTATGTTTCATGTAGATGTATATAATAATCATGCTAATTGGGGTGGTGGAATTCTAGCAGATTATTCAGACCGGTGTCTTTTCTTTGGATCAGCTTATAATAACTATGCATATGAGCAGGCAGGAGGTATTAAACTCCAACATGGACATGTTCATTATGTAAATATGCAAATTTCAAACAATTCCTGTAGCCATTATAATGGAGGAGGAATAGTATTTTCCAGTTCAGATTCAAATACTCTTTTGGGAGAAATCCAGTATAATGTGACTTCGAATTCTACCTATGGTGGGTTTTATAATGAAGTTTCTGTCGGTCATACAATTGGAGCTAATATACATAACAACACTCCCTTAAACAATAATTGAACTTCGATAAAAAAATTTGCAAATCTATTTACCTTTCAGGATATAACCACTAGCCCATTGATAAATAATTTCCATCCATAATGGGGTAATTATGGACGGCTCATGAGAAATCCCGGGTTTCTTCACCCTTCCAGTAAAATTTTTTTGTCGCAAAAGTATACTATTTTTGCGACAAAATGTATAATTATATATGAAGATAAGTGTAGAAGAAAGAATGCTGGATGAAATCAAAAATATGCAGCCGGGAAAGATCTTCTTCAGTGAAGATTTTCTCGATATGGCAGATAAAAAGAATATCAATAAAGCTCTGGAACGTCTGCATGAAAAGAAGAAGATTAGGCGGATTGCTCGTGGTGTATACGTCAGACCAAAAACAGATAATGTAATCGGGGAGTTAATTCCCACTTTGGATGAGATTGCTCAGGCTATTGCCCAGAGAGATAAAGCCAGGATTATTCCCACCGGAAGTTACGCTCTATACAAAATCGGACTGACCAGCCAAATACCCATGAATACTGTCTATCTGACAGATGGAGCACCCAGGAAAATTAAAGTGCGCAGCAAGAATATTTCCTTTAAAAAAACTACACCCAGAAATTTAACCTATAAAGGAGAGAGAAGCGCGCTTGCCATTCAGGCTATCAAGACCATTGGTAAAGAGAACATCACAGAAGAAGAGAAAAAGATCATAACAGAATATTTAACCAATGAGATTAAAGAAAACATTCTGCATGACCTTAAGCTGGCACCGGAATGGGTTAGAAGAGTACTGAAGGGATTAATTGATCATGTCATTGAATAGCTGGTTGAAATTATCAGAGGAGACCAGGAAGAATATCTTTGAACAGATCTCTGCGAAATCAGGCCTTCCGGCTTATGCTGTAGAAAAAGACTGGTGGGTAGTTCAGATTCTGCGTGTGGTATTTCAGACCGAGATAAAAGACTATGCTGTATTCAAGGGAGGAACTTCTCTGAGTAAGGCCTGGGGTTTAATAGAACGTTTTTCAGAAGATATTGATATTGCAGTGGACAGATCGTTTCTGGGATTCTCGGGTGATCTGACCAATGCTCAAATAAAAAGACTCAGAAAGAAATCTTATGAGTACTTCTTTTCTACATTTACCCCGGAATTAAACAAAGAGATTCTTGGTTTTGGCTTTAAGGGTCTCAATGTTCACATGAGACAGGTGGAAAGCAGTGATCAGGACCCCATCATTATTGAAATACATTATCCGGGGATTCTGGAAGGGACAGGATATATTAATCCCAGAGTGCTTCTGGAAATGGGGACACGTTCACTAATGGAACCATACTCATCCAGGGAGATATCCTCTCTGGTAAATGAATACTATAAGGGTGAAGATTTTGCGGATGAGGTAGTTATCATTCCCTCAGTAGATCCTGAGCGCACATTTCTGGAAAAATTATTCTTACTCCATGAAGAATTTCAAAAACATATAGGAAAAATTCGAGTCAATAGGTTAAGCAGACACTTGTATGATATTGAAAGATTGATGAGTAAGGGTTTAGATGAAAAGGCTCTGAAAAATCTGGATCTTTACAGGCATATTGTGGATCACAGAGATAAATTAAACCATTTAAGAGGCATCGATTATTCACTTCATAACCCTGAGTCGTTAAATCCTATTCCTCCTGAGGAAATCATGCAGGACTGGGAAAGGGATTATAACAAAATGAAGGAAGAGATGATATATGGAGATTCTCTTTCTTTTCCTGATTTAATCAAAAGAATCACCGACTTGAAACATAAAATCAATTTAATGAAATTTTAAGGCTCTACTTTGATCCGATTTCAAGATGTATGGTTCTGTCTGCAGTACACCAATCTTTATTGTCTTTCGTTTGAGTGACCATGTTGGCCCCCTATTGGTTCAAAACTAGAAATACTATCATAATGAACGGGTTTCATTATAGGATTTGGTTTTTACTATCTATTATGGACGAGGTAAGGCAAAACTAATATTAGAAATTGGTATTAAAGTGAATATTCTCAAAAAAATATTCAACCGATTTGCAATACTATTCTATATCTTTTTACTCACATATTGCCATGGGCACACATTTATATCGGATACCTCATACTCATCTGTCCCGGCATGAAGCAGTAAAGGAGATACTAAGCGGGAAGGATAGATATCCCTGATTTTCTTAATATTTTGATAAAGACCTGGCATCACTGTCATGGATGATTTGATCTCTATTGGCTGCAGATTATTACCATGAGGAATAATCAGATCGATTTCCAGGCCATTGGAGTCCCGGTAGTAATAGAGGTTATCTGTTAATCCCCGATTAAATCGGGCTTTGAGAGCTTCCATGATTACCATGTTTTCAAACAAATGACCTCTCATAGGATGATTGATCAGGTGTTCCGGTTTTTCAATTCCACATAAATAGGCAGCGAGGCCTGTATCATAAAAATAGATCTTTGGAGATTTGATCAGTCTCTTTCCTATATTGTCGAACCACGGCTTGAGGCGATAGATGATGAAACTTGCTTCCATGATAGACAACCACTCCCGGATTGTATTTCCGGAGACTCCGACATCATTACCTAAGGAAGACATATCCAGTATTTGTCCGATACGTCCGGCACATAATCCTATGAATCTATGGAATTGATCCAAATTCTTAATTGCGGCTATTTTACGGATGTCTTTTTCTACATAAGTAGCGGTATAATCCCCATAACCCTCGGTAGGAGGGATGTGTTGGTCATGGATTCTGGGAAGAAATCCCTGGTACATCAGAAGGTCAGTATTACCGGTATCAGCGATAGTCGACAACTCTTCAAAATCGAAAGGTAGCAATCTTAGGATACCTGTCCTGCCTGCCAGGGACTGGCTGATGCCCTGAGATAGCTCAGGTTGACTGCTTCCGGTAAGTATAAACCGGCCATTTATTTTGTTTTCGTCAACATCGGCCTGTAAATAGGATAATAGTTCGGGATAATTCTGGATCTCGTCCAGAATGGCACCACCCTTGTTTTCTGATAAAAATCTTATCGGATCTTCAGAAATTCTGGAACGTACATTCGGCAGCTCCAGGTTGAAGTATGGCTTATCAGGCCAGGTACTTTTAGCAAGAGTCGTTTTACCTGATTGCCTGGGACCCACAATTGTGACGATCGGGTATATTTTTGCTCTTTCTAGGCACTGGTTCTGTAATTTCCTTTGCACCATTGTATACTCCTGTAATATAGAAGTATAACTTCAATATTACATAAATGCAAAAGTATGTTACTAAAATTTATACTTATCCTTCCAGCTCTATCAAATTTCCCCCCAGATATTTTGTATGATGGTGATGATAGGTATATTTAAAATCTTCGGATCAATTGAGCAAATATTATGCAAATGGCCAAAATCTAAGAAAACTATTTTGAAATACTTTTAATTTACTGAGGCCTTGAAGGGGTGGTTTCCATTCACCGCATGCATAGGTTGAACGATTAAAAAATCCTGTAGTAATCACTAATTAAGGGTTATCCATGTAAAAATAACCCCCATAAAAATACAAGTTCATTCCAATATTTCCTTCAGACTTAGTCGTGAACCCTGATAGAAATCCATTATCATGTGGATTTTTGAGTGTCCCAGATACTTACTATGTATGCAACTCATTATAATAGCAACCCTAGTTAGGAATATAGACAGATAGAATTTGATATTTTTCTGTTGCTACGATATATTATTTATAGTTAATTCGTTGCTGAAGTCAAGGGAGTTTTCGTTGGCTTCACCCAGGGGGATTCATTAGATGAAACCTGGTTCATACGGTCTCGCTGTGTGCATGGAGACATGCTGGCACGGTGGGGATTGAGGGCGGAGCGGAGTAATCCCACATTTTGTGGAGTAATACCGGTCCTCTACTCGCTAGATCAAAGAAAAATTTCTTTGATTTGGGAATATGGGCGACGATGGTTCTGCATTTTGAAGCGGGTGAAAATCCTGCACAGGGGACTCGGTTTTTTAATCGTTTAACCTGTCTGGCCTGGGGACCAATACCGAGTGGAAATCGGAGAACCTTGGAAACAAAGTTCTGGAAATAGCTCAACCAGTGCCAGTAAGCGTCGGGTAGCGGCGAGATTTTTGCTTTGACGGTACCTGTCCGTGATAGGGAGGAGACTTCTATATTCCGCCTCCTGAAATCCCATTTTATGCAAGTGGGTAAAGATCAACAGTAGGGATACTGTTGTAAGTGGACAGTGTACAGAGCATTCCGGACGAAGACGCCATGACTAATGCAGCCAATTCGGGAGTTATACTGGATCAGCGTTTATAACAACGCCTCCCGGGAGTTCCAACCCGGTGAGTTCCAGAATGAGGGAGCAGAGGTGATTAGGGAAAAGGTCTTGTAATGAGACTGATGGCCGATGGCCTACTTAAAGCCGAAACCGGGTAATGAATTAACTCGCTGGCGGGAGCCAGCAATCAGAGTTTGTGGATATGTTTTTCCTGGAAGTAATAAGAGCTTCCAGGTTTTAAAAGTAAAAAACATATCGCTTAGAATCTTGGTATCAAGGTTGCTTTGTAGATCTAGGTGTTTCACACCACAATCTGTTATTGATGAATTTTTCATTTTAACAGATTAAAAAATCTCTTCGGATTTTTTTGCATTTGTAAATCTTATTTCGTCCTGGGATACTATTTTAGTATCCCAGGACCTCTTTTAAATATTTTTTAGGAGGTCTCGAAATGAGATATCAGTATGTTGCAGTCAGTGAAGAATCATTTGTCCAGCAGGCAGTTCTGAATTTTACCAAAGGCAAATGTTTTTGGTATGTCCATGGCACAATCAAACCTGGAAAAGAAGAACAGACAGATCGTAAAATCCTAGAAATGTATGGAATAGAACGGTCTAAATTTAGAAAATGCCGAGATATGGCAAAAGGAATCATTAAAATGCAATATCTCAGGTTTAAAAATGAATACCTGATTTTTGCCAGCACTGGTCGTCCAGAGAAACATTTAACCGATTTTTGGGAAAACGAAAAGGGGCAAATCCGGAATATAAAGCGGAACGGTGTTACGCTATTTGGTAAATATCATGTTTATCAGGGCAATAAAATGCAGGTTCGTATCCCTAAACAGGAGTATAGGGGTATGCAGGAATACTATTTGGAAAATGCCACTCTGTGGGGAAAAAACCATTTAGAGAATGATTTATTTTCAAATGTTGTTAGCCAATACGACATGTGGGGTGCAGTTCGGTTTCAGATGTTTAACCTGATTAAAAAAATAAATAAAAAACGTCGTAGTCAGGGTTTGAAACCTATCGAGATCTGGATTCCTGTCAGGAAAAACAGAAAAGTTTGGGAGGTCAAAGAAGTAGAGGAACAATGCGATACTAAACCTGTAAAGAAAAGAAAAAAAGAAAAAAATCTCAGAAATTTCTATTCGCTACTTCAAAGTGAAATTGATATGTTTTTTTGTGCTGCTGGATAAATTGGCTGCTGTTATTTATAAAGAAAAAGGTTTGACTTTTAAGTACTTATATCTTAAAACAGTCATGGATGATTTACGATAGACGATTAAAATAGTAGTATATTCAAAATGAGGGAGGTTCCCATTTAATTCCTACTGAGTGCATAATTGCCTGGAAGGACTTTATCATTATTGGTAATTCAAGATGCGATGAGTAGCATTTTTGGTGAATGGTATATCGGTGGTTGGCTAATAATTTTTCCAAATCCTGAAACATAGATTCATTTTGATTCATTTTTCATTTCCTGAGATTTATTAACTTATGAAATAATACTGTTTATGACTTAATAAATAGGAAATAAGGAAAATATTTTCTTATACATTTTTTTGGGAAAAATGGTAAATCCAAATTAAGATTCAAAACGTTAAATTTCTAGATTGGGACACAATGAAATACATATCGAAACATAAAAACGTCGCCCCGGGGCGACGTTTTTTTATTAGCAAAAACATTTCTGATTTATTATCTCAGTAGCTTTTTAGACTCTTCGGATTTTGAAAATTTAATGAAGTTTGCCAGGAACTGTTCATCACTAAATCCGCCTGTTAAGGGGGCAGTAGGTTCTTCTTTTTTTAAAGACCCATCCTGGATCTTTTCTATAAATCTTTCCGCAGCTAACCGGATTTTCCTGGAAAAGGTACTCTTAGGTTTATTCATATAATAACCCCTTTTAAAATCTTACATTCCATGCTGAGCGTCATTCAGAGGAGAAATGACTGATTGGTTGGCGAAAAGGACATCCAGTAGTTCATTGTTCATACTGGACAACACCTCATCCGGGATGATCGTGTCGGAGAGTACATATAGGTGCTCGTAGTTTATGTTTTTTATAAAGAAAGAAAAATCATAGATGACAGACTTCTCAAAAGTTCCGGGGAGTTCAGAAAAATAGTGATGGATACCATGGGACAGATCCTGAAAAGGTTGAACGAACAGATCCTTTTTTGGGCCGTCATAAGGGATACGGTTTATCTGGGCATAGGCCAGGAAAGACTGATTGCCAATATAGATAATAGGAAAACCTTGTAAATCCATACATTCCCCTCCGATTTACTTATAAATACTATAATCTTTGGGAATTTTTATTTCAAGAAAATCGAATACGAAATTTCTCATAATATACCACACCCAAAAAACCTTCAAAAATACTATAATGAAAGTTTATCGCACCAATAAAATGATCATATTCAACCTTGACAAAATATGTCAATTATAGTAACCTGTATTACAGTAACAGGGGTTACAATGAAATTTTATAACAGGACTTCAGAGCTGGTTGAGTTGAACCGGATTTATGGAATTTGTGACCAGGAAGCCCGGATGACGGTGATCACTGGCCGAAGAAGGATAGGTAAGACTTACCTGGCCCAGGTCTATGGAGAAGATAAAAAAGTACTCTACTTATTTGTTTCCAAAAAGGCGGAAGAACTGTTATGCCAGGAATACACCGGACTTATCGAACAGATATTCCCCAGTAGTATTATTGGTCAAATCACTTCTTTCAAAGATATTTTTCTTCTATTGATGCGCCTCTCTGAAAAAGAAAGGTTTGTGTTGATAGTAGATGAATTCCAGGAATGGATGAATATCAACCCCAGTATTTATTCTGAACTTCAAAATGTCTGGGATAGTAATAAAAGAAAATCCAAACTCCACTGCATTTTCATCGGTTCTATCTACAATATGATGGTCCGGATTTTTCAGGATCAGGAGGAACCCTTATTTGGAAGAGCTGAAAATATCCTCTATCTTAATCCGTTTGATCTTGAGACCTTAAAAGAGATCCTGGAAGACAATAAGGCTTATACTGAAAAAAACAGGTTTGATCTTTTTATGCTTACCGGAGGCGTCCCGCGGTATATAGATATTTTCCAGGCAGGCAAGGTATTTAATAGGGAAGCGATTTTGGATGAGATGTTGAGGAAAAACTCGTTGTTTATCAATGAAGGAAAAAACATACTGATTGAAGAATTTGGAAAGGAATACCAGATATATTTTTCAATACTGGAACTGATTTCTTCCGGGAAGACAGAACGCAACCAGGTCCAGTCGGTTCTGGGTAAGGATGTTGGGGGACATCTGGAAAAACTGGAAAATGTATATGATGTGATCGAAAGAATAAAACCCATCAACGCCAAGCCAAATGGAAGACTCCTTAAATACAGGATCAAAGACAATATATTGAATTTCTGGTTCAGGTTTATCAATAAGAATAAATCCAGTATAGAGATCAATAATATGGCCTATGTCCGGGAAATAGTAAAAAGGGATATAGATACCTATTCTGGAAAATACCTTGAATTATACTTTCAGAAAATACTCATGGAGAGTGGGGCATACAACCGGGTCGGGAATTATTGGGAAAGTGGAAACAGAAATGAAATTGATATCGTGGCGATAAATGACATGGATAAGAAGATCCTGATCGGTGACGTGAAGCTTAATCAAAGTAAATTAAATGTCCCCGGACTTGAAGACAAAGCCCGGGAATTGCTTAAAGACTTTCAGGGCTATACGGCTGAATATAAAGGGTTTAGTCTCTGAGGCATATCTCTTATCTATTACACTCCCATCAGCAATAATTGTAATTTGGAATTAATGGTCAAAAAAAATGGATAAATGGAAAAACCATTTTGCTATAAAATGGAAAAAGGAAAAACAACCTTTTCCATTTAGAGTAAATAAATAGAAAAATGATTAAATGATTAAATGATTAAAAAAATAGATAAATAGAAAAATCATTTTTTCATTTAAGTGCAGAAATACCAAAATGAATAAATTAATTTGATCATTTCCGGAGAAATAAATAAAAAAAT
>CAYRWR010000071.1:0-10348 GCA_964428015.1 uncultured Brevinematales bacterium | reverse complement strand
TATCCACTTTTGAAAAAGCAATTGCTTGATTATTCTCATAGACGACTTTCGACTTTTTGACAAACCCCGCCCCGGCCTGCTGGATGTACAGAACAGGGCGCCGAGGGGGGAGGAGGGGAGCCCACCCTCGATGGATGTTTACCAGGTACAAGCATCCCACCCGGCTGGAGAGTGGACAAAGTCGGGATGTGCGACTCCCGCCCAGAAATTCATACCAGTGATTGTGCTATGTTGATTAAAAAAAGCCGTTGGTTAACCAACGGCTTTTTTGAAATGTGTTTTTTATTGTCAGCTGTGCCAGGATCCGTTGGTTATGGTAATAGTATTAGTAGGTATACTGTAATTCATGCTATAGCTGAAACCATTACCGGCATTGTCAAAATAATATGCCGGAGAGGTGATGGTTTGTAATTGAAAATTGAGACTGCTCTCATCCTGAACTAGAAAAGTAAAAGAGATGCTGTTGGATAGAGCCATGTTAGTCTGATCACTTAATTGATGGCTGGGGAGTAAGCCGGAATAAATGACCAGATTGGTACCGTCTGCTATGGAAGGATTACTGGCATTGTTTATCCCTTGAATTTCAATTTTTACTATTGTAGTACGAATTACGGGCAAACCTATGGTAATGCCGGGACAGGCAGTGAGACTACCCAAAGCGGATATGGCTGTCAGGGCTGTTACGAGAGGTTTGATTTTTTTGGTTTTTTTGGGGATAGGTGTTACCTGGAAATCTTTCATTTTTGCATCTCCACATTAATAATTAAAGATATCATATCATGGGATTTGGGACTTTTCAATCAAACAAATAATTTTATTCAAAAAAAGAATCCATAATGACGCCATAGATCATGCGTTCGTGCTCACAAACCAGTGGTGAAACATAATCAATACGACCCGAGAGGGAATAGGCGATACAGCTGCATTGGTTTCCCAGGCAGAGATTCTTGATTTCACAGGACTGGCAGGAAGCTTTGTCTTTTCGGCTGAATTTCTGCAGCTGCTTTTGCCGCGAAGTATCAAACCCCGATTGATAATGCCCGATCCGGTAGGCATTATCAGGTCGGTCTATGGCGAAACGGGTACAAGGGTAAATACTGCCGTCCGTGGCAATCACAAAATGCTTTGTGCCCAGTCCGCAGGAAGCATCCCGGTATGCGCCCCCCTGGCTGTACAAGGTAATCTTGTCATCAAACAGACTGTAGGTAAAATCCGGGGACTGTTTCTTCCACTCCAGATAACGGACAGCCAGGTCAAGGTATATGGTCTCGAGTTCTTCCAGTAAGTCCGGCGTCCAGTCTCCATTAAAGTCAGGAATGGAAATGATTTCACGGAACCCTGTCTTAAACAAAAATTCGATGGAAGGTATCAGATCGTGAAAAGTGTTTACAGCTATGACTTTTTCTATGGAGGCACCCATTTTTACCAGCCTCTCCAGATAAGGTTCGATCAATGAGAAGGAGCCCCGGCCGTCATGACGTTGCCGGTTTTTATCCTGGCTTTCTGTACCTCCGTCCAGGGACAGGAAGATCTTGACTTGTTCCTGTTCCAGCCGGTCCAGTATCTCCGGGGAAAATAAAGTACCGTTGGTATTAACCACGAAGGAAAAATCGACCCGGGGCCGGACCCGGGAATGGATATAGTCGATGGTACCGAAAATCAGATCGGGGTAAAGCATCGGTTCCCCACCGAAAAAGGTGAGGGGATATTTTTTCCCGGTTTCCGTGGTGAGATGGCTGTCAAAAAAATCGATGATGGAATTTATGGTTTTCTGAGACATAGTCTGTTTACAGGATTGCTCCTGGTAATAACAATAGCTGCAGTTTAAATTGCACTGATCCGTGATCTTGATTTCCAGACCCAATTTTTTCTCCAGGGGTTAAAAAATTATGGTATAATATATAGTCAATAGGATGTTTTTGCAAGATGCTAATAGGGTTTTGAAAAAAGATGAACGAGGCTTTATACCATTGAAAATTGCTTCAGTACTGTTACTGTTCATGTTGATGCTGCCTCTTGCTGTCCGGGCTGAATATCTTCCCCTGGGGGAGAACTGGTATGACATCCCCGAGCCAAGAGGGTTTGTCAGGATTATCCAGGTCAAAGACCGGAACTATGCTACTACCAGGCTGGCCGAGCTAGATGGATGCCAAACTATAAGCTTATATGTGCCACCGGATCACCTCACTACTCTGGAAAACCGCAATATCATCCTGCCACAGCGTTATTTTGCCCTATATTTTCCGGAAGAGGGTAACTCACAAAAATTCAATCAGAAGCAATTTGCCGAATTGAAGAAAACCCTCATCAAATTAACCAGAATGAGAAGTGGTGATGTGTCAGGTAATGTGTTATTGCCTCAAAACAGGGATGAGGAAACAAACTTTTCCCTGAGAGTATTCCCTCCCCATCTGCGGTTTCCCAATATGATAGCCTATAGCAGTGTCATTAAATATTCCGGACCACTGGAAAAAACCAGGGTCGACACCTGGCTTTTGCTGCACAGGGAGCAGCAGGTCTGGGTATTTAACTGTTCTGGAGGGACCAAAGATCTGGGATGGACCAGACGTGCCGTACTGGGGTGGGCATGGAATGTTATTCAAAAGAATCTCCCCGGGGATCAGGAAGAAAACAGAATACTGAAGATGAGCCTGTCGATACACCTGATTATTTTTTTAATTCTCATGTTGGTAGCCACAATTATCCCTTGGATTTCTAAGATCATTGAAAAAAAGAAAAGTCAGTGAAGACACACCACAGTTGCACATCCCTCATTCCCAAGTTACAATATTCCCAAGGAAACAACCATGCCCGACTACACCGACTATTTCAAGGCTTTGGCCTCACCCGACCGTCTACGCCTGTTCACCCTACTGTCCCGGCACGCTTTCTGCGTGTGCGAGCTGGAGCAGATCGTGGGACGCAGCCAGGTCAATGTCTCCCGTGACCTCAAGGTGCTGAAGCAGGCCGGGCTGATCCGTTCCGAAAAGCGGGCCCAATACGTGATCCACTCTCTGGAATCATCCACTCTGGAACAGCACCCGGCCCTGAGGGAGCTGCTCAAAGAACTGTCACAGCAGGAGCCCTTCCTCACCGATTTCAGCAAAGCCCGCCCCTTTATGGAACAGTCTTTAATGACCTGTAAGATAAATTAGCAGTAGTTATTTACTGGAGTGAGATATGAAACGACTTCTATTCACATGGATATTTTTTTTGACACTTAGCCTACCCCTGGAGAGCCAGGCGGCGGATAAGCCTGTCCAGTATTACAAAGCCGGGCAGGATATCTACATCCTGGCTTTGTCGGGACTAAATCTCCGTGCCGCTCCCAATAGCAAGGGGTCCAAAATCATGACCCTGCCCTACGGCGCTAAGGTCAAAGTGGTGGAACTCACGGACAAGCTATTCCAATCCGGGGCGGTAGAGGGGTACTGGATCAAGGTAAGTTTCCAGGATAAACAGGGATATATTTTCGATGGTTTCACCGCGCCGCTGCCCGCCCCTGAAATAACCTCTGATCCATTTGGTATGATCTATGAGGAAAAGTACCTGGGTAAAAAAGGAGGAGAGTATACCAATAAACAGGGGAAAGTCATACAGCCCTATAATTTCGGTGTATATACCTATACTGAAACTTCTGAGATTTCGGGAAGTGCCTATACCTATATCCCCAAGATACGCCTGAGCCAGGCGTTTTATCTGGCGCGGGCTATTGCCATTGCTGGGGACTGGTGGTTCAGCGCCGCGGATGAATTCCCTACGGAGCAAAAAGTTTACAGGGAAACCCTCAAGGATCATAATGGTCCGGTCGACCTGGAGGTAGAAACCAGTCTGATAAAAGAGAAAGGTATCGTTACATCCGTGACTATCCGGAAAGACGCGGATGGGTATATCCGAGTTATGCATCTGGAGATTCAGGACGACGGGGTGCTGATCGACTTTACCAATGTGGACTGAATTTTTCCATATTATCTATCTATAAATAATATTCATCTCCCGTGATTTGACTAAAGCGAAAATTCACATTATCATATACTTATATACACAAACATGTATATAAGGGGTTCCTATGTTAACCAAAAAGATAAGTGTTTTCGATAGATTCCTCAGTGTGTGGGTACTCCTCTGTATAGCAGTGGGAGTACTTCTGGGCCGCTTCCTGCCCGGTATCCCAGCCCTGCTGGGGCAGTGGACGGTGGCACAGGTCTCCATACCTATAGCGGTGCTGATCTGGCTGATGGTCTTCCCCATGATGCTGAAGATTGACTTCGGCTCCATGCTGCAGCACGCCCGCCAGCCTAAAGGCCTGACCATCACCCTGGCGGTTAACTGGCTCATCAAACCTTTTACCATGTATTTTTTTGCCTGGCTGTTTTTCCAGGTGGTATTTAAGACAGTCATTACTCCGGAGAATGCCCGGGAATATCTGGCGGGCGCGGTCCTGCTGGGCGCGGCTCCTTGTACGGCCATGGTGTTCGTATGGAGCTATCTTACCGAGGGCAATCCCGAATACACCCTGGTCCAGGTAGCTATCAACGACCTGGTGATACTGCTGGCCTTTACTCCCATAGTGGGTCTCCTGCTGGGGCTGAGTCATATCAAGGTCCCCTATGACACACTGATCCTTTCGGTGGTCCTGTTTGTGCTGATTCCCTTCAGTGCCAGTCTGCTGGTCAGGGCCCGAGTGATTAAAAAGAAAGGGGAAGAATATTTCAAAGACGTTTTTATGAAAAAATTCAATGGGATATCCATCACCGGTTTACTTATGACCCTGGTTATCATCTTTTCTTTTCAGGGAGAACGCATCCTGACTCAGCCTATGGATATCCTGCTCATCTCCGTACCTCTGATTATACAGACTTTCTTTATCTTTTTTCTGGCCTATGGCTGGGCCCGGCTGTGGAAACTGCCCCACAATATCGCCGCTCCCGCCAGTATGATCGGGGCCAGCAATTTCTTCGAACTGGCAGTGGCGGTGGCTATCTCTCTGTTCGGCTTTCAGTCCGGCGCCACTCTGGCTACGGTAGTCGGAGTACTGGTAGAGGTACCTGTGATGCTGACTCTGGTGAGGATCGCCAATGGGACCAGGAGATGGTTTCCGGCAGAACAGCAATAGATAATATTAGTTCAGGAGATAATCATGATATTCCCCCGAAAATTTTCCCCGATCCTATCAGGCTTACTTATGGCCCTGATCCTGCCGGTATTAATGACCTTCGCGCTGACCTGGATATCTTCAGGTATGGATACCATGTTTCTCACCCGTTGGTTGAAATCCGCACTGATAGCGGTACTGGTAGCGATACCATTGGTACTGCTGCTGTCTCCTCTGATCCGAAAACTGGTGGGCGCCATCACATATGAAGAAAAAACCGGGACTGAAAAATAGACATATACCATAAAAAGACCGCCGGCTATTTTCACCGGCGGTCTTTTAATAATAGAAATGTATTACCATCTCACTGGCGTCAGTTTGTAGTTTTGATTGGTTAGCAGACCGGTCTTACTGAAATCCAGTATCCCTTCCTGTTTCTGGTCGCTGAAATTGGCGATGAACACTATGGTGCCGGTCGGCCCGGGGCGGAGGTAACATAGAATGGAGGGATTGTCGGTACGTACCGGAATGATTTCTCCCCTTCTCAGGGCGGGTAGTGCTTTACGCAGGGCAATGAGACGCTTGTAGGTATTGAGCAGGGAGCCTTTGTCCGGCAATTGGGCTGCGACATTCCGGGGGTCGGAATGCGGAGCCAGAGGCATCCAGGGTCGATTGGTAGAAAATCCCCCATTCTGACTGGAATCCCAGGCCATGGGGTTGTACTGCCCCAGTGCTCCTACCTCCGTGCCGAAATACACATAAGGAGTGCCCTTAAAGGTCAGGAGCAAAGCCGCTCCCAGCCTGGCTTTCTGAAAATCTTTCTTAAAGCCTGTCATGACTCTTTTCATATCATGATTGTCCAGGAAGGGGGAATAAAAATTGGGACCCACGTCATCCTTCAGATTCTTGATATAGTAATACAGGTCACGGGCCTTTCCTTTGGACAAGGCTTCTGAGGCTTTGCCTTCAAAATCAAAAGAAAAGGCCTGGTCCAGTCCTTTTCCCTCCAGGTAATATTTAGCTACATTGTTATTGCCGCTCCAGATTTCACCTACGGTCATGGCTTCCGGTTTGGTCTGTTTGACCACTGCTTGCAGCTCCTTCATATAGGCTAGTGAAGAGGGACTGTCAGCCTGCAGGGGGTCAGGGCCATCTTCGATGAGGTAGCGGATGGCATCCAGGCGATAGCCGTCTACTCCTTTGTTCAGCCAGTACCTGGTGACATTGGCTGCTTCTTTACGTACTTCGGGGTTTTTAAAGTTCAATTCACCGCCCCAGGTGGCATAAAAGTTTTGCTTACGGATCTGATCGTAGTGCCATACGTCTGTGACACGTCCTCCGCTCCAGGGCAGCTTCCAGCCTTCCTGTCCCAGCTGCTCTATACTTTTATCCGTCCAGATATACCAGTCTTTGTATTTAGTGTCTCTTTTCTGGCTTGCGATAAACCAGGGATGGGTCTTGGAGGTATGATTCATCACCAGGTCCAGGATCACTTTGATATCACGGGAGTGGGCCTGGGACAGATAGTTGTCAAAATCCTGCATCGTACCGTACACCGGGTTGATATTATAGTAGTCGACAGCTTCATAGCCCAGAGCCCGGCCGGTAGAGCCGTCATTGAGAGCTACAAACAGGGGCAGGGTCCAGATAGCTGTAAATCCCAGCTCATGGATATAGTCCAGACGGGAGGTCAGTCCTTTGAGATCTCCATGACCGTCCCCGTCGCTATCCTGAAAACTGCGGGGATAGACCTGATAGACTACGGCATCGTGCCACCATCCCTGGCCTTCATCTACCAGTGGGGTAGTGTAGTTGGAGATGAACAGTATTTCAAAACCGGCTGGCACCAGTGATACTGTATAGTGGTCAGTTTTGCCGGATTTGATGCTTTTATCAAAACGGCCCCCGGGGCTTTTCAGTCCAGACTGGCAGCTGGTTAATCCTATGGATATTACAGCTAAAATAAACAATTTAAAGTATCTCAATTTCTCCCCCTTATTCATCACATTGTATCATGAAGTCTCAAAACTACAAGTGCTTATGTTTATGATAGACTGGTTTAAGCAATCCGGGTTACAGAATATACCGTTTATTGACTTACAATTCAGCATCCTGTAACATTAATCACAGGGGGATCTGATGAAATGGGACCACATGACCCGCGCTCAGCTGCTGGATGAACTAAAAACACTTTCACAGGAACACCCAAAAAAAGATGTGTTTGACTGGGTAGCAGCTTTTCCCCTCTCTATATTGATCATTCATTCTGACGGACACCTGGTACTGGCCAACAGGATGTTTGAACAGGAATTCGGATATTCCCCAGAGGAGATTCCCACTGGTGACATCTGGTTTCAAAAAGCCTATCCTGATGCCACATACCGGGAAGAAGTAGCCAAGTCCTGGCAGCAGACTATGGAACAGATGGAAAGAGGGGAGGTCACCCGCCGCTTTTTTATAGTGAGGACAGCGGATGGGCAGGACCTCAATGTCAAATTCCTGGCCTTTAAATGGCAGGCGGAACATTACTGCCTGGTCATGGAAGATGTGTCTCTGCATAACCGGATCATGCGTGAACTGCAGGCCAGTCAGAAAAAGTATTCTCTGCTCTTCCACAAATCCCAGGACGCGGTAATTATCCACGATGAACGGGGACAGATCCTGGATGTCAATGAAAAAGCCCTGAACCTTTTCGGCTATTCCTACGGCCGTCTGCTGCAGCTCAAGGTGGCTGACGTTTTGGGTCCGGAGTTCCAATCCAATCTGGATTTTGCCCTGAAAAGCACCGGGGACAACCTCCACCTTTTTACGGAATTAAATCTGCGGAAACAAAACGGGGATGCTTTTTCCGCTGAGATATCCGCCTCACTGTTCAGGATTTTTGAGATGACGTATTTTCAGGTAGTGGTACGTGATATGACCCCCCGCCGCCAGGCTGAGGGGAGAGCTGAACTTCTCACTACTGCTATGTTCCATGCCGCTGAGAGTATCGAGATCACCGATGTGCAGGGCAGGATCGAGTATGTCAATCCGGCCTATGAAAAGATCACGGGCTACACACTGGCCGAAATCATGGGGCAATCTCCCAGTATATTGAAAAGTGGAAAACATGATGTGGACTTTTACCGGGAGATGTGGGCCACTCTCAAAAGGGGTGAGGTGTGGAGCGGCCATTTTGTGAACCGCAAAAAAGACGGGAGCCTGTTTGAAGAAGAGGGTACCATTTCTCCGGTGCGGGACAGACAGGGTAATGTGACCCATTATGTGGCTGTGAAGCGGGATGTCACCGAGCAGAGAGAGATGGAGAGACAGCTGCGTCAGTCACAAAAGATGGAAGCCATCGGTACCCTGGCGGGAGGGATCGCGCATGACTTCAATAATATCCTGACAGCTATTCTGGGATATACAGAGCTGGCTCTCATCAGTCAGGACAACCCGGATCGTCTGGATGAGTATCTCCATGAGATATTGACGGGCAGCAACCGGGCCCGCGAGCTGGTCAAGCAGATTCTGACCTTTTCGCGCCAGCAGGAGTATGAACCGGCTCCTCTGGTACTCTGTTCAGTGGTAAAGGAAGTTATGAAATTTATCGATTCTATCATACCTAAAAAAATCCAGGTAGTGGTGGAGATCAGGGATACTAATGGAATGATACTGGGAAATTCCACCCAGATACATCAGATTTTAATGAACCTCTGCTCCAATGCCAGCCATGCCATGCGTGAAGAGGGCGGTATACTGGAAGTGATAGTAGCAAAATACACCATCACACACAAGGATGTACTATCCCATTCTTTACCTGTAGGTGATTATATTCTGCTGACGGTAAAGGACCAGGGCCATGGTATTCCTCCTGATATTATTGAAAAAGTATTCGATCCTTATTTTACCACTAAAAAACGGGATGAGGGTACCGGACTGGGCCTGTCTGTAGTTCATGGCATAGTAAAAGAGCATCACGGATTGATCCGGGTGGACAGTGAAGTGGGTAAGGGCAGCCGTTTTGACTTATTTTTCCCCAGACTCCAGGAAGAAAAAGACCCGGGAGAAAAAGCCAGAACCGAATTACCCCGGGGTACGGAACGGATACTGTTTGTGGACGATGAATCCATGGTAGTCCGCTTAGCCCAGTCTCTCCTGGAAGAGATGGGCTACCAGGTCAAAGTGGAGAGAAACAGCCGGCAGGCCCTGGAACATTTCAGACAGGGGCCGGACGATTTTGATCTGCTCATTGCCGACAAAAACATGCCGGAAATGGACGGACTGAGCCTCATCCTGGAGATACACCGCATCAGGCCCCACCTGCCTGTTATTCTATGCAGTGGTGATATCAAAGCTCTGGCGGACACTGACCTGAAGGAGTTCTCAATTTCCGCTATCTGTCCCAAGCCCTTCCAGATGCAGAGTATCGGTATCCTGATCAGAAAAGTTCTGGACAACAAAAAAGCCAAACAGTAACTGCCAGATTGACAATAGGCTCCCTTCCCGTTAAAATCATGGTCTGATGTTTTACCCATATTTGCAGGAGGTGTGCGGTGATAGATCTGAACTGGAAGCCAGAATATCTCAAACCCGTGGTGGTATTATTCTCAGGTTCACTGGGATTTGTTTTATATTATTTTGCCTCTACTTCTCAGGCAGTAAAAAAATACCTGGAAAAAAACTATAAACCGGAAAGTCAGCAGATTCTGCAGGTCCTGATAGACAAAATACTGGGCTTTTTCTTCCTGGGAGTGATGCCGGCCTTATCGGTGATCAGCCTGTTAGGTATCCCCCTTCTGGACATGGGATTCAAAGTCCAGGATTCTCCCATATCCATAGTATGGACCATAGTACTCTGTGTGGCCATTTTCGTCCTGAACTTTATCATCCCCAAGTCGGAACAGCACCTGGAGCTCTATCCCCAGATGCGCCTCACGGAGTGGAAATGGAAACATCTCCTGCTGGACAGCCTGGGCTGGGTAGCCTATCTGATCTCCTATGAATTTCTTTTCCGGGGGATGCTGCTGTTTGTCCTGGTGCCTGTCTGGGGTGTATGGCCGGCTATCCTGGTCAGCACATCTCTGTATGCCCTGGCGCATGTCCCCATCCAGATGAAGGAGGCTTTCGGAGCTTTTCCCTTCGGTATATTCCTGGCTATGATCACACTCTATACCGGCAGTATCTGGATGGCATTTTTCATCCACCTGTCCCTGGCGGTGTCCAATAATCTGTTCTGTGTCTATCATCACCCCAAGATGACACTCCCCTTCA
>CAYRWR010000070.1:0-10460 GCA_964428015.1 uncultured Brevinematales bacterium | reverse complement strand
TAACCACGGAAAGTGTCCGGCAGTCCGTCATTAACCACTGGCGCAGTTAACAACGACCTTTACACTCGTATCTTTTAAGCTTCCTCACCTTAGTTCTATTATCATGAAAGATGTGCCACCCTGAGGCGACAGTAAAGATTATACACCATTACGGTAAAATCTGTCAAGTATTAACAAAATTTAATCTCGCAGAAATCAGCCAGAATATTTACTGGTTTTTCGAAGCGGGATATAGTTTACAGCAGGTTCTGTTTTTTGTCAATTATATCAGTTTCTTTTTTAAGTAATCCGCCGCATCCTGCCAGGTGAGATCCTGCTGTTCTCCGCCTGACATATCTTTGAGCTGAATTCGCTTATTTTTTTCTTCTTCTTCACCCATGACGATAACGAAGGGATATCCTTCTTTTTCGGCATATTGTAATTGTTTCTTTAGTTTTCCGGCTGTCCCCAGATAGACCTCCACTGACAGACCAGACTTTCTTAAAAAAGCAGCCAGTTCCAGATAACGGGTGTGAGGCACTTCTTCAAACACAGTCAAAAGGACAGACCTGCTGTGATAAAGACCTTCCGGGATAAGCCCATGGGTATTGAGGAAATCCTGGAACACCACATCCCCCATACCAAAACCGATACCGGATACCGCTTCCTTTCGGAAAAGACCTACCAGATTGTCGTAACGACCACCCCCGAACATGGCGCGGCGGTTCTCCCCGGAGAGATCAAAAACTTCGAATACTGTACCGGTGTAGTATTCCAATCCCCTGACGATGGTAAAATCAAAACAGAAATAGGATGAGAGTCCCAATTTTTCCAGGGCTGAAAAGAGACCTTGTAATTCCATTACTCCCGGAGCGTCGGCAGGGAGTTTCCCGGCCAGGCTCTGAAAATCCAGGGAGGCTATAGCATCCAGATCAGCGATCTGCTGACTGGTCAGGCCGGATTCAGACAGCCAGGCCTGGTATTTGTCGGCGGGGACTTTGGCACGCTTATCAATGGCACGGGAGATGAGTGAAAAAGTGGACTCATCCGCTCCCAGGACCTCTCTCAATATCGCATTAAAAAAGCGGCGGTTATTGATCCGAATCTGGAACATAGAGGAATCAGCCCCGAAAGCTGCCATTAGGTCAATAATAAACAGCATAATTTCAATGTCGGCCCGGTTGTCGTCCACACCCAGCAGGTCTACATTAAGCTGGTAAAACTCTCGGAGACGGCCCTTTTGGGGACGTTCATAACGCATAAAATTAGCTATGGAAAACCAGCGCAGGGGCAGACGCAGTTCATTGAGCTGGGCGGCTACCATACGGGCTACAGTGGGTGTCATCTCAGGACGCACGGCCAGATGTCGTTCACCCTTGTCATGGAAGTGATAGACCTGCTCCCTGACCAGCTCTTCCCCGCTTTTGGCGGCGAACAGCTCAAAGGGCTCCAGGATGGGGCCCTGATACTCCTGGTAATTGAAGCGCGCGGCTACTTCACGGATGCGTGTAAAAAACCAGTTGCGCAGCTGCATATCCTTGGGATAAAAATCCCTGGTCCCCACATAGGATCTTGTGGATAGGAACTCACTCATATGTGCCTCGTCATTCTATTAGTAACTGTAAGCGGTATATATGATAAAGAACAGAGAAGCTGAAGTCAACATTACCCCCTATACACCTTTAAGCCAGTTATATTGTAAAAATATTAAGAAGCCGGTATTGTATTTTTTTAAGAACCTGATAAAATTAATTGGAATAACAATCAGCAGGTAAAATGGTACAGGATATAGAAAACCGCAATCACTACAAAATCAATCTGGCTATCGACTTTATCCATAACAATCTGGAAAAACATATCACCTTAGAAGATTTGTCCCGGGTATCTATGATCTCCTCTTTTCATTTTCATCGTTTATTCACCATTTATACCGGAGATACTCCTATGAACTATATAAACAAACAAAGAATAAAAAGAGCTTTGTACCTTATCAAAACAAAACCCGAGCTCAGCCTTACAGATATTGCGTATCAATTAAATTTTTCTTCTTCTTCAAATTTTACCAGAATGTTTAAAAGCCAATATGGTATTTCTCCACGTAAAGCAAAAACAAACCAGGAATTGCCTGTTTTAGAAAAAGACCACCTCCATAAACTCAGCAATAATTATCTGGAAGGCAGGGATATACCTTATGAATTTGATGCCTCCCGCATTCAAATTAAGAACATAGAGTCTTTTAACACCTATTATATCCGGATATACCGCAATATTTCCCTGCCCAGAATTGCACAGGTGATGTATGCGCTGGGATTAAGAGCCATGTTGTCAGGTGTATATGATACTTCAGAGCTGGTTTTAGCCTTAAATGAAACTTTTCTGGCAGATGGTGAAGCTTCATTTGATGTCTGCCTGCACATTCTCGATCCAGATAAAACTATGCTGAATTTGAATCAAAGAAAATTTGAGGGCGGTTTATACGCTGTATATAAGTATTATGGTAATCCCTATGCCACCCTCCCTGCCTGGCAGCAATTCTATCTGGACTGGCTGCCTGCATCCGGATATGATTTGGATGACAGACCTACTTTTCAGATACTTAATGATCTGCATTTCAAACACAAATTCAGTGATCCTATAAACTCATATTTTCACCTTCCAATAAAAAAAATTTAATTTCATTACTTTCAACTCATTCATTAATTAGTCAATGTGAAAAATTAGCAAGATTTGAATATTTTTCTCCTTGCGGCTCTGTTATAATATTCACTGACTCACTCATGGAACTGATAATATTCTCATCAGGAATTTTTTAGGAGGAAAATATGCAAATAAAAAGCACTAAAAAAGTTAAAGCGGGTAATTATTTTTTGTTACTGGCTTTGATGCTGGGGTTAAGCAGCTTTAATAGTTCTTGTGATTTATTCGGAGGTATTAACGCCAATGGCAACAACACTGGCAGCAGCGACACCAATACCAACGCCGTCACCCAGCCTCTTCCCGCGGGTAGTCTGGATCTGAGCTTCGACCCTAACATCGGACCGGACGGAGTTGTGTACACCCTCACACTGCAGCCGGATGGCAAGATATTGATTGGCGGAGATTTTACCCATGTAAATGGTGTATCCATCAACCGTATCACCCGACTGCTCTCCAACGGCAATCTGGACCCTGCCTTTACACCAGGATCCGGAGCTGATGGGTCCATTCGTACCATTACAGTACAGAGTGACGGTAAAATTTTTGTGGGAGGTAATTTCACCTCTTTTAATGGTATCGGTCTGAATTATATGACCCGCCTGCAATCAAATGGCAACCTGGATCCGGATTTCACCCCGCTGGCCGGACCCCATGGAATATACACTTCGTATTCGCCCGGTGTCTATACATCATTTCAGCAAAGTGACGGTAAGATTGTGTTCGCAGGTAATTTTGACTATTATCAGTATAGTACCAATGTACGCGGTATGATTAACCGGATATACACCAATGCTTCTCAGGATCCCAGCTTTGATTCTGATCCCGGAGTGGATTCCGGTAATGTGGTGAACCAGAGTATTTTATTACCCAACGGTGATATTCTGATTTGCGGTGAAATTAATTTCTATAATAGTTATTATGGAGCTATTGGAATAGTAAAGATCCTGGGCTCAACTGGTTTACCGGATACTGGTTTTACCCCTGGACTATCCTGGATAAATGCCATGGCATTACAATCCAATGGAAAGATAATCATTAGCGGAAGTTTTACTAATTATTGGGGCACCAACCGGAATTACATAGCCCGGTTGAATTCCAATGGGACACTGGATCCCAGTTTTGACGCGGGCACAAATCCCCAGGAATCTATTACTACCATGGCAGTGCAGAATGACGGTAAAATCCTGGTGGGAGGTACATTCACCAATTTCGGAGGTTACAATTATCTGGTACGCCTGAATTCTAATGGTTCACTGGACACCAATTTTAATACCGGTACAGGCCCCAATGATTCCGTCAGAAAAATCGTCATCGACTCCGCCGGAAAAATTCTGATTGCGGGAGATTTCACCCTTTACAACGGGACCAATATGGACCACATAGCCAGGATAAACCCCTAAACAGGTTGAAATAGGTTTGTTCTGTTCAATAAAAAGAAAATAAACAACCCCGATTGTAAACGCAATCGGGGTTTTTATACTATTTCTATCATCATGATGGTGAAGTCATCGTCCATGTTCTGCTTGATACTGAACTCTTCTACGGCATGCAGGACGCTTTTGAGGACAACTTCGGGGGTCTGATGACGGTTTTTGTCCAGAATATTGACCAGGCGCTCTACTCCGAACATCTCCATAGCGGCATTAGCACTCTCGATGACTCCATCGGTGTATATCACCAGCCGGTCGCCATGTTTGAGCTCCTGCCGGAACACCCGGTAATCCAGAGCGGGAAACATCCCTATAATATAATCTTTCTTGGCACCGGGGAGGAGGCGGCAGGAGCCGTCCTGTCCCATGAGCAGCATATCGGGATGCGCCGCGATGGCGTACTCCAGTACCATATTTTCAAAATCAATACTGCCGTAAATCGCGGTCAGGAAAAAGCCCTCATCCCCCAGAAAGCTATATAGAGTATTATTAATACGCTTAAGAATATCCTCCGGGGAGAGGTCCACCTTGAAATAAGAACTCAGCAGGGGTTTTTGCATAGTGGTGATGAGCGCGGAAGACACACCATGCCCCGACACATCACTGATATAAAAAGACAGATTGTCCGGGGAGAACTGGTAAATATCGTAGTAATCCCCGCCTAATTCCTCAAAGGGCTTGTAAATGGCGGCGACCTGAAAACGGTCGCTGACTGGGAAGTTGCGCGGCATCAACTCCGTCTGGATAGTGTGGGCGATCTGGAGCTGCTGGTGCATGAGTTTGTTGGCAGAATCCAGCTCATTGTTCAGGATTTCCAGCTGTTCCTTCTGTTCAGAAAATTCAGAAATATCATCTATAATCAGCAGGACCAGTTCTTCCTGGTTGAGTACAGCATAGCGGCTGGTGATCTGCAGGGTCTTGGGTGATTTTACCCCCTCTACCATCAGATCCATCCTGACCTGTTGCCGGGTGACCGGTACATTTTCCAGCAGGGTGGACAGGATAGAGCGCCGGATGATGCATCCGCTGCAGAAGGGGGTGGTACCGCACAGCATCCCTGATTCCGCCACATAAACACAGCCCAGCCCATTTCCGCAAATCTGACCGGTCATATCCATTTCGGTACGTTGAAACAACTCCAATGAATGCTGATTAAAATAGACAATACGGACATCCTTATCCACAATCAGTAAAGCGGAATTCAGGCTGTCCAGTAGTTGGTGCAGAAATCGGCTGGTCTCATCGGCGTTACTGCCGTTGATCAGCATATTTTCCTCACTCTATCTATGTAACACGAACTATATTTTCAAATTCAGGTTTATACAATTTTCCGTATCATAGCTGCTATTTCATTATAGGGCAAGAAATGGCGTTGTTATATTCCATTCTGTTTTATTCTACTTTACCAATTCCTACACCATTAGAATCATTCCAAACTGAAATCAATGAACCGTCAGGTAAAATACCCAGACGGTATTCATAAAACTGGGGTCCGACTTTGGCAGTCTGCTCTACTGCCAGTTTATCATCTACCGCACTCCATAATCTGACAATACGATAAATCTTACCCTCTCTGTCGATAGTCAAAATAAGCGGTACAAAGTCATATTCCGGCCAATCCAGGCCTATTTCTAAATACAATCTGCCTTCCTTATCATCCCCCAGAAATTTGTACCAGGAAAGTCGCGGCATGCTGATATCTTTTCTGGGGGAATGGGCCTGGGCATAGTCTAATAATTTATCTTCCAACCCAATCTTATTTAGCCAGATTCTCTTCAACACTATATTTGATCTAATCCTGTAGATATCCAGCCAGAATTGTTTATCATGATAAACATTGATATTAGGTAAATAGGCATAGGGCTGGTGATAACTGGAGGGTATCCCCATATAGGTCACAAGTTCATCCAGCCAGATTGAGGTAACATAATTTCCATCATCAAATTGCCAATTCTTTTCATTTTTCCATAGATAGGAATCCAATTCACCCAAATAACAATATACAGGCTGGTCTTTTCGGGCATCATCCCGATCATAGAAAACATCCCCAAAAAACAAATCTATTCCGATGACAAATAAAAAACCGGGATAATCTTTATTCACATTTACTTTAAAATCATAAAACCCTACAAACTGGATTGGTCTTTTGCTTTTTTGTATCTCATCAATTATAAAATAATTATAACCACAATAATAATTGAGATTAGTATAAATTGTATAAAAATATTTTCCACCCCCTCTCCAAGTATTTTTTGGAGGATAAAAATTATAAGGATCAAAATCAACTGATAGATTAAAACCGGTAGCCTCATCATACCGTGTGGGAGACATAGCAGAAAAAATATAGAACGGTGTCCGTTTGTTAAATGCTTCCTGAGCTTCATCTGTCCGGTATTTTGCTAATCGGATATTAAATATCTCCTGCCCGTCAGGAGAATATTCAATATTTCCAGGAACCATAGAAAGATACTGAGCATAACCTTTTTTAATATTAATAAAAACAGAACCTCTGGGACATTTTACTTCAAAATATTCAGGACTAGAAATAGAAGACCTTCCAAACATCCCGGCATCAAATGTGTAGTGGTCAAGGTTAGCAAATTTTGTATCTTGTTGTGGTGTATATACTCCAAAAATAGATGAGGAAGCAACAGAAGTAATATGGGCTTTCCAGTTTCTCCCGGTGGCATTATAAACCACGGTCCCTTCAGGGATTACCATCCCTCCTTTTTTCTCTAATGTTTCGATTTCTTTTATTTTGTTGGTCGACTGAATAGAGCGTTGCTGAAACTCGAGCTGGTTTTTAAGAAGATAGTTAGTCTCATCCAGCGTGAAAACAAGGATAGCCGGTAATAACAGCAGAATAATCCAGGCAGTTTTGAACATAGCGATACCTCAGTGGAGTGATTCTTCTTTATTGTAAGCAGTCCCCGGTTTGTGGTCAAGAATAACTCGGCACACCGCCGGAGGCGTTACTGATAACGGCCAGCTGAGACCGGTAGAGAATGGTGGAGATGGCACTATACTGCCATTAATCCCGGTCTGTCAGGCGGAAGCCCCTACCGCCGCACCGGGGGCACGATGCTGGGGCGCCCTGCCGCGGCGGAAGACGCCATCACCCAGGCATCATCCGGGGCAAAACAAAAGGCTGGCAGGAAGGATCGACGGTCTGTCAATCGCTCCGGCCAGCCTGTGAGGAAATCCTTGATTTTTTACTTGCCCAGCATTTCATCCATGAGAGCAAAGACTTCGGCTATGTATTTGTCAGACTGGATTTTATCATCCCAGTTCTTCTGAAAGGCGGGATTGACCACAGCGGGCCTGTCTTCCATATGATGAATCAGGACGGGCTCATCCTTGCGCAGGGCGAACTGCTGGAGCTGACGGTTTTTTTCCTGGAGCAGGTGTTCTTTGGCCAGGCTGTTGGAGAGCTGGAGGGACTCGGTCTGATCCTCCTGCTGGGCCTCTACAAAGCGGGCATTGCTGGAAATAAACTGGAAGGTCTGATTGGTCAGAATACGTGCCGCGCTGTGCTTTTTCAGAGACGCCAGGTCGAAGGGAGTGCGGTCCCACTGGGAATATTTCTGGGCTTTGATACGGTCCCAGGGTAGGGAATAATCGGCGTATTTTTCACCGATCTTGACGTACTCATACAGATCGGGCAGGATGATATCGGGGACGACCCCTTTGTACTGAGTGCTGTCGCCATTCACCCGGTAGAATTTCTGCAGGGTGATCTTGAGGGCGCCCAGAGGGGTGATACTCTTGTAGTGATACGGGACAAAACGGTCGATATTAACATAGGTCTGGACGGTGCCCTTGCCGTAGGTGTGGTCACTGCCCACGATAATGGCCCGGTCGTAATCCTGCAGAGCGGCGCTTACAATCTCGGAAGCGGAAGCGCTCAGGGTATTGACCAGGACGATCAGGGGGCCGTCCCAGGCGATACCGGGATCATTGTCGCGCAGTACCTCTATCTTGCCCAGCTTGTCTCTGACCTGGACGATAGGCCCGGTGGAAATAAACAGGCCGCTCATACGCACCGCGTCTTCCAGAGCACCGCCGCCGTTGTTGCGCAGGTCCAGGATCAGACCCTGGATATTGGCTTTTTTCAGCTTTTCTATCTCGGCGCGGACATCATCCGCGGAATTGCGGCTGCCCTCATCGTCAAAATCATGATAAAAGGCGGGCAGGTCCAGATAACCCACCCGGGTATGGGTCAGGGGATTTTCTAAAATGGTAGAGCGGGCGTAGGTCTCCTCCAGCACCACCGCGTCGCGGATGATGGGGATGAGCAGGACACGTCCGTCGGGTTTTTTGACTGTGAGGCGTACTTCGGTGCCCTTCTTGCCGCGGATGAGCTGGACCGCGTCGTCCAGAGGCATTTCTACCACATCCACCGGCTCTTTGTCCCCCTCGCCTACTTTGAGGATGATGTCTTCAGCCTCGAGCTGCTGCTGTCTCCAGGCGGCACTGCCCGGCACGATATTGACGACTTTGATATTGCCGTCCTGCTCGCTGAGCATAGCGCCTATGCCCTCCAGCCGGCCGGTCATCTCTATCTTGAAGTCCTGGTCCTGCTTGGGGGGGAAGTAGCTGGTATGGGGGTCAAACACATTGGCCACGGCATTCATGTAGACCTCAAAGCGGTCCAGGTCGCTCTGCTGCTCCAGACGCTCCAGCATACGCTTCATAAATACAGCTACCTTGTCCCGGGCGATTTTTTCCTGACGGGGGTCTATGTCGGTTTTACCGCTTTTTGCGGTAAGATCCATGTAGTAACGCAGGGCCTGGTATTTGAGGATGCGTCTCCATTTATCTTTCATCTCAGCTTCATTTTTGGCATAGCTGATCTTATCAAAATCGAAATTAATGGACTCCTGGACAGTGAAATCAAAGGCATTGGACAGGATGAGCGGATACAGTGCCTGTATCTGCCGTATACGCTCCAGCAGGATGGTGTTGGCACGCACGTAAAATTCCAGATCTTCTTTGAGCAGCTGATCGTCGATGCTGTTGCGGAAACGGGACAGTTTTTTTATATCCTCCTCGTAGAAGAACTTTTTCTGGGCATCCAGCCTCTTGAGATAGAGGTCAAACACATCCTGGGAAAAAGTGTTGTTGATGGGCCGGGAGGAATAGTGGAAATCCTTGAGGGTCTTGACCAGGATATCAGTGATGATCTGGTCCTTGGTATAGTCTTTCTGGGCCGCGCAGGAACCGGAGAACAGTACCAGCAGAGCTAAAAATACAAAAATACGTCTTCTCATGGTCGACTCCTGATCGCTTGATAATCACTGTCAAAATTATAAAAAGGAATTGAGTTTCTGGCTATTATTGAGAAGGTTGAAAAAAGCCCTCATTTGATCTATCCTTTTTTCATGGAAATCTGGTTTACCAATTCCACTCTGTTTCTGACATGAAGCTTTTGGAAAACATGGTAAACATGGGTCTTTACTGTATTCTCATTAATAAATAATTTGTCGGCAATTTCTTTATTGGATAGTCCCTGGTGTATAAAACCAACTATTTCCTTTTCTCTTTTTGATAGAATCTGAGAACTGGGGGTTTTATCAAAGACATGCATATATTGTACATATCTGGAATGAGCAGTTTGCCGTTTTCCAAAATATCTTATTATTAAATAACTGTTGATAATGTTGAATAGTATATATACAAAGTATTCGTAATACGTGTCCTGCCCTGTGACCCTAGAAAAGACCCCGGTATAGGTGAGTGACATCACTGTGATGATTAAGACATCCAGGATGAGAAAAATAAGTAACACCCATCGTTTGGGTTTATTTTTTATCCTGAAATAGACCACAACATTCTGAACAAAAGCAAGTATGATCAGACCTTCCAAAATCAGATTGAAAAGATTGATTATCAAAGGAAGACTGAGAGTATGTTTCAAAAGATTAAATATAATTAAAGGTACAGTTACCCACACCAGATAGGATACTTTGGCTATTTTAGATATAGTACGATATAAAAGCACATGATAAAAAACTGAGAATGTATAATATAATAATCCATATAATAAGATTGTGCTATGCCAAATACCAGTATTTAAAATGGAAACTTCCTTCATTTCCTTAACTAACAGTATCTTCAAAAAATCAATAATTATGAATATATTACTGATAAAAGAAAGAAAAAATGCATTTTTCATTATCGGGATTCGTTTTTTCCAATATACAAAAAGAAAGAGAGCCGTCGTAACCAAGGCAGAAGAAAAGCAGAAAAAGGCCAGTAAAATATTCCAGAAATTCATTAGATTACAACCCCGTAATTAGAAATTATCTGGCAAATTCTAATTAAAGATATATTCAAAATTACCTAAAAAATACG
>CAYRWR010000069.1:0-10913 GCA_964428015.1 uncultured Brevinematales bacterium | reverse complement strand
TACTTAAAAACATTGGAAACTTTTTCCAGCTCCATTTTCACCCCGCCGGCTTCCATTTTCAATAATACCTTTGTGTCAGATTTGGCAACCCAAAGAATTGTATCCTTTGAATAAGAATCCATTAATTGACCTAGAAATGGATCTGAGATTTGTACTCCTAATTTAAGGGCATCGATTTCACCAAAGGGTGTTTTTACTTTTTCTTCACCTTTAATGCTAAAATAGCCAGGAATGGGATCTTTTATAATTGCCGGTAGTATAACATAGAAGATACCAGGTTTAGAAACATCCAATATCCTCATAGAAAATGTCATCATTGTATCAATATCAAATACCGGATATCCAGGTTTTACATTTTCCCGGATAATCATATTTTTTACTTCCGTGCCATTCCAGAGTTTATATTCCATTTTCATAGTGTTGTCTGTCAATATGTAATGGCGGCTAAATTCACCTTTAAATCTGGAGGGGTCTTTTGTTTTCAGGTTATCAGCATTATTAGTAAATTCATGTGTATCATATGATAATTCGATTAAAGAACCTGAGTCCAAGGAAATAGACTTGTAACTGGAAAAATCAGTATAATTATCATGGAAGACATTTGTAGAGTCGACTTTCACAGCTTCGAGATATTGGTGAATTTCATTATTTGTAACTATACTCACTATTCTCACATCTACTAATTTTTCGCCGCCAACATATTTACCATATTCCAACATCTCACCATTAGGGATAGGTGAATTTTGATAAGTTTGGAGAGGCTCGTGATTTCCCTTTCCACAACTGGAAATTAATCCAATAATTACAAAAAACATACTCCATTTCAATACTGATTTCATCATTTTTTACTCCATATTATTAATAAAGATTATATTCTTATTGCCATCTAAAATATCTTATACTGCTGCCAATATTATCTGCTAGTATATATTGAATTTTTGTAAATCTTTTCTATCCAGAATGTATATTACAGACTCTTGCATCCTGGCATTTTTCACAAATTCCATAAATATTCAATCTATTTCGGACCAATTGAAATCCATATTCATTTGCTATTTCTTTCTGAATTTTAGTAAATTTTTCAGAATGAATTTCAATGAATTCCCCACAATCAACACAAATTAGATGATCATGATCTTCATGATATAAATAGACTTCATACTTTGTATTATCGCCTTCAAGATGCATTTCTTTACAAATGCCGGCTTTACAAAAAATATCAAAACTTCTATAAATTGTAGAAATACCTATTTCCGGTAAATCCTTCTTTATATACAGATAAAAATCCTCAATAGAGAAGTGTTTTCCAGACTCTATAAAGATGATTAATAATTTTTCTCTAACCTTACTTCTGCGCATATTATTTTTTTCTATGTAGCTGTTTAGAACTTCTAAATAAGCCTTTGTTTCCATGGTATCCTTAATGATATTGATATTCATTATCATTAAGGATACCACCATAAATACATTTTGTCAAGAAATTCCTTGTCGATTTATTAATCAGATTTTATATGATAGAATGATACAAATTCAATTTTATTCGTCTTATCAGCAAAATCTTACTTTACCTGTAGACGAATAATTTTCAACAAGTATGAGGTGACTCAAACCTCTAATATTATCTTTTGCTATACAGAAAAAATCAATCAAAAATTAGAATGTCATTTGTGTAGTTACTTAGAGCGCAACAAATTTAAACAACTACTCAGCCATCTAAAAAATCGGGATGTATTGAGAAAATTAGATATAAATATACAGATAACTATTTAGTTTTTATGTAAGTAATTTATTGAGTACTTTTTTACATATACTATAATTTTCGGTGGCATTGTGCAATTCCTCAAAGATATAACCTGTAGAGTCCATTAACAGGAAGAGTAATCTTTAGTGCTCTTGGCACAGAATCTCTTCTTTATGATACTCTATACTTTCCGGTTGGAGAACACAATGTGTGATATTGAAATTTTTTAACTGCCCTTTGATTTCTAATATCAGTGCGTCAATTTCATCCAGAGGTAGAACTTTTTCCAACACTATATGAGCGCTAAAGTGCCTGTCGGTAGAAGAGGGTTGAGTAATATGCACATCATGGATACTTTTAACCTGATTAAAATTAGTAATTGTTTCCAGAATTTCTTGCAGAATTTTTTCACTAACATTAGACGCATCCATTAGACTGGTAAACGCTGTTAGTAGAATTTTTAAGGCTTCATATATGATATATATGGAGAAGGTCAGGGACAGTACCGAATCCAGCCAGTACCATTTTCCTACAAAAACCAGGAGTCCGCCAACGATGACTGCCGCAGAAATACCTACATCAGAAAGCATATGCAGCATGGCAGCCCGGACATTAATATTGCCTGATGGCTTTTCTTTATGGTCATGGTCATGATGGGAATGGCCTGAACTTTCACCTAGGCCATGTACATGCATATCACGCAAAATGATCAGTGAAATGACATTGGCCACCAAGGCTACCCCTGCCACGATCATCATGATGCTTCCTTCCACCTCCATTGGATGTAAAAGTCTCTGAATAGATTCAAAGACTACAAAACCCATCGCACCAACCAGTACAAAGGAGTTAATAAATCCGGCCATCATTTCAGCGCGAAGATATCCGAAAGTCATTTTAGAACTGGCTTTTTTCTCACTAAACACAATAGCCAGATAAGCGACCAGTATTGCGGCCACATCTGAGAGGTTATGAAGGGCGTCAGCAACCAGTCCCATGGACCGGGAGAAAATCCCGAAACCAATTTCGAAACCAACGATGGTTAAATTTAGTACCATCACGATGAACATTCGCCTTTTTTTCATATCCTGCTCCTATAATTTAAGAATGCAATAATTATAAAAATAAATGCATTAAATCGCAAGTTTGCTTTAGACTGGTTTCTATATAAAATACCTGGCCAGGAGCGAACTACTGTCCATTTACTTGTTGCGTAATTAAAAATTAGCTCGAAAAAGGTACAGAATTATCTTAATCCTACTCTAATTACGATTTGATATTGTGGTCATGTCTGTGATGCAGATCCGGATAATGATTATGTATATGATACATTTCATTGTGAGTATGTAAATGAGAGTGTGCAACATCAGCACCATTATCTAGTCCACTATGCTGGTGATTATGGTGATTGTCATCATGACGGTGAAAGTGCTGATGAACAAGAATACTATGGTGGTGCATATGGTAGTGGTTGGATAAAGTGGTAAAAATTATTCCCAGGACCAGAAGAACGAATGATATTATGACAATGTAATTGAATGATTCACCCAGAATGATGAATGCGGCAAATACTCCCCAAAATGGAGCTGAGCTGAATAGGATCTGGCTTCTTGTGGCACCCAGATTTTGAGCGGAGGAGACATATAGTACTATACTGATACCATAGGAAAAAATGCCAATCAAAATGGCAATAGGAATATACTTCAAGATTAATGATCCACCGCTTATAATAAGTCCGATTGTAAGATTGGTAAGACCTCCAACCAATCCCTTGATAAAGGTCACTGTTTTAGGGGATACACCATCGACTATCGCGGTGAGATGATTATCTACTCCCCAGAAAATACAAGCAATAAAAACAAAGATCCCGGATAGTATCCCGCTGGAAGATTCCTGTAATGAAACTAGTATTCCCGATACAAGTGTTATTACTACACCCAGTAGAGCGTATTTATCCAACTGATCTTTAAAGATTATCAGTCCCAGAATCGCTGTTGCAACCAGTTCTAGGTTTAACCAAATAGACACTGACATGGAATGAGCTGTATTCAAACCTAGCATAAGGAATAAAGGTCCCAGGATTCCGCCGGCGACAATAATATATAAAATGTATTTCCATTGTTTTGATTGCTTAAGAGCAGATAATTCCGATTTAAAATTCTTGAATATATGCGGTAGAAAAGTGACACCCGCACCAAGATATAATAAACCCGCTAGTTGAAAAGAGTTCATATGAGATAACAGAAGCTTGCTAAATGGAGTGGCTAAACCGAATAACAGGCCGGCAAATAAACCCATTAAGATAGGAAAGAACTTGATCATGAAATCTCCTGAGGAAAATATACTAATTATACTTTACCTGAATAATAATTTCTAATCTTCAGAAGTTATATTAATTATGTAAATTTCCAGTACTTTTACTTGGTGTGATTGTCCAATCAAATTATTAATATAAAAAGAGTAGGCTTAATAATTAATGCTGTGCAGATTCTACTTAACATAATCCTGATTATCGGAAACAACTGTTTAAAACAAATTTCATCTTTTATAATTATCGACCAGGCTGTTAATTAACTTAACTCAACTTTTGAAAATAAATTTTATTCCACTACATAGGTTACAGTGTAGACTCACCACATGATTATTGTTAATTCCTGATCACATGCTGTATGTCCTTTAGATTCAGACTCACTTTTTTAATTAATGCCCCAAGAACTTTCCTTCTATACACCAGGCCACAAATAGAAAAATAATCTTCCAAATTTTCTGAATTCTTGGATTTCTTTTTTCCTTCTTGACATTTTTCTTTGAGCGTGTTACATTGTAATACACAAGGAGGCGGTAAATGAACAGCACTCTCAATATTAGGATTCCAGACGATTTGAAAAAAGATCTAGAGGATATCAGTAAGAAAGAAAATACCCCTGTAAGTGATCTAGCTCGGGACTATATCAAAAAGATGGTAGCTATCCACAAATTTAGATTTCTACGAAAGCAGCTTCTTCCTCTGGCAGAGTCTGAGGGTATTTTAACGGACGAAGATGTATTTAAGATTATTTCATGAGGATCCTTTTAGATACCAATGTGATCATCAGTGCACTGGTTGCCAGGGGGCTGTGCCATTCACTCTTTGAATTTTGTATAGAGAATCATGAGATATTAATCTCACCTTTCATAATCAATGAATCGAGACGTGTCTTAAAAGAGAAATTTAAAGCCAAAGAACCCCTTATCATGTCCTTCGAGCATACTATTCGGGAATTTTTTACTGTAGTATCTGATAGTTGTACACTAGATCTATGCCGGGATAAAGATGACAATAATGTGCTTTCTGTTGCAGTAAAAAATAATGCTATCTACCTAATCACTGGAGATGATGATCTACTGAACCTGGGCCAAGTAGAAAATACACAGATTCTATCCCCTAGAGATTTCCTAGATAAGCAACGTTCCAATAGTGAAGAGATTGAATAAAACATTCTAATTAATCTAATCTGTACTTCTCAAAACACTGGATCCTCCCCCTTGCCATTTCCCTTTCCCCACGATACAATATGGTATTGCCATCACGGGAGGGGAATCGTGAGTCAGGATCTGCAGTCTTTCATTAAAGAACGCTTCCATAAGGACATCAAATCCTATCTCTACATAAAGCCCCGTTCCGGGGATTACGCCCCCTTTCCCTCCACCCTGGCGGATCCACTGCGGGAGGTCCTTACTTCCCAGGGCATCAGCCAGCTCTATCACCACCAGCTTGAAGCTTTTGAATCGATCTCCCGGGGGGATAATACCCTCCTGGTGTCCTCCACAGCCTCCGGTAAGACCCTGTCCTTTTTCCTCCCCATCCTGAACGACTACCTGGGGACCTCGAACCCTTTCACAACCATGATGCTCTACCCTACCAAAGCCCTTTCCCGCGATCAGGAGTCCACCTTCGGTCGGCTTATGCAGGCGGTGAAGAAATCCGGCCAGATCGGGACCTATGACGGTGACACCCCCCGGGAAGAACGGGATTATCTCTCCAAAAGCGCGGACTTCATAATCACCAATCCTGATATGCTCCATAATGGTATCCTGCCCAACCAGAACCGGAAATGGAAGGTCTTCCTATCCCGTCTGAAATATATCGTGGTGGACGAGGTCCACACCTACCGGGGCGCTTTCGGATCCCACGTCTCCAATGTCTTCCGCCGGCTGCAGCGGATCTGCAGGATTCACGGCAGTGACCCTATATTCGTCTGCGCTTCGGCCACCATTGGTAACCCGGAGGAACATGCCCGCAACCTTTTCCACCGGGAATTCAGCGTTATTGAAAAAGACACCGCTCCCAAAGCCGGCCGACACCTCTACCTTGTGAACCCTCCCCTGCAGGAAAGTCAGGGGCACGCCTTATACCGCAAAGGGACCGGCAGTATCTCCATCCCCCTGATCCGGGAAGCCGCTCATCGCGGGGTCCGCACCATCGCTTTTTGCAGAGCTCGTCAGGAAGTGGAGCGTCTCTACCGGGCAATTACTGACGGTCACCCAGACCTGAAGAACAAGGTGAAACCCTACCGTGGAGGTTTACTCCCCCTGGAACGCCGACAACTGGAAAAAGACCTGTTTGAAGGCCGTATCAGCTGTATTATCACCACCAATGCCCTGGAGCTGGGGATTGATATCGGGGACCTGGATCTCTGTATCCTGTCCGGCCACCCCGGTACCATGGCCAGCTTCTGGCAGCAAGCCGGACGTGTGGGACGAAAGGGTAACGAAGCCACTATAGTGTATATCGCAAAAAACCTTCCCGTGGATCAGTACCTGGTACATCACCCTGATTTTGTCACTCAGGCCCCCATCGAGCTGGCCTGGCTGTCCGCGGATAATCCCTATATCTTATATCAGCATCTCCCCTGCGCTGCCCAGGAACATCCTCTCCGCGACCACGAAGACGGCTTCGATGACCGGGTATACTCCGCTGCTCTGGACCTTCTCAAAGAAAACAAGACCGTAGTCCCCTACCACGACTCCTACCGATACGCCCTGCAGGATTATCCCTCCCGGGGAGTGAATCTCCGGGGCATGACTGACTACAATGTGGAAATCTATGCCGGTACCGAAGTCATTGGGGAACTGGACCCCATCGGAGCCCGAGGCACTCTCTATAAAGACGCCATCTATCAACACCTTGGTACCCGTTATATGTCCATGGAGCTGGACCTGGAAAAGAAACTCTGCCGGGTGGACCCGGTCAATGTGGATTATTACACAGAGGCGGTCTGGGAAGGCCGGGTGGAGCTCACGGAAGTGGATGAAGAAAAAGACTTCCACGGAGCCCAGATCAAATTCGGTGAGATCTACTATAATAAACAACCCAAACTCTACAAGAAGATCCGGGAACGTTCCCTGGAGAACATCGGCTATGGTCCCATTACCCTCCCCCCGTTCGAATACACCACTACCGGTTTCAGCCTGGTTCCACCTGAGGAATGGATAAAAACTTTGGACGCGGTAGACAAACGCTTTCTGGGCGCCGCTTTATACGGAATATCCTACCTCCTGAGACATGTTGCTCCTTCCCTGTGTATGGCTGATATCCAGGATATCGAGACTGAAGTGTCCCATGTGGAAGTTGACGGGAAAAACTACCCATCATCCCTGTTCCTGTTTGACACCATTGAGGGAGGTGTGGGTTATGCCGAAAAAATCTACGAGGTCCTGGAAGACACCCTGAAAATGTGCGCTGAACTCATCGACACCTGCGAGTGCGACTCTGGATGTCCCTCCTGTGTCCCTCCCCTCCCTCCCGGCATCGATGACCAGGAGCTGGCCGAATTTCTGGTGGTAAGCGACGCTGCCCTGCAGTGTAGCCTGTCCCTCATCCATGCCCTGCTCTACCGGGAGATCCGGATCCCCCAGATCACCTATGTGGAAATAGAATCCCGGCCCGCCATGCCCGAACCGGAGATCGACCTGGAAAAACAGAAGCTGGATCGTAAACTTAATCGCGCTGCCCGTGTACTGGATAAAAAAAGGGAAAGAGAATACTGAAGGATAATTCATTGAGGAAATTTATATTTATAATTGGAATACTGCTTCTCAATAATCTGATCGAAGCTCAGGATTTTAGTTTTACCAATTCAACACATAATTTTAAAAACATATATATCTTTTCACCTAAGAATACAAAATATAATTTTATGTGGCAGGTTAAGAACAATAGTATTGTCTATTTTGAAGAAGGTGATTATTTCATAAGTTCAGTCCAGATTTTTGAAAAGAAGAATATTGCATTCATTGGGAAAGGTAAAGTCAGTTTCTTATCCAAAGATCCTTATGGATATATATTTCATCTATCAGAATCAACCAATATCATCATTAGAAATATTCACTTTGAACATGTTTATCCCAATGGGGAAAAATATAGTTCCCCGAAACCCTTAATGTGTAAAGGAAATGCAATTGACCTGACTTTAACTCAGAACATTGTCATTGAAAATTGTGACATTAATGGAAGTGGCGTCGTTGGCATATCCCCTCAGAAGTGTAAATGTTTACTGATCAAGAATAATAAGATCCATAAAAATTCTACCGCCGGTGTGAAATTTGATGGAGCTTCACAAGGTATCTGGCTTCTCAATAATATTTTTTATAATAATTCCTCGGACATTCAAATCGGCTTGTCAGATATATCTGAAAATATTTCAAGTGCTGATGGCTCATTTCAAATAGAAGGTAATATTTTTACCAATATTGGGGTAGATTGATCGTGATAGATCAATGCTTCCTACACGTCCCGGGTATTGGCCCCGACACTGCAACCAGGCTGAATAATGCGGGTTTTTACACCTGGGATGACTGTCTGGCAGATCCGGATAGGCTTCCCCTCAAAGGCTTAAAAAAGGATGTTTTGATACAAACCCTTACTGAAAGTAAAATAGCCCTCCAGAATGAGACCCTTGAACCCCTTATTAAGTCATTCCCTAAGTCCGAACATTGGCGTATCCTGGAACGATACCTGGATGAAGCCACCTACTTCGACATCGAGACCACCGGCCTTTCCTGGTTCGATTCCCATATCACGGTGATCTCCGCCTACCGGAAAGGAAAAGTGAAGTCTTTTATCTACGACGAAAACCTGGATGACTTTTTAGACCTGGTGGATGATTCGAAACTCCTGGTATCCTTCAATGGAAATTCCTTCGATGTCCCCACGATAGAACGGCATTTCAATATCCCCCGCCTGGTGTGTCCTCACATCGATCTCCGCTGGGTCTGCTACCACAAAGGTTTTAAAGGCGGACTGAAAGACATTGAAACCCAGCTGGGCTTGATCCGGCCCCCGGATGTTCAGGGTGTAGACGGAGCCCTGGCAGTTATTCTCTGGCAAAACTACCTCCAGGGAAATCAGAATGCCCGTGATCTTCTAATCAAATATTGTGAAGCTGATGCTCAATATACCTACTTGGTAACTAAGACAGTACTTTCCTTGGGATAATGTTTTCTGAAATAGAAATTACATCCAATTTTATCTGAACCGAGATAACCATTATTATCTCGGTACTGTTTAATTGGGTTTTCTAAGTTTTGTAAATGTATCATATCGAGATGATAATTAGCGTTAATATAGACAGGCAATTTAAAATTCTGTTCTGTGACTCTTTGTACTTCCGAATCCAGATTCTTCTTAAGGTAATCACTGCAATGAATGATTAAAGGATTCACTGCACTACTCCATATAACATAACACTGCAATATAACATCGGATATGTTATCGTGCATCATAATGTTATATAATTATATCACATAATAGACATGTATGTGAATAGAAATAGAAGAGAAATGATGCCTTTGACATATGTGTTTAAATATGGTACCATATGTGGTCTATAAGGAGGTTTTTGATGATAGCTAAATCAGATATCCAACCCATCTCATATGTTAAATCCCATGCTCCGGAGATCTTAAATACTGTCAATGAGACCCATAGGCCTATCTATGTGACACAAAATGGAACAGCAAAAGCAGTAATCATTGATCCGGAAAGTTATGATAATATGACCAAAGCTTTGGCCATGTTAAAACTCCTCACTTTGAAAGAAAAGGAATATCAAAATAAAGAATTCACTAAACAGGCAGATGTATTCAGTGAAATCGAAAAAGAAAAAGATTGGACATTTTAATTGTCTGTATTCGATGTGGTCTGGGTTGATTCTGCTAAACTGCAACTAAAAGAGATAATTGACAGGATCGAAGAAGACGACCCTGATGTTGCAAAGAAGATCTTTCTTGAAATAAAAAATAAAGCAGAAAGTTTAATTCAGAATCCAGAAAGAGGAAGGATCGTTCCTGAACTTAGCTCACAAAGTATCAATATATACCGGGAACTCATCATCAAACCCTGGAGACTAATCTATCGTATTGAAGGCAAAACCGTTATTGTTTTCACAATTATCGACGGTCGCCGTGATGTATATACAATACTCCTTGATATGCTATCCAAATAACTAGGCTCCATGATTGAAGCCGGTGGAATCTGAATTTAAAAGACTATTCCTGAACTTTTCAATAAAGACTAGCATAATTGCTATTATGAACCATCTCCTCTGCCCTGTAAAGAGTTCCCCGTCAGACTAATTTGGACAAAAGTAAGCTAATCCTAAGCGATAGTTTCGACGAAAAACTATCTGTTCCCGATTCAAGATAATCTCTATTATCTTGAATCCATTTTTCATGGTTTTTAGTAAAATAACTTGAGTTTTAGAATTTTCCGATTATACTTATTAAGTTGGAGGTGAGAATGAACAAAATATCAAAACGTCTTGAAAAAAGAGCTAAGGAACTTGGGATAGTAACTGTTCACCTTGATGGTAGTTCTAATACTGAAGGGTACATCAAAGCTACTGAGGCTGTATTTGATGTGGTGGAAAGGCTGCAGTCCACTGCCGAAGTTAAAGAATTCTTCAATAAATAATCTTAATTTTATTTTTTAAAATCAAACTACATTCAAAACACCCCCAACCGAGATAAGCGCTATTATCTCGGTTCAATTTTTCATATATCTATTCTTTTAAGCCCCAATTTTTCCGCTACTTCCTCTGGGGAGAGCGGAAAAATAAGGGATTTTTATTGCTAAAATGCTCATAAATTTTTAATTTCCTACCGATTTAAAATTTATGATAAAAATAATTTTATT
>CAYRWR010000068.1:0-11107 GCA_964428015.1 uncultured Brevinematales bacterium | reverse complement strand
GTTGGTGATGCGCAGCCGTGCATTAGGTGTACTCAAAAAGTCTACCATGATCTGACAACTGTTCAGCCAGCCTGCTAATACCACCACCAGGACTGCCTTTATCATTTTTTCCACTGTTTCCTCCTGAAATTGACATATTCTGTATATTTAAACAAAACCCATCCCCCCTTCCGTCACCTTTTTAAAAAAATATTTACAAAAAAGGGCCGCTACGGAGACATTTTTTCCAGGAAATTTGTTATAATATAAGGAAATATCAGGGGGCAAATATGGCAAAACAAAAATTATACCGGACTGTACAGGAAAGAAAAATTGCCGGGGTCTGCGGCGGATTAGCCGAGTATTTTGACCTGGATGTCTCCATTGTCCGGGTAGTCTTTCTGGCGGCACTGCTCCTGGCAGGTACAGCCGGTATCCTCTATCTCATTATCTGGTTTGTAGTCCCGGAAAAGGATGAAACTCCCGGCCTGGAAAAAAAAGACTAGGCATCTGCTTGCAGGTAGCCATCACATCAACTATAATAGTGGAGTAACTAAGGGAGGAAATCATGGAAACAAGCCAGGAAAAAAAGCTGGAATTATCGGCACATGACCGTACTATCGGTGGAGTCTGCGGCGGTATCGGCCATTTTCTGAATATGGATTCATCCATTATCAGGATCGTATTTATACTGGCGACATTTTTTCTTTACGCATTTCCAGTCCTGGTATATATCGTATTATGGATTGTCCTGCCCCGGGAAAGTCTGAAAAAAGCCCTTAGTGAAGAGACCAAAGATTCTGAACAGGAAAAGAAAAAAAACAAGACCAAGAACGGTATGGTGTTATCCATTCTTTTTGCCACTTTTCTGATAGCCATAGGTGTCAGCCTGATACTGCCCGATTCCAAATGGATCCTGAAAAACGCCGGGGTCATCATTCTGTCCGGGGCGTTTCTCCTGCTTTCTGTAAAAATGGCTATAGTACTGTTTCAGGAAAAGAACGCCAGCCCTATAGCTTTGTCTATAGTGATTGTTCTGGCGACTCTCTCTGTGTTTATCCCTCTGGTGACCTATAAGGTCCTGTCCAACGGGGTAATCCTGGAATATGGCAAATTTCTCTTCCCTGCCATCCTTATACTGGCGGGTATCCTCATTATACTCAACTCTACCCATTCTGAAACTGCCCGAAAAGCTGCTCTGGTCATGACTATCGTAGTGTTTGCAGGACTGGGCGTACTGTCTATGGTAAAGGGAAATTATTCCATCCAGGACAAGTTCAGTAATATGATGAATTGGTCCAAATGGACACGTTTCACTACAGACCAAGAACAATATAAAATGGTCCTGAGCAAAGGGGAATATAAAAAAGTAGTGTATACCATCGTCAACCGGGCCGGAAGTTTCAAGCTGGACTCCGGGAAGGATCTCATGATGCTTAAAGTGAACGGGATGTTGCCCCGTTTTGAGACCAATGTCGTGAACGGCATCCTCTATGTGACTATAGAAAACCAAGCTGCTGAAGCCAAACTGGAAGTCAGCCCCGATATCCTGACCACTATCAACAGTGAAGTCTCTGCCGGTGATATGAACATGGATCTGCGTGATCTCAACATCGACCAGCTGGATCAAAAGATCAAGCTGGGGCATGTGAAAGTCAAAGCGGGTACATCTCTGCAAAAGATACTTATTAGTCTCCAGGCCGGAGATCTGGATATGGAAATACCCGAGGAAAAAGATGTTGTAATGACATTGCAGAGCTCCGGCTCCCATCTGGATCTGCCTCAGGGATTCATGTTTTCCGACGGCAAATACATGTATCAGGGTAAATCTGATAAGCAGCTCACAATCGAAGGATCTGTTTCCGGTGGTCAATTCAGTCTGGACCTGGATTAAGAGGCTGTTATGAAAAGTTATAGAAAAGAGCTGTGGTTTGAGACCAGGGAAAGGGTGGAGTTTCTACACATTACTCCCAAAGTAGAAGAGGCTCTCCGCGAAAGTGGTATAAAGGAAGGGCTTTGCCTGGTCAACGCTATGCACATCACAGCCTCAGTCTTCATCAATGATAATGAATCCGGCCTACACCAGGATTACCGACGCTGGCTGGAACAATTGGCTCCCCATGAACCTCTTTCAAGTTATCAGCATAATAACACCGGGGAAGATAACGGAGACGCTCATTTAAAACGGCAGATAATGGGCCGTGAAGTTATTGTAGCTGTCACCCAGGGCAAACTGGATTTCGGCCCCTGGGAACAGATTTTTTACGGTGAATTTGACGGCCGACGCCGGAAAAGGGTGCTGGTTAAGATCATCGGAGAATAGCATGGCTATTTACCTGAACGGACTGGTTTCAGTGATCCAGGGTGATATTACGGAGCAGACAACAGATGCGATCGTAAACGCCGCCAACTGCTCTATGATGGGTGGCGGCGGGGTCGATGGAGCGATACACCGTGTGGGGGGACCGGATATTCTTAGGGAATGTAAACGTCTTCGTTCTACCCGATTCCCGCAAGGATTACCTACCGGTGCAGCAGTAGCCACCACTGCAGGCCGGCTCAAAGCAAGGTATGTCATCCATACCGTGGGTCCGGTGTGGCAGGGTGGTCAGCAAAATGAAGACTCCCAACTGCGGGATTGTTACCTGAATTGCCTCACTTTAGCCCGGGATATGGAGCTGTCCAGTATCGCATTTCCTGCAATATCTACCGGAATCTATGGCTTTCCCATCCTACGGTCTGTAGAACTGGTCTCTGGTTTATTACAGGATTTTTCCTCACAAAAGGGAACTATCCAACAAATCCAATTGGTGTTTTTTTCTGTTGAGGATTATCAGATATTTTTAAACAATACTTCCTTAACCCAGGAAAGCTAAAGCTTTTTGCCGGATACTTTCCATGATTTCAGTTGACAGGACGGGGACAGTTTCCAGGTATTTCTCCTGCTTTCGCAATGAAAATTCAATGGTTTTCAACAGTTCCTGTTCAGGTACTGTGAGTTCCAGTTTCATCTCCTGAATTAGAATATCTACAGGATGAAAGGCCTGCCTGGACATTTTCCAGGTATAGATGTCCCGTATCATCTGGAGCAAAGATTCCCCCATGAGTACCAGGTCACCTCTCTGACGCAGGACATCCAAAAAACGGATACTATACAATATAGATTCTTTAAAATATTTCATTAAGATATCCTTGGGAAGTGATCTCGTAATAAATTACCGGCTAAGGGATTGAAAGATTCACGGCCGGGCATTATAATACAGGAGATAATAAAATTTTGCAAATAAGGAAAAGCGATTTGAAGACCTGGCATTACTTACTGGTTTTTCTCTGTCTGTTTCTGGAAACAGTCTTCGCCTGGAGACCCTATTCCCGTTTTTTTCCGGGTGCGGAAGCCAATGGCATAGGCAATGCTTTCGTAGGTGACGCTTCTTCCGAACTAGCCGCTCACTACAATCCGGCCGGCCTGGCACAATTAAATAAAGGTTTTACATTAAACTATGAAGTGTATACCTCCGTTATTATTAATGATCTGCTGGCTGCCCCCCCTGATTTGACCTTTGATACCTTTCCATTTTTCTCTTTGTTTTATCGGGCGAACCAATGGAGATTTAGCCTGGGACTTGCTACACAATTCAGCTCTTACGGCCCCAATTCTCTATTCACCCGCAGCCTGAAGTTTTCAGCTGCTTTTCCCCTGTTGGATAATCTCAGTATAGGAGCCGGAATAGGCCCGGTGTTTTTATTTGAAGGAGACGGACGGGCCTTTTCCTGGGATTTTAATCTGGGTATATTATGGAGGATTTCCCCTGTCCTGCAATGGGGAACCTCATTCCACAGCGGATTTCATGTGCTGTGGCAATCCAGTATACTGGGGTCACATCTGGAAGAAGTCTATCCCTGGATTCTGGAGTCGGGTATCAGCTGGAAGACTGGCAGATACAGTTTTTTATACTTTGGTCTGGATTACATCCATTTGGATGCTATTACCTATACTCTGGATGCGATTTTGGATAATCCAACATTCAGCAACAGCCTGCTGCACCGGCTGCATCCGCACCTGGGATTCCGTTTTCTGGAACCCAGGACAGGAGCGCATCTCAGCGCGGGATTTATGACAGACAGCGACTACTATGATAATGGAGCGGTGACTCAGTACCTTCTGGATCTGGGAATCAGGTTTTATGGAAAACGAGCGGTATTTAACGCCGCTCTGGTAGATTCACTACTGCTGGCCCTGTTTATTCCATCCAACAACCATGAAGAAAAGTTTTATTTTTCAGTTAGTGTAGAACTTAATTAACCGGCTTCAGGTGTACCAGATATTCTACGTTTGCACTCTTTGCTCCCAGAATAGGAGACTCGATGACAGGTGATACATTCAGACCTATTTGACGCGCAAAATCACTTACTTTTTCAATAGCTCTTTGCCGGTAGCGGGGTTGCACAAATCCACCTTTGGAAACCCACTGCGGCTCCAGTTCAAACTGGGGCTTGATAAGACAGATGATATCGTATCGACCTTCCAGTATGGTTGTCAATACCGGGAGTAACAGAGTCACAGAAATAAAAGAAACATCCATCACGGCTAAATTGGGCCTGGGATCAAACATACCAGGTTCCAGAAAGCGGGCATTGGTATTTTCTCTGACCACCACCCGGTCATCCTGTCGTAGTTTCCAGTGGAGCTGGGCACTGCCGCTATCCACAGCATAGACCAATCTGGCTCCCCGTTCCAGTAAAACCTGGGTAAAACCTCCGGTGGAAGAACCAACATCTATAGCTACTCTTCCTTCTGTCTCTATGTTAAATACCTGTATGGCATGATCCAGTTTTAATGCTCCCCTGCCTACCCAGGGAGAAGACTCCCGGATTTCCACAGGTTCCTGACTGGAGACCAGAGAACCAGCTTTAAACTGGTTGCTCTCCCGGATAAAGACCCGGCCTGCCAGTATTTCTGCCTGAGCTCTGGCTCTGCTCTCACACAAGCCCTTTTCAACCAGTAAAATATCAAGACGTACCTTATCCCCCCGCTGTAGGCTGGACACTGCCGCCCTCCTCCCTGACGCGTGAGATCATCATAGCACGGCCAGTCTCCCGATCCACATCCACTACGATTCCCTGGACCTCAATGGGGCCATTATCTGCGGGTGAAAACCGGACCGGCAGGTGGTGTACTACCCGGCGTATACTGTCTTCTATGCGCATACCTATGATTGACTCTGTACATCCGCACATCCCTATGTCACCAATATATGCTGTCTTGCCTGGCAGTATCCGTTCATCGGCAGTTTGGGTATGTGTATGTGTACCCCATACAGCTGATACTCTGCCATCGCAGTATCTACCCATTACCTGCTTTTCACTACTGGCATCAGCGTGAAAATCTATGAAAATAATATTAACTCCCTGAGATTTAAACTCCTCCAGGACCTTATCCACAGCCTGGAAAGGACAGTCAATAGCATCCATGTAAATCCTGCCCATGGCATTGATCACTCCTACTTTTACACCTTGAATATCCAGAATGACACTGCCGTGTCCGGGTGTACCAGGGGGATAATTCAGAGGACGTAAAAAGCCGGGAAACTCATCTATAAATTTAAAAATTTCTTTTTTCTGCCATACATGGTTCCCGGTGGTAACTACACTGATACCATTCTGAAGAAATTCTTCTACTATATTACGGGTTATACCGAATCCATGAGCCGCATTTTCGCCATTGATGATGACCATATCCGGCTCCAGTCTCTGTCTGATCTTGTGCAGGGTCCGGAAAATGGCTTGCCTACCTGGATCACCTATCACATCACCCAGGACCAGTGCCCTGAAAACATTATTGGGTTTCATGCGCATCCTTAAAGTTTTATTTGCTATAATTTAAAGAGAATATTCAGAAAAAGCAACATCATTTTTGACCAGAAATAGTCTTTTCCTGTCGATCAATGATTAATAGGGATAGGTCATCCTTAAGACTTTCCTTACCGATATGATCTTTCCAATAATCCAGAAGAATTTCCAGAATTTTTTCTCCGCTTTGTCTTCCGTTTTTATTTACCAGATACTGAATTTTTTCAAATCCGAATTGTTCATCCCGGTTGTTTTTGGCATCCAGAAAGCCGTCGGAAAAGATAACCAGTTTATCCCCCGGTTCCAGTTTTTCACGAACAGCTTTAAATTGAATCATATCTTTATTAAAGACACCCAGCATAGAGGAACTGGTAGGTAAGACAGAACTTTGACCGGTTTTTGCACAGTATTTTAAAGCCGGTACATGACCCGCGGACAGATACTCCAGTGTGTAATCCGGGAAAACCTGGGCTATAAAAAGAGTTAGATAGTTTTTATAACTGATTCCCTCATCTGAAATAATATCATTTATCTTGTCATTACTGGCATTTACTATTTCATCCAGGGTAGCATAGGAACTGAATGAATAATGAATAATCATTTTGGTGACAATACTGATGAGAGAAGCGGGAATACCATGACCTGATACATCAGACAGGTAAAATAACAGACGGTCTTTGACTTCCATACAGTCAACAAAATCCCCACCAATTTCTTCCATTTGACGGACAAAGCCATTGAGTCTTATCTCATTCCAGTTTTTCTCTGTATTCATCATGCCTTTTTGAATGGAAGCCGCAAACTGTATCTCCTGATAATTTTGCTCTTCCCTATCCTGCAGATTCTTAAGTGTGACTTTTAATTCCTGAGTACGTATATCAATTTCTTCTTCCAGAATTTGCTGCTGGTTACGGACTTTTTCTACCATAGTATAAAATGTCCTGGCTACCTCCCCAAATTCATCTTTACGGTCCAAAGGAAGAGAATAATCATAATTTTGTTCAGATATCTTTTCTGCGGCAGTCTTTAATTGTTCCAGGGGATACACCAGAGTCCTGATCAACACCATACTGGCACCAAACAGTAGTGTTAAAATAAAACCAACAATAATAATAGCAAAAATAAAACCATTCTGCCGGACAATTGGCATCACTGCTCCCCTATCCAGTTCCACCATGAGATATAACGGGTCAGAAGTACTTTTCGAAAACTGCAATGGAAGAATTTCCACATAATAGCGGCTGTTATTTTTCTTTTTTACCAGTATCTGATTGAATTTGATGATTTTTGCCAATGGAGTATGAAAATTCAGGTATCTTTCCCCAATTTCATCACCTTCTTCTAACAGACCGGTTTGAAATATTATTTTACCCTGGCTATTGGCCATACCTATCCAGGAATTTCTCATATCAAAAGGGGAAGTTTTTGCGCCTGTGGTATGTAAAGAAATCATATTGGAGAATTGATCCCAATCTGTACCTAATCCCATCCAGCTAAAATTATCCAGTCTCTCCAGGATCCAGAATTTTTTCTCCTCGCCAAGATTATCTGTGAGAATCCATTCATTGGACTGTCGGCTATTTTGGATTCTTTGCAGCCAATCCTGGACAACAGTGAAGGACTGTCGCGTTTTTCCTGAAAGATACACCCCCTCTTTTTTTCTGGTATCCATATAAACCAGTTCTAATCCAAACACCTGTTTTTTACGATTTATAAATTGACCTATTTCCTGACTGTTTATATTGCCGGATAGAGTTTTAAATTTCTCTCTGGCCTCTTGGAGATGTAATTCCTGATTAATGAAATAATGATTGATCAACTCATATACTTTTTCCGTATCCCTTTGCAGATAATAATTCCCTATTAAAAAATCAAAATTACGGGTAGAGATCATATTAATCACAATACCCATGACCACACTGATGCTCATGACCAGTATAAAAATAAAAAACAGGATGCGGTTTGATACCCGGTGAAAAAATTTGGCGCTATACGACATATACATAATCATATACACATATGGAGGATTTGTAAAGGTGAATTTGTATTAGCTTTGATAATATCAGTCCTCCATGTTAAAATAAATAAAAAACAGGAATATTCTATGAAAAGTGCTTTTATACATGACTGGCTGGTCGATATAGGCGGAGCCGAAAAGTGCGTCACTTCCATGCTGAAAATTTTCCCTTCAGAAGTTTATACATTACTGTATAAGGATGATACCGCAGAGAAACTGGGTATAGATTTGTCAAAAATACATTCGTCACCTATTCAGAAAATGCCTTTTGCCACCCGGTTATACCGGAATTATTTAGGCTGGTTTCCGGGAGCAATTGAAAGTTTTGATTTAAAAGAATATGATCTTATCATTTCCTCTTCCCACGCCGTAGCCAGAAGTGTACTCACTCATAGTGATCAGTTACACATTAGTTATTGCTACACTCCCATCCGCTATGCCTGGGATCTTTATCATGAATATATCCGTCTGAGTGGACTCAATAAAGGTCTGAAAGGATGGTACGCAAAAAAAGTACTGGAAAAAATCCGGATTTGGGATCAATCCACAGTGAACCGAGTCGATCATTTTATCGCAATTTCCCATTATATTAAAAAAAGGATCAAGCATGTCTATAACCGGGACTCCGACGTAATTTATCCCCCGGTAGATGTTCAGGAATTCCAGGTACAGGGTAACAAAGAAGATTTCTATTTGTGCGCGTCCAGGATGGTGCCCTATAAAAAAATGGACCTGATAGCTTCCGCATTCGTCAGAATGCCTGACAAAAAATTGAAAATTATTGGTACAGGTCCTGACATGAAAAAAGTCCAGGCAGCGGCAGGAAAGGCATCAAATATTGAAATACTGGGCTATCAGCCATTTTCAGTAATGAAAGAAAACATGGAAAAAGCCAAAGGGTTTATCTTTGCTGCAGAAGAAGATTTCGGTATCATACCGGTGGAAGCTCAGGCTTGCGGTACACCGGTAATTGCTTTCTGTAAAGGGGGCTCTGCCGAAACCGTTTTACAAAATAAAACCGGAGTATTCTTTGAAAGACAGGATGAAGATTCTATAATAGAGGCTATTTCCGCGTTTGAAAAAATTGAAGACAAATGGGACACCAGCCTGATCAGAAAACACGCGGAATCATTTTCACGATCCCGATTTGAAAAAGAATTTAAAGCTTTTGTGGATCAAAAATACAGGGAATTTGAAAAAAGCAGATAAGCCTTTTTTACTGCTGGAGCAGATTCTCAAGGTCAACCTGTAAAATGTGAATATTTGAGGCGATAGCATTGTTATCTTCCGAATTCTGTACTACTTTATCCATCATCTCTACTGTCCTGACCATATCTTCCTTTTCATGGATTACAGTTTCCTGAAAATCCATGATAAAACTTCGCACACTTTCTACTTTGGCAAGCAGTTCATTATTAACCCGTGATTCATCAGAACTTTGTCTGCTATTGTTCTGAGCAATCTTCTGAAGATGTTTCATATCCTGAAACATATGGCTGATTTGCTGATTCAGCTTGTCTGTAGTGGATATCACTCCCTGAATATATCCCAGTAGTTCATTGATACTTTGAGAGAAATTAATGAATATGTCGTTGATATCATTGACCAGTGTATCCCCCTGGGAAGATTTAGCAATAATAGCTTCTATATTTTCCTGTATGATTGTCGACTGCTGGAGTGTAGCCAGAGATACTGTCCGGATTTCTTCAGCTACCACAGCGAATCCCCTTCCCTGATTACCGGCATGTGCAGCCTCAATAGACGCATTTACCGCTAGAATATTGGTCTGCTCAGAGATATCATTGATCACATCTACAATATAAGACACTTTTTCCACACTTGCGGTAATATTTTTCATAGACTGAAGATTTGTCTCCAATAATCCTTTCCCATTTTGAATATCACCCGTTAACTGAGAAATGCCTTCTGCCATGGCAGAACTGGAAGAGGATACCACACCTACCATCTGGTTGAGTTCATCCAGCTCTTTTTCCGTGTTAAAAATCGCCTCTTCCTGCTTTTTCATCTGAGAAGTAATTTCATTAAAGACCTGAATATTTTCATTCACTATACGCACAGACTCTTCGGTAGTGAGTTTTCCTTCATCTGAAAGTGAAACCAGGTTATCTATAGCTGTACGGGACTGTTCCACTGACCCTCTTACTTCACCTGATTGCTGGTTAATAGACTGGTTTGTCTCTTCAATAGAAAGAGCGGCATCATTAAAGACCTGCTTTAATTCCCGTACTTCTTCTAAAATATCAGAAAATGCAGATTTCTTTTGCTGAGTCTGGCTTTCCAGGGACATCATATGATAAATGGTGGAAAGACTGAAAAATACAGAACAAAAAGTCAATCCCACAGCCAGCATACCATCTAACATTCCCCAGGCTGGATTTATTATACTCATGAGTTCACCAATACCGGATACCAGAGCTATACTTATTCCTATAGCTACGGGGATAAAGGTTCTTCTATCTTCCTTGATTTTCTTGGAAGTGCGGAAGAATACTTTAAAAGCGGAAAACAGTAAGGGTATGGCGACAGCCGGAACATAGAGTAAACCAAACAGATCAGATTGAGCGGCATTAGGAAAGTATTTACCTTCATAGGTCAGCCGCATAATCATTCCGTCTCCCAAAAATAAATCGGTGAAAAGGGAAATACCGGCTACAACTGTCATAACGGCTAATACTATATACTGATAGATCCGGGTATTTTTCTTACCATTGAAACCTAAATAATCATCTATATACCTAACAAAGAAATATACACCAATTGTAAAAGATGCCAGTAATAATTGCTCCAGCATCCTCATCATATGAATACCTTCCGCAAAAAAAAGACTGGACTGGAAAAAGTTGTAAAAGGCCATAGTGAGAGAAAGAAAAAATGCGTTGAGACTGCGTCTGGCCAGGCCTGGATTTACTTTTCGAGATAGAATTGCCATCACAAGAAATAATAATGCCAGGAAAGATGTGGCAACACCTGCACCAAAAGGCAAAGTATAAGAAAGACTCAATACTAACGCAGAATTGACCTGATACACGCATCCTCCTCATTGTCTCTTATTTTAGCACTGCTTAGCTAGTTAAGCAAGCAGATACAGGTTATGTTTAAGAATAAATTCCTTTATATTTAATGACAGCAGGGCCTGTCTTTTCAGACAGGCCCTGCCGCTATTTTTCGGAACGAGAATGGGTAATGCTTACTTTTTGCGGAACATCAGGACGCTCCACTTGGGGATATTGATGTAGATCT
>CAYRWR010000067.1:0-11487 GCA_964428015.1 uncultured Brevinematales bacterium | reverse complement strand
GGTCTTACCTACAGTATCATCCTTCCCCGCTCCTCCTTTGTCTATGATAAAAAAGACAGTGACAGTGATGTGATTGAGCAGGAACTGGAAGCTTCAAAAAATAATTCGGTAACTTCAGCACAATTTTACCAGAATCAGTTCCCTGAAAATCTTTCCAATTATGATATAGCTCTGCAGAAAGTCTTTGATATCGATAAAAAATTGAAGCAGACTTCCAGTCTGGTATCGAATTTCAGTACTACTATGGGCACTTTCCTGAGTAAGGGTGACCCTGTATCTGCAACCCCTCTGCAGGCAATAAAAGATTTTGATCAGCGGTTAAAGGAAAAGGGTGTGGTACTCAAACTGGATGTAAATATAGGGCAAACAGTCACCTATAATGTAATAGTTAAAAAGAGAAAAGATCAACCGGAAGATATTCAGCAGGCTATTGATCAATTTGAACAGTTAATGCAGTCCTTACCCCAGACGGTAATTGAGCTGAATAGTATAGGAATTGCATCCGCTGATATGACTAAAAAGTTAGGAGAATTAAAGAAAAGCGCGGCATCTGATTTTGTTAAGAAGGACAGAAGATACCTTCAGAAAGCCAACAAAGCTTTAAATGATGCCGTACAACAGCTGGAACCGGCTCCTGCTCTTGCCAAAAAACTCACAGCTGATGTTAACGGGTTGCTGGATGATATAAAGAGTGTTTTTGCCAAATAGAAAAACAATAAAAATAAACAAAGCCCCGGATCATATTGATTCGGGGCTTTGTTTATTTATTACCATTATTTGTGATACAATGTTTCATTAATATACAGTGTGAAATTAAATAGACCTTCTCATTACTCATTCTAGTGCCCTATTGGGCATAAAATTTTGGCACACCTTTTGCATATAATATTATACTCACCGGGGAGCTACACCGCTCCTCATGGACACTCCTTTTATTTTTATTTCCCCGTTGAAAAGTCCTGCTTCCCCGGCAGGACTTTTCTAATTTTAGACATAGTAGGGATCATTCTTTATAATATCTGACCAACACAGGGGGAAGATATGTCATTGAAAGTTAGTGTTTCCGGTATACGTGGCATTTGGGCAGATTCATTAGACATTCGTCTGTTAATTGATTATACACAGGCTTTCGGAAAATATATTTTAAGCCAAAAAGGCAAAAAAGTACTTATAGGCAGAGATGCCCGGCCTACCGGTTCGATGATTTCCAGCCTGGTGATTTCCGTTTTAAATGCTCAGGGTATTGATACTACCGATATCGGCATTGTACCTACACCTACCGTTCTTTTTGGTGTGCGGGATCGGGAAATGGACGCGGGAATAATCATAACAGCATCCCACAATCCTGTGGAATGGAATGCCTTAAAGTTTGTAAAAAAGGGCGGTGTCTTTACCGGTGAGAAGGATCTGGATCAGATTTTATCTTTTCTGGGAAAATCCATTGAAGAAAAAAACTGGGATAAAATTGGCAGAAATCATACGGATGCAGGTATCCCTCAGGCTCATAAAGAAAAGGTCCTGTCAAAAGTGGACAGAGATGACATCAGAAAGAAGAAATTTTCAGTTATTTTGGACCCGGTAAATTCTGCCGGTTCTGAAATTGGCAGCTCCCTGCTACAGGATTTGGGTTGTAATCTCAAAGTAGTCAATGGAGAAATGCACGGCCGTTTTGACCGGGGCACAGAGCCTACACCGGCTAACCTCAAGCACCTTAAAAGCGAAATCTTAAATTTTAAAGCAGACATTGGCTTTGCCCTGGATCCTGACGCGGACCGCCTGGTTCTGGTGGATGAAAAAGGGGAAGTTCTGTCTGAAGAAATGACCCTGGCCCTGTCTCTGGAGGCGGTCTTGTCCCGTACTCCCGGGGATGTGGTAATCAATATGTCGACATCCCGCATGAATGCCGATATCGCTGAAAAATACGGTTCAAAATGCTTCAGGACAAAAGTAGGAGAAGCCAATGTGGTGGAAGGAATCTTTGCCCATCAGGCTCTGATCGGAGGGGAAGGTAACGGAGGGGTGATATACCCAACCATTAATACGGGCAGAGACAGCCTGACCGGCATGGCTCTGATCCTGGAATACCTGGCGCGAACAGGTATGACCCTCTCTGAAGCAGCTGTTTCACTACCTCATTATATAATGCGAAAGGAAAAATATGACTGGAAAGGTGATCTGAATGTTCTCTATAAGACCATAGAAACCGCCTTTCCCGGCGCACAGGTCGATAAACTGGACGGATTACGTCTGGACTGGAGAGAAAACGGCCAGGAAGCCTGGATTCACATTCGCCCCTCTAATACAGAACCTGTAGTACGTCTGATTGGTGAAGCTCCGCACGAAGGGATACTGACACAAGCATTCGCAAAGGTTAAATCCCTGCTTTAAAAGATTCCCGTCTGTAGCTGTTCTGCAGACTGCGGAGATGCTGATAATACTGAGGGTCCATGCCGTTGTGGTATAGGAACACGGTGTTATTATGGAGCAGGGGATCCGTGAGAGAAGTATGGCCGGAAGCACTCAGATAATCCCTGGTGCCTGGTACAGGGGAATAAAAAGCCAGGTAAGGCACTGCTCCCTGGGAAAAAATCCATTCCATAGTCTTTTCCACACTTTGCGGAGACTGTCCTGGTACATTAGCCAGAGTATAAACATGTATCTGATGTTGTTCAAAACCTGCCTTTCTCAAAAAAGCCAGTGCTTGCTGAAACTCTACCTGACTGTTTTTCAAACCATGTCTGGTCATAAAATCACAGTCTATAGATTCCAGAGACAGACGGATCTGTTTGAATCCGGACTCATACATTAAACCAGCCGTTGTCTGCTCCAGAAAGCGAATATGTAAACCATTGGGTGTATAAAACTCAATGGCTTCACCGGAATCCAATATTTTTTTCAAAATGACCTCAATGTGCCTGACAGGGTCAAAAAGTAAGGCGTCATCATAAAAGGCAAATCTGTTTATGCCGGTTTTTTTCTTTAGTCCCAGGAGCATTTCCGCAACCTGTTCCGGAGAGAACTGTTCAAAAGGAGCCAGCAAAGGGCTGGCGCAATAGTCGCAGTGGAAAACACAGCCCTGGGCTGTCTGGACGGCAAAAAAATAGCCGGGATTTATGAGGTCATAACGGGGGGACTGCCAGCCCTGGTAGGGCAGCTCTACCTCCCATAGCCGTGATAACTCCTCCAAAACATTTTGCACAGCCTGACCGGGAATGACAGCGTCTATACCGGGACGCCTGCTGGCGTGTTCCGGCAATAGTGTCGCATAGATGCCGCCCAGCAGGATCGGTATATGGGGCCAGACCTGCTTCACCAGATTCACAGTAGTCTCGATACCCGTATACCAGTAGGTCATTCCTGATCCCAGTAAGATGACATCAGGTTCCCAGGGTAGATTTCGCAGCCGGTCCAGGAAATCTTCTGTATCCATCCCGAAACGTTTAAAATCCCTGGGGATATCCTGTATACTATCAGGCGCAGGTATCACAGAGTGGGGCAAGGGTCCCGTTCCATCTGGATGAGATTTGCTGTGGGGGGAACGTTCCGGAATATTAATGAGATGGACCTCTATATCAGAGGGTAGATGGCCGGCTAATGTAAGCAGCCCCAGCGGCTGTATAAAATGATCGTAAGCCGCGAAATCTTCTATATAGGGATAAATCATGAGCAGCTTGTCAGGCCGTTTCATTAAATACCCGCATGTAGCGAAAATCGTCTGCTTCATATTTTATGATTGCCAGCAGTTGTTTTCCCTTTTCTACCCGGTAAAAACCTGGTTCCTGAGGAGACTGTAAAAAGCAGCTGTTTTCCAAGAGGCGGCCCTGTCTGATAAATTCCGGCTCCACTGAGAGTTCCAGAGCGGGGAGAAAGAGTAGAGCATCTCTGAGGGGTACCAGCAGACTGTCCAACTGGTCAGCCTGGATGCTTTCCAGAGTGTGGCACTGCTGCAGAGAGATCCCGGTACTATAGGTGCGCTGCAGATAGGTTAAGTATCCGCCCCAACCTAATTTCCGGCCCAGATCACGGGCTAGACTGCGGATATAGGTTCCGGACCCGCACTTCACCCTCAGATCAAAATAGCGGGCATCCTGGTTCCAGTCCAGGATATCAATTTCAAAAATTTCGACTTCTCGTTGTTTAAGGGGAACGTCCTTTCCGGAACGGGCCAGTTCATAGCTTCGTTTACCTTCGGTCTTCAGGGCGGAATAGAGAGGGGCGGTCTGCTGTATCCGGCCGCGGTACATAGGTAGCGTGGTTTGAAGAGCCAGGCGGTCAAAATCATAGTCTGATACGGTCTCTATGATCTCTCCTTCCGCGTCATCGGTATCAGTCCAGGCACCGCACTGCACCCTGGCTATGTATTCTTTGGGATTCATGAGCAGATAGTCAAATGCCTTGGTGGCCTCGCCGTAGAGTACCGGGAGGACCCCTTGGGCCATCCGGTCCAGTGTACCACCATGACCTATTTTGCTGACTTTTCGCAGACGTTTTAAGTTACGAATGACATCAAAACTGCTCATACCGCTGGGCTTATAGACAGGCAGGATACCGTTTAGAGACATGTCTTAATAGTTCTGGACTTGGATATAGATTGTATTGGAAATATTATATTCCGGCTCGGGGTGTGAAGCATCTACTATGATGGCAGTTAAACTATGTGCCCCTAATGATACCGTAGAAAAATCATACTCAAAATCGTATAAGTCGCTGCTCAAAAAAACAATACCGTCAGCTACATCGATCTGTGTGCCGTCCAGATAGGTGGTACAGGTATCTATTTCGTAAATACTGGCAGGTTTTTTTAAGATGATGGTATAGGTGGCTTGTGGAAGTATTTCACCGTTTTTGGGACTCTGAAAAATAACATCATCATCCGTAAAAAACTGACAGGTTTGGAAAAACAGTAGAAGTATAGATAATAGGAATATCCTGGAAATACGTTTCATTTCTTTCTCCTGACTATATTTTAGCCTAAAAATGGAGATTTTCCAAGTATTTATTCCTTAAAAGGCTGAAAAATCCGGGTGCCGCATTGACAGGGGGTATAATAAGAGATAAAATATAGGGAGAGGGGATTCTATGAAAAAATTCCAGTTCAAGCTGCAGCGCCTGCTGGAAATACGGGAAAAAAAAGAAGAAGAAGCCCGTATCGACCTGGCCAAGGTCAGCGGAGAATACCAGAAGGTAGTCAATGAAAAAACCGGCATCCTGGATCAGATACGGGAGACCCGGCACCGTCTTAGTACCAATCCGCAGCGAGATCTCAATGAGTTACGGGCCTATGACCGTCTGCAGCAGGATGCTGATAGTGCTATCATAGAACTGGACAAGGAAATCGCCGCCCGGAAAAAAGTCATGGATGCCAAGCTGGCGGTCTATACGGAAAAGAAAAAGGACCGCCGTGCCGTAGAAATCCTGCGGGAAAAGGCCTATGCCAGATATGAAGAAGAAAACCGCAAGATGGAACAAAATGAAATGGATGAAATAGGTAAAAATATCTATCTCAAACAGCAGCAGGACCAGCAGGATCAGGCTTAAGCTTTTTTTGTTCCTGCCGATGAATATAACAGTCGCAGAGTAATCGATCCAGGAGGGGAAAATGATTGAATCGATCTCGGGCATCATGAACAGGATTGAAGATATTCAGCAGAGGATTGGACAAATCCAGTCGTTGTCTTCTTTCAGCCCTGTCCAGCCTATTCAGAAATATACACCACAATCCACACCGCAGGGACAGGACCCCAATAAGCCACAGTTTTCACAAATCCTCAGTGAGGTCATGGGTGAACAGGGCCTGGCCGAAAATCAAAGTATCAGCGGGCTGGATCTGGGCAAGATCAACCTCCTGGCCGGTGGGGACAACAAAGAAGCTCAATTGATGCTCCAGAAGCTCTATCAGCAATCCCAGAACAACTCAGAAGATCTGAATGAAATCATAAAAGACGCGGCTCTCACCTATGACCTGGATCCCAATCTCATTAAAGCTGTGATCAAACAGGAATCCCAGTTTACTCAGACCGCTCTGTCTCCCAAAGGAGCCCAGGGATATATGCAGCTCATGCCTAAAACCGCGGAACTCCTGGGTGTAAAAGACTCCAACGATCCCCGTGAGAATATCATGGGTGGTAGTAAATATCTCCGCATCATGCTGGATAAATACAAGGGGGATGTGGTCAAGACCCTGGCTGCCTATAATGCCGGTCCCAATGCTGTGGATAAAGCGGGTGGCATCCCCAATATCGCGGAGACCAAGGACTATGTCAATCGTGTACTGCAGCATTACTATGAATATAACCGCCTGGAAGACAGCGGTGTACAGACAGGAGGCTAAGTTTGGAAAGAAGCCGACGTATCCTGTTTCTGCTCCTCATCAACCTGGGGCTGGCCTTTGTGTCGTTGTACATTCTGGATTTTCTCCAGGTCATCGACTACCGTCAGGTCATTTCACGTGTACCTTTTATCAAGGGTAAACTGACCGCCAAGATAGAAGATCCCTATCTCCTGGAAAAAGTGGAGCTGGAAAAGAAGTGGGAAGTGCTGAACGAAAAGATCAAGAATCTGGAAAATGCCCAGGCTGATCTGGACCAGGAAAAGAAAAAACTGGAACTGGAAAAAGAAGAAATTGAAAACAAGAGACTGGAAGTGGAAAACCGGATCTCAGAATGGGAAAAACAAAAACAGGATCTCAATGCCTATAAAGAAAGGGTCCAGAAGATAGCTGACCGTATCGTCAATATGCCGCCTAAAGAATCAGTAGCCATCCTGGCTGAGCTGGATGATCTCCTCATCATAGATATACTCCAGGAGATAGACCGCAGGAGTGAAGCGGAGGGTAGTCAGAGTCTGTCGCCCTACCTGTTATCACTGATGGATAAAGAGCAGGCCGCCCGGATTACCCGAAAAATGTCTGAATAAATAAAAACTCCCCTGTATAAAACAGGGGAGTTTTTTTATCTAATCATAGTAATATCCGTCACTTTCATAGTAGTCACCGCCTTCATCACCTTCATAATTACTTTCATCTTCACCGGGGCGGTGATTGACTCCCCAGAAGTTATTGACCAGGGTGATCCAGTCCACCGGACTATTATCGCTCTGGATGTCCTGGCTCCAGTCCGGGCTGACTCCGCCCCCGTTCTGGTCGATACGGCAGTTTTCTATACGGACATTTTTACCCTCTCCGTCAAAAGACAGAGCAAATTCAAAATTATCATGGAAATAGCAGTCTTTGACCAGGAGGGTGTCCAGCTTGTAGGCGTATAGCCCCAGCCAGCCGCAGCCGTTGACATCGCAATTAATGACTTTGATATCCTTGACATTGTACATGTTGATGACCATACCGGAGCAGTAGTCATTGACCGGGATATCATGACGCAGTGTGAGATTTTCCAGCTGGATGTTTTCGCTCTCTGAAATAGTGATGACATCATTCCATTGACTGGTAGTGATGACTTCGACTTTACCTTCACCTTTTATGGTAAGGTTAAATTTCCCTTTAAGCTCTATGGTACCTTCAGTGGAATACTTTCCGGCATCCAGAATAATGGTACCCCCGTCCGGTGCATCATTGACCGCGGACTGGAGATCCTTGTAGGTCCTGTTTTTTCCTACACGGATGGCACTGCTGTCATTCTTAGCCATTTCGGCCGGTGACATCACCAGGTTTTTGACTGTGGCGGCATGTACCCATCCGGTGACGCCGGACTCAGTCTCGATTTTGAGCCAGGGTTCCTTGTAGGTCTTGCCGCGCAGGCTGACTTCGGTCAGGGTATCGGTCTGGTAGCCCAGGTAGGTGACCTTTTCGTTTTCTTTCATCTGGCCGCTGACTTTACCCTTGAGGTCGGGGGTCTCTCTGACATTGACTTTATCCAGCCAGCAGTACATGGCTTTTTTCTTGAGCAGGGTGGCGGCGTGGATCCAGCCGGTCTTTCCATTTCTGGTCTGGACCTTGGCCCAGGAATCAGTATAGTCCTTTCCCTGCAGGCTGACTTTGGTCTGCTCTTTGGTCTTCTGTCCCAGGTAAATCACATCTTCACCAATAGAGAGCTGATCCACCGCGCTGGCATCCAGCTGGGGCTTACTGCGCACATTTACCTTGTCCACCCAGGTATAATAGAGATTATTAGCTTCAACTTCGCCGGCCCAGAGATACTGAGCGGCCAGTACCAGACACCACATCATCAGAAATCTTTTCATAATCACCCCCACATCCAGGCTATTTTGTTTTTTAAATAATAATACTAATAGAAAAATCACGCAAATCAAAACACGCATTATTTTTTTGTTTATCCCGATAATATACAGGGATATTTCGAAAAAACAAGAGGGTCGAATGAAAAAATGTTTAATTTTTCTGGGTTTGATGATAGTGGTATCAGCCTGCGCCCGTCAGGAAGTCCAGCTGGAAGGGCAGGCCTCTCGGGGGAAAATCATCCGTGCCTGGGAGGATTACGCCCGGACCCGAATTCTGATAGAGGCCGATCTGCCCTTTCCGGGAGACCGATATGAGATAGGGGTGATCTATCCCGGGGCATCGTTCACCTTTGACCAACGCAGGGTGGAGTCTGTCAGCACCAGTGGGGGCAAGGTCTACTACACCATACGGCTTATGGGCAATGAAAACCGTATTGTCCAATGGTACCGCCAGGGAAAGCAATACGTCATTGATATAATTCGTCAGTGATGGGCGCTAGAGTCTACCAGCGCCGGAGGCGTTAAAATCCACCTGTCCTTTTGATGCCTGGAAAAAATCTGCTTTTGTGCTCCATGTCTGGCTCATCCCCGGAACGATGCGGCGGGAGCGCCCCCTACCTATAGGACAGGGGCACCTTGTATGATACCCCACCGCCGGGCAGCGGGCCCGGACTGAAAGATTAGCTGAGGGATAATTTGGATATGAAAATTCTGTTCCAGAGTCAAAAGTCAGGAAATAACAGTACTTATCCGGTAGATAGGGGCGGGTGCCTTTACCGGAAAACAATCAGGGGGCAATACTGCCGTCTTTGAATTTCACCGGAATATGCGCGAATTCGCGGAAGAAATTGGCAGAGATATATTTACGCTTTTTGAAGCCTTCTCCGCGGTCGATGCGCAGATAGGAGTTGATCACCAGAGTGTCGCCGGTTTTGGTGCGGAAGGCGTAGGTATTGGGGTATTTGAGATTGAGCTGGTAGCGGTTCACTCCCTTGCTGGAAAAGTGGATATAGTTAATGGTATCATGCTTGCCCACCGACTCTACGATACCGATATGGCTGAGGGGGTCGTCCCAGCTGCCGTTGCGGTTGACATCGTAGGTATTGTCAAAAAACACCAGGTCTCCGGGTTGGGGAAGATTTTCGGTAAACAGAAATTTCCGTTCACTGAGGCCCTGATAGAGGCTGTTGACACCGCGATCGCCCTGGCCGTAGGCCTGAGCCAGATCCAGCCCGGCCTGGTAGTATACATAGCGGACAAAACCGATACAGTCGCTGGTAAAGCTCTGGCTGCCCACTGAAGGGATACGTCTGAGCCCGATGGCGTCCTGTGCCAGGGATACCACCTTCTGGTAGAAGAGGTTTTCAGCATCAGCCTGGGCAGAGAGAGAGCCGGCAAAGACAAACAAAATGATACTCATAATCAATAGCCGCATAGTACCTCCATGGAATATATATCGACAATATACCACAGTAAAATTGAATATTCAGGGAATTTTGCTGGGAAAATGTACTTTGTGAAATGGACTGGTCAGGTAAGCAGGAAATTTTAGTTTGATTGAATAATGTTTTTAATAGGTTTAAACAGGGTGTTTATATTATCTTGACATGATTTTTTCCGGGGTATAAAATAGTTGATATCGACTATGATGGAGGGCGGAATGGCAGCGGATAAGAAATATCCTTATGATGACCAGAAGGTAGACCTCAAAAGCCCCCATGAGATCAGGAACTGGTGCCGTATCTTCAAAGTAGACACGATGGAGCTGATCAAAGCGGTCCAGACTGTGGGCACTTCGCCTGCGGCAGTCAGAGAATTCCTTAAGAAAAAATAGTTTCCATCCTTTTCCTTCTTGTTTCACCTTCATGAATAATTTAAATCCAATTTTCAAAACCCATTTGATTTTCATCTTTCGCTTTTCGGAGAATATGTTATAATCAGTAAATACATCAATGAGGCGGGATTCAGATTGAAGACAATGATTTATACTTTCAGTGAAGACTATACTACACAATTGGCCATCGGTCTCATACCCAAGGGTTTTGAACCTCTGGAATTTACATCAGAGGCTGAAGTGCAGGCATATCTGGAATCCTGTCTGGATGCCCCTCTTCTCATCACTGAGATTTCTCATGAAGATTTCCTCAGCAATGTCAGAGAAAAAAACCCAAATATTCATATTTACCTGCTCACACATGCCAGTCTGAAGCCGGCAGATCTGATCAAGCTGTCTTCATTGGGTATTAACGCGCTGATACCCTACAATGATAATCCTCAGATTGTGGCGGAAGAGGTCCTGAGCCATGCCATGCAGGCCGGTATCATGAACGCGGAGCGGAGATTTCATGTCAGGATACAGCCGGCCAGAAATGAGAAGATAGAAGCATCAGTCTTTATCAAAGGTCTTAACCGGTTTGTACATGGAGACCTCATCGATATATCCGCGGGAGGAGCAGCCATTCGGCTCAAAGACTCTATCGAAGCCAGCATACTGGATCTGGATAAGCTCTACAATCCAGTTATGCTGCATATCACAGGAGCGCAGGTCAGGACTCTGTCCAGGCTCAAAGGTAAAAGAGATGATATCGCGGGTTTTCAATTTGAAAATATTGAAAAACAGGATATGCATTTTATAGCCACTTATATCCATACCAGCCTGCAGGAAAATTCCCGGAAGATAGTCGATACCCTCCTGCAGAAGCGGTAGTTCTTGATCCTGTCAGGTTCACCTTTTTATTAAAAAAACGAACACATTACCTCAAATTATTTTAAATTGTTTGCCGAATTTGGTTGACATATAACTATAAAAGGTTACAATAAGCAAATAGTTTAAAAGGGGTAAATATGCCAAAGATATCTATTCTACTGATCATCTTTCTGCCGGCACTGATGTTCTCTTATAAAAATCCCCGTCCTGCCCAGACCTGGAGCATTTACACAGGGGTTTCAGCTAAAATACCGCCTGCGGATATGTCCAGTATCAGTACGGTCCTGGATGTCAATATCCCACTGGGACGGTTTCTTACGGTTTTACCCCGGACAGGTATAGAAATCAATTGGCTGCAGCAGGGGTCATTCTGGAGGACCACCCCCATGCCCTCCGCTGACCATATTTCCTTATGGGTTAAGCATCAGTTAGGCAAGCCAGGAGATCCCGGAAAAATAGATTTTGCCCTTACTCCTTTATATGGTGTGGGTCTTCTCATAGAACATTTCGTACCCAATACCGGGCTGGACCTGGAATTGGGAATTATAGCCTCCAGTGACATTTTACCCTGGTGGAGAATCTATGCC
>CAYRWR010000066.1:0-12539 GCA_964428015.1 uncultured Brevinematales bacterium | reverse complement strand
GCCCCACACGATTGACTCCCAGGGAGAACATAGTGCCCTGCATCTCCTGGGAAACCCCTTTATATCCCAGTGAAAAGCTGAATCCAGAAAGATGGGTGGCTTTATCAGAGCTGAAACTAAGAGAAAAATGTTCGTCCAAACGATCCTTTATCTGCTTTTCTATTTTTTTACCCAGATCCTTGGTAGGCAATTTAATCTGGATATTGTGCTTGGGTGTGATGATAAGCAGCGTCCCGTCATTTGTGGCAGAAACAGGGCCTGCTTCATTTTGATTAGTGATCAGGACAGAATTGGTTATAATCTCGTTATCACCCCGTTTTACTGATAGTTCACCCTGGATCTTTTGCAGCTGCCAGGGGAAAAGTATCACTTGTCGGCTATCTATAAGCTTAACCCTGGCGGTAAAGAGCTGATTCTGTTTATCCAGCGTAATGGTATATTCACCCGGGGCCAGACCCAGCTCTGTGGGTTTACCGGGTGCTTTATTGAGTTCGGCTACCAGTTTACCCTGTGAGTTGCGTATAAAGAATCTGCCCCATAATTCGGTATCCAATAAAAGTATAGCTGTATTATTCCTGACATCTGTCAGAACCACATCACCGGAACCTTTCATTTGGATATCATAGCCCGGGTGTTGAGGTCCGGAAAGAGTCTGCTCTGTCCGGGCTAGGGTCTCATCAAAAGCAAACTGATACGTTTCATGCAGGGTTACTTTTCCATCCTGGTTTCTGTCTGCCCCGCCTCTCAGCCCGCTCACCAGATAATGAGTGAAAAAACTGCCTTCGATAGTGTCGGACTCCTGACTGGCTTCATCCTCACTGGAAGAAGTCAGGAAGGCATAACCTTTCATGGTGGAAGAGGAATCCAACATAAAAGGAGGAAGCATCTTTCCACCCTTACTGCGGGTGACCTGACCACTGGAACAGGAGTCCAGTATAGCGATGCGCACATCGGCTGGTAGCCCATCTACGGCCTTTCTGAAATCCTGGAAGGAAATGGTCTCACCGCCCAATAGAAGGCCTTTTTCATCGGCATGGCCGGAATAATAGACCATGACTTCAATATGCTGATTCTTGTTTTTGGCTGCCTGGAGGCGGGCTTTTATCTCACCCATGCCCTGCCAGAAATCGGAGCTGCTGGGATCTGTGAGGAAGACAGTGTCTGAGGATGAAAGACCACCCATTTCACGCATGACCTGATAAATGCTTTGGGCATCACTCACGGCATAACGCAATATGACTCGTCCCTGTCCGCCGTTATTAGCCCCAACGATAAAAGCAAAACGATGCAAGCCTTGTCCCGGCCAGGCCGTACCGGCCAATAGTGCTGTGAATAGAACAAATACACTTATTTTTTTTAACATTTTATTTCTCCTTTTTGTAAACCAGGAACGAACTTTGTTCCAGGTAAGGAGGGAGAGAAAGGCTCATATTTTTTGCTTCCTGGCCTTTGACAGCCAATTCTTCAGCGGCCTTCTGGACTCTGGCCACAGGGATGGGGTATCGGGAAGTCACCAGAAAGAATTTTTCAAAATAGGGGGCATTATCCAACTGGTAAGAACGGGATAATAAATGTTCCTTGAGAGGTTCCAGGGTAGTGGTGCCTCTTTTGTCAGGAGGATGATGGAAAGTAATGGCTCCTTTGCCGTCAATGGAAAGGATAACGCCATATTCAAAACCGGCTGCAACATAGGCAATCTGTAATATGTCATTTTCCTGGAGGACCTGACCTTCAGCTAAAGGTTGGGCGCTGGCCTGCGTCTTTTGATAAATCACCAGATGAGGAGACAGCCCTTTTTCTCGAGTGGGTTCGGGGAATATAATAAAGAAAAACAGAAAAACTGCTAAAATAGGCGCGGCAATGCCCAGGGGGCGTATCAGTCTTTGGAACCAGGGGGTTTTTATTGGTACAGCTTCTTCTTCCTGAAGTGCAGCGGTCCTGGCTTTTTCACGTATCTGATGGGCCATGAGGGCAGGGGGCAGCTCCGTCAAAATCCTGGCATTGGAAGATTTTAAATCTTCCAGCTGTTGACGTAAAGCCGTGTCCTGTGCCAAAGCACTTTCTACGGCTTTTTGTTCCGCCGGGCTTACTTCACCCAACAGAAACCGCTCCAAAAGAAATGTCGATATTGTCTTCCCTTTCATCCCTGGACCTCCTCCCGGTGTTGCACTTTTTCTTTGAGAAGCCGGAGTCTCTTGCGTACCCCTGATACGGACAGGCCTGATGCCTGTGAGACTTCTTCCAGGGTCATTCCATCCACATAAAAAAGAGTGGCGATGGTCCTGGTGTCTTCCTTCTCGTCCTGGAAGATGAGATCGAGTAACTGTCGGGCTTCTGCCTGGTCATGGACATCCTCATGTCCTGCGATGGAATGCAGGAGTTCCTCGTTAAAGGTTTCAGGATGACGTTTGTCGCTGCGCAGCATGTTGAAACAGATATTGGTGGCCATCCGGTACAGCAGACTGGAGGGATAGGTCCCATGCAGCTTGTCCTGGTAACGCATCAGCTGGACAAATGTGTCCTGCATCGCGTCCATAGCCTTGTCGTCATCCTTGAGGATCCAGCGGCACCTTCTCAGTACCATTGGTCCATAACGTCGGTATAATTCCTCGACATCGATGGTCATTATTGACCTCACATCCAATAGTGTAACACTGTGGAGAGTGAAATGTGTTACCGTAGTACTTAAAATTATAATTCAGAAACCCTGATTTTCCAAGTATTCCCAAAAAATCCAGACAGTTTTATTCATGTAATACAAAGAATTCAGTGAAAAGATACTTATTTGTTAGTGGAGGAAGTAGTGGTATAGACTTTTTTTAGGATATCATACTGGGCACCTGCATTCCAGTATATATAACCTTCTCCCAGGGCTTGTTTGACCCCCAGGATCTCATTTTTAATGTAGTCTACCCCATAATATTTACGGTCATAACTCACGTTAATATGAAAAGCCTGAACATAGGGACGGATAGTTACCTGCTTGTGGCCTATCATCCAGTTCCGGTAGGTGCCATAATAATAAATCCGCCAGGGACGAAGTTCAGTGGGGTCTTGTGCCATGAATTCCTGGGGAAAATGGGAAGGGTAATACATAGGGCAGATAGCATTTACATAACGGCGTATCATCTCCACATCCTGGCCGGTATGAGTTCCGCTGCGGTTCCATCCGTTTCCTCCATAGATATCAATTGAGATAGGGGCTGGGATATTGGCCCTGGCATAGCGGAGAAAGGACTCCAGGGCACTGGCCTTGTCCATTTCTCCCTCCTGATGGGAAAAACTGGCCCGGGACAGATTGATACCATCGGTGGGGAAGCGGATATAATCAAATTGGATTTCGTCGAAGCCCTGTTTGATTAAATCACGGGCAATACTGACATTGTATTCCCAGACTTTTTCAGAAAAAGGATCCACCCAATATTCTTCAATTTTATTAGTCAGGGTTTGCTTGTCCTTTTTTTCTACTTTGAGACCCTGCCAGGGTTTTTTGGAATAGCGGTCCTGGATAGCATACTTGGTACCGTCATAGAAATAGAAATGACGGTCTTTAAAAACAACTATACGGGCTATCAGATAAATTTTTTCTTTTTTCATTTCCCGGGAGAGTTCTTTGAGGTCTACCGCTCCCCTTACCGTTGTGATTTTCTGCAGATTGGTATCCTGAGGATTAAAACGGAGATTCCCCGAATCATCTTTCATGTCAATCACTATTCCGTTCAGTCCGGTTTCTTTCATCAGGGACAAGATTTTTTTTCTTTTGGTCTTGTTACGCATAGTACCCGCCGGCAGGTAGAGTGCGCGTACATCTTTAGCAGCCAGAGTATATTTATCATAAGCCGGTTCTGTAAAGAGCCATAGTTGATCCAGAATGAGGGGAGTATATCCACCCTGTATATAGGATAATGCTAAAAGTCGGCCGAATCTATTCCGGTCCCATTGCTGAGCCAGGAGATTGATATCGTCCAATGGAATAGGAGAGTCCGCGGGACGGGCCAGGTCTTTTTTGTAGACACCCTGATCACTGACATAGATCAGTTCATTGGAGTTCAGGTTCATACTTTCCAGCATATTTCCGGATAACTGATTGGTACCCAGCAGGGTCTTCCAGGTATTACCGCTCCATTCATAGACACGGGGGACAAAATTATTGGCGGCCAGAATGCGGACCTGGTTGGAGGAGGCAGTGATGTGGATATCGCTGATTTCTTCCGGTCCCCCGAAGTTTTCAGCCAAACCCTGGTCGATCTGTTTCCACACCGGTTTTTTATTCCATTCCAGATAATATGCCCCTTTAAAGGGATGTCCCAGGTATATAGTCCGCCGGGCAGCAGAGATTGCGATAGTCTTAATACCTGGAATAAAGGAAGGTTTGCTTTTATACATCCAGGTTTTTCCATGATTGGTACTGACAAAGATTCCGTCTTTGGTGGAGCAAACCAGCCAATTGTGATTTACTGGGTCCCAGGCCAGGTCTTTGATTTCCTGGGGCTGTTGTATCAGGCTTTTTTTATTGTTCACGAATGATTTTATGGTCAGTTTTTGGATACCTTCATTACGCCACTCAAAATCCTGCAGATTGGAAGAATACAGAATGCCCCCGTCAGTCTGAAAAAAATAATCATCCTGGGCAGCCAGGATTTTATTGACTGCCTGTCCTGACCAGAGTTGACGGGGATCAGATTCACCATTCCACAGGAATAATCCCGCGGCACTGCCCATGAGCAGTTGTACCTGAGAACCGGAAATAGCTTTAACCCGGGGACGGCTGCTGCCGCAGCTTCCCGAAAAAACGGGTAAAAGGAAAAGTATCAGAAGAAATAATAATCTTTTCAACAGGCATTCCTATGATTCTGATATATGTGTAAACAGGCTCATATTATAGCTCTTTAATACCAAGATATCAAATACTGCGGTTTTTCAGGGGACTTTCAGGATAGGGTGTATTTGAGGGAGAATACGGATTTTAAATGGGTAGTCATTCATCATAGAGACTATACAGTGTCCTGCCTGACCTAATTCTATCCCCTGGGGGCGGGTGAGTGTCTGAAAGATAAGGCTGGTATGAGGATTTTGAGAATACAGCTCCAGGACCAGCTCAGCAGCCTGTTTCAGTTCTTCAGAGGGGGTGTCCGGATGAAACACGCATTTGACAGTGACCTCCCGGGCATCGACCATTCTGTTTAAAAATATCTTATGTGCTGTCCAATATTCACTGCCGGCTACAGAGGGGAGTTTTATATCGACACTCCAGCTATCGATCCTGTTGATCAAAGCTGGTGAGACGGAATCGGTAATAGTACCGTTGGTCTCCATGAGGAGAAATTTGCCCTGCCAGAGAGGCAACGCTTCTGTGATAAATTCAGAGTGTAGTAGAGGTTCACCCCCCGTAAAAGTGATAAAGTGAGAGGGGAAAGTTTGCAATTGCTGTCTTAACTCCTCAATATCTATGGGGTTTTCTATTGTGAAATACTGACCAGAGTGGGGCGGAAAGATCCTGCAGAAAGGGCTATCACTCAGCGCCGCCGGTGTGTCACAATAGGCGCAATCCAGATTACAGCGGTTAAAACGTATAAATACAAAAGGCAGACCCATATAGAGTCCTTCACCCTGCAGAGAAAAAAAGATTTCACGGATATTAGCGGTCATTTTCATGTCAGTGATTGAGCAGGAAAGCTTTGAAATAAGCCAATGTTTCCCGGAGCAGATAGTCACGACGGGTCTCAGCTTTTACATTTTTATATTCAGTGACAATAAAAGCGCAATGCTTCATGCCCTGGCGCCGAGCGAATAAGGCAATACGGGGGAGGTGATAGCGCTGTGATACAAAAGCAATATCATTGGACAGGTGGTGCTGTTTTAGGTATTCTTCTACATTGTACACCGTCTGGTAGGTATTCACTCCCCGGATATCCGGAATGATAAAGTTGGAATCAATGTTTTTTTCAGCCAGATAATGCTGCATACTAATTACCTCAAAATCTGTACCGCTGATAAAGATATAACTCACCAGTTTATCATTATAAATTTCTATTGCTTTATCCAGACGTCGGCGCAGAGCGGGACTGGGTGCTCCGGCCCGGGTGATACCCGCTCCTGGTACCACGATGAGGTACCGTGGCTGATCCAGAGTCTCACTGGCATGACGGAATCTTACTACCAAAAAGGAATGTAAAAATGCCCCTGTCAATACCAGAAGGAGAATCAAGAATATCCTTTTAAAATTTAAACTGATTTTATTATTTTGCAGCATCCGTTTATTGGTCCTCGATCAATCTTTTTCCAGTGCGGGGATCAAAACAATAGTCGCAGCCTTTGACAAATGTTTTATCTTCCGGTTGACCCCGGTAAGTTATGGAATACACTGCTTCATTTTCTTTTAACTTGGCTCCGCACACCGGGCACTTACGATAACTGATGTCCGGATAAGCCTTGTGTTCATCGGTATAGTAATGTTTATCTTTAGCTTCCCGCCGAGTCATAGGCAGGATGTAGAGAAAGACAGTCAATCCAATCAGAATGCCTCCGATTAACAGGACAGTACTCCAAATCTCCATTCCAGTGCTCCTTATAAAATATACCTGGACACATCACGGTCTTTATTCAGATCACGGAGTTTTTTTATCACATACTTTTCATCTATGAGATAATTCTTCCTGGCTTTTTTATTTCCAGCTTCATAAGAGATGTCTTCCAGAAGATACTCCATGATGGTGTGCAGGCGACGCGCTCCGATATCTTCCACACTATGGTTGACAGTATAAGCAGTTTCTACGATGTGTTCAAAGGCCTGATCATCAAAAGTCAGATCAATACCTTCTGTAGCCAGCAGTGCCTGATACTGAGTGACCAGGCTGTTGCGGGGTTCAGTCAGGATGCGTCTTAGATCCTGTCTGGACAGACTGGACAATTCCACCCGGATGGGAAATCTGCCCTGCAGCTCCGGGATCATGTCGCTGGGCTTGGAGACGTGAAAGGCACCTGCCGCGATAAACAGCATATGGTCAGTTTTTACCACGCCATACTTGGTATTGACGGTGGAACCTTCTACCAGGGGCAATAGATCACGCTGTACACCTTCCCGGCTGACATCGGGTCCGTTCCCGCCCATTTTATCACTGATTTTGTCGATCTCATCTATAAAGATGATGCCCATTTCCTGACCCCACTTCAGCCCCAGCTCAATGGCCCGGTCGGTATCTATGTGGTCGTCCATTTTCTGTTGTAAAAGCCGCTCCCTTGCTTCTCGGAGGAGCAGGCGTTTCACTTCTTCCGACTGTCCGGCACTTTCTCCGCCGAAGAGATTTTGGAAATTGGTCTCCATATCTTCCATTCCCGGGAACATATCCACCATGGGAAATATGGAAATCGGTTTGCGGGCTATCCGGATACTGATTTCCAGGGTTTCATAATCACCTTTGGTAAGTCCTTTCAGGATTTCATTCTTCCTGAGTCGTTTCTGACCTGATTCCAGCTCATCAGAAATCTCTCCGCGTAATTCCAGCTCTTCCCATACTGCTTCCAGCAGGATAGTCTGTACGTCTTTTTCCACTTCGCCACGGGCCTGGCTGCGCATTCTGGATTTGACCAGATTTACAGAAGTGTTAATCAGACTGCGGATGATCTGTTCCACATCTTTGCCCACATAGCCGCGTTCGCTATACTTAGTTGCTTCTACTTTTACAAAAGGGGCGTTGACAATCTGGGCCATACGCCGGGCAATTTCGGTCTTTCCGACACCGGTTGGCCCTATCATCAGAATGTTTTTAGGAGAAATTTCTTCCTGCAGGTCAGCCGGGACATATTTCCTTCGTATACGGTTACGTAGAGCAATGGCTACCAGTTTTTTTGCTCTATCCTGCCCGATAATATGCTGATCCAGGAGCTTGACAATCTCCTGGGGTCGGTATTTTTCCAGTCCGCTGTTGATATCAGCCAGAATGTCTTCATATTTCCACATAGTTCCTCACTTACAGCTCTTCTATGCTGATCTGGTCATTGGTGTACACACAGATGCGGCCAGCTATACGGAGGCTCCGTTCTACCAGCTCCCGGGCAGTCAAGTTATTTCCGCTGTCCAGGTAAGCCAGTGCCGCGGCACGTGCATAGGAAGACCCGCTGCCGATACTGGCAACATCGTCTTCAGGCTCCAGTACATTACCGTTACCCGAGATGATCAGGGTATGATCCATGTCGGCAGTGAGCAGCATGGCTTGCAATTCCCGCAGGATCTTATCCGTGCGCCACAATTTGGCCAGTTCCACACTGGCACGCTGGATATCCCCGTTATACTGCTCCAGCTGGCGCTCAAATTTTTCCAGAAGGGCAAAAGCATCGGCGGCAGATCCGGCAAATCCAGCCAGTACCTTGTCATTATAGAGACGGCGGATTTTAACGGCATTGGACTTGATGATGGTGTCTCCCAGGCTAACCTGACCGTCTCCCGCCATAGCCACCCGGCCCGCGATCCTGGCGCATAGTACTGTGGTGGATCTCCATACCGCATCATCCATAGCAACCCTCCTGAAAATCAGAGATAAGTATAACACCTTTCCCCGCTTAGGGCAAGACGGTGAATAGAACCCGGCCCCTCATTTCCTCGATACGCAGGGCTAAATTTGCACTATTTCATTGATATTTAATAACATACTAAACACGGTTTGTTTGACTGTTTTAATAAATCCGGTTATAATATATCAGGTATTTGTTTTTGTTAAGGGGTATTCATGTTTACATTAAATGAAAAAGTTTTTTATCCCCACCACGGTGCCGGAGAAATTAGAAGCGTAGAAGATAAAGAGATCCTGGGTGAAAAGAGGAAGTATTTTGTAATTCATTTTCCTCTCACTGAAACCACTATCATGGTACCATCAGACAACACTGAAGAGCTGGGTTTACGCTATCTTTCAGATTCCAAAGAGATCAAACGCTGTCTGGCGATTATCAGCCAGGGAGAAAGCGATACGGATGAAGACTGGAAGGTACGCTATAAAAAACACCAGGATATGCTCAAATCAGGTAAACTGGCAGAAATAGCCGAAGTGATCCGCAATCTGTTTGACCGCAACAAAGTTAAAGAATTATCATCGACCGAGAAGAGGCTTTACAATAGCGCCATCGATATGGTCGTCAGTGAGATAGCACTTTCCATCTCCAAGGACAAGGAAAAGGTCAGGGAAGAGATAATGGGAATGCTGGAAAAACGTAAATAATACTGCCTTTTTACATTTTTAGAACTTGACAAAGTTCTATATTATTGTATGATTTATTAAAGGTTATTGCAGGGGAGGGCCGTTGTGGTTTTAAGAAAAAATATCAAGATCTCCAGGGAAGAAGCGATACATTATCTTTTTAATGAATCTTCCACTATAGGAGGTTTAATCGCATCTTCAATTTCCAGCGGCATAGCCTTTCTGGCTTCATATTATGTACTGGTATATGCTAAATTCATCCGCTACAACCTCATTGAAATGGCAGTTATTACCGGGATATATTTTTTAGCCGGTATTGGATTGTACTATATTAAAAAACAAGAGTTCATGCTTTACGATAAAACCCATTCCGCAGTATTTATACATGGGCTTCTCACTTATCCTATGCTGGTGCTCATCTATGCCAGTATGTTCGTCTATTTTCTGGTGCCCCAGTGGAATATAATGGCTGGTGAAGGGACCAATCTTCTCTCCTCCATCATTACCGCTTTATTGGTAGCCTTGATCTTTTCATTCCTGTTTAATGCTTTATGGCAGTTCACAGATATGATGATCATGCAGGTTTTTGCCAAACGCGACTGGGTAGTTGTGGCAGAGCGAGATTATTTCATCGGCGGACTGGGCATGCGTTTTGAAGAAGCCCGCCGCTATGGTACCAGCCTCTCTCTGGTCCATCTCCGAATAGGCATCAACCCCCGCAGAAAGAAAAGACTGCTCAAAGTAATCTACCGCAGAGTCGCAGAAGCCTTACGTGAAATAGACAGTATTTCTCATTTTGAAGACTGGAACAGCATTATCATACTGGCTCCTATTACCGAAGCTGCCGCCAAAGGCCTGCTCACCCGTATTTCCAAGATCATGAAGGAAGAGCTCTACAAAAACGGCATTCGTGACAATGTTGAAGTAAGCGCGGATATTTCCACCCTGAACAGAGAGACTGAAAACGAATTCGATCTGCTCAAGCCTCAGGAAAATGTCACTCAGACCCTGTCTTTTGAGAACATACCTAAATAACAAAACACTTAAAATAATAAACCGGGCTATATAGCCCGGTTTTTTTTATTAATATCACAAATATCTTTTACAAACGCAGATGACTTATTCCCCCAATATTTGGACTATCAGCTCCCGGTGGCGCCCCCGGGTGTCGCATTCCACAAACACGATCTGCTGCCAGGTCCCCAGAGTGAGCCGCCCCTCTATCAAGGGGACAGTGAAGCTGGTCTTGAGCAGGGCACTCTGAATGTGCCCGCTGCCGTTATCATCCCCCCAGGTAGCATGATGAGCATAAGGGGCAGCATAGGGTACCAGTCTTTCCAGAAAAGCCGGCAGGTCTTTCTGCAGGCCGGGCTCAAATTCCAGAGTAGTGATGGCTCCGGTAGAACCGGGGCAGAAGATATTGACCAGGCCGTTCCGAACGGGGGAGGCCTGTACTTCTTTCTCTATCATTGCAGTAATATCGATAACTTCCAGATGGGCGCGGCTGTTTATTCCGACCCGGCGGCTGTCTACCATATTTCTCTCCCGGGAGTTATTTTAGAGTTCTTGGAGGAGGGCGTCTTTCTGCTGCTGACGGATGGTCTGGTTGGAATAGATGGAGGTGTTATTGGAGAGATCGTTATTCATCTGGAGGAGCAGGGTCTGGTCATAAATCTTAACGGTGGTAGGATACTCCAGAGTCAATACCAGATTGTTTTCTACATCTTCCCAGCGCACCAGTTTGGAGGTTTTTTTAGCAGGGGTGCCGTAGCTGTCTTCCAGCTTCTGAGTCAGGGTAAAGTAGTCATAATAGCCCTGATTATATTGCAGACTGATGACATAAGCGCGGTTCTGATAAAATTCGATATAGATACGGCGAATATAGGGGAAGATATAAGCTTTCAGGGTAAAAGGGTATTCATCATTGATCAGACCCAGGTAGCGGCTTTTGTCTACACGGACATCATATTGATTGGTCAAAAGACTGAAAACAGTCTCCTTGTCCATCCCCAGCATCAAACCTCTCCATTGAAAATCCTTGAGTACCTTGGCGGAGAGGGGGGAAATGACACAAAAAGACAGAATGACCAGCAACCATACTCTCATGACGGCTCCTAGGCGAACTGTTCCAGGTCCTTGCGGATGATTTCGATCTTTTTGATAAATTTTTCTATCACTTTCTTTTCTTTTTCTATAGTCTCTATAATGACTTTCTTTTGTTCCATCTTACCCAGGGTCTGGATGGATTTTTCCAGCTGATTAATGCGTTCTTCATAATCAGAAATGGTACGCAGGATCACCACTTTGGTCTCTTCGGAAAGACTGCCCTCAGATTTTTTACTCAACATGGAATTATAGGCGATCTTGGCAGTTTCCTGTACATAGCGGGGTTCGTTATCATTTTCACTCAGTATCTTGAAATAATGCACCAGGCCTTCATTATGTTCTTCTTCAGTAATAATGCCATTGCGCAGCATAATATTGCCTAAGGGCTCGGCATAACCCACGGATTTGCGATTGTATTCCTGTTCTTTAAGGGCTACATCCAGCTGATGTTCATTGATCATCTGCAGCTGCAGTAATACTTCTCCAAATAACATGGGATCCTCCATATGATTTCCTTTCTTATTTATTTATTATTTTGTATTAATTTTTCAAATATAGCAAACCTTTTTTTATTATCGGCCGGAAGTTAACATGAATAAAGTGATTTGACAGAAAGCTGTATGCCTCCTATAATTTTAATTAAGGAGTCAACCATGAAGACACAATCCTGGGATACCAGCGGTTATCACGACCGACAGGACCATATCCGCGATATCAAGATAGAGCCCGCTCTGGACACAGTAGAGAATATGTATGCCGACCGGGATTATGTAGTGGAGCTGCATACCACAGAGTTTTCCAGTGTCTGTCCCAAAACCGGCCTGCCTGATTTTGCCGAGCTGTCCATCCGCTACATCCCCGACCAGGTCCTGGTAGAGGAGAAGAGCCTCAAGCTCTATCTCACCGGCTACCGCTCCCTGGGCATCTTCCAGGAGCACGCTACCAATAAGATCCTGGATGATTTTGTGGCTGCCATTAATCCCCGCTGGGTGGAAATTTCCGCCAACTGGAATCCCCGGGGCGGGATAGGGGTACTGGTAGAGGCAGAATGGAGCCGCCCTGCAGATAACGAAATTTAGCGCATAGTCATCCGTCGTTAGTCGATAGTTGGGGTTTTCCATGGAAAAAGAACAACTATTTATATTTAATAAAATACAGAAGAATACACACTGTAAAATACTGAGCCTTTTTGACTTTCGATGTTATGATAAAAAAGAGAAATAAGATATTTGCATGGAGTTG
>CAYRWR010000065.1:0-12745 GCA_964428015.1 uncultured Brevinematales bacterium | reverse complement strand
ATTAATAAATTCGGATAACTCTGTCCGGTAATGAAAGGGGCCTATGTTTTACGTACTTATCTTTGTAGCAGTCGCAGCCATCTTGTACTTCGGCATTGTTGCCATTGTAGGTGATAAGACCAGTCTCCTGGAGCGTGCTCAGCGTTTGGTCCAGTTAGGCCAGTATGACGAAGCCAGCGAAATATATAATAAACTCATCCTCAGTGATTCTGTTAATCCTTTGTATCATGCTCTTTTGGCTGATATGTATTTTATTAGTGACAACTATCAGCGGGCTATAGTCGAATATGAAATCGCTCTTAAAGGTGAAAAAGAGCTCATCATTAAGGAAGTAAACGCGATTTATCGTAATCTGGGTATATCCTATTACAAGATCAAGAATTACCCCAAAGCTTTCCTTTCTCTTTTTAGTTCAAAGCTGGGTGAAAATGAAGACCCGGAAGTCAATCTCTATTTGGGGCTCATTTATGCTTCCCAGAGAAAATTTGATAAAGCCATAGATTTTCTGAATAAATCAGAAAACCAGGATCCTATGAATTATGAAGTGCACTATTATTCCGGTATCATAGCTGCTCAAACCGGAAAGTATGCCGCTGCCATCAAACAGTTTAACTTTGCTAAAAAATTTCAAAGCCAGAATCCCTTTCTGGACCTCTATATTGGAGCGCTTTATAAGCAGAACAATGACTATATGGCTGCCATACGATATCTGAAGGTTGCGGCAAAACTAATCCCGGATATGGACAGCAGAATGAAAGCTTTTCTTTTATTAGGTGAATGTTATAAAGGGTTGGGTTTGATAGAAGATGCCGTCACTACTCTGGAACTGGCTAGTCAGGAGAGTACTGATCCGGGTGACGCTAAAACCCTGGAATGGAAAAAAGATGTCATGTACAACCTGGGTATGGCGTATGTAAAAGGTGGTGACAGACAAAAAGCCCTGGCTGCCTGGAATGACCTCAAACAGGTAGATTTTTTCTATAAAGACATCAAGGAATTGACCTCAGAAAAAGTAACAGATGAAGTTCTTAATCATGTTTCAGAGAGATGGATGGTAATGCCGGGAGTCACCCTGCAGGACATTCTCCCCTTAAACGAAATCATTTCTAAAAAACTTTTTGATATCGATACCCTGGAAAAAACTGTGGACACTAAGCTGGTGGAGTCAAAACAGGACGGTGGCCAGCTATCACTTGTGGAACAATTCAAGCAATTAAACATCCGCCGGTTCAAAGAAGTCTCACGCAAAATACTGATGTTTATGGGTTTTCAGATCCAGAAAGAGATGACATTAGCATATGACTCTGATTTCCAGGACGGCAGAGCTACGGCTTTTGTAGCACGAAAGGCGGGAAAATTTTTCCTAATCATCATTAAGAGGTATAATGAAAATGTCTCTGGGTTTATCCTCCTGAACGCCATAGGTACTGCCAAAGGAATGAGGATTCCCAATGTAGTTGTAATCATTACTACAAAGTATAATCAGGACGCATTGAATGTGGCCGAAAAGAATAAAAACCTGACCATTATCGACCGTAGAGGATTGGTTAAAGCTTTAAGTGTGGCAATGAAGTAAAACCAGGAAGGAAAAAATGAAAAAAATATTTTCAATAATTTTGACCATTTTAATCATTGGAGCGACCGGAGTGTGGCTGTATCTCCTTTTTCAGGACTATGTCAGTCTGCCCCGGGATGCGGAAAATTACCGGTTTACTCTTTTTCACATGAAGTCCCTGTTATTTACCATTTTTGTCATTGCTTCCTTGTGTATCCTCATGTTTACTCAGATGGCTGGTATCCGTCATGGAGATGTCCCCAGCCCAAAATCGACCCGGCCCTCTGATCTGGAAAGATTTTCCGCCATAAATACCGAAAAAGACGCGGTCAATGTGGTAGCCAACCTGGAAGTAGTCAGAAAACTCCTGCACAACAATCTGGAAACTATAGATAAAATGTGGGAAGGGTATTCAGAACATGAAACTCAGGAAAATATCGATACGGTAAGTGAAGAAGTCCTGCTGGCAGAACTAGCCGCTCAGACAGCTCTTATAAAAACCGAAAGTATTAAGGGATTGCTGGATAAACTGGTGGATGTTTCCGCGGAAATTACAGGTTCACAGCGTGTTTCATTATTCCTGGCCAATGCTTCACGGGATAAGCTGCGTCTCATAAAAGGGTTTGGCTGGGAAAACCGGGGAGAGAACATCGAGATAGATGTGAACGACGGAATTGCGGGATACGCTTTTACCCAGAATAAGCGTATCTATGTGACTAATATAGAAACCCATCCGGAAATTGGCCGAAAGAATAAACCTCAATATAAAAGTAAATCTTTTATTATTTTTCCGATCAAACTCTTCTATGAAGAAAATGTTCTGGGAGTTTTGAACATCACAGAGAAGTCTGATGGAGAGGGTATTTATACCATGGAAGACCTGGAGAAGATGAACATTCTGATGAATTCCTTTGCTTTGAAAATGGAAAACATGGTCCTCAAAGACGAGATGACTCAGATCAAAAACAATTGAAAACCGGTTTGTCTTCTAAAAAATTTCTCCTACCTCAATATATAAACCGGAGAGATCTCCCTGCCAGAAACCAAAATCTGCAGCAATGACAAAATCTTCACCCCAGTGCCCCCTGAGGCCAAAACCCCAGGTATGATGAAACCCAGCCAGATTCATAGCCTGAACATCTTCCCATACACGTCCACAATCCCAGAAAAGAGTCAATCCTGCTTTCCATTTGTCACCCAGAAATCGGAATTTCAGGGGCATCCAACGTAATTCCAGGTTATTAAATAGTTTAACATTGTCCGAATAACGGTAGAAAGGGATTCCTTTTACGGAAAATCTTCCACCGATAGCCCTGCGCGGGTCCAGTCCTCCGTAACGGTAGGTCTTGAAAAAAGGGACATCTCCCCATAACACATCCCACACTATTCTTTCCCCCAGAACCAGATCGGGTAAAATGGGGATAAAGAAGGTGTTTAACATGGTAAATCGATTAAAAGCATAAGTTGAACCCCAGGCAGGCTGTGATGTTTCGAAACTGAGTGCATGATAGCTGCCCCTTTGAGTAGCATAGGGATTATCCCTGCCATCCAGTGCCAGTCCTAATAAGGGATAGATAACCCATCCGCCTGTTACACCCCGGGGATTTTCCAGAAATAACAGTCCGGTTCCACTGAGGGGCAGTTCCGGAGAATCACTTACAGAATAATATTCAGCATTGAAACTGAAGAGACCTTTTAGTATATAAGGATTTTTCCCTCCTGTTTTCAATAAACCGACTTCAGATATCAAGGCGAGATAGGGAGTGATGCGATGAAAAGAATAAAAATTGGTTAAAGTATTGTTTACAGGTTGCTCATTACCCAGGCTGAAATAATTTTCCATGGGAATATTTTCATATATAAACCGTGCAGTTAAATCCAGGGGAAGTCCATTGATCCCCTTCAGAGGCATCTTAAAGATGAGCTTATGTGTTTGTTCAGTCTTAGTAGTGAAATTTACTTCCGCGTACAGGTTCCAGATCTGATTACTGGATGCATTATCAAAGCGGGTTAACTGGGCAAAAGCTCCCACCCCCAGTCCGGTGTCGGATCCATAATAGGCATAGGGAAGTCCTTTTATACTCAGATAAGACCAGGCAGGAATCGAAGCACAAAATAAAAATATCAACCACCACATTTTTTTCATGTTTGCCGCCTGTGAAAATATAGTTATCTTTTTATTTTATCGAGGGATGTGTGTTTTAGCAAATCATGAGCAAATACGGATGTTTGGAATATTGCCTGAGATGTGTTACAATATCCTACATTCCGGGAGGAAACTATGTCCAGTTTGACAATCAATCAGAACATCATCGCGGTAATATGGGATTTTGATAATACCCTCATTCCCGGCAGCATGCAGGAAGTGATTTTTGACCATTACGGGATAAATACCAGGGCATTCTGGGAAGAAGTCGATAACCTGCCCCATTTTTACCAGGAAAATTTCGGGGTGAGGATGTCCAATGAATTTGCTTATCTAAACCGTTTTATCGAATATGTGGAAGAAGGCATCTTCAAAGGTCTCAACAATAAAAGGTTAAGAGAATTTGGCAAGGAACTGAAATTCTATCCGGGACTTCCGGATTTTTTTGATAAGATACGCCGTTCTATTGAAGAAGATGAAGAATTCAAAAGTTTTGATGTTAAATTAGAGCATTATGTAGTTTCTACCGGGTTTTATGAAATGATTATGGGATCCGCCCTTTCACCCTATGTAGAGGATGTATGGGCCTGCCAGTTTCTGGAAGATCCGGCACCTGCCCGGTTTGATTTCAAGTCCATCCCCGGACATAAAGGGGGTATCAGCCGTATTGCCTACCAGGTAGATCAGACTACAAAAACCAGAGCTATCTACGAGATAAACAAAGGCTGTAATAAAAATGATAGTATCGATGTGAACTCCCTGGTACCGGCAGAAAGCCGCAGAGTACCCTTTGAAAACATGATCTATATTGCAGACGGCCCCAGTGATATCCCGGTTTTTTCACTTCTGAAAAAATACGGAGGCAGGGCTTATGCCGTCTATAATGAAAAATCACTGGCACAGTTTGAGCAGGTGGATCGTCTTTTATCAGATGGTAGAATTTCTTCATACGGGCCATCTGACTATAGAGAGGGGAGTCAGACCACCATGTGGCTGATGAGCCACACCAAACAAATCGCACGCAGTATCATGGCCAGACTGGAGCAACAGTCCAGATCTAATTTTCACCGTCCCCCTGAGCATACCAAGGATTAGCGGTGTCTGAAAAAAAAACACTACGCAAGGATTTTATCGATCTGGAAGATAATTCCATTATCTATGATTTAAAGAAACCCTGTATCCTGGAGGCATCAGCGGGAAGTGGAAAGACCACAGTTTTGGTGGAAAGATTTCTGGTAACCTTTTTATATGAGATGTGGACGGGTGAGCGGGGTCCCAAAGATATCCTGGAATCCATGGTTGCCATCACTTTTACCCGCAAAGCAGCCCTGGAGATGAAGGAACGTATCCGTAAAAAAGTTGAGAAGAGCCTGGATACAGAGTATCTGTTTTTCATCCTCGGGAAATTAAGTGAATTTTATCCGGTGTTTCAAAATCAAGCGTATTCTTCCTGGGCGGAAAAGATTTTGTCCCAAAAGGAAGCCATCCTGCAGAGTCTGGGTTTTGCCAGGGTCACTACCATTCATTCCTTTGCTTTGAGTCAGCTGAGAGCTTATCCGGTTGAGTCCCATACCGATCCTGGTCTGCGCCCTCAGGATGAAGACAGCCGGGATGGCTTTTCACTTACTGTCCGTGAGGCGCTCCTCAGTACTCTGAATGAGGGTATGCGCCAATCTGATATACACCTATCCGTATTGATTGCCTGTCTAGGCTTTCAGGACTTTCAGTCTAAACTGGAAGATTTTTTTAAGATAATGAGAGAAAAGGGTTGGGAAAAACTTCAGCCGTCAATGTCTGAGGGTAGTATTCAACAGTGGAAGAATATCTCAGAATTCTCAGATTATTTCCGTAAGGAAATTCAGCCAGGTGTGAAGAAAATTCTGGATTTGACAAAAGCGCATCTGGATAAAAAAGAATATGCGGCTATAAGAAAACTCAACAGTGAACTGCAACTGATCCTGAGCGGAGATATACTGGGAATTTTTGAGATCAATCTAAACCCAAAAATCGAGGAAATAAAGAGTAATGAGGAACTGGATGGTCTGCGCAGTACCATCCGGTCTGAAATCCAAAACCTTAATGGTTTTATTCACAGGATTTTAAAACCCTCCTGGAACAACCTGTTAGCCCTGCTCTGGAGAGAATATACTGGTCTTCAATCTCTCAAGAAGGAATTATCTTTTCAGGAAATTGAATGGCGTATGATCAGGGCCATGCGAAAACAGGAAAATTTTTACTCCCGTGTATTGAGCAGGCTGGAATATCTGTTCCTGGATGAATATCAGGATACCTCATCTGTTCAAAAAGAAATCTTTGATTATTTTCTGGATGGGGCTGAAACAAATAGGGTGATTCCATTTGTAGTAGGGGACCCCAAGCAAAGTATCTATGGGTTCAGAGGAAGTGAAGTGAAGGTATTTTCTGAAACTGCCGCATTTTTTAAACAGCATTATGGTGCGGATTCAGTCAAGTACCTGCAATATAATTATCGTTCACACCCGAATCTGGTAAGGTCCTTTAATATGGTGTTTAAGGAAATCTTTTCATTGGGAGATATTGAGTATCAATCCCAGAAGAGTGGCCGGGAAAACTCAGAAAGCCTTGCAGGAATGTACTATACAATCTCCACGGGTGAAAAAGTGGATGAGATATTTCAGGATATTTCCCGACAGGCCGCGGCACTAATAGGGACGCTTATCCAATCGGGCAGATATCGTCCCGGAGACATCATGATACTGATGCGCAAAAAATCCCGCAGTAATATATTGACACAGGTACTTCGTAAAAATCTTCCGGAGATAGGCCTGGTGCATTCCGATACACAGAATCTACTGGATAGAGAAGAAATCAAATATCTGATCGATTATCTGCGGGCCCTGGATGACCCCTGGGATGATTTCAGGATGCTTGCTCTGTTAAAATCCCCGTTTTTTCGTATGACGGACTCACAGCTTCTCCAAATAGCCGGGACCCAGGGAGGCAATGAACGGTTTTTCCGCTGGATCAGGCAAGCGGATACCCCGGAAAGCCGGATTTTTCTGCAACTCCTCTCTGAGAGACGATACTGGGATATTGCAGGTCTGACAGAAGAGATTATTCAACGGACGGGTTGGTTTGCATATCTCAATAGGATGGAAGATCGTCGGGAAACCGGTTCAAATGTGGTATTATTTCTCAATTATTTACGAACTCTTCAGGACCAGGAAATGTTTCATCTTACCGACTTTCTGTACTACCTGGAACTCTATGGCCTGGAATTGACACCAGCACAGACCGCGGGTGAAAATGCTGATGCTGTGAGGATCATGACAGTGCATGGCGCCAAGGGTCTGCAGTCCAAAGTAGTGATCTATTTAGCTACCGGGAGCAAAGATCAGTCCGGCTGGCTGGAAGAGTCAGACGGGAGAATTGGCATGAAAATTCTCGGTCCGGACCGGTTCTATTCAGCTTTTCAAGCTGAGAGGAAAAACAGGGAGTCTGAAGAAGAAAAACGTCTTTTTTACGTGGCCTGTACCCGGTCTGAGGAAGAATTTTATTACCTGGGATGGGGAGAAAATACCCAAAAGGATGGTTGGTCTGAATTTTTGAGATCTTTCACCCAGGCTGGTTCATCCCTCTACTGTATACATCCCGCAACTTTTCCCTCAGTGAGTGGTACCCTCGATCTGACACCAGGCACTATCAAAAAAAGCCAGGCCTGGTATGCTGAAAAGCTCAAGACATTAATGCCCGCACCTTCCACAGTACCAGCTGTACCGGTCATTCTGACGGTTACGCAGCTGTTAGACAGTGAGTTTGACCCTGCTGCCTTTGGAAATAAATATATCATCCGGTCATATCCTGTGGGGGAAAGTCTGGAAAAGATGTCTGAACTGGAGGATGCTTTTACAGAAAAGAGTGATGACCGAGCCGAAATGGGAGATCTACTTCACCGGGTATTGGAATTATCTGATGAGTATAACTATAGCCGGATATTGTCTGAACAATTATCCTGGAGCTCCATTCCCATGCAGGAAAAATATACTATGATGGAAAACCTGCTAAAAGGATATTATACCAGTTCTTTTTATCAGGATGTGATACATTCTCTGCAAAGTCAGGAAAAAGAGTGGCCCTTTTTATTTCCTTTAGGTACAGAAGCAAAGCATGGATATTTAAAAGGGGTAATCGACTGCTATGCCCATGATGCCCGGAACAGGGGTATTATCCTGGATTACAAACTGCATATAGGCCAGAGCCAGCTGCAAAGATATACCCGCCAGTTACAGTATTATGGGCTGGTCCTGCGGGCTCAGGGATACCCGGTCGATTCTGCCTGGTTATTTGAGATGGAGTCTTCCCGGTGGCTGGAAGTAAACTTAGGAGAAAGTGATATTTCAGGACAGCTGGAGCTGCAGGTCAGGACTATACACGACTTTTTTAAAGGGTCAGATCGATGATCATCCCCTTGATACTATCCACCATTTTGAGATATCGGATGCGATTCTGCTCCCGGGACATCACCATCTGAGCCAGCTGGTTTAAGTTTTCATCCACGCTGTTTATGGTGAGATACAGCTTTTGAGAGGTAAACCCCTTTCGGGAAGTGATATTCTTTATCTCGTAATTATCCTTGAGCAGATTGATAAAAGTCTTGATGTGATTCTTATAACGCAGAAAATTCTCCGGGGTGGGGTTGTCTACCAGGGTCTCTCCATATTGGTCGATCAGTGCCGCCATATTTTTCATATTCTGATCAGCATCTTCTCCGGCTAATACCGGTTCGATTTCTACTGCTTCCTGGCTGGCAGCCAGGGCTTCCAGAAAATCTTCTTTTTTATCGGTGCGGCTTGATTTGGAGCTGCCCAGAGTTTTACCTTTGAGGGAATTACGCTCTATTTTCATAGTATCACCGTGAGGAGAGTAAAGCCAGGGCTTTTTTGATAATATCTTCTACGCTGCCCTGGAGTAGTTCCTGAAAGTCATCCTTGATTACATCCAGCACCCGGCGCGCTTCGCCGTCATTATAGCCCAGTACGCGTAGAGCCATGAGTACTTCCATCTTCTTTTTATCCGAGCTGGTGCCGCCCTGGGGCAGATCCGCCGTGACAAAGGCAGCCATTTTATCTCTGAGTTCCAGGATGATACGTTCCGCGGTACGGGCACCGATACCTTTGACCCGGCTCAGGGTACGGCTGTCTCCATTTACTATGGCATTCCTGATCTCAGTGGCACTCAGGTGTGAGAGAATCTTCAGTCCCTGGCGGGGACCGATCCCCGAAACAGTGATCAGGTTTTCATAGAGGCGTTTATCAGTCAGGCTGGCAAAGCCAATCAGATACTGTTCATTCTCCCTGACAATGAGCTTGGTGTAGAGCAGGGCCTCTTCACCGGGTGGGGGGAGCTGGTCAGAGACGTTTTCAGGGATAAGCAGTTCATAAGCCAGCCCCTGAATATCAATTACAGCAGTGCCGCTATCTTTTTCCAGCAAAATGCCTCGGATAGAATGGAACATCAGAGCCTCACAGCCAGGATACTTTCCCCTGGTTTTAGCCTCAGGTTCAGCTCTTTTTTAACAGTCTTATAATGCTCACCAGTGTATATATCTTCCAACTCCATATCAGAGTCCATCTGCAGGCTGGAGATGACTTCATTTTCACAGTCCATATTGACTACAATCAGGATATCCTGTTCAATATCTATAGGTCGGAGCTGTTCGCCAAAAATCCCTGAGGTTAAGATGGTGATTGTATTGAGTTCCAGGTTACGGAAATAGGAGACCACCGGATTTTTGACCGAAAAACTGGAGTGGCCTTCCACTTCGTTATCGATCCACTGGAAGTTGTCCAGATGGAGAAGTGTCCCCAGTTGTTCAGACCGGAAAGCATTGACCTGTGCAATATGTTCATTCAGTTCTTTGGCAAAAGGCGACTCCCAGTCCAGTGCAGCCCGGCTGAAAAATGCCAGTGGCTTTTTGGAAAGGACAGCTATTTCTTCACTGGTAAAATCCAGGCCCAGATTGGATGGATGTGTATCCCCCAGATCAAAACCCGCGGTGCAGAATGGTACAAAATTGGGGAGTGTGGTCGCCAATATCCAGGCTGCCCGGCTAAAGCGGATGCCTCCGCGTCGTGAAGCAGCACGGGGTGTATCAGCAGTTTCGGGTGATCCCAGAATAGGATTGGGGATGTTTTTCAGATCAGCCAGAAACTCCTTCATATAGCTTTTCCGGTCAGTACCACCGGTGTCCCAGCGGTGCAGCATCCACCAGGCGTTGCCCATGACTACATTATAACCCTGAGGACGGGCCACTGCATGTGCGTTAAAATTCTCACACATAAACCCGAAGTCAGGGTCGATATCCCGGGCGGAACTGATGATCATATCTTCCAGTTCACGGGGGAGAGCGTGGCCCATATCAATTCTCGCACCATCAATGCCAAAAGTCTCCTGATAATAGGGGATGACCCTGGCCAGGCTGTCCCAGAGAGGCAGGTTTTTCTTTTTTATCCTGCTGTCGTACATGCGGATGGTATTATAAGCGACATAATCATAGTCCTTGTCCTCATAGAGACGCAGATAGCTGACATCCGTCCAGGGGGGCTGTATGTCATCAGGCGGCCAGTCGGCAAAAGCACCAGGTACCACTACTTCGGTAGAGCCTGATTTTCCTATGTAGCCCTGGCCCGGGATATGTCTGATATCTGCCGTACGGGGCGCCGGGTAAAACAGTTCCCGGTAGTCTGTATGGGGGGGGATCATTTCCCCGTTGAATTCTTTTTTATTCTTGACACGGTTATGTATCTGACTGAGCTCCTCTTTGGTAAAAGCGGGGCTGTGATAGTCAGCCTCGGCATCGCGGCGTATCCAGTAAAACCAGTCGGGATGTTCCAGCACAAATTCTGAGTCCCGGGCCGCGATACGGGGTACGGAGTCCAGGATGACCCTGATATCCAGAGCATGGGCTGCTTCTACAAAACCGCGGAACTGGAGCTCCAGGGGCAGTTCGTTGAGGATGGGGTCATGGTAGATAGGGTCCAGTTTAAAAGGATTGCGCTGAGAATAGGGAGAGCCCAATTCACCTTTTCGGTTGGCTTCACCGGAGAGGCTTACCGGTAAAAGATAAACGGTATCAAAACCCAGGTTTTTAATATAGGGGAGCAGAGCCATAGCTTTGAGAAAGGTACCGGTTTCCCGCATACCCTGACTATTCAGGCTGATGTCCTGTGCTGACCCGCCCAGGGTACCATCACCATCGTGATCAAACGCGCTGAAACTGCGCATATACAGCCCGTACATATTGGAGGCTGCCATCCAGTCCCCCGGCAAGCGGTTGACTCCGTTATCCAAGACCCGCCCGTTATTGACCTTTAGCCCCTGGATTCTGCTGAGGCTGGTCTTGAGGTGTTTGTGGGGATATTTTTCTACCATGTTGCGGATAGCAGAGACAAAATAAGAGCAGGGTTCGACTTTTACCCGGGTATCCGTTTCTTCCAGCACCACCATATCTTCGTGGGTGAGCCACAGTCGGGGTATCCAGTAGTCCAGGTCTGTCCTGGATTTAGCGGTGAGGGCGTCTAAAATAAGCTGAAGCGCACTGGACATGGGACCTCCTTTACTTTACATCATATTATAGGGTAATTATTTAGGATGTCAAAGAATATGAAAACTTGACGCTCAGGCCCTCACATGGGATAATATTGTGGAGAAAAAAATGAAGCATATTATTCGTTTTGACGAGATCAAGCAGCACAGTACCCTCACCATGGAGGAAGTGATCCTTCTGGTGGACAATCATATCCTGGCCACATCAGAAGACGAATCCGACCTGGAATTTGACTCCGAGGCCATTGAAAAACTGGATCTGGTAGAAAAGCTGAAGGAAATGGGTTATTCCATAGAGCAGTCCATCAAAATCCTGCGAAACGTAGGGGAGCCCATCAAACGCACCCGTAACCTGGAATCAGAAGACGGCCGTCATATGTTGTTCACTCCCGGTCAGCTGGCCAAGCACTTCAATGTCAGTCCCCGGGCCATTAAGTACTGGGAAGAAAAAAAACTGATCCGTCCTTTTTCCCGCTCCCGTACCGGTATCCGTTTTTATCATAAAAAAACCATGATCGAGATCATGCTGCTCAAAGGCTTTCAGAACCTGGGCTTTAGCCTGGATGAGATCAAGGTTTTTCTGGATCTTTACAATTTCATCCTCGACCCTTCCAAGCAAAGTGACCGTGAGAATAAGATCCAGATGTTTTTCCGCAGACTGGATGAACTGGATGCCAAACTCCAGGCTAATCAGGCCTCGGTAGACACTCTGAAAAGGCTGTCTCAGAAAGGACGACACCGTCTGCAGGATCTGCTGGTCAGTATGCAGTCCTGAGGAAAAAAAACACCATTATATCCATACCCTACGGTTCCTGTGGGGACCATTCCCTTGAGCTGAGCCTGGCCGCATCACCGTGAGAAAAACTGTATATGGCGTCTTCCGCCGCGGGGCAGGATTCCCGTACCGCTTTGGGGTGCGGTTATGCCTTCTCACAGGAGCCCGAGACAGGGTGATTTTTAAAATTCTACAAAGAGGCGTTGTCCCACTTTTCGGCGGTGCCGTTTTTTGGTAACGCCTCCGGCAGAATATTCAGTCATATCAATTATTATTTGAGGACTCCAGCATCATTCCCATGCGTATCAGGTCGATATATTTACCGTCCAGTTTTATGGCATTGACGCGGGTCCCTTCGGGAAGAAATCCCATGGAGAGATAGAGCTTTTGAGCAGGGATATTGTCCGCGTAAACTTCCAGCTCTACTTTATCCAGTCCTATGGCGCGGGATTTATCCAGGGTGGCGGTCAGGAGCCTTTTCCCCAATCCCTGTCCCCGGTAACCGGGCAGGACCCCCATACCCAGTACTCCGATATGCCTCAGGAGCTCCTTTTCTTCGGGCAGAATATCACACCAGCCCACCACACGTCCCTGGTCTATCGCATAGTATTGGGGCAGGTCTTTTTCAATCAGGGATAGGACAAAAGGAATGGTACTTTCCAGAGGAAAGCCTTGAGTAGTGGCC
>CAYRWR010000064.1:0-12854 GCA_964428015.1 uncultured Brevinematales bacterium | reverse complement strand
GTATCACTTGTTATTTATGTTATTCTTGTTTGAATTATTGCCCGAAAAGTGCAGTGCAAATATATTCAAAGATTTGGATGAAGTCTTACACGACTGAAAAAGGACGTTATCCCCATCCATACGCAACTTATAATGATATTTTAGTTCAAAAAAAATGAAGAAAGAGAATATTTTTCTCAATAATACCCGTGCCCATCAGCTGACAGCGAGTACCCGGCTGCGCTTTGCTCCGCCCAAATTGGCTCCCTATAGTTGCCAACTTTGGGTACTCGCGGAACGTTATCTCAAACATTAATTTGAAAAAACGAAAAGTAAGAAATATATTCAATGAAAAAAGTATGGATATGAGGACACTTCATGAGATGGACACTGGCGCTTTTCCTGATTTTATCTTTTTTGCCGGCTTATTGTAAGGAGATCCACCCACTGACCCGGGAAATCCTTTGTAACACCCCTTGGGTGGATTATGACTTCCGTACCGACGGCATCTATACCGGGGTGGTTTACGGGGTCGATGTTTTTACTGTCATCGGAAAATACAAACTGGAAAACGGCAAACTGTATATGACACCCGGTTCGGAACTTTTTGATCTGGAGAGCGATATCACCAACCTGGAACATGAGAAATTCGAAGATGGAAATAAAGGCGGTGTACTGATCGTCGATCCTGATAACCTGAATTATACCCGTTATATATCTTTTACCGGCAAGGTAGATTCCTGGTTCCAGATCTGTGATTCCAACAGTTTTTTACCACCCGGCAGTTCGGTCAGCATTCAGGGTATCCCCTGTATAAAGCTGGACCCGGACTTCGCCCCAACCACCACCAGGGTCTATCTCCGATCCGGTCCCGGCACAACCTATAAACCGTTATCCTTCTATGCCACTTATTCCAACACCTTCATAGATGCTGGATCAGAGCAATGCTATGCCCTTAATAACTTTTCACAAACAGACTCCACAGAGCAATGGCGCATGTATCAGGCGGGAGAGGCTGACTTGGTACAATACGATCTTTTCCCCGCTGAATACAGCCTTTACTTCCTGGCCCGTACACGTAAAAAATACCGGGTAGATAATATGGAAGATTACTGGTATTATGTAGTCCCGGATACCGATATACATTTCAATCACAACGGCTGGGTCTTTGGGCACTTTCTGGACCTGCCGGATCATCTTAAATAGCTATCCAAAAGAAAGTGTCTCGCAAAGGCATAAAGTATCCAAAGAAAAGAACAGGTTCTGATTTTACAGGAATAGCAGTTTTTTCCACAGCCACCCCAAAAAATCTTTTCCCCGTTTGGTAACAAAAGATACCGTTTTAATCCCACGATTATGCTATACTATTGCATCAACCCTACAGGAGTATCCAAATGTTGAGAGAAATCATCACTATAGACGAAGACCTCTGTACCGGCTGCGGCGACTGCGTGCCCGGCTGTCCCGAGGGCGCCCTCCAGATCATCGACGGCAAGGCCCGCCTGGTTTCCGACCTGATGTGCGACGGACTGGGTGCCTGCGTGGGTGAATGCCCCACCGGAGCCATGAAGGTCATCAAGCGTGAAGCGGAAGCCTACGACGAAAAGAAAGTCATGGCCAATATCGTCAAACAGGGCCCCAATACCATCAAGGCCCACCTCCTCCACCTCAAGGAACACGGCGAGCAGGGCTATCTCAGCGATGCCGTGACCTACCTGCTGGACCACGGCTTTGACATCCCCGATCTGGATGCTCCCCGGCCTGTAGTCCAGGTCCAGCCCCACCACGCGCCTGCCCACGCCCATCACCATGGGGGAGGCGGCTGTCCCGGCTCCCGTACCCTGGATTTCTCCACTGCTCCTGCCGCGGCCCAGTCCGGCCCCGATACCCCTTCCGCCCTGCGCCAATGGCCCGTACAGCTGGCCCTTCTCAATCCCCAGGCCCCCTATTTCCAGGGCTGTGACCTGGTAGTCGCTGCCGACTGTGTGGCTTTCAGCATGGGTTCTTTCCACAACCGCTTCCTGGCGGGACGCAGCCTGGCCATCTTCTGCCCCAAGCTGGACACCATGCAGGACGTCTACCTGGACAAGCTCACCACCCTGTTCCGCACCATGTCGGTCAAGAGCGTCACCGTAGTCAAGATGGAGGTCCCCTGCTGCGGCGGCACCCGTCACCTGGTCGAACGCGCCCTTCAGCTGGCCGGAGTCAATCTGAAAATTCAGGATTACACCATCAGCCTGCAGGGACAGCTCCAGTAGGTGTTTTTTGGGAAAATTAACGACCCCGCTTTTATAGCGGGGTTTTGTATTGTAGGCAGACCTTTTCGCCGGGGCAGAGCCTCCTCTTTTTTACCGGTTATCCCTTGGGCCCGGGCGTCCTGAGGGCCGCGGGGAGAGGCCCCACTTCCGATTTGGGTGGCGGTTGTCCCTTCTCACGGGGTCGGTACCGCCTACCACCTCACCTTTCCCTGACCCCCGGGCGTAGTTCCCCCCTTTCGGCGGTGCCGTCCTCTTAACGCCTCCGGCGGTATTGGATCCAGAATTATATTTGTTACACCTCCCATTTCCCAAAAATCAATTCTATACTTACCTTTTATAATTGAAAATTGAAAGATTATATGCCATACTAGTATATCCTGTTTGGATAAATTGAACTCAGCACTTTTAAAATTTAATGAGGCTAATACCATTCATGCCAAAAGTAAAAGAAGCAATCAGACTCCTGGAGACCGCGGGTTGGTTTCTTCAAAGGACTAAAGGGGATCACCGCCAATACAAACATCCGGAAAAGAAAGGTTTGGTGACCATTCCTGGTAAATTGTCTGATGATCTGGCTCCTGGAACATACAATAGTATTCTGAAACAGGCCGGATTAAAGTAGGAGGTTACCTTAGATGAAACATTTTACTGTTATATTTGAAAAGACTCATACAGGTTACAGTGCCTGGGTACCAGACCTGCCTGGTTGTGTATCTACTGGAGCTACCAAAGAAGACTGTGAGAAATCCATTTATGAAGCCGTTACTTTTCATATAGAAGGCATGATCGCGGAGGGGCTTTCCATACCGGAATCAGTCTCTGAAAGTGAAGTATTACTGGTACCGGATTTTTAAAAAATTTTTTGAGACATTCTTCCATAAACCCTTAAAGAAGTAACGAGTTACTTTCCAAATAATATTCTGAATATCATTCTACCACTCATCAGAATCGGCCTGCAGCATTTTCTATCCGAGCTATTTCTATTATTGTGCCAATAAAAAATATCATAATCAAAAAAATTGCCGCTTTTTCATATAATTGCTAACATATAGTCATATCCCGGTATTATTCTAGGATTATTAAGGGGGCTATATGGCCAGAGTCACCACTTATCTCAATTTTGCCCGGAACACCCAGGCAGCTTTTGATTTCTACCGCTCGGTGTTCGGGGGAGAGTTCAGCGGGGGCGGTATCATGCGCTTCCGGGATATGCCCCACTTCGGGGAGGTCCCTCCCCTGGCGGAGGAGGATCTGGACCTCATCGTGCATATCGAGCTGCCCATTGTGGGGGGTCACGTGCTCATGGGTACCGACGCCCCGGAGTCCATGGGCTTTCACCTCATACCCGGTAATAATGTGCACATCAGCCTGGAGACCGATACCCGGGCCGAGACCGACCGCCTGTTCGGACTGCTCTCCGAGGGGGGTCAGGTCACCATGCCCCTGCAGACTGCCTTCTGGGGAGCCTATTACGGCAGCTGCACCGACCGCTTCGGTATCCAGTGGATGTTTAACTGTACCGCGCTCTAATACAACTGAGGAGAGTATATAATGGAAACTAAACAGAAGATCAGGGTAGAGGCCCTGGTAAATGTCCCCCTGACCCGGGTCTGGGATCTGTGGACCCAGCCCCAGCACATCACCGGTTGGAACCAGGCTTCCCCCGACTGGCACTCACCCCGTGCTGAAAATGACCTCCGTACCGGGGGCAGCTTCAATATCCGCATGGAGGCCAGAGACGGCAGTGCCGGTTTTGATTTTGGGGGCACGTATGATGAGGTACTCAAATACCAGCGCATCTCCTATACCCTGGGAGATGACAGGAAGGTAGTAGTGACCTTCAAGGCCCAGTCCGATCGCACCCTCATCACCGAGGTCTTCGATGCCGAGTCCCAGAATTCCCCGGAGAGACAGCAGACCGGCTGGCAGTCAATTCTGGACAGTTTCAAACACTACGCGGAGGAGCATCTATGAGCCGTGTCCACACCCCCAAAATCACACCTTTCCTGTGGTTTGACCAAAATGCCGAAGAGGCCGCGCGTTTTTACACCTCCCTGTTTAAAAACTCCCGCATACTGGAGGTCACACCCATGATGGTGACCTTTGAGCTGGAGGGCCAGAGACTGATGGCGCTGAACGGTGGACCGGAGTACAAATTCAGCGAAGCGATCTCCCTGTACGTGTCCTGTGACAGCCAGACAGAGGTGGATTATTACTGGGAGGGTCTTACCGCGCGGGGCGGACAGGAGGTACAGTGCGGCTGGCTCCGTGACCCATACGGCCTGTCCTGGCAGATCATCCCCACCGCCCTGGGACGCCTCATGAGCTCTCCCGACCCGGCGCAGAATGACAGGGTACTGCAGGCCATGCTCAAAATGAAAAAACTGGATATACCCACCTTAGAGCAGGCCGCGCGCGGCTAGCAAAACTCCCGGCTGAATCTTCCTCTTTAATCTTTTTCCTTTTTTTAATTGCACGAATTTCCTGTCACAGGTATACTTTTCTTGAATAGTGTATCAAGGAGTTCCCCCATGCCGCTGGTCAAGATTGAAATGTACAAGGGCCGGTCTACTGAGACCAAAAAAGCCATCCTGGACGCGGTACACCAGTCATTGGTGGAGGCTTTCCGTATACCGGAGGGCGACCGTACCCAGAGACTGTATGAGCTGGAGGATGCCGACTTTGAGCGCAGCAGCAATAAGTCCCGGGAATTCACCCTCATCGAGATCACCGCTTTCCAGGGCCGTAGCCGGGAGGCCAAGAAAAAACTGTACACCCTGATCGTGGAAAAGCTCCATCATCAGGCCGGCATTGCTCCCACCGATGTACTCATCACCCTCCATGAACCTCCCCTGGAAAACTGGGGCGTGGCGGGAGGACGTCCCGCGGACGAAGTCGACCTGGGCTTCAATGTAAAAGTCTGACTACCGGGAGCAGACATATGAGTGATTGGTGGAAGCGATACCCCAAGAGAGAAAAACGGGAGATCATGTATCAGCCCGAAGGAGCCAGGCCTGAGCTCCGGGAGGGCGCGGTGATCCGTCTCAAGGGAAAACCGGAACTGCTGCGCAAGGTATTGCGAGCGGACTGGCATTTTTTCCGCTACCAGTTCGTCTATATTGTGGAGACCTCCGCCGTGAACAAGGAGCCCTACTGGTTCCTGGACCAGCTGGAGATCATCCATGAATAAATATACTGTTATAAGTCTTTTTCTGCCCTGTCTGCTGCTGTCATGTCTGCCGGAGCAGTCTACCGGGTCACCGAGAATCCTGGCCTATCGCCATCTGGGTATGAATGACATCCAGGCGAACGGTGAGCCTGTCCACATACACTTCAGTCCCCGCAGCGTTCAGGAAAAAATCCAGCTCTTAGGCAGCCTGGATCCCCTCATCCCGGACAGCCGGATTATCTACATCGGAGTCCTGCATCCTGAATGGCACACTGTCCCCCCCACCGATGCCCAGGGCAATGCCCTCCTGGAAGCAGGAGAAAAGTACCGTTACTTTGACCTGATCCACTGGTATGTGATGTGCCCCTTCCCTTATCCTGAGGGCGCCCAGTTACCAGGTAATGACGTTAAATGGGTCACCCGGGAGACACTGCTGCCGGGCGATATGGGGCCCGGGGGCAGAGATTTCCGGCTGGAGGATTATATGCTCGACGTCAGTGACGGCCCGCTTTCCTCCCATTCGGATTATTGAACAATCATACAAAATAAATTAAAATATCCCATGACTATGAAAAAAGTGCTGCTTTTGTTGCTTCCTTTGTTGATACTGTTTATTGTTTTTGCCGCCAAAAAGATGGTTCAGACCTTACCCTGGCCTGGTGTCCCTCTCTACACAGCTCCCCTGCCTTCCCCTCACTGGACCCCATCCGGGGATAAAGCATCTATCATGAAAACCATTGCCGGGCATTATGCTCACTATGATATAGTTTCTTATGAAGATATGAGTACCAGTTCCCCTATGCGTACATTCATCATATCCTACGGTTTCACTGATTTTTTTATTAAAGATGGAAAGTTATTCCAGTCAGACCGCTTTGTCCACGCGGAACAAAAGTTGAATCAGAAAAACACTACTTCCATGCTCACCGACACAGCCGTCCAGGCTATAGACCCCCGTATCACTGAAGTGGAACTGATCTATACCAATGGGACCTGGTATCTGTACAGGCCACCCACACCTGTGCTACTGGGTATAAAGGGAGACCCCTCCCTGCCTCTTTCACAAAATAAAAATGATACCAATCTCACCGACCCGGATGGTGATGGATTCCCGGGAGTGACAGTACATCTCAATATATCCGGTGTGCTCAAGGGAGATATTTACATTATCAGAAAAGAAGTATACCAGGACTATCTACAGATTATTTCACCTGACCTGTTATGGGGAAATGTTGTAGATTCTTCCGAACAGTTTGTCCTGGGTGCCTCTCTTTCCTTTCTCAACCGGCCTTCTCATAACAAACAGCATGAAGATCCGGGTATGAATCCCATCTTCTTAAAAAGGGTAGATCCTGCTATTGACACTTGGGAAGAACTGAGCCAGATCCGGGACAGTTTGTTTCCAGCTGAACCGGCATTTTTTTAAAACTATTTTTGCTTATACCCTTTTTTTAGACTGAAAAAACATTCCTAAGCCTTGTCCTTGATACAAATCTGATGACAATTATTCAATTTCTTCATTAAGTTGCATGATACATAAAATCTTCCATTCTAAATTCCACTTGATAAGAATAGTTTGAAATCAACCCTTTAAAATCCACTCAAATTTCTTTTAGAAAGCACTGTAATATATTTACAAAAAAAACCTGGAACCAGTGAAACCCTTGATTCATTTTTACTGGAAAATCATTGAAACCAAAACTTGTAAGAAGTTATTACAGGGAATATAATCCTTCTGAAATGACATTTTTTATCTGGATAAAGTAAGGCTGGGTTAAAGCCAGCAGTTACTCAGATTATTGTTATCATCATAGAATGGTTAACAAAAAATTAAGCACCATCATTTAAAAAACAGCCCCTCATTTTTTGGTAAAGGAGAATAACTGTGGATAAAGTTATTTATTATTTTAGCGGAACCGGGAATACTTATACTGTGGCGCGTGACCTGAGCATAAAAACCGGAGCAGATCTGGTACCTATACCGGCACAGCTCAGAAAAACATCTGTAAAAATAGAAGCAGAACATGTTGGCATCGCTTTTCCCGTGTATGAAGGGGGGGTGCCTCGACTGGTACGGAAGTTTATTTCCAAAATAGAAACACTCCAAGGTAAATACATTTTCGGAATAGCAACATTGAAATGCGCTTCAGGGAGTACCGGAAAAATATTGAAGTCACTCATCAGAAAAAAAAAGGGTGTCCTTTCCTCTCTGTTTTTTGTACAGATGCCCAATAACCATATCCCGGCATATAAGAATTACCTCTCTTCTTCTGAAGAAAATCATATTTTGTATCATCAGTGGCAAGAGAACCGTCTTCCGGTGATTTCTGAATATATAAACAAGAGGGGGCAGGGTTATTTTGAGCAATTAAAATACCCTAATGACCCCTGGGGGGATTTTTTTCTATCACTAAGATGGATTAACAGATACCTGCTGAGGGTAAATAAAAAGCGGGATTCCCATTTTTATACTAATTCAAATTGTAATGGCTGCGCTATTTGCGCTCAGGTATGTCCGGTCGACAATATCCGGATGATACAGGAAAGACCTGTGTTCAATCATAATTGTGAGCAGTGCTTCGCCTGTCTGCAATGGTGTCCTCAGCAGGCTATGCAGTGTAAAGTTCATTTCCCATTTTACCATAAGAATGATCCCTTTAACAATCAGACGGAAAACCGTCCCCGTTACCATCATCCTGAAGTAAAAGCCGTTCAAATAATCAAACAAAAACAAATCTGAAAAGATATTGAGAGATTTTTATTCAGGAAATATACTGTATCAACATTGAGGCAGGTATAAAAAGTGTTGATAGATTCACCCGGTTACCTCATCCCCCTGGTGACTTTGGTCCTGTTGCTGGTCACCTGGCTGATTTTCGGCAGAGACGGACGTCTGCCCCCCATGGTTGTTCAGCATTTCCCTCCCCAGGGCATACCCCCCTGGCAGGCCTTGTGCGCCCTGCAGCAGTGCCGTACTCCTCTGATCACCGGACCTGTTTCCATATCCCGGATCACCTCGGCTACTATCCTGGATCTGTACTACCGCGGCATACTGGATCTGCAGATCGTCACCCAGGGCAGAAAAAGCCACCTGGAAAAAATCATTCTGAAAGACAAAAAAAAAGCTGACAGCATCTTTGAAACCCGCTTTATAGAGATTCTTTTTGAGGATAAAAGGGAACTATTACTAAAAGAATACGACAAAAATGCCTTTGTGAAAAAGCTCAAATCCCTTATAAAAGAAGGGGCCCGTTACCTTATCCCCCTGATTTATACCCGCCCCAGCAAATATATCAGCCGTGTACTCACTGTTTTCTTTGATACCATTGATATGCTTATTTCCCTGTTAATGGAGATGATCATCAGCCTGGCCGTGACTTTTATATTCCTGGGCGGGATTCCCGTTGCCGTGGTGGCTATCATTATGCATTTTGTGGACCAGCAGCTGGCCCAGGGTCTGATCACCACTCAGACCAGGGAGAGGATACTGACCTTTACCGGTCTCACCGCGGTCTTTACCCCCTTTGTCCTGATGGCGGTATTTTCCTTTAAGAAAAAAGCGCCCCGGGGTCTCCTGCGTTTCATCTTCTGGATCTACCGGGTTTGTCTGAATTCACTGGCCTATGTGATTACCCTGGTGGTCAAGTTATCCTGGATAGTGATACTATATTTTCTGGTGAAGAGCTGGACAGGATGGAGGCCGGATATCATAAACGGTTTGTTTATTTCTTTAGTGCTTATCCGTCTGTTCAGTCTGTGGATGCCTAAGTGGAATCCGGATGCCCGGGAAAAGATCAGTCATTTAAAAGGATTTTTTGAATATATCCGCAGAGTGGACGCCGACAGCATCCAGCGTCTGTCATTGGAAAATCCCGATTACTTCCGCACTACTCTCCCCTTTGCCCTCATTGCCGGCTGCGGCAAACGCTGGATCCAGACCCTGCATAAGATCGGCACCTATGACGGAGTATTCCTGCTTTTCTATCATTTCAGCCGCTTTTTTGAAAGCGTCTCGGATATTACTATCGAGATCACCGATGATTATCTACACAATCAGGAAGAAGATTAATTCTATCTCCTGTTTTTATCCCAGGCTTCTGCACAGCGGAGTCCGTCAACCGCGGCAGAGATGATCCCCCCGGCATAACCGGCTCCCTCCCCGCAGGGGTAGAGTCCCCTGATATTGGACTGACAGCTCTCATCCCTGGGGATACGCAGAGGTGATGAGGAGCGTGTCTCCACCCCGGTCAGCACCGCTTCGGGAAAGGCGAAGCCTTTCAATCTTTTTTCCATATCCACGATGGCACTTTTTATAGAATGGATGACATATTCGGGGAGACAATCCTGCAGTTGTGTCCAGCGCACCCCGGGCTGATAGCTGGGCTTGATCCGGCCCGGCCCGGATGAGGCCTGGTCCTTGAGAAAATCACCCACCAACTGTACCGGGGCATGGTAATTCCGGCCGCCTATCTCGTAGGCCCTCTGTTCCCATTCCCTTTGAAACCGGATACCGTCCAGAGGATGGGTACCGTAGTCTTCAGGGTGGACATTGACCAGCAGGGCGGAGTTGGCGTTGGGCAGGGCCCGGGCGTATTCACTCATACCATTGGTGACCACACACTTCTCTTCAGAGGTGGCGCCTACCACTGTCCCCCCCGGACACATACAAAAGGTAAAAGTGGACCGTCCCTTGGGCTCATGAGAGACCAGTTTGTAGGGGGCGGATTTCAGGAGGGGGTGCTCCGCTGCTTTACCGTACTGGGTCTTATCGATCTCTTTCTGCTTATGTTCGATGCGCAGTCCGATGGCAAAAGCCTTGGGCGTCAGATTCACACCGCAATCATGCAGCATGGCATAGGTATCCCGGGCGCTGTGTCCTATGGCCAGAATGACCGTATCGCATTCCAGCTGTTCGGTGCCGTTAATCTCCACACCGCTGACCGCCCCCTGCTGGGTATGGATAGCAGTGACCCGGGATTCAAAACGTACTATTCCCCCGGCTTTTTCAATAGACTGCCGCATATTTTTTACCACTTTGCGCAGCATGTCCGTCCCGATATGAGGTTTAAAGGAATACAGTATATCCGCGGGCGCGCCGTGCCGCACCAGTTCTTCCACCACCCAGCGGGTATGGATATCATTGATCTGGGTATAGAGCTTGCCATCGGAAAAGGTCCCGGCTCCTCCCTCCCCAAACTGGATATTGGAGACGGTGTCCAGGATCCCCTGGGTGAAGAAAGTATTCACATCCAGGATGCGCTGTTCCACCGCCCGTCCTCTCTCCAGCAGGATGGGACGATGCCCCGCCCGGGCCAGTATCAGCGCCGCAAACAGCCCTCCTGGTCCCGATCCGATCACCACCGGCGGTCTGATGGCCGGCCGTGCCGCATCCAAAGCGGGTTGATAGGTCAGATCCGGTGCCGGCCCCACATTTTTATCTTTTATTTTTTTAAGTACACTTGCTTCATCAGCCACCTCGGCCAGCACGGTATAGACAAAGTGAAGCTTGTCGGTGCGGCGGGCATCTATGGACTGCTTGAAGATCTTCCAGGATTTGAGATCCTGTTCTTCGATCTCCAGTTTTTTACATATAGTTTTTTTGAGCTGGGCTTCACTGCTGTCCAGTGTCTGTCTGATCTGGGATATACGTATCATGAGTGTTCCTCCACATACTGGGCCGCGTGTCTGCCGGCGGTAAACCCTGAGCTCCAGGCCCATTGCAGATTATAGCCGCCGCACTCTCCATCCACATCCAGGACCTCCCCCGCCAGGAAGAAACCCTTCTGAATACGGGACTCCAGGCTGAGAGAGTCTACCTCCCGTACATCTATCCCTCCCGCGGTGACCTGGGCCACGTCCCATTCCCGGGTCCCGGTAGGGACAATGGGCCAGGCTTTCAGCCAGCGAGCCAGTTCCTGTATGGTCTTTTCCTTGACTTGAGCGCAGGGCTGGTCTTTATCCTGTATGCCGTTTTCTTTCAGTACTACCGGTATCAGCCGGGTATGCAGGAGGCCGGTGAGAGAATCCTGTATAGATCGTTCCGGACGGGACTGGATTCGGGTGTGCAGTATTTTGTACAGGGTATCGCTATCAGTTTCCGGGAACAGATCCAGCAGTATTCTGACCACCTGACGGCCGGCCAGGGCCTGAGTGACACGGCGGCTAAGCTGGAGCAGTGGGATGCCGGACAGCCCATAGTCGGTGAACAGGATCTCCCCGTAATAGGTCTTGACGATCCGGTTGTCCAGCTCCAGGCTGGCGTTTCCCATGAATTTATTGCCGTCGATGGACTTGAGGTAGGGCGCGGCACATTTGATATGGACCAGAGCGGGAAAGGGCTCCACTACGCTGTGTCCCAGGGAGCGTGCCAGGGTGTAGCCGTCTCCGGAGGAGCCCAGGTTAGGGTAGGACTTGCCCCCCGTAGCCAGGATCACGGCCCGGGCCAGGACACTGTTCTGACCGGGTATATCCAGCAGATAACCTTCCGGATGGACGTTGATTTTTTTTACAGGGCTGGCCGTGCGGATCTCCACCCCCAGGTCTTTCATCTCCATCATCAGGACATCCAGTACCGCTGAGGATTGTTCCGACCAGGGGATGACTTTACCTTCTTTCTCGGTCTTGGTGGGGATACCCATCTCTTCAAAAAAAGCCAGAGTCTCCGCCAGGCCGAATTGTCCCAGCACGTCCCGCACGAAATTTTTCTTGCCGCTGTGATAGTGAGAGGCATCCATGTCCGTATTGGACAGGTTACAGCGCCCCCGTCCCGTGACCAGGAGTTTTTTGCCGGGTTTATCCATCTTTTCCAGGAGAATGACCGGAGCGCCCATGGCGGCGGCGGTGATAGCGGCCATCATACCGGCGGGACCGCCCCCGATAACGGCAATAGGTGTATTTGACATAGCTTTCCTCATTGGTACTTTATTATAGTAGGGATTGACGGAAAAGTCATGCGGCTGAGGTGGTCCTGCGCGTTTAAAGACCGGAAACGCAGTCTTTAGATAATTGTTGTTAATCAGATAGTCATGTTACACTATTTTTATACTGATTAAAAGTAGGTACCTGATGGTAGAACCGGCCCTTCTACGGGATTTTGAAATTTTTAAAGGATGTACCGCTGCGGAGCTTCAGAGCCTGGCTGATGTCATGCGTGAAAGAGAGATCAAAACCGATAGCCTGATTTATTTGGAGAAGCAGCCTGCTCTTCATGTCTATCTGGTCTGCCAGGGAATCCTGGAAATGATAAAATATACCGAGGACACAGACAAGAGGATCTACCTGGGACAACTCCGCAAAGGTGATATTTTCGGATTTGGTGAGATTTTCTTTGACCAGTATTATATCAGTGTACGGGCCTGCACCCCCTGTCGGCTGCTGGCTATCAGTAAAAACGATTTTTTCCGGGTGTTTCTGACCATACCCTCCCTGCATCTCTATATCACCACCAG
>CAYRWR010000063.1:0-13570 GCA_964428015.1 uncultured Brevinematales bacterium | reverse complement strand
ACCTCACCAACACACTGGGGGTAGCCAAGTCTGATATTCTGATCTATGGGTATTCACTGGGATCTGTGCCGGCTACTCACCTGGCGGCTTACGCTGACATGAGCTCTGCCCTGGGTCTGGTTTTGGAAGGTCCCATCGGCTCTGTGGAGATCTTTATACAGGATGCCACCTATCTGCCCATACCTATGGAATACCTCACTGCCTATAAACTGGATAATGTCAGTGCTATCCAGGATGTGACTATACCCTACCTGTGGATTCATGGCAGCGCCGATATGTCACAGAAATGGGATACTCATGGCCAGGCAGTTTATGATCACTATGGCGGCTCAGTCAAATTTAAAAAGATCGTAACCGGGGCTGCACACAGTAAAGTACCTCTGGTCATGAGCCCGGATTTTTCCGTTTATATCACAGGGATTTCCAATTTTATCAACAATCCATCCTCTGACCCCTACCCCTGATATAGACCTTATATTCATTAAAAACCCACCCTGGTCAAAGGGGAGGGTTTTATTTTTTTTACATACAGGTAGTCTGTGGCATCCGGGTTAAACTTCATTTACCTGAAATTTCAGAGTAAAAGATGTGGATTTACCGGGGAGACTGGTAAAAGTGATCTCTCCGTTTAGTTTGTTGATAATGGTCTTGACAATGGCCAATCCCAATCCAGTCCCGGGAATATCAGCGGTATTACTGGCCCTGAAAAAGTCATCGAAAATAAACTCCTGTTCTTCCACCGGAATACCCATTCCGGTATTGGAGACACGGATGAGGATATTTTCTGCCGTGTATTCTAATTCCACATCGATTACAGTATGGGCATCAGAGTACTTGACGGCGTTGGATAACAGATTACTGAGCATGTGATTGAATAGTATGGGATCCAGCTGATAGGGGAAGGGAGTCCCCTTGATGTTGAGCTGGAAACTGTGCTCAGGTGTGGTAAAATCTCCCATCAGGCTCTGGCTCATATGGTCGATGTAGGAAAACTCAGGTTTATTGAAGTTCTCCACGGATCTTTGCTTACCTAAGACCAGGATGTCATCCATGATATTGGTGATCTTGCTGATGGAGCTGTCTATTTTAGTGAAGTAATCACTGCGTTTTTCTTTACTCATCCTGGTTTCGTCGATCCTGTGCAGGGTATTGGCAGACAGTTGTATAACGGCCAGGGGGGTTCTGAATTCATGGGAAGCATAGGTGATAAACCGGTTTTTTAATTCATTGAGTTTTTTTTCTTTAGTGATGGTGTTCCTGAGCTCGACTTCCAGAATCTCAGCGTTTTTATTGGCCTCCGAAAGCTGCCTGAATATAGTGAGTGATTCAAAAAAGACCATGCCCAGCATTCCATAGGGAGTCAGATTGATATTCCGGTCATTTTGAATAGTAAACAGTATCACATCCAGTATTGCGGTGACCATGAAGGATAATAACCCCAAAATAGAAAGAATGGAGCCGGGGATCTTTAATCGAATGGCCTTGATGGAAATATACAGGAGGTAAAACAATGTCAGAAATATTACTACTTTCCAGGGATTAATAAACAGCAGATAAATCAGGGGTGGTGTAAACAGGGTCAATAGCGTCAGAAATCCTCCACTGATCATCACAAAAAGATGAACCGGCCGGGACATGATCTTATGATATTGCGCGTAGTAAAAGAGGTTAATAGCCGAGAGGCCGAAGTAATAGGTGATCAGCTCGCTCTTAAACACAATCTGCCAGGGTAAACGGGGAAAGGAATTTAAAATCAGAAGCTCGTCCATGACCAATACGCGCAACGCAAAAATTAAACAAAGCAGGCCGAAAGCAGCTGAGACGGGTTTATTGATACCCACAAAGAACAGTGTAATATAGTAGATAGTCATAAATAATAATAGAGAGACAAAGGTACCATTGGCACGCACGTTTTTCACTTTTAATTCACGGATATGGTCTTCAGTGCCAATGAGAAATCTTTTCCATAGACCTCCCATCTGCCCATGAAAGTTCACCACATGAAAGACCAGCTCATTGGTAGTCTTTACATTATAGAGAGTAACAATGGAACTGGAATAACGGGGTAAAGTGGTGGTCATATTAGTGCCGACTATCCCGGTAGCATGAGCTTTCTTTCCGTTAAAATACAGGCTGTACGCAGCCGGAATCCGTTTTAAATATAAAGAATAGTGCAGTGAAGGGTCAGGTAGGATCAGTTGTAGGCGATAGGTGGCATAACCTATGCCCCGGCTGTTAGTGATGATATTATTGAACACATCCGGCACAGAGGCATACATTTTTTTATGAATATTCTCAGTTTCGTTGAAATGGCCGGGGAGTATATATGTATTCCAGTAAAATTCCCAGGTGCCATTCAGGCCGGTGACCTGGCTGGTATCCCAGGAAGTGAGATCCAGGATGCCGCTAATGGCCAGGGGTTCCTGTGTCTTATGTGTCTCACATCCGGAAATTAAGATAAGAAGAATCGTAAGAATGAAAAATTTGTTCCGGATTTTCATCTATCCCCCGGGTCAGTCTTAGTGACTCATTGTATCATCATATACCAAACATCACTAATTATAGGGATTAAATTATAAATCATTGAGAAATATTATTTCAGACCCCAGCCTTTTTCCAATAATTCTACCAGCCGGGTAGTAAAGCGGGCCATGGGGGCACCGTCTATGACATCATGGTCAAAGAGCAGTGTGATCTCCTGAAATTCCCGGTCACCGGCCTGCTTTTTAGTTCCGGGGCGGGTTACAATCGAACCCAGTGCCAGGCTAAGAGGATGAATGCTGTAGCCAAGAAACCAGCCGGGGATCTTGCCCATCATTCCTATAGAAGTGACCATCACCGTACCCATCATGGCCTTGACCCGCCAGGGGTTCGACAACAGGATCTTCCAGATCCATAGTCTCAGCCATTGCGGCAGAATGGCGAACAGACCCACAGGTAATTTCTGGCGGTCCTGTTCCAGCACATAATCCCCCGAATCCTGGATCTCCTGTTTTTTGGCCTGTTCAATACGCCCGGTGACTTCACTCAGACTGAGATTGCCCACATCCCGCAGTACCAGAGGAATGGGGACCGCTACACCATCGACTATTTTCTCCACTGCCAGAGAGACGTCTACTTCATCAAACATGATAAGTCTGTCTCTACCCCGGCGCAGAGCATGAGCAGCCGGGAATTCTTGAACAGTCTGACAGATGCATTTGAGCACCCAGGCAGTGAAAGAAGCCTTTTCCCCTGACTCACGCCGATAAGACCGCAGCATCTTCCTGGCCTCAGTGACATCGGCTTCCACTATTGCTTTAACGTGGTGCTTTTCCCTGCCCAGTCTGCCCACATCCAGGGTAAACTGCCGGCTCAAGGGAAAGCGCTGCTCCGTGTAGGGGGATGGGGTTTTCAAAGCGGTTTCCTTTTCAGATCGTATTCCAGAGCCACCAGATCAGATTCCTGAAATCCGGCGGCACGGTATAGGGGTTCGCCCAGGGTGGTAGCATGGAGCACCACCCTGTCCAGACCCAGTTGGCGCCAGTCTTCCAGTATATAGGCCATCAGTTTTTTTCCATAGCCTCTGCGTCTGTATTCCGGCCAGGTGAAAAAGTTTGCTACATGGGCTATACCCCGGGAAGAGGCTGTATGCAGAGGAGGTAGGTCATAACAAAATATGGCAGCTCCGCAGACCGATTCTCCCTTTATGGTGCCCAGGTAGCAGTAATATTTCCCCTCTTTATCGAGCCTTTGAACATAATCCTGTACTCCCTGTTGGATATCCTGTATTTTAATTTCATCCCATTCGGGATGGATATCGCGGATAAAAGCCATACGGAGATGTACAGCTTTGTGCAGTTCAGAACGGTTCAATCGTGAGATATTCAGACTCATATTTATTCCTGGGAATTTGTTATCAGGGTATCCGAGAGTAGGAGTCCCGGACCTTCTTTCTGCAGATGCCAAGCCTGGAAATGCCGGAGCTCCAGTATTCGGTCCCGGGTCAGGCGGTTCATGATCAGCCAGTAGACCCTCTTGTAGCCCGGGATACCCCGGTAGCTGTCAGCCAGCCAGGTGGCGTCTGCCTGCAGATGCTTTTCCCAGGCTAGTTGGGACTGGCGGAAGAGGCCCAGGGCATGTTCATCCCAGCCTGCTGTCATCCCGGAGACAAAGCTATCCATCTCCAGACGGGAGTTCTGGTATAGCTCCTGGGCCAGGTCTCTTTTGGCGTCTTCAGTAGATGCTTTATTATAGGCTTGCAGGAGATCCCCATAACTCTCGGTGTAACCAGGCGAAAGGAAAATAGTCAGCACTATAATACCATAAATCATGGCACGGGTCATACTCAGCCCCCTTGGTCAGCACTTTTGGAAATATTATAACATACCCGGGAAAAACTCAAGGTAGTGAAAGACAGTCTTTTCTGCGCGGAGCGTTAATGGGAACGGCCCGGAGTAACAACAAAGACGAGCTGAGCTAAAATTCTCCTACTGAGGAATGTTCCTCACTCCCAGGCGGGAACGCCCCCTACCGCCGCACCCCCAGGGTATGCTCCATTATCCCGGTGCCGGGCTGACCAGACCGGCCTCGGCTCCAGGATAAGCAGTCAAAAAAATTGTATTATCAGCTTAAAAATACCGATATATTTTAAAAGAAGGATTTTCATGTTAAATTGATTAATATGTTGAGTTTATTTTTTAATTTTATTATAGTATATAAAAATGGTGAATTTTTTATCCAAAACTTCCTGTTTATGACTGAATGGGGGGTAGTATAAAAGGGAAGGTCTCAGGATTTTCCCCGAGTACTCAAAAGGGAGAGATTTGGGTGATTTTCAACTTCAGGATTTCGGGCAAGGAAGAGCAGATCGTAGGTTTTGAAAAGGAACTGCTTGACATTTTACTCCGCGTAGTCGAAAATGGAGATATGCTGGCTCATGAAATACATTTTTGTATTCATGAGGCGATTTTAAATATCATTCAGCATACCTATAAATGGAACCTGGATCTGCCTATAGAGATCAGGCTGGATATCAGCGGAGGAGAAAAGGCCGATAACCGGACTCTGGAAGTACGTATAAAAGACAATGGGCCTGCTATTCAGAAGCAGCTGGAACCGCCCGATAAACTGGATAAATTCCAGATGCGTAAGCGGGGACTCTATATGATCACCAAGATCATGGATGAGTTTCATATTGATCCCCAGGGCAGCATGGGAAATGTGACCTATATGAAAAAGATACTGACCCAGAACTCGGAAGAAGTTCTGGATATAATTAAATAATCAGAAGAGCAGCCCGGTGTGGTACCGGGGAAAAGAGGTTGATGTGGATGTAAAGATCAATATCCTGGATGACGAACTGGCTCTGGTAACTATTACCGGGGAAGTCAGTGTTTTTGACGATGATTTTAATCTACTGTCCAAGGAACTGATGGCCTATGCCAAAATGGGCATCTACCGCTATCTGATTGATATTGACCGGGTCAACTATATAGACTCATCCGGAGTGGGTCTCATCATCCGTCTGGCGACAGCCGCTATGAAAAAGGACACCATGATCTGTGTGATCTGCGGTCAGCCCAATGTGCTGCGTGTTTTTGCCGTCTCTAACGTGGAGAGAATCATAAAATTCGTGAAATCAGATCAAGAGGCTCTTAAATACTTCAAAGAAGAAACCGGCCTGGTTTTGAAAAACTAATGTCACCGTTTAATAACTGAATTCAAAGCTTACAGTATATTTCCCATCTTCTTCATAAAGCAGCAGTTTTGCCTGTGTCAGATCCCCAAAACTGGAATAATCCCCCTGAGCTTTCTTCTGATTTATTACTGCTTTTTTGAGATATCTCCGGTACACAACCAGTTCCTGTTCTCCTGATTCCACCCAGTCAAAATATCGGCTGTCCGCACAGTCTTTGAAGCGGGGTAATAGTTCCTGATATTTCTTTTCGGCTGAGGCACGGTCAGTGCTCTGATAAATTTTATTTTGCAAAAAATTCAGAAAACAGGTGGAACTGGAGCCATCCAGCATACCGAAATCGATATCATAGCCCGACTGTCCTTTTTTTTGGCCAATTAAGGGTATAGCTGCAAATTTTGCTAATAGTTGGTCATAGAAAAAATTGAATCTTTCCTGAAAGGTGTAGGAAGGGTTTTTGGTTATCTGGGAAGTATCCAGATAGGTAGCGGTATATCTACCGGAGCCATTCTGACCCTCAGATTGGATGATGAAGATATTGTAATTTCCATCCTGCGGTACGAGGAAAGACAAGGAACCAGAGGCCCGTTTCTTATCATTGAGGGCAAAAGTCTGAGAAGAAAGCACTGTTTGTTTTTCATCCAGCACTCTAATCATGAATGGGAAAGTAGTTTCATTGATCTCCAGGATCAGAGCCTGATTTTTTTTCATGGCAAGGCTCATCCCGGTATAATAATACCCGGAGGCCTGATCTTTGAGATTACATTCAAAATTATTTTTGGTAATACTCGCACCCAGAGGGACGCGGGTTTCAGCCGCATGTAATCCTTTTCCAGGTATTACAGCAAAAATAAGGGCGATTAAAAAACAAAATATTTTATACATTTTGTATACCCCTGAAAAATATTCTCAAAAAAAATATTTCAATCAGATAATATTAATCTGATTCAACAGATTACACAATAATTTTATAGCTGCTTCATTTGAACAATTTCACCCTAAACTTTGCCCGCATTTTCAGGCAGTCCGTGTCGTAATTTCTGAGAAAACAAAATAACTCTTCCCTTTTTACAGCATTGCTTTAATATTAAAACTAAGCGAAGCCCAAAGTTTTCAGGAGGATAAACATGAAGATTATATACCGGATAGTATTTATTCTGTTACTATTACCTGCACTGTCCTTTTCTTCTCAAAAAGGGGTGCTGCTCAAGCTGAATAATAAGGAATTCAGTTCCACTAATCTGACTTTTACCCCTCAGGTCACCCTGTACCTTCCGGCTGATTATCTGAAATCGGGAAAAAAATACCCGGTGCTGTATGCTTTGGATGGGCAGAACCTGTTTGATAAAAAGACTTCTTTTGCCGGGGAGTGGCAGCTGGATGAAAACATAGAGAGTCTGCAGCAGCAGGGTCTGCTGGAAGATATTATTGTAGTGGGGGTCCACAATACCGCCCGGCGTATGTACGATTATACGCCTACTTTAGCCAAAACAGAAGAATTCGGAGAGATGGGCGGGGACCTGGATAAATTCGGACGATTTCTGACCGGTGAATTAAAGCCATACATCGACAGCCATTTTCCGGTTTTGACAGACAGGCTTCATACCGGGATTATGGGTTCTTCTCTGGGGGGCCTTTCTTCTTTTTATCTCTTAGGCTGGTACCCCAAGGTCTTTTCCCGGGCGGGGGTGATATCCGCTTCTTTCTGGTGGGACAAGGTGAGAGTCCTGCAGGATATGAAAAAGATGTCTTTTCCCTCTGACGTGCGTATTTACATGGATGGAGGATGGTTGGAAGGGGCAGATGAATCTTCTATGATCAGATACATGAGTCAGGTACATCAGGCACTCAAGCAAACCGGTCTGCGTGATTTTGAAAATATTTTTTATTATGAAGATCCGTCCGGGATCCATTCTGAGACATCCTGGGCCAAGCGGGGAAAGATGCCTCTGCTGTTTTTGTACGGCAGTTTTGATCCCCGTGTGCTTTCAATAGACATCGATCTGGAACCTTCCACCCTGGTTACTGGAAAACACTCCCGTATTCTGTGGGAAGCACAATTACCCCATGAGATGAAGTTTACACTCTCTGACCCGGTTCTGACAATTAAACCAGCCGGAAGCGCGGAATTCAAATCAAATAAACTGATTCCACTTAAAGAGGGAAAAGTACAGCTGGGCATAAGTGTGGGACAGTATAGTACCACGATTCCTTTGAATATTTTCCCTGACATCCAGGGAACTGTCCATCGGGAGATTGTGGCGCACAGTGAGGTAGCTGTTTCTGGTATTTCTCTTCAGGTGAATGAAATGAACGGATCAGATACCAATCTTATCCTGCCCCTGGAAATGCTATCTGATAGCAAAGCCGTATTGGCTCTGAGTTTAAAAACTGGCACCAAGATCAAGTTCAGTCTATTGGACAAAAAGGGCAGGTCAGCCTATTCCAAATCGGGTAAACTGATTACCCGGACGCTGTCATTTAAGCAGAATGATCAATTCAGTATAGACATAGCCGAATGGAAATAAGTGAGCTGTTAATTTTCAAAACAGGCAGAGTAAAGTTTAATGGTTTTTTTAAGGTAATCCCGGAAAACTGTCCACATATTTGATTTTAAAGTCGGGGAAGGAATCCACAATCTGGATCTTGTAGTCAGGGAAACTGTCCACAATTTCCCATTTTCCGGGACTATCAGCGAATGAGGACACTTTCTGAACATGCAGATCAGCAAAACTGTCTACAACCTCAACTTTGTAGTCGGGGAAGGAATCCACAAACTGGATTTTTCCGTAGATCTTTTCCACATCAGGCATGGCTGGCTCCTTATATATTAATTGATCTTTAATTCGTCGGTTTTAAGAATAAAACGGTCCTTTCCGGCTCGCTTGGCCTCGTACAGGGCGTTATCCGCCAGGACCAGGACATCCTCGGTACTCATCAGATCAGACACCACTTCCTTATCCAGATAAGCGCCTCCGAAACTGCAGGCTACCTGTATAGTCTTACCATTAAATACGAAATCACGGTTACGGATACTATCCATTATCCGCTTCATCATAGCGTGAATATCCATGTCGGGCGGGGAAAATTCCACCAGGAGCAGGAACTCATCTCCTCCAAAACGGGCCAGGATATCACTGGGACGCAGTTGTTTGCGTACGGTGCGGATCATTTCACGCAGAATAAAATCTCCGCAGACATGGCCATAGATGTCATTGATCTTTTTAAAGTCATCTATATCAAAAACGATGATATAATGGCGGCTTTCTTCCCTTCTGAGTCGGGCCAATAGTTTATTGAGCTCAATATCAAAGTAGGACTTGGAAAAGGCCCCGGTAAGGGCATCATGGATGAGTTCATCATAGAGACGGTTTACGGTATTATCCAGATTTTCATAGCTATTGAGCAGAAGGATAGCCGCGGTTATAACAATGGACAGACTGCCAATCCAACTCACCGGAGGCAGATCCAGAATTCTCATGGAGGTGAGGGCGTCCAGGCCCCCGCTGATGACCCAGCCGATAGAAAAAATCATCAGGATAAGTACGGAAGCCCGGTACTTGGCCTGGCTCCTGGGTATACGCATATAGGTGACATACAGCCAGACCGCCGAATACACCAGCAGAAACAGCATGAAACCGCCCCAGATTTTGTGTATAATCCCCCTCTGCAAAGCCATATAATAACTGCTGGTTTGTTCCAGTTGAGCCTGTAATACCAGGGGATGATTGATGCACAGGACTACTGTGAAGAGAGTAGCAATAGAATAAAACACGATTATCACTTTATGCTGCTTGAGATTGAACATACTATTCAGGAGCATGAAGAAGAATAACACCACAAACATGGAAGCTATAAGAGTGGCACGATTGATGATATTGATAGCCGGCAGGTCCTGCCCCAGGTTGAGCAATACCCCGAAAAGGGTCATGTACAGGGTGTTGCCCAGGGTCAAAACCGCGAATTTTTGGAAATGAGTCTTGGAATGATTATCTTTCATGAAAATGGTGTAAAAGACAATGGAGAATATTAAAAAAGTAAGCCCAACAGCTGCAGCTATAAACATGGGCAGGGACACCAGTTTGATCAAAGGATTTCCTTCATGTTATTGATTCCCCTCCGCTATATAATATACTGAAATATTGAGATGTCAAGGATTTCTTTTTTTGTTTAATTGATCTGTCTGTCACAAAAACCGTAATGTGAAGCGCAATAACTCATCTTCATTGATGATGTGGTCGCCGTCCCTGTCCAGGTAGAGGCAGCCATAAATTTCAGCATAGGGTTGTTCTTCCATAGGGATAAAATAGTAGCTGTCTATCATCTGGAATATACTTTCGATTTTATTTTCCAGGAGCAGACGGCCGTCAGGCAAAAGCCTCTTCAGAAAAGCTCTTTGGTAATAACCTGATTCATCAGACGGGTCATAAAAAAGAGACGCGGTATACTTTTCAGCCACACCCAAATAATCATAACCACCCAGAGGCGCCATATAGTTGTAGAGGAGCTGATCCAGATCATCCTCCCTGACTCCGGGCTGAAAAATATCCAGGGCAGAGTTATTGGTCACGGTGTAGAGTACCGCCAGGTGCCAGTCTTCGGAAGCAGCAGAAGAAGGCAGTACAGCGGTAAACAGACTGAAGGGTTTTTTCCGCAGGGTGATGGTGTCTCCATCCTTTACCACCCATAGCCGGCCCTGTTTCACTGCCAGCCAGGGGTCTTCTGTTACCAGCCGGGGACGGATGCTGTTACTGCAGCCGGTCCATATGGTCAAAAGGATATACAACATTAAAATCCGCAATTATTTCCTCATTGTAGATTAATATCTTTCTATTGTCGGACCGGGGGCCGGGGTTTGTTGAATTTTTCCCTGTTTTCCCTTAAACTATACCGTCCTGAAATTAACAACGGAGGCATATACTATGCTCAAAGCCATAAACCCCACCCAGACAAAGGCCTGGGCTGCTCTGGAAAAACATTTCCAAGCTATCCATAAAACCCACATGAAAGAACTCTTCGCGTCTGATCCGGACCGTTTCAGTAAATTATCACTGCAGTTTGAGGATATCCTGTTCGACTATTCCAAAAACCGGGTCACTGAGGAGACCATGTCCCTGCTTACCGCCCTGGCGGAAGAGACCGGGCTGTCTGATGCTATCGGGCAGATGTTCTCGGGTGCACCCATCAATGTCACGGAAAAACGGGCTGTGCTCCATACAGCCCTGCGCAACCGCTCCAATACCCCCGTCCTGGTGGACGGCAAGGACGTGATGCCCGGAGTCAATCAGGTATTGGACCAGATGCGCGACTTTTCCCGCCGCCTGCACAGCGGGGAGTGGAAGGGCTATACCGGCAAGAAAATCGATACCATTGTCAATATTGGTATCGGAGGCTCCGACCTGGGACCGGTAATGGTCACCGAAGCCCTGCGCCCCTACTGGGTCAAGGGTATGAATGTGCACTTTGTGTCCAATGTGGACGGCTCCCATATCGCTGAAGTCCTGAAACGGGTCAATATGGAGACTACTCTGTTTATCGTAGCTTCCAAGACTTTTACCACCCAGGAGACTATGACCAATGCGCAGTCTGCCCGGGACGCCTTTATCCAGACCACCGGCAATCAGAACGCGGTCAAGAAACATTTTGTAGCTGTATCTACCAATGCCGATGAAGTAGCCCAATTCGGTATAGATACTGCCAACATGTTCGGGTTCTGGGATTGGGTAGGGGGACGCTACTCCCTGTGGTCGGCTGTGGGCCTGTCCATTGTCTGCACCATCGGCTATGACCACTATATCGCCCTCCTGGAAGGCGCCCACGCCGTGGATCTGCACTTCCAGAAGACTCCCCTGAAAAAGAATATCCCTGTAATAATGGCCCTCCTGGGCATCTGGTATAACAATTTCTTCGGTGCGGAGTCCCAGGCTATCCTGCCCTATGACCAGTATCTGCACCGCTTTGCCGCCTACTTCCAGCAGGGCGACATGGAGTCCAACGGTAAATGCGTGGACCGTGCCGGCCAGCCCGTGACCTACCAGACCGGCCCCATTATCTGGGGTGAGCCCGGTACCAACGGCCAGCACGCCTTTTATCAGCTCATCCACCAGGGCACCAAGCTTATACCCTGTGACTTTATTGCTCCGGCCCGTACCCATAACCCCCTGTCTGATCATCATGTCAAACTGCTGTCCAATTTCTTTGCCCAGACTGAAGCTCTCATGAATGGTAAGACCGAAGCCGAAGTACGTGCTGAGTTTAAAAAGGAAAAACCCGCTGAGATAGAACTCCTCACACCATTTAAAGTCTTTGAGGGAAACCGTCCGACCAATTCCTTCCTGGTAAAAGAAATCACTCCCCGCAGTCTGGGGTCTCTGATCGCCCTGTATGAGCACAAGATCTTCACCCAGGGTGTGATCTGGAACATCTACTCCTTCGACCAGTGGGGCGTCCAGCTGGGCAAGCTCCTAGCCAACCGCATCCTGCCCGAGCTGGAAAACAAGGATACGGTGACCTCCCATGACAGCTCCACCAATGGGCTCATTAACGCCTGGAAGAAGATGAAGAAGTAAGAAGAAAAAGCCAATGGAAAGTAAAAAAAGCCGGGACAGGATATTGTCCCGGCTTTTTTTATGGGGTGGTATTCCTGAAAAATACAAAATTTTGCCAAAATCCCGGGTTTATTATATATTTACAACAATAATAGGAATAAGTATCCGGGTGAAAAATTTTGCGGAAAAGCAGGGCTTAAACCGGTTACGTGGACAGTATTCTCAAAGAAAAAGGATGGCTCATGAAAAGCGCGGTTCTTTTATTCACAGTGTTCATGGGTGTTTTATCAGCAGCTACCGGCTGCTCCCGCCCTCTGGACTGGCCTGCATCTCCGTTGTTTACGCCTCCCGCGGATACAGGGGGACAGCAGCAACCCGATAAACAGTCCGCCCTGCGGCAGATCATCGGACACTACGCCCACTATGATGTGGTAGCCTATGAAGAAACCAATACCCAGACTCCCATGAAGACCATGGTGATAACCTATGGCTTCACCGATTTTTACATGAAAGACGGAAAACTCTACCAGGAAGACCGTTTCTGCCACGCGGAGCAGAAGCTGAACCAGCCCATGGTCAAGCCGGTTTTCAGTGATGCCGCGGTCCAGGCCATCCTGCCCCGGGTCCAGGAGGTAGAGGTGAGCTTTCGTGACGGCCAGTGGCATCTGTACCGTCCCGCTTCTCCCACGCTTCTGGGTATCCAGGGTGACCCCCTTCTCCCCCTATCCAGGGATAAAAATGATCCTGCTCTGAACGATCCCGACGGGGATGGTAAACCCGGAGTCACAGTTCAGCTGAATATAGGGGCCTTTATCAAAGGCTATATCTATATCACACGTCGTGAGATATATCAGGATCACCTAGTACTGCATTCCAATGGCAATCTGTATGGTTATGTGGAGGATTCCTCGGAACAATTTGTGGTTGGGGCATCCATGAAGGTGCTGCGTCAGCAGTCTAATCCCCATCAGCACCCCGACTTTGGCCTGAGTCCTATGATCCTGGTGCGTATCAGCAATGACATTGACACCTGCGCGGAACTGATGGCCCAGCGCGATAGTCTTTTCCCACCCGAGCCGGAGTTCAGGTAAAGAAAAAAGATATGGTATCAAAAAGAACGGACCTGTTTAATCATCTCTAATAATAAAAGTATGGAAATGATAACTAATAAGTAAATAGATTAAAAAAGAGGGTGAAATATTTGAGTTGGAGGAGATAGGAGAAAACAAATAAAAATTGTAGAATATTAAGTTAAGAGATGGAGAACAAAGAGATCGGTTTCACGCTTTAAATGGAGTTTGAAAAAGTATTTATATAGGCTTATAGTATTTAAGCTTGATTAAAG
>CAYRWR010000062.1:0-13765 GCA_964428015.1 uncultured Brevinematales bacterium | reverse complement strand
CGACGGGAACTGCTCAGCCTTATCTTCCTGCCGGGTCTGTCAACAGCTAAAGAAGTCTCCAATCTATCCGGTCGCGGTGTAGGTATGGATGTAGTCAAGAAAAAGATTGAAGAAATCGGGGGCAGCGTTAGTGTCTCTACTGTGAAAGGTAAGGGTTCTAAATTTATGATCCGTCTTCCCCTGACATTGGCTATTATCCAGGGTCTGCTGATCATTGTGGAAAAAATGTATTTTGTAATCCCTGTAGCTGCGGTGGAAGAAACAGTAATAATCTCCCATGATCATTTAAAAGAAATCAATGGTCATTTAGCATTTGAATTCCGGGAAAAACTCATACCGGTTTTGTCCCTGAGAAAATATTTTTATCATAAAGATACTGATTCCAGCAGTCAACTGGAAAAAGAATACTGTATCATCACCAAATACGGCGACCGGGTGGTAGGCATCATCGTGAGTGAAGTCATTGGTGAACAGGATATCGTTATTAAACCTTTAAATACTAAACTGATAAAAAGCCCGGGTATATCCGCGGCAACTATTGTAGGTAATGGAGAGATCGGATTTATCCTCGATACCACCAAGGTCATCTCCCATTATTTCCAGTCTTCCAAATAAAAAGGGAGTAAACCATTGGGTAAAGAAGAGGTACTCAACCGTAAAATCTCTGAATCAGACGAAGAAAAGGCTAAACTGAATAAAAAAGCCATTTTCCAGGGAGTGTCATTTTATCTGGATGATAACCTGTATGCTATGGATGTCATGACTATCAAAGAATTTTACACCCCTAACCGCCTCTATAAAGTACCCAACACTACAGATAAACTGTTGGGAGTGCTGAATCTGCGGGGTTATATCCTGCCTGTTTATAGCCTTAAACTGATACTGGAATTGCAGGATGATATGATAGAAGTAGAGGATTTTAGTGATAAAGAAAAATTCATCATCATTATCCAGAAAGATAAAGACCAGTTTGGTATCCTGATCGATGCCATACATAAAAATATAACCGGTACCGAAGAAAATTACCGTACTGGGAATTACCTGCAAAAATGGTCTAAAAATTATCTGTTTGAAGGGGTTTTGCTTGACCAAGATAATGAAATACTGGTAATAAACATAGAAAACATGTTAAAATACATGACTACTTTAAAATAGGCATTGGGAGGCAGTAATGCGGATTGAGTATATAAACCCGTTCGTTGAAGCATCTTTTGATATCCTGAACGAGATCCTCCATACCAGCGTAAAACGCGGTCAATTGTATCTTAAAAAACTAGGTGAATCCATGAAAGGTGTGGCTGTAGTGATCGGCGTAACCGGTCAGGTCAATGGACGTCTGGTATTTGATATGACAGAAGATACAGCTATCGCATTAACTTCAAAATTGAATGGCGAGACGTTCCCTGATTTTAATGATATGGCCCGTTCAACTATAGGTGAAATAGCTAATATGATCACAGGACGAACCGTCACCAAACTGGATAAAGAAGGACTGGCTTTTCATTTTACACCTCCTACTATTATTACAGGTACCGGTTTAAAGATATATGAATCAGACATGGAAGCCCTTATTATTCCGATAGATACCGGTATGGGAATTGTTGAGATTAATATCGCATTCAAAGAATAAGAAACCGCAGAAGGAGAAATATATGGGAATTCTGTTTGGCGAAGATGGATATCCACTGGGGAAAAAGAGTAAAGGTGGAAATTATAAAGTCCTTTGTATCGATGATTCCCAGTTTATTGTCAAGCAACTCAGTCAGATTTTTATGTCCAGAGATTTTGATGTAGTGGGAACAGCCAATAATGGAAAAGAAGGTCTGGAAAAATACAAGGAACTTTTCCCCAATATTGATTTTGTGACCCTTGATATCACCATGCCCGAAATGGACGGCCTGGAGACTTTGAAAAAAATCAGAGAAGTAGATCCTAATGCCTGTGTTATCATGATGACAGCCTTAGGTACCGCCGATGCTGTAAAAGATGCCATTAAATTCGGCGCAAAAGGTTATATTGTTAAGCCACTGGACCGGGAAAAAGTCCTGGAAAGAATCGGCCAGATATTAAAATAAATTTCAGGAAAACTGTTCAATGAAAGTCAATATAGGTATAGATCTGGGCGGCACCGCGGTAAAATTAGGTTTAGTAGATCAGGACGGTAATGTACTGGATCATTTTCAGGTCCCTACCCTGGCAGAGACAAACTCCCGTGATACCATCCTGGAAAACATGATGAATGCCGTGCATGAATTAATCAAAAAAAATCCCGAGATAAAAGCCAAAGCTATCGGTATTGGCTGCCCCGGGAATATCAATCCGGAAGAAGGCAGGGTTGTATCCGGCATAGCCAATATCCCCGCCCTTAATGACTGCCCTTTGGCACAGATTTTTCAAAAAGAATTTAAGATTCCGACTTATATTGATAATGATGCTAACAATGCCGGCCGTGGTGAATTTCTGTTTGGTGCCGGAAAAAAATACCGGAACTTTGTCATGATCACCCTGGGAACAGGAATCGGCGGTGCGATTTTTATCGACGGTAAAATGTACAGCGGCACTCACAATTTTGCGGGTGAAGTGGGTCACATGGTGATTCATACCGATGGTCGTCAATGGAATAGCGGTATCTCAGGATGCTGGGAGTCCTACGGCTCAGCCACTGCCATGATAAATATGGCCAAACAGATTGTAGAAAGAGGCTTTGAGACTGAACTGCGTAAGTATTACCCCAACAATATGAGTGGACAGGTTATAGCCCAGGAAGCTCAGAACGGCGATGAAATGGCCCAGGATATCGTCCGTCAGGTCGGTAAATACGTAGGAATAGGCATAGCAAATCTTATCAATATATTTAACCCTGAAGCAATTATCATTGGCGGGGGTTTATCCCGGGCAGGTGAAATATTTATTAATAGTATCAACCATTCTGCTATGGTTCATTCCCGCACCCAGGCCTGGGAATCAGCTAAAATCATAATCGCGAAACTGGGAAACCAGGCTGGAATCCTCGGATCTGCTGCTCTGGCTTTTATGAAAATCAAAGAGAGTGATTAGTATGTCTTGGTTTAAAAATGTAGTTTTCATATTGTTAATTCTGGGAGCGATCCATAGCTATGGTTATTCCAGTCTTACTATTGACTGTTCCGGTGAAAAATATACCGGAGTTTTATCTCTGCTCAGCAATGTGGGCCTGGAGAATATACAAGCTGTTGTAGTTTCACATCCCTTCTGGCATTTCGAAGGAAAAATGGATCATACTTCTATGGTTTTTTTCTGGGACACAACCCTGCAAATGAGGGGGCAACAGCACCCCAGGGCAGGAACAATTTCTGAACTTAAAACACTGGCAGATTTCCTCCATAAAAAGAAGATTAAAATTTATTCCCGTGTAGATGCCTTCTCTCAGAAAAAGGACTTTTATCTTCCCTGGTGGTCACAAGCTGACTTTACCCTGGATAGCATTAACTTTTATCATCTCAATATAATCGACATTGACAACTCATCTGCTCTGGGTAAACTTAGCATACTTTTTCGTGAAATGAATAGTCTCCCAATAGACAAATGGATTATTGATATAGACAATATCCCCGTAGAAAAAAAACCGGATTATGCCAATATCGCCCAGCGTGGACTGGGTGGTAAATGTTATATTTATTCCGCGATGACAAATCAGATGGGGGGCAAGCCTCTCATTGAAGCCTGGGATTTTTGGCAATTGAGGGAAGGCCCATTTCTGACTCCCATAGCCGATATGACTGAAATTACCAATACCCGATTTCCTTCTGTGCTGCATCTAATTGATTCAGATACACTCACTATAAACAATATTGCTGCTACATTTTATATGTTATCTCGCGGTTTAAAAGTAGTTATTCCTTCCAGTTTTGTACATCATACGGGAATAGCCAGAATGCTCAAAGTCATGGATTCTGAAAAAGAATTCAATATCCATTTGGTTAATAAAGATACGATGTTGTTATTTTCTGACAGACAGATTATCAGTTTTCATCTGAATGACCAATTAGCCATGTATAAAATACCGGCGATACTGAAAAAGCCGGGAAGTTTTAATTCGGTTGTAGGGAATAGTATTCTTTATAGTGACAGCACTTATAATTATTTTCTGCTATTTCCAGGCAGTGTGTATCTATGGGAAATCAAATAGATCCCCTTGTCAGCCGTTTGTTTGAAGAAGCTGTTCACAAGCAAGATATCCGGGACAAAGATCAGATAGCTGAAACAAAAAAGAGGAAAAAGTCCAGTAACCAACTGGACCTGCATGGTATGACTTTAGACTCAGCTTTGGCAAGGGTCAGAAGCAGGTTATCCGTCGATATTTATATGGATCATGAACTACAGATTGTAACAGGTACCGGTATTCACTCCCCCGGCATTTTTTCAGTGCTGCAGCAAGGAGTGGAACAATTGCTGGAACAGTATCAGCAGGATGGAAAACTGACTTTTACACAAAAAAAGGGAGTGTTTACAGTATGGATAAGAAAAGTCTGATCCTGATATTTTTTGCGGCTGGATTTTTTTTCAATAGCTGCTCTCCTTTTTATAAATTTGATGAACTATATGATCAGGGAAAATATCTGGAAGCATTCAGCATCCTGAAAGAAATAAAGACCACCAACTCCTTGCAGTATCAAAAAAGAGCTTATAGAGCTATCATCCGGTTATCCTTGCAGGGAGATGAAGATTTTATAAAAAAATTAGGTAATACCGTTACTAATTTTACTGCGAAAGATTTTCTTACCTATTCCAATTTCAGTTCTACATATTTGACCTTCCTAAATACCCCCTTAAGTGATCAAAAACAATTTCTCATTATCATTTCAAATTTCCAGAATGATCACTATATACCAGATGATTTTAAGCCTGAAGCATTGCAGTTAAGAGGCCTGTCACGATTTAAAATTGGAGATTATGAAAATGCCATTCTGGATTTTCATGATAGTTTTCGTTTAGCTCCCTTTATAGATAATTACTATTTTATCGGGGTGTGTTATTCTGAGCTGGAAAAATATAATGAAGCCTTCAGCTTTTTTAATAAAGTTATTGAAATCAGTGACAACCCATTTTTGGCAGGACTTTCTTTTTACCAAAAAGGGGAAATTCTGTATTACCAGGAGAAGTATGAATCCGCATTGAATGATTATATGCAAGCTATTCAATATTACCCCAACTCAGCCAATTTTAATTTCAAAATTGGAAAGTGCCTGCAGAAGATGGGCTATAATAATCTTGCACCTCATTTTTTCAGGATTTCACTGCGGATTCAGAATAATTTTGCTAATGCCTGGTATTTTCTAAATATCAATTAACTTCAGCACAACTGTGACTATCGCCCTAGACTGCACATGGTAGTCATAATGAAATTCATGTGACTCTAACCTGCTGGTATATCAGTCTGAATCCTGATCGTTATTAATTCTTTTTATGCAGTTCAGACAATATTTATGCAGAAAAAATCTAAGAAAACCATTGAGATTTTTCGCCAGCATGTTAATATATGCAAAGTGCATTTACAAACAACTATGAAGTGTGCAATTATTTGTCCAAACAAATTTAATAGGTTATAATGTGAAGTGTAAAAAAGGCGGGGGACATGAAAGGAAAATTTACTTATCTGGTAGTAGATGACGAAAACACCATAGTCAAGATTATAACAGATATTTTAAATATCCATCCTGAAACATCGCATATCTATACTGCGCATGATGGAGAAGAAGCTCTCAAACTATATCAGGAAAACCGTATAGATATTGTAATTACTGATGTTATCATGCCCAGGATGACTGGAATTGACCTCATCCATAGTCTTAAAAAAATAGATCAGGATGTTCAGGTAATTGTACAAAGTGCATTCTCTGACATTGAACTTATTCGTGACGCTATGCGAAGCGGTGCCTATGACTATGTCATTAAGCCCTTTACCATAGACGACATGATGGTAGTGATCAATCGAATACTGGAAAGGATCCGGTTTATCAATGAGAAAAAACAGTATATTCAGGATCTGGAGAGAAAAGTAGAAGAGACCACTCACAGTCTCAAATCCAGCTTCCTTGATACCCTAAGTACTTTGATCACAGCACTGGAAGCCAGGGATCAGTATACACATCGTCATTCCCAGAACGTTTCTTCCTATGCCTTTCATTGTGCCAAAGAAATGGGATGGAGTACGGATAGATTGGAAAATATACGCGAAGGAGCTATTCTTCATGATATTGGTAAGATCGGAATCCCGGATAGCATTTTATTGAAACCAGCCGGTTTGACAAAAGAAGAATATGCCATTGTAAAAGAACATCCTGCCATCGGGAAAAACATTGTCTTTCCATCTATGCACCAGAATAAAGATATAATTAACTTCATTAATTCACACCACGAACGTTTTGACGGGACAGGATATCCTCAGGGATTAAAAGGGAAAGAAGTTCCAGAAATAGCCCGTATTGCTAACCTGGCTGACTCTTTTGATGCAATGACTACGGACAGGGAATACAGGAAGAAGATGTCAACCGATGCTGCAATAGAAGATATAAAAAAGAACAAAGAAAAGCAGTTTGACCCGGAAATTGCTGATATTTTTATAACAATCATAGAACGCATTAAAAAGTAGGCGGCCTTGATGAAAAAACCATTTATCCTTTTTTTTTCGCTTGTTTTATTAGCTTCTTGTGAAAATAACACGAAAATTGATAAACACATAGTAGTCATAAAAAGTACAGCCTATGGTTTTGGTGAAAGCATAAAATCTGCACAGATCAATTCTGATATTGCCATGGGTGGGTTTCTGGTGGGTGTAAACTATCAATTAACTAATAATTCTGTCAAACTTACAACAGCACCCTTTGATTCAGGACTAAAATCAGTTTCTGATATCACAAAAATAAAAAAAGGCCGTTTAAAAAATCAACTCTATTTTTATGAATTTCCAGTGAATACTAAAGTCAACCGGCCTGTAATCAACTCTCCTTCGTATAAAGGAGAATTTCCTCTTAAGAAAAACGGCAGCTTCTATTATCCCATCATTAACAAAGTACTTACAGAAAAATATAAATCTTTTCACTCCAGAAAAAAAGGGAAAATCTTCTTTAACAGTTTAAAATACATAGAAAATCCTAAACAGGAAAAAAATGCCCCCTGGGGAATAATCCAATATGATCTGAATATTGTGGAGGAAGGAATTGAGTAAGATCAACTCCTTTATCAATGAACTGGAGGCTCAGCGGCTCATACAGAACCATAAATATGAAATGGCACTACCTTTATTGTTGGATGCACTGAGAATGGGGCAGTATCTTTCAAAAGAGACTTTATTGCAGAATATCGCCCTGTGTTACATCAAACTGGAAGATTATAAGACCAGTTTATCTTATTTAAATCAGGTAATGGAAATTAATCCTAAAAACTCTGCCGTCCAATACAATCTTGCATATTCCAGATTTAAACTGGGGCTCTTTGAAGAGGCGCGCCATCTCTTTCTCCAAATAGAAAGCCAGGAAGGTTTAACTACCGATATTGCCTATTATTTATGTATTTCTTTTCTCATCAAGAAAGATGAAAAGAGTGCTGAGAAATATCTGGAATACCTGATAGCTCATCTACGGGGCACAGAATTGATCTACAATATGGGTATAGAAATGATACAGTCCGGATTTCCATCTGCCGCCAGGATTGTATTTATCCGCTATCTGGAAGAACACCCTCAGGATTTAGACTCTACTTTTGGCTTGGGTATTTCCTATATCGAAAATAAAGATTTCCATAAAGCTATAGAATGTCTGAAAAGAGTGGTTTCCTGGAATGAGAAAAAATATCCCAGCGCATTCACTATGCTGGGAGTGGCACATTTTCAAATAGGTGAAGTCAAAGAAGCATATGGCTATATCAGAGATAGCCTAAAATTGGATCAATCCTCTTTTGAAGGCTGGTACTATCTGGGTATAATTTATGAACAGACAAAACAACCTGAACAAGCACTCCAATCTTTTCATCGGGCTGCTGAAATTCAGCCGGAATCCATCGAAGTCTGGGAACATCTCGGGCATATTTATTTTAATAAAGATGATCACGATCATGCCCTAACCGCTTTTAAAAAAGCTTATCAACTCAGTAAAGACCCAAAATACGCCTATCAGATGGGCTTGATTTATATGGTAAAAGAAAGTTTTAAAAAAGCAGTTGATTATTTTACTCTTTCTATGCACGGGGATACTTTCCAGGACAGCCTTGAAAATATTTCCATATGTTACTACCATCTCAAAGATTATCAGAAGGTCATCGATATGCTGTCTCCTTTGTCTGAGGATCGTCTTTCCAAAGCTATTTTGCATTTTATATTGGGCAGTTCATTGATGAAAACAGGCCATATCAGGGAATCGCAAGCTTGCCTGGAAAAAGGCCATATCAAATACCCTACTGAGGTAAACATACTTTATAGCCTGGGATTGTTAAAAGCCAATGCTGAAGATTTTCAACAGGCTTCCCGTTATTTTGAGAACGCACTTATTATCAGCCGTCAACCGGAGATACTCTATGCCTTGGCTCTTGCTAAAATACAACTGGACAATCAGGAAGAAGCTGTTCAGTATCTGGATGAATATCGTCTTTTCTGTGAAAAAGATACTGCTACTCAATATAAACTGGGGCTCCTCTTTCTACAATTAAAAGCTTATACACAAGCTAGACTCTGTTTTATGCAGGTACTTCAGCTAAGCCCGGATAATAAAAAAGCCAGGCAGTATCTGGAAGAACTGGAGCAGTATTGATGAAAAGATACTTCTTACTTTTTTTACCACTCCTCTTTGTACTCCAGTGCAGCCAAGCTGAAATTATTTATGTCAGAAATATAAGTAAAAGTCAATTGATTTCAGTGGAACAGATTTTAAAAGAATCCGGATTAAAAGAACCTAAGCCTGTGAAAACTCAGGAAACAAAAAAAACAGAATCCAAGCAAACTAAAGTCAATAAAGTTAAATCTCAGGAAAGCACGCTAAAGAACAATACACAAACCATGACTATTCCCAGCGGGGAAGAATTTTCTATTAATATTGACCCTAAAAATCTTTTTATCGTATTAAAATCCGTTGAAGGGGATATTTCCGTTTTAAATGACCGCTCCAATCCAGAAAAAGGTTTCTTTCTTTTTAGAATGGGAAAAGCAAATTCAATAGTGAGTTTTCAGTTATACGATCTGGGAGGAAAATTATTAGCAAAAAATATATACCAGATACAGGTTGCACCTGCTCTAGATAATTCCAATAATAAATCCACTAATCAATTAACAGTTATAGACACTACTAAAATAAATAACATGAATTCTGATACCAGTAACAGTAGTATTATTCAAACGATATTAATGAACCTAAGTAGTAAATCATCCCGAGAAAAAATTAAACTTCTGGAAAAAACACTCAATGAAAATACTTTTTCTGCAGCAGACAGACAAAAATTAAATATCGAATTAACTAAAAACTACATTTCAGAATATCAGTATAGTAAAGCCAATGAAATAATTAAAAGTATTTCTGACCCCGACTGGAAATCTTACCTAACAGGAAAAGTTTACCATCTCCAAAAAAAACCAACCCAAGCCATGCAATATTACCTTCAGTCTTTAAGAAAGAATCCAGCCTTTAAAGCGGATTTGGTTAAGGATATGATTGAACTTTTTACTTCCATGGGAAATATAGACCTTACTACCATTGAAGAAATTCAAACTGCAAATTTGGATATTCAGGACATAGACCCTGAAACTTTCGCACTAAACCAAATAGGGATAGCCCGTCTTTACGAAATGAATGGTGAAATTGATAAAGCATTACAAACGTTAAAAAATATTTTAGCAGGCAATTATAGCTATAAAACAGAACAAAAAGCACAGGAATATCTGGATGAATTAAATCAAAATTTCCTGGATTATCGTTAATAATAAGGGGGAGATATGGAACTGATAAAAGGAATTGAAAAATTTGTGGAAAAACCTGCAGGAGATAAGCAGGAATTAATTCAGGAAATGAATGGATTCCACATAATGGGTCAGTCAGATGCCATCTGTACTGCATTTAATAAGGCAAAAAAATCTTCATCTTCTAATGCCAACATCCTGATCCAGGGAGAAAGCGGTACCGGAAAGGAACTCTTTGCCCTGGCAACACATTATATGAGTCGTAGAAAAGAAGGCCCCCTGGTAAAACTGAATTGTGCGGCCATTCCTGAGACTTTGCTGGAAAGTGAATTATTTGGATATGAGAAAGGCGCATTTACCGGTGCCACCAAACGCAAGATTGGAAAATTTGAACACGCCAATACCGGTACTATATTTCTGGATGAAATCGGTGAAATGAGCCTGTCCCTACAGGCAAAAATGCTCCGTGTTATCGAAGATAAAAGTATAGCTCACGTAGGCGGACTGGATCCGATCACTATTGATGTACGAATTATTTCAGCTACCAATCTGGATCTTTGGCAGGAAGTCTCCCGTTCCCGTTTCAGAGAAGATCTGTATTATCGTCTGAATGTGATTTATCTGCACCTCCCGCCCCTTAGAGACCGTAGAGACGATATACCTTTATTAATTGACTTCTTCATAAAACGTTATATGAGTGTAGAAAACATCAAGATTAACTCAATCGATGAAGAAGTGGTTAAGCTCCTGATATCCTTCAATTGGCCTGGTAATGTCCGACAGCTGGAGAATGTGCTTCATCATGCCATGATTATGACAGAAAATGAAAGACTGACACTGGATGATATCCCTGAAAGTATTTTTACAGCCTCCCCTGCCCCTTCAGAAAATAACGCTTCTCTTTCAGGTTATATTAAGAAGGATAATGTCATTATCACAGATCTGGATTTGGAAGAAATGGAAAAATCACAGATACTCAAAGCACTGGAAAAGGCTCGTTGGAAAATGTCCAAAGCAGCGGAACTACTGGGTATACACAGAAACACTCTCACTCAAAAGATGAAAAAGTATCGATTAAAATAATAGTAATAAAAAACACCTGTCAGTCTGACAGGTGTTTTTTGTTATCATTGTATCGTGCCAACTGGTCATGATAAAAATCAATTCCATCCTGGTGAAGCATCCGCCGTTTTTTTAACACCCAGCGATTTTTTTCTGCGGCTATAGACAATACAGCTGCTTCGAAATCTTCCCAGGCTAACTTAGTGTATTTTTCTGTTTTTTTCATTTTTCTTCCCGGCTCAATAAAGTCACATACAAAAAGTGCCCGAGCATATATATTCATGCCGGGTAAACCGGTAGGGTGCACCCGTATCGCTTCCAGAATATCCTGGTCTTTGATACCAAATTCATGCCGGGCTAACCAGGCTCCGACCCTGGCATGAATAACCGCGTCTACCCTGATATCTTCCTGACTGAGTGGTATATTATTTTCTGCAGCCATTTTTTTTAATGCCTGGAGATCCAAATTTTTAGCACAGTCATGCAGCAAAGCCGCAGTGGTTAACTTCTCTTCATCCAGATTCAGATGCAGGGCGAGTTTAGAGGCTGTTTCCACCACGCCCATCACATGCAGGTATCGCTCCTGATCCAGTCTGTTCTCGATGCGGTGACGCATTTCCTCAAAAGTCATCCTGATCTCCCTTATACTATCTTTCCGGTTATTATAGCTTTATCTGACAGTAGTTTCAATAATTACATGCAGTATGTTGACAATTCTCCCGGAGCTGCTTATAATATTCTTTATCAAATTAAGAGGAGTACTCATGAAGAATGGTATTCACCCTAAAGTATTTGATACCAAAGTCAAGTGTACCTGTGGGGAGGAGTTTTCCATCCGTACCACAGTCCCAGAGATACACGTTGAAGTTTGTTCCAAATGCCACCCCTTCTACACAGGTCAGAAACGTAACCTGGATCGCGGCGGTATGGTAGAACGCTTCAAAAAGAGATACGGTCTCAAATAACATGAATTCAGATGCTCGTCAGGCGCTCCCCGTGAGCGCCGTTGCCGAGCTGATCAAGAACATCATTTCACAAAGTATCAGCCGGATCTGGATAAAAGGCGAAGTCTCCAATCTCAAGATCCAACAAAACGGTAACATTTATTTCTCCATTAAAGATGAGGGCGCTAAAATGAATGCCCTTATTATGAAATTTTCCAAAGCACGTCCTGATGCTGAACAATTGAAAGACGGAATGGAGATCGTTATCTACGGCAATGTATCCTACTATGCCAAAGAAGGTTATATTTCTGTCTTTGTAGAAGCAGTGCAATTGGTAGGTGAAGGCGGCCTGAAGCAAAAATTTGAAGAGTTAAAAAATAAACTCTTCAAAGAAGGCCTATTTGACGCCAAATACAAAAAACCTATTCCCTCATTTCCCCGGGTGGTGGGTGTAGTCACTTCTCCCAGTGGAGCCGCCATACAGGATATTCTGCAGGTCACTGGCCGGCGATTCAGCAATGTCCATATTCTGGTCTTTCCGGCTGCTGTACAGGGGGAAAATGCCGCCGAAGAGATAAGCCGGGCCATACGGGCAGCTAACCGGTTTTATGATAAAATTGATGTATTAATAGTAGGGCGCGGCGGCGGATCACTGGAAGACCTATGGTGCTTTAATGAAGAAAGTGTAGCCCGGGCTATCTTTAATAGTAAAATACCGGTTATTTCCGCAGTAGGACATGAGATTGATTTTACTATAGCTGACTTTGTTTCGGATCAGCGGGCTCCTACCCCTTCAGCTGCAGCTGAGCTGGTGGTTCGGGATAAAAGTGAAATCGTCAGGCATCTGGATAATCTCAAGACCCGATTGGAATACCAGGTGCAGGGTAAATTAGAAATTTTTCGGCGTCAATTGGACACCAGGGGGAATGAAGCTTTACGCTATATACTGGAAAACAAAATGTCTGATCTCAGTCTCCAACTGGACAATCTAACCATTCGTTTCCAAAATCAGCTTAGCCGCTATTTTAAAGATCATCGTCACAGAATTGAAGTCTTAAAAGAAAAGTTGCACACTTTAAACCCATTGAATACTTTATCCCGGGGATATTCCATCACTTATGCAATCAGAGATAAGAAAACACTTAGTCTGTCTGATAGCACCCAGGCCCAGGTTGGGGATATACTACGCACAATACTTCACAAAGGAGAATTAATCTCCATTGTAAATGAACAGGGAATAAAGAAAAATAAGGAGTAACTATGCTCAAAGATGGAGACATGATACTCCTGTATCACGAAAAACACCATTTTATGATACCCTATCAACCCAATTCCAGCTTTTCTACTCATAAAGGAATGGTTAAACTGCCCCCTGGATTAAATTTTGGCGATAGATTGGAGGGGCATTCCGGTGAGATATTTCATATTCTTCGTCCCAGTCTATCAGACTGGATGATGAAAGTCAGACGTAACACTAATATAGTCTATCCTAAGGATGCAGGTGTTATTATTTTAGAAATGGGAATCCAAAGCGGCAGCAGAATTATTGAAATCGGATCCGGATCCGGATCTTTGACTATACTTTTATCCCGTATCCTGGGTCCACAAGGTAAACTGCATACCTTTGAAAGAAAAGAAGAGAATCTGGAACGTACCAGGAAGAACCTGCGCCGTCTGGGATGTTTTGACAATATAGAATATCATTTGGGTGATCCGTGTGAAAATCCTGATGGCTTTAATCTGGATAATATGGATGGGATTTTTATCGACGTACCGGCTCCCTGGACTTTGGTAGAGCAAGCCTACGAAGCCCTGGCTCCGGGAGCGCATTTGGGTT
>CAYRWR010000061.1:0-14019 GCA_964428015.1 uncultured Brevinematales bacterium | reverse complement strand
ATTTATTTTATCAGTAATGGAGAAATTTTTATTATATTGCTCATTTATTATTTAATAAATAGAAATCTTAAAATTGTATTCAATGATGAATTAATCCAAAAAAAATTGGAAGAATATAACATTAATACGAATGAGAAATATCATCTTTTTATGAGAGAAATAACGGATACAATAAAAGCAAATTTTCCACTTCACAAGGTATTATTTGTTCTATCTTCTTTGGTAGTTGTGTTGGTTCCGATTGTACTCAGAAGTTGGGATAATAAAAAAATTACAATTGATTGGATTTTCTTAATAGTAGTATTTGTTGAGCTATTATTATTAACGAACAAATTCTGGAGCAATATTTTTTATAGACTTTTCTATCGACATAATGTTTTGTTAGCAATAAAGAATTTTATTGAAAACAAAATTTATAGAGATACGTAGTATCTCCAACCCCCGAAAAACTATCACTAAGCTACCAAAAGCTCCCGTTGAGTTACTATTCAAAATCTTCAGAATAAAAAAAGATACCTCAGAGGCAATAGAAATTGTATTAAATAACTATACACTCCAACCAGACCAAGGCTATCGTTCCGACAAAATCTGTTATTTAAGGATACTCCCATGAGTGCACAAGAACTCACCCCGACTGAATTTCCCCGCGAGAGATTTAAAAAGGTATCTTGCAGGAACTAATTTCCTTCCCGGAGCAGCCAGCTTCCTCCACGGAATATCAAACTTGGTCTTAATAGAAGAAAGTTTTCTCTCTCTGACAGAAAACTTGGTTCTCCCTAAATAAAATTTTCAAATCCATATACCAAACTTTCTCCCCTGAATAATAATTTCCTACTTCGAAGAGAAAGTTTACTTAATGGAACACCAATTTTTCTCTCCAGAATAGAAAAATCGTAATTCATAAGAGAAAATCATCCTTTTTCTTTCCTCCGTGCCCTTGGTGTCTTGGTGAGACATCAAAAAACACTGACCCACTCAATTCCACTCCGCTATTGACACCGTCCTGATAACGCTATATCATAGTAAGTGTGATTGCCTTTTCAATAGGAGGAAAAAAATGAACTCCGGTATTTTGAAAAAAGCTGTCATTTCCTGTGTCCTGATACTCTCATTTCTGAATCATGCCTATCCGGTGGATGAATACCGCTCTTTCACATCTTATCAGGAAGCCGTAAACTTTTATATCGAGAATTTCAAGACTTACGATTATATGGCACCGGACAGTACAGCCATATCCTCAGCGGTGTATTTCTATACCTCCAAAAGACAGGTGTTTTTTATCGCTTTTACCAGCGCTCCGGACACTTACTATATTTTTGAAGGTCTCTCCTCCAACATGTGGAGCGCTTTTAAAAACGCCGAATCCAAAGGGAAATTTTATAATAAATATATCCGGGGTAAGTATGGCTTTCGACTTTAATCCGGGCATTTCTTCATGAAGAGCAGGATAGTCTCCATTTCCATGCTAATGTCACTCCTGCTGAGCTGCAACGCCCCCATCAGAGATGATCACCGTATCTATAATACCTATGAACAGGGCATAGATGCATTGTCATATAAACTGGTCAAGAACCTGCCTCAGGACGTCTCCCGGGCGATGCCTTCGGGAAAAATCGCGGTACTTCCCTGGGAGGTATCCGGAAACATTTGGTCCAAAGGAGAATATGTATCATCACTCCTCCAGGTCGCTTTATTTCAGACTTCCCCCTTTATCCTTTTGGAAAGAAGTAAAATCACCCAATTACTGAAAGAACAGCAGTTGATCTTAAGCGGAGTAGTGGAGGATGGTAAAATCTCCCGGATCGGAAATCTCCTGGGGGCTGACTACCTGTGCGCCGGAAACATCATGTCGGCAGACGGGATGAAAGGGGTAGACAAGGTCGTAGGCAAAATCCTGGATGTCCAGACCGGGACCATAGTCTCCATAGCGGATGTGTACATAAAAAGCTCCGGAGCGGACCATCCGGTACTCCAGACACAAAGTACCACCCTTAAGATTCAAAATAATGGCAATGCCCAGGATTTGACCGTCTATATCAGCAAAACAGGCTCTAAATACCATAAAACAGGCTGTAAATATCTCAAATCCAGCGCTATTCCCCTGGCTCTATCCCATGCCCGAAAAAAAGGGTATTCCTCTTGTTCCGTCTGTTTCCCTAAATAAACCCCATCTCTGCGTCCTCAGCGCCCTCAGCGGTGAACACCCACTCACTTCCGTACCGCGAAGCGGATCTCCCCGGTGTCGACATGGACCATCACGGCCGGCTGCATGTAGTACCGGAAGGTCTTGGCGGGATAGTCTGTGCGCTGGACGTAATACCATTTTTTGAGGCGCAGCAGGTGGGTCTTCATGGCCTGCGCGTCCCGGTAGACTATGGTAGCATGCTCGGCCAGATAGGGCTCTGCCAGCTCCAATGCCCGGGCCGGCTGGATGGTCACCCCTTCCAGGGACCGCGTGGGGTCCAGGATATAGCTGGGCTCGGTATAAAACAGGCTGAAGTAGATAAACAGGACCGCCAGCAAGCCCACCGGGATGCTCAGGATGATCAGTATGGTTTTCAGGACAGGGTGCATGGGGCCCTCCAGTGAATTGTTCCAGATTTCATTCTACCATATTAGCGTAAAGCTGCAAAAAAATCTATTCATGTATCAAAAATTCAAAGGTTTAATAAGTGACACAAGTATTATTTCAGTATAAAATAAGTTCTGTAATTTAGGAGTATCATACATGTCGCAAACGGAGATTAGGTGGAAACAGAGATTAGGTCATTTTAAGCAGGCCCTTTCCAAACTCGATCAGGCCGTGGAATTAGCTGCTCAAAGGCCATTGTCAGAACTGGAAACACATGGGCTGATACAAGGATTTGAATATACTCATGAATTAGCCTGGAATACGATGCGGGATTTTTTACTGAGCAGGGGCGTACAGAATATATATGGTTCCAAAGATGCTACCCGGGAATCATTTCAACAGGGTTTGATTTTAGATGGAGAGAGCTGGATGGACATGATCCGTGACCGAAATCTTTCATCTCATACCTACAATGAAGAAATTGCCGGAAAAATTAGTACCTCTGTTCTTCAAATATATTTTCCCTTATTCCATGCATTTCTGGATAAAATGAAAATAATTGAAAAAGAGAATTTATGAATTATGGACTGAAGGATACTGTAATTGAAAGATTACAGAGCATTTTTAGGGCTTATCCCCAGGTAAGTAAAGTGATCATATATGGGTCACGTGCCAGAGGGGATTATAAAAAAGGCTCAGATATAGATCTCACTCTGCAGGGAGAAGCATCCCTGGATTGGAAAATTCTGGGGCGCATTCAAAATGAAATAGACGATCTACTCCTTCCGTATAAATTGGATATATCTTTGTATCATGAAATCAGCGACAAAGATGTGTTGCTGCATATCAAAAATTTCGGAAAAGAATTTTACAGTAAATGAAGATTCTTGTTTCTCAGTAATATCTTAAAAAAGTGTGAAAATTTACCGGGCGCTTTATGATATAGGGGAGATATCTCTATTAGGAGAAAATATGTCCGCTCAAGATCCCGTGAAACAGCCCTCAGCACCTACCCAGGATATGGACCCCACTATCCAGCTGGAACCGGCTCTGTCTGAAATAGACCCTACCACGACTCTGGACCCGGCCCTGGACCGCATAGACCCTCTGATCCGATTGGAAGAGTCCCTGAAAACCCTGGATCCCACTATGGTGCTGGACCCCGCGCTCCAGTCTATGGACCCGACCACCCGCCTGGAACCGCCTATCCAGTCAATAGACCCCCCAATAGTTCTGGATGCACCTATCCAGACCATAGACCCGACTATCACCCTGGATCCTCCTGTGGTCAATATAGACCCACCCATTCAGCTCGATCCGCCTATTCAGACATATGATTCCAAAGGGGTAAAAAGACCCTGATCCTGTTTTACCCTAATAATTATTTTTCAATAAATGAGGAGACGAATGATGAGATCTTTTGCTGTGGCGCTTTTACTACTAACTTCGAATATGATATACTGGGCATGTACCACCCATCCTGACGATAAGCCCTCCGATACTCCGGTAACGGAAACTATTCACACCACCAACCAGCTCTATTGCGGTATGGGTACCTACATGTATAGTCTCAAGGATGACGGTACTATCTGGGTGATAGGCAGAAATGATAACGGCCCCCTGGGTTTAGGAGACCTGAATAACCGTACCAATTGGATAAAATCTTCCTTCAAGGCCGCCAAGTTGTTCCTGGGTTTTTATACCTCTTACGCGCTCAAGCCTAATGGTGAACTCTGGGGGGTAGGCTATAACGGGGCCTGGAATCTGGGACGTTTGACACCGCAGCGCAGTGAAAATTGGCTGAAACTCGATGATGATGTGGAATTTGTGTCTGACGGCTTTCAGACCTCTATGTACATCAAAAAAGACCATACTCTCTGGGCTTCAGGTTGGAATCTTTACGGTCAGTTAGGTACCGGGGATTGGACGGACTGTACCAATTTTGTCAAAGTATTCAGCAACGCCGTAAAAGTCCAGACTTGTACGGTTTTTTCAGCAGTTCTGCTGAGTGATCATACCCTGTGGTTTACAGGAAACAATGATAATTATACCTTTGGTATTCCCTCCTGCCGCTCTAATACCGGTTGGATGCAGGTAATGAGTAATGTCCTGGATATAGAAATAAATGCCGGACAGTCTTATGTCATAAAAAATGACCTTTCAATGTGGGGGACAGGACTCAATACCTATGGTCAATTGGGTAATGGGACTTATTCCAATACTAATTCCTGGATACATCTGATGGATAATGTAAAATCAGTCTCCTCCTCCAGTGGTCATACCCTGGCTTTAAAGATGGACGGTACGTTATGGGGAACAGGCGCCAATCAGAATGGCTCTCTGGGACTGGGCAGCATACCTATGACCAATCAATGGTTTATAATTTTTTCCAATGTCAACTACATGGACACAGGAGTAGGATACAGCGTGGTGATAAAGAATGATGGGACAGTTTGGGGTACCGGGTTTAACCGGTTTAATCAATTCGGACAATCCACTACTAATGATCTGCTTAACTGGCAACAGATTATTATACCGTAGATTCTAAATGAATGGTATATAACAAAAGCCCGGTTTTTTAAACCGGGCTTTTGTTTGTCTGTGCTCTTTTTAAAAATTCATATAGGGTACTTTAGCCCGGGTCTGGTCCGTCTGTTTTTCATTGCCCAGCATTTCCAGCATGGTATTCCAGAATCCCCCTACCAGACTGCGGCGGTGGCTGTCCTGTAGGGATACCTTGATGCTGAAGTCCCCATAGCTGACCTTCTGCTGTTCGATATCGATCTGTATTTCGCAGGCGGGGTCGTCTTCGATGACCTTCATGAGGTTTTCAATGTCGGCCTGATCCGCGGTCATCACCGGGATGCCGTTGGCGATACAGTTGCCCGCGAAGATCTCAGCAAAGCTCTCCGCGATAATGGCCTTGATCCCGAAGCGCATCAGGGCCTGGGGGGCGTGTTCCCGGGAAGACCCGCAGCCGAAATTTTTATGAGCGGCCAGGATGGATGCTCCCTGAAAGCGTTTGTCATTAAAGGGATGTTCTTTGGGCTGGCCTTTTTCGTCAAAGCGGGCGTCGTAAAAGGCGTAGCGTCCCAGGTCGTCAAAAGTGATGCTCTTCATATAGCGGGCGGGAATGATGCGGTCAGTGTCGATGTCATTGCCCTTCACAAAGATGCCGCGTCCCCGTACTTCTTTTATCTCATTCATGTCTGGTCTCCTAAATAATCTGCCGGATATCGGTCACTTCGCCTTTGATGGCGGCGGCTACTACCATGGCGGGGCTCATGAGCAGAGTCCTGCCCGTAGGACTGCCCTGGCGGCCTTTAAAATTACGGTTGGAAGAGGAAGCGCTGAGCTCCCGGCCCTGCAGTTTGTCGGGGTTCATGGCCAGACACATACTGCATCCGGCATGGCGCCACTCAAATCCCGCTTCTATAAAGATCTTGTCCAGGCCTTCTTTTTCGGCCTGTTCGCGTACCGGCACCGAGCCGGGCACCACAAAAGCCCGTACACTGGGGTGTACTTTCTGGCCCTGGAGCAGTCCGATCACCCGGGCAGCCTCACGCAGGTCGGAGATACGCCCGTTGGTACAGGAGCCTACAAAGGCCACGTCGATCTTTTTACCGGCGATGGCGTCGCCCCGCTTAAAGTCCATGTGTTCCATAGCTTCGTCCAGGGTAGCTTCTTCATTGGCGGCCACGGAGGTAGGGATATGGCCCGATACGGCAGAGCCCTGTCCGGGATTGATGCCCCAGGTGACCATGGGTTCGATGGCAGAGCCGTCTATCTCCACGATATCGTCATAGTGGGCATCAGCGTCAGACCGGATGGACTGCCAGAAGGCGACTGCCTTGTCAAAATCTTTAGGGGCGTATTTGCGGCCTCTGAGATAATCGTAGGTAGTTTGGTCGGGGTTGACATAGCCCATGCGGGCGCCTCCCTCGATGCTCATATTACACACCGTCATGCGTTCTTCCATGGTCATATTGTCAAATACCGGGCCGGCGTACTCATAGGCATAGCCGATACCGCCCTTGACTCCCAGCTGTTCGATGATCTTGAGGATTACGTCTTTGGCGTAAACTCCCTTCTGGAGCTTGCCGGTGACTACGATTTTACGCAGTTTGGGCTTGTCCATGGCCAGACAGCCGGTAGCCAGCACGTCCCGTATCTGGGAGGTACCGATACCGAAGGCCAGCGCCCCGAAAGCACCGTGGGTGGAAGTATGGCTGTCGCCGCAGACTATGGTCATGCCCGGCTGGGTCAGGCCATTCTCCGGCCCTACGATATGGACGATGCCCTGACTGGCGTGGCCCAGGCCGAAGTAGGTCAGTCCGTGGGCTTTGGTGTTATTTTCGATAGCCTGGAGCATCTCCTCCGCCAGACCATCCCGCAGGGGACGGGCCTGGGTGTCAGTAGGCACGATATGGTCTACCGTGGCTACGGTGCGGTCGGGATACTTGACCTTGATGCCCTGTTCTTTGAGCATGGCAAAGGCCTGGGGGCTGGTCACTTCATGGATGAGGTGCAGACCGATGAGGAGCTGGTCCACTCCGCTCTTGAGCTCAGTTACCTTGTGCAGTTCCCAGACTTTGTCCAGTAATGATTTTCCCATAATTTTATCCTCTGGTGTATTCTGTCATTTTAATACATAGATTTTAAGTCAGACTGACAAAAAAATCCATAAAAGACGAAGATTAATACAATGTTATAGTAAACTATCTTTAGTCAGCCACTGATGGAAATATAGATATTTCCAGACCGGGAGTCAAGAGATTTTAGCGGTGCCGGATGACCGCTGGGGGCGGTATGCGTCTCCCGGGACGCTGTCCTTAACAGTACGCCCCCCCAAAAGTCAGTACATCGTACTCCACAACATATTAAACGCTAATCATCCGCTCATCTATCCCGTGAGAAGGCCCCAACGCGCCCCGGGGCTAAGCTGGGACAGACCGCCACGTCCCTCAGGACGTCCCCCCTATAAAAAAATACCTGGAAGCTAAAGGGGGACTCCGCTTCCAGGTATACAGGCAGATTGCCGGCCGTGTGTGATCAACCGGCACTGTTTTTTTCCTTAAACTAATTCAAAGTAAAATAGGAGCTGCCCCGTCGGCTGTTGACATTGGCATGATCGGGAGACCAGATGGGAGTGGTGTCCTGGATCAAAAAGCCGTAACGCACCAGGTTGGCGGGGTCGCCGTTGGAGGGCACGGGCTTGATAGCTGATTTTTTGAGGCGGACCTCCCAGATGTCGGCTGACACTTTGGTGAGAGGGGTCTTTTTTTTGCCCCATTCGTTGAAATTACCCTGCAGTTCCACTGGTTTGTCCCCGGCGTATTTGAAACGGAAGATGACTTCATCTCCTTTGATCTCGGGGCTGACTACGGAGTGGTCGAAACGGAAAACAGCCACCATTTCTCTGATACCCCGGTTCTGGTCATTGATAGCAGTGACTTCGATGAGGCCGCGGGGAATCCAGTCGGGGGACACCGGGTCCAGGAGCTTTTTGTTGCTCATGTCAAAGCTCAGCTGGATTTTGGCTGGAGGGTTGCTGAGGTTGGTATTGACCATGCCCCGCAAGGTGAGATTGGTGATTTTGTGAGGCGACTTCAGCTCCAGGGTGATGGTATTCTGATCCTGCCAGGTGATGAGGTAGCCTTTGTCGGGATGCTGGTCCAGGCCGGTGATATGGAGGTCTATATCAGCAGGTTCCAGGGCTTTTTTGAGACCCAGGCTGACCAGGGCTGACTCGGTACGGGTCAGGAAATAATTGGCCGGAAGAGGGCCGCCGTACTGGTCGCCGGAGAGGAGCCGGTAGTAGCTGTTGTTTCCCCAGTTAGCGGGTTTGTCCTCAATCCGGGTGAACTGACCGGTGTCATTAGCGGTATAGGGGGCGATCATGTCCTGCCATTTTTGGATGCGGTTGGTGCTGGCGGTGACATAGAACAGATCCTTTTTGGGGTCAATGAGCTCCGCGATATAGTTGGAATACTGCGCTTTGTAGCGGGGGATGGCCAGGATCTTGCTCACCAGGGGCCGGCTGCCGTCCAGGGCTCCCCAGCGGAAGACATCCTGCAGTCCCACATTGCCCATGCCTGAGGTCCCCAGGGTGTTGTCATAGTCATAGGGGATAAAGAAGCACTTACCTTTATCATCAAAATACAGGTAGTAGTTGTTGTTATTGATCCAGTAGTCGTCCCACATGCCCAGCATGACATTGACGGCTTGGGCCCGCAGCAGGAGGTCCACATCAATGGCATTAGACACCCAGTTCTCGAAATCCTTTTCGGTCTTAGTATTGAGAGCCTGTAAAAAGTTGGTGAACTGGTCACGGGCCAGTTTAAAGTCCTTCTGGCGGGTTTTGAGGTCATAGGCATAACTCAGACCCTTATCGGGGTCTTCCATGCCTATCCTGGACAGGGGGTCTCTGAGGGTCAGATCAGCCGGGAAGAGGCATTTCCACAGGAAACCGTGCTCCTGGTCTTTGGCAAAGCGTTTATTGAGATATTTCTGGTCAATGGTCTCCAGCATGCGGTAGATGCCGAAGTAGGCGGGCTGTTTGTCACCCTGGACATGGATAGTGAGGCGTACATAGCTGGAACGCTGAGCGGTATACACGCCCATGCGCTGGAACAGGTCCAGGCTGTAGATCTCTCTGACCAGGGCCGGGTCGCCGTTAAAAGCCTTGAGGTTAAGGGATTTAAAACCGTGGAAGTCCTGTTTCTGGCTGAACTGGTCAAAATCCAGGCGGAAATGGCTGGGGTACCAGTGTGGGTCTTGAGCATCATGGGTCTTGGCATTCTCAGGCTTGAATTTGCTGAAGACATTACCCCTGAGACGCAGGCCCACATTTTTTAAGGTCTCCTTCTTGCCGTTTTTTATGAAGATCACCTCGGATTTGACATAGTTCTCATTTTTAGAGTTTTTGTCAAAATCCGCTAAAAGCTTATTCCATTCGGCCTTGCTGACCTCCAGGCGTAACTCCGGCAGGGATGATAGGTCAAAGACATAGTTCAGGTCTTTGTTTTTGGACAGGTCTTTGGAATAGGCCAGGGTGCACATACAGATCAGCAGTGTGGCCAGGGTGACTATCTTCTTCATAATGTCTCCTTGAGAAATATGGGATAATGAATAGAGTGGGGTATAGGGCGGTTGGTTACATTCAGGCTAAAAAGTTAAAGCGGATAACAGAGGTTCAGTGATCCTTGAAATTATAAATCGGCTTCACAAAATGCTCCACACTCACTACATCCTTAAGCGCCTCCAGGATCATGGCTTTGTCCTTATAGGCTCCGGCGGCTTCGTCCAGGGAGTTTTTGTTGAGGGAGGTGGTGTAGATACCCGCCTCGCGCATGTCCTGACGGGCCCGGTCCAGGGACAGGGTCTTGCGGGCCTGGTGACGGGACAGTACCCTGCCGGCGCCGTGGGGAGCGGAGTAGTTCCATTCCCGCCCGGAGTGACCGTGTCCGATGAGGAGGCCGTCACGCATATTAAAGGGAATGACCACCCTCTCGTCTGAACGGGACCGGATAGCCCCTTTTCGTATGATCTTATCCTCAAAGTCTATATAATTGTGGACACTGTGGACAGGCTCCAGGGAGTCATAGTCCAGGCCCAGCCAGGCGCAAATATCACGGGCCATGAGCTCGCGGTTCAGTGAGGCGTACTCCTGGGCGGTCTTCATGTCCCGCAGATACTCCAGGGCCCCGCTGGATTCAGTAAGCCAGGCCAGGGCGGGTGAGGTATGTTCGGATTTTTTCAGCTGATCCACCGCGCGTGACTGGTAGAATTCCGCGATGGTCAGACCGAAATGCCTGGAGCCGGAGTGCAGGGTCAGCCAGGTGCGGCCTCTTTCATCCTGTCCTAGTTCTATAAAGTGATTGCCTCCCCCCAGGCTGCCCAGAGACAGCAGTACCCGGCCGTTATCCTGACCGGTCGTCTCACATACCCGGCTGATATCTCTGACCAGCTCAGTTTTACCGGATACCCGGGGATGAGGAGCAGAACGGATGGAGAACCCGTAGGGAATAGACGAGCGGATAAAAGCGTCCAGTCCGGGGAGGTCGACTGACACCTCACCCAGGGGGAGAGAGAGCACCCCGCAGCCGATGTCTACGCCCACCACATTAGGTACGATCTTTTCACCCAGAGGCATAGTGAAGCCAATCACCGAACCTTTACCGGCGTGGGTGTCGGGCATGATGGAGATAGGCTCCCCTGCAAAGGCGGGGTGGTCCAGAAAGGTATGAATCTGGTCATAGGTAGTCTGATCCAGGTAGACATGGGGTGGTATCATAATGCGGGCGATGTTGAAACGGCCTTTGATGGTCTGCATAGTTTCCCCGGTTTTTTTAAAGTATGAAATAATATTATATAGGGATGGTCTATGAATTGACAATTATATTCACCTTACTATAATAAGACTGTTTGGGGGTAAAAATGAAATTTGAATTCATACTATCACTGATGATAATAACGGCCGTAACCAGTACATCCAGGGCAGGAGAAAACGGGTATTCCAGCCTGGATTTTCAGCTCAGCCAGATTTCTGATGCTGACATACAAATGGATAAAGCTGCCAGGATATTAAAAGACACCATTCAGACCGCCGATGCTGACATGACTTTGGCCCTGGACATGGTACTGCAGGACGATTTTTTCCGGAAATACGCTGCCCTGGATACCGGACAGTTTAAACTGGATGGAAAAATTGATGACTGGGCCTCGGTACCCGACCGCCAGGAAGATCAAAAAGGCGATGTCACCCGGGCCAATGCCGACCTTATAGCTTTTTCCGCCTGGTGGGCTCCCGGGGGAGACCTCTATACCCTGCACCAGACCGGGTCCGCTCCCCTGCAAAAACAAAATGAAGAGGCTTTCTGTATCTGGGTGTATTTTCCTGACCAGCCAGGCATAGGTTTTGAATTTGTCTTTGGCTGGAATGGTAATTACAATTTTTACAATATCCTGAAAGACGGGAAAATTGCCAGTGCCCATCCCCTGGATATCCGGAATTTCCCCGGGAAAAACACGGAAGCCATCATACCTTTGGCTCAGGTGATGCAGGAAAATAAAATAGCGCCTCAGAATCGTATCCAGGTGCAGGGCGGTATGTACCATCCGGCCATTTCCGGACAACACGACATTAGTGAACGATTAATCCTTTATTCCCGGCAATCCAACTACGCCCTGGAGCTGTTGTTATACCTATTCAGTCAGGGTATCAATCCCCGGGGGGACAATATAGCTTTGGCCCTGGCCCTGGCCAATAACTACATCTATTCTATCGCCGATGATCCCGCCCGCCGGGAGATAAAAAAAGACCTGGTCAAGCATTTCCAGTTTTATAAAAAAGTACTACAGTGGCAGAAAGACCTCAATATCGCCTATGACCTGGCCACTATCCCCATCATACCTAAGATCCTGTGGGCGGACCGTGCCCGCTACTATGAGACTGATCAAGGGGTACTCACACTGAAATATTACCTGGAATTTATAGACCGCATAGACAGCCTGGATAAAACCCTGGCACTGATCAATAAATACCCCCTGTACGGTTTTTCTTCTCTGGCGGGCCTGGCTCAGGGCCTGGAAAGTATTACCATTCCCCACTGTGTGTACCGTAGTTCTCTGGAAAACCTGGAGGAATTTAAAACCGAGGGGCTGGATAAGATCCGGGAAGAAGCTAAAACCGAAATGTACACAACCTATTTCGGTAAAAAACGGCGCTGGGATGGATTCATGTGGCTGAATTACCAGTGGAGCCAGTTTGAAAAAAGAGGATTTTTTAGAGGAGATTGCGGTACCTATACCACCATGCAGATGTCTTTTTACCGCGCGGCCGGGATCCCTTCCGTTTCTCTGCAGTACGACACCCCCGGGGTAGCCAGTTATACCCATAATTTCCCGGCTTATTTCAATCCCTATTTAAAAGTTTGGCAGTCTTATCAGAAGCCTTCCTTCAGAGATGGTCCCATCAATTTCTATTTTTCCAAGCCTAAATGGCACCACCGAATAGTTGATTTGACGTTTAAGAAAGTAGGGAATCTCTATTATTCCGGATATTACCAGGGAGAAGCTACCCGGGTGAAGAAAATCGTACAGCTCCTGACCCGGGGCTGGACATTGGATAATTTCACTACTCTCTTTTTAACCCACCGGACCCAGGAAGCGGGGCTGATTTTTAATACGCAGTCTGCCCCTGATGTCATTGCGGACCAGGACGGTGACGGACTGAGTGATGAATGGGAAAAAGTACTTAAAACCGACCCCAAGTCAGCGGACAGTGACCAGGATGGCTTTACCGATCTGTGGGAAAGCGAACACGCCAGCGACCCGCTGTCCACTCTCTCTCCAACAGGCTGGGCAATCCCTGTGATAGACGGACTGGTGACACACGAGATGTCGCTTCCCGGCATGGTTACGGCATATTCTCCCCAGGGGGACTCCAAGGCTAAAAGTGAACTCAAGGATATACGGTCCCTCACCGCGGGGATCTTCGGGGATCAACTCTACCTGGGCACTTCGTTTTATAATGATATCTCCCAGACAGAGCTGGGGGTCAACTCCTTTTCCATACTGGTGAAGACAAAAACCGATGTCAGTCAATACTGGGTGCAATGGTCAGGCATTTATCCCCAGGTTTACCGTCTGCAAGGCCTCAATAACTGGAAAGACCTGAAAAAACTGGGCCAGGAGGGTCTCCAGATAGCCAAATCCCATGATCAGGAATACCTGATCCCTCTGTCTTATTTCCCGGGGGCATTATCTTTTACCATTACTTATTATGCTTCAGGCTTTTTCGACGGCAAATCACAGATCGTAGCTGATATCTCCAAACCTGTAAATCTGGATATAGAAGGAAATGACTGGCTGGTCCTCATCAGAAATGCCTGTCAGCAGACACAGAGTTATACAGATGACAAGGGAGACCCCAAAGAAACCGTCAATGCCTATGACATTAAATCAGTGAGCTATTATCTGACATCTTCAAATATCTGGGTCTACGCGGATTTTTATAATAATACTACTCAAAATCCTTTCGGGGTACACACTTTGCATTTCCGTTCTCCCTCCCGCAAATTCAACTGGTGGATCCAGTTTTCCAACAATGGTATGGTATTTCTCAATACCTGGAAAGATGGGGAAAGCAATGCGCTCAAAGACCTGGATCTCAGGATGACAGATTGTATTTTGGGTGATAGTAGCGCCGGATTTAAAATCAACCGGCAGATCTTTCAGGATGCTGATGACCTGGAGTTAATCTATTATACTTCATCCACTAAAGCGGACGGTTCTGTCGATTATACCGCGGACGGCAGCTCCAAAATCATCATTAAAAAGGATTAAAAGGACAATAAAAAAACCACCCTGAAGTAGGGTGGTTTTTTTCTGAGCGGGAAACGAGACTCGAACTCGCGACCCCAACCTTGGCAAGGTTGTGCTCT
>CAYRWR010000060.1:0-14187 GCA_964428015.1 uncultured Brevinematales bacterium | reverse complement strand
AGCCGTGGTCAAACTGTCCGCCGTAGCGTCCCAGGGTCCACTCCACCCAGGCCAGAGGTATGCCCAGCAGCACAAAAGCCACGAAATACGGTATCAGAAATGCTCCTCCCCCGTTGGCCGCTGCCACTCCCGGGAAGCGCAGAAAATTCCCCAGTCCCACCGCGGAGCCGGCTACCGCCAGGATCACTCCCAGTTTGGAAGCCCAGTTTTCTCTTTTTGCCGCCATGGTTTCCCTCCTTGTTAAATGAAAAGGTAACAAATCGGTTTACGATAAAGTAAGGTTTTTAAAATGTCAAATCACCCAAAAGGCTGAGCCCTACCCTGTTTTCTCGTTCCGGATGGATAGCGGAGGCCGTCTGAGGCCGGCGGCTCATGGGTCCAGCCCGGCCCGGGGGTGCGGTTATACCTTCTCACACGGACTTTAATATAGAAGAAACCTGTTTCTTTTCAGCAGAGGGCGTAGTGCCGAAGGGGTGGGCGGTGCCGTGATCTTAACGCTCCGCGTTTTTTCCAAAAGCGCATAAAAATAGCGGATATTATCTGAAAAGCGCAGAAAAGCAGCCCTGAGGGAAGTTAACTGGATCTGATCAAGGAAAAATCATGCCCCAGTTTGTAGTTATTGAATTCCGGTCCGTAATGCCGGCTGTCTCTGACCCCTATCTGATATTCATCCTGGTAGATGAGGCTGCCGGGCACGCTGTCCGTGACGGTGAGCCACAATTCCAGCTGATATTTCCAGGCCATGTCGAAATAGAAATCCATTTTGCGAAACATGCCCAGGCCATCCGGATTATTTTTGTACCAGGTAATGGCCTTTTCCTGATTACCGCTGTCATAAAAAGGGGGGATGGGCAGATGTTCTTCAAACCAGTGCCGGTTTTCCCAGTAGGTGCTTACTTCTTTCTCTGTCAGTGTCCCGGCATCGACTAATTTACCGATAGCGGTGAATAGCCCCCGGGGCTGTCTGGTCACAAAAGCGGTATCCGGAGTATGCACCCGGAAGTATTTTTTGCCGGATAACATGCTTTCCAGGTGAGAGTTTTTATTCTGCTGCATGTCTTTTCGCCGCGAATTTCTGTACCACTTTTTCTATTTTTTCAAAATCATTCCTGAAGAAAGTACATTCCTTGATGCACACAGAACAGCCCATGGAGTCGGAAAAGGGTACAGCGCATCGGGTATAATCCATATGCACCTCACTGCCGTCCTCCAGGACCTTAATATTCCGATAGATGGCCTGAGCGGGACAGCGGTTGACACAGAGATTACACTTTTCACAGTAAGCGGGGATCCACTGGTATCGTTCAGAAGTGGTAAAGGGCAGGTTTTCAATATCGGTATAGACTACCGCAATTCTCTGACTGGGGCCGTTCCCCTCTGAGATCAGCATACCGTGTTTACCGATATGCCCCAGCCCCGCTTTCTGGGCCAGGAGGGGGTAGTTGACCTCTCCGCCTATGGCGGGACCGGCTTCCGCGCGGTATCCCCTGGCCCGCATATAGCCGGCTATTTTGTTGACGATACTGCCCAGGGCAGCATAGGTCCGCCATACTTCCTTGCCGGCCGTGATATGGGGAGCCTGACGTATCTTTTCTTTATCCATATCCATGAGCAGGACAATAGCGTTCTTAAACAGGATCATTTTATTGTTAAAGATGTAGGAGGCCGGGACTTCGCTATAGCCCACGCGGCTGCAGCCCAGACTGCAGGCATATTTTTCCAGATCCTGGAAAAATTCCGGATCAGCTGTGGTTTTAAAATTTAACGGATTTTTTCTCAGACTGCGGTAGCTCTTACGGGCATTGAGAAAAGCTTTGATCAGGTTAGGGAAGATGTGCGGCATGTTTCTGATGTGTTTTTCTTTGTGCCCATAGGTGAAAATCACCTCCGGCACACTCAGTCCCTGATGCGCGGATTCCGAGGGCAGGATAGGCTCTATGCCGGGCGGGATGAAATTTTTAATATGGGGTAATTGCGGTGGTTTCATTCTGCCTTCCTGAAAATCATGACTTTTTTTCCTGCATACTTTATTTTCAAGTCATATTCAAAAAGTCGCAAGCTGTTTTTCATACAGATTGAGCATAAAATCTTCCACCCGGACCGTGTCCACTAACTGAAACCCCTGACCTTCGTAGTAGGCGCACAGACCCCGGATTTCAGCACCGCAGTCCAGCCTGAGCAGGGTGATACCCTGATCCAGCAGGTCTTTTTCAATGCGCCGCAGTATACGGCTGCCTAATCCGGTACCGGCCTCACTCCTCCGGGTAGTGAAGGAGTGCACATACCCGGCAGTTTCTGTCCTTTTACCCCAGAAGTGCTCATCCGTGTACTGCAGGCGGTACATCCCCAGGAGTCTGTCTCCGCTTTCTACAAAGTAGAACTGACCCCGCCGGAATCCATCCAGTATCCAGTCGATGTGGTGCTGAGGGGGCTGGAGCCAGTTCTGCCAGTAGTCGATACCCCGGTCACGCAGCCACACCGCCGCTTCTTTCATCAGCTCAAAAGCGGCATCTGATTCCTGTATATCTGCTTTCCGGATAATGAAATCCACCTGTCCTCCACTCACACAGCTTAATACATGTTTTCCTGAATGTAAAATAACTGTTTACAATAAATAGCTGCAATGGTACACTGTGCCGGAGTGGAGGCGGTTATGAAAAGAATTATATTTATCTTATCCTTTATGGTATCGGTCGCGATGCTGACCTCCATAACCGCGCAGCAGCTGCAAAAAGAGGCCGATCTGGATGCAGAAGCCACCCGCAAAGCCCAGGCCATTGTGAGCAGCCTGATTAAACCAGCCATGACAGATTTTGAAAAGGTACTGCTCCTGCATGAATACATCACGGATCATGTCAAATACGGGAAATGGAAGGGCATGACCTCTGCCTATACCGCTCTGGTCCAGGAGCAGGCCGACTGTGTGGGTTTTGCCCGGGGTCTGCACCGTCTGCTGGTGAGTGCCGGGCTGGATTCATTGGTAGTGGTTCGTAAAAAAGGTCATCTCTGGGTAAAGGTAAAACTACATGGGGTTTATTATAATATTGACCCTACCTGGAGCGCGGTCAAAAGCCGCTGGCCTCAGTATAACTGGTTTCTGCTTTCCGATGCCCAGAATGTGGATGAAGAAAAAGGTCTGGATCATGTCTTGGACAGCGGAGAGAGTTATGAGCCCTCCCCTACGGAATTTGTTTTTCAGCCCCGGGATTATACTAATATAACATGGCTGTATTCCACCCAGAAACTCCGTATTATGGGGATGATTTCTCTGCCCCAGGGTATCAAAGCCCCCAGGGGCGGCATTATGGGGAATATCAACCGGATGCGCTTTTTTATACCGGAAGGTCAGTCATCGGTTTTTTATGTGACTACTCTGGACAGGACAGGTAAAAACCTGCCGGTTATCAGGATTACGATACAGAAAGATCCTCAGAAACTCTTTCCGGCGGTGCAGTATTACGCCCCCGGCAGAGCTGTTACCGGACAGATACCAGCTTACCGGTTTGATCTCCAGTCCCGGGATGTAACCGGAGCGGATATCACCCTTCTCTCTACTGAAGAGTTAAAGACAGAAGGTGTCCCGCCGCAACGGCCGATCTTTGTGTATCAGGACCGGCTGGCGGCTGATACCCGGGCAGCCCTGTACCGTACCTGGGTCATTGACCCCGCGGTGTCTAATATAACTCCCGGTCTGGAAAAAAACATGTTTGAAAATCCCGATCCTCAAAATGTGAAACAGGTAGTCTTTTCTTTGATACGGGGGACGCAGGATCCCTTCATCATTGCCAAACGGATTCATGACTGGATTACCCTGAATATCGCTTATGATTCCGATCTCCTGATCCGGATGAAACTGGATGAAGATCCCCAGGGCGGTGTAGAACCTATGACTGTACTCAAGTATCGAAAAACCAATTGTGAAGGTTTTGCCCGGTTGTATGGCCTGCTGGCTGAAATAGCCGGCTTGGAATCACGCTATGTGGTAGGAAAGATTAAAGGTGGAGAAAATTCCTCGGGTAATCTGGTCAATCATGCCTGGAATGAGGTAAGCCTGGATGGCCAATGGTATATTGTTGACTGCAGCGCAGACTGCCGCTATTTTGCCCATGGGCAGACATACTCCAGGATGATGGAGTATAGTTCCCGCAGTGATCATTTGTTTATAGCCCCTGCCGCCAAACGTCTGGCCTATCTGGCTCAGGAGCCTGATTTTCAACTGGCAGATCCTCCCCTTTCCCTGGCCGAGTTTGCGGGCTACCCCCGGGTAGGTATCACTATGGCTAAATACGGCATCCTTTTTGCCGACGATACACCACTCAAGGTTAAGACTCAGAGTATTCCTAAAAAGAAGGGCGGATCGGATCTGTATGATTTCTATGAGACAGACAAGAATATTTTATCTATGCGGTTTACGGTACCTGAAGATGTTTTTCTACAGTCAGGAGTATCAGATAGTCAGGGTAAAAATCTTCCGGATTACGGATACGCGGAAAGGCAGGGAAATCAGTTTGTTTGTTATTTTCCCACCCCTTCCACCGGGGAATATCAGGGTACGGTCCTGGCGCGGTCACTGGCTCAGCCTGAACAGGTCAATATAGTTTACCAGTTTAAAATAATTGTAAATCAAAAGCCCGTTAGTTGGTCTCCCTCGATTATTTCTACTTATTATGCCGACCTGCAAGGGGTAAAAATTGACCGGATTTGGACCAATGTGTCCGCAGGGACTATGATCCTGGATGTGGCCCATCCTCAGGATGTGAGGATTATCTCTTTTGCCAGAGACAGCAAAGGGGGGCTGATGAGCGGTGTTGTACGAAGCGAAGCCTGGGCCCGGGGCACCCGGTTTGAATACAGCCTTCCCCGTATTAACGGGGTCAAACTCTATGTTTCCGGGATGCCGGTGCCGGATACAGCAGGGCGGGGTAATCAGCGTATGTTTGTTCTGGACGCGGATCAATTGAGTACCCGGAAATAAACCTACCTATGGAAAGTTCCGCATAAATATTGACCCCACTGCCTGTCTCTGCTACAATCATCAGATATGCAGAGTGGAGGTATATTATGGCACATCTCCAAGGCAGGACAGTCCTCATCACCGGTGCGGGAAAGGGTATCGGCCGGGCCTGTGCTGAAATTTTCGCCCGGGCCGGAGCCAGACTGGTTCTCTTCTCCCGGTCCGGAACTGACCTCATTCAGGTGTCGGATACACTCAAATCCCAGGGCGCTGATGTCTACCACGAGATCGTGGATGTGAGGGAACGGGACAGAGTAGAGGGAGTGCTGAGCAGCATGCCACTTAGATGGCAATCTATAGACATCCTGGTCAATAACGCCGGCCTGGCTCTGGGGCTGGAACCTCTCCAGGAGGGCGGTATCGAAGACTGGGACACCATGATCGATACCAATATCAAAGGTCTGCTCTATATTACCCGGGCTATAATACCGGGAATGATAGAGAGGGGGCGTGGCCATATCATCAATATCGGTTCAACTGCAGCTATTCACGCCTATCCGGGAGGAAATGTCTACTGCGCTACCAAAGCAGCAGTACACACCCTGAGTGACGGATTGCGTCAGGATCTGGTATCCACCCCTCTCCGGGTGACTAATATCCAGCCAGGTATGGTTGACACCAATTTCAGCCCTACGCGTTTTCATGGAGATCAGGCCCGGGCTGCCGCGGTCTATCAGGGTATACAGCCCCTTAGCGCAGAGGATGTGGCTGACGCGGTGTTGTATGCTGCCTCCACTCCCGACCATGTACAGATCTGTGAGATCACCCTGACTCCCACTCACCAGGCTACCGGGGGTGTAGTCTACCGGGACAAGGATTAACCTATGGTAAGAATACTGGAATCAGGGGATCTGCCGGCTTTGCTGGATCTGTATCGCATACTGAACCCATCCGACCCGGTACTGGATGCCGCTCAGGCGGCCAGGATCTGGACTACTATTTTAATCAGACCGGGAGTGGTATATTTTGGTTCTTTTGACCAGGAAGGAATGGTATCGACCTGCCACCTGGTGGTGATCCCCAATCTCACCCGGGGTGGGAGGCCTTATGCTGTCATCGAAAATGTAGTTACCCACCCACGTGCCCGACGCCGAGGTGAGGGGCGGGCTGTGATGCTGGCTGCGCTGGAGTATGCCCGGAGTCAGGATTGCTACAAAGTGATGCTGTCTACTTCCCAGACAGACCCCGGGGTACACGCTTTTTACAGTTCCCTGGGTTTTCTGCCGGGGGTTAAGACAGCCTATATCTATAAATTTTAAAAATCGGAGTGTATCATGGGTAATAAAGAACTGAATGTGGGTAAACTTCTGTTCATGGATTACGGTTGTTTCCTGTTTCTGATGTTTCCGGTTATGTCCTGGGTACTGACCGGGATAGGCTATTTCCGCTCTATTTACGGCAGTAAACTGATCGAAAATCCGGATATCAATGCAGAGAGTCTCCCCTTTTTCCTGTATCTGGCTATCGGGCTTACAGTGGTGTTCGTCCCTCTATTATTGCGACGTATCGGGATCTTCCGCAGGGTTTGGGAGCAGGGTAGGACTGCTTCGGGATGGATCACAGGAGTCAGTTTTTACCGCGGGAGGGGCACTCTCCGTTATAATTATGAATTCCAGGGGAAAAACGTAGAAAGTGCCAATACCGTAATGCGTAATAAACAGACTCGTGACCTTCAGTCCGGGATGCCGGTAGAAGTGATGGTTGATCCGGAAAAACCAAAGAGGGGTTTTCTGGTCTATTTATATAGTAAATAATTTAATATTATTATTGACATGAGCGGGATCTATTAATATACTGGAATTGAAGTGCCATACAGTTTCTGTGGTGGTATGATATGGAATTTAGATTCCGTTTAAATTGGCTTTATACACTGATAGCTGCTTTTTGGTCACTATTAATCATTGTTTCAATAATATTTGATATTAGACAAAGCCATACAGCATTATATGCTCAAGGTTTATCCCAGACTCGTGCCTCCTTCATTAAAGATTATTCTTACCGTTTGTGGAATACTATGCATGGAGGAGTGTATGTCCCGGTTACTCCAACTAATCCGCCAAACCCTTATTTAAAAGTTCCTCATCGGGATATTGAAACCAAAGAGGGTCTAAAACTCACTCTTATCAATCCTGCCTATATGACACGTCAGACTCATGAACTTTCCAAAGATAAATTTGGTACAAAAGGGCATATAACATCATTAAATTTAATAAACCCTTCTAATGTCCCTTCAGAATGGGAAAAAAGAGCTTTGATGAATTTTGAGCAAGGTTCAGAGGAATTTTCTGAAATAGTTTATACTAATCATCAAACATTTTTCCGCTATATGGCTCCACTTAAAACAGAGCAGGGGTGCCTGAAGTGTCATGGGCAACAGGGATATAAAGTAGGCCAGATAAGGGGAGGAATAAGTGTCGAATTGAATTTGACTCCCGCAAATCTGGTTATGAAACAGCTACTGGTTTATTCCGTATTTATCTATATATCTGTCTGGTTAGTCGTGATTCTATTATTACTGGTGGTCCGAAAGGTTTTAGAAAGAAACTGGAAACTTCAAATACAAAACCAGGATTCACTTAACCAGGAAAAAAGCCAATTAGATTTAATCCTGAATAATCTGAAAGAAGCTGTTGTCATGACTGATAACAATGGGTGTATCCTTATTATAAATAGCATGGGTTTGGAAATGACGGGTTGTAAGAAAGAAGATGTGATTGGAAAACTATTCTATGAAGTTTTCCTGGATGATAAGGGATCAGAATTGGTAGAACTTCAAAAGTTGATAGTGGAAGGTATGAATAAAGGAACATTAGGGTTTATATGTGATTTAAATTTCAAATTGAAAAATAAACAGGGAAAAGTTTTTGATGTCATGTGTAATGCCGCGCCTGTGGGTGAGTTAAAAGATAAAATGGTAGGTATAATCCTGATCTTTAGAGACGTAACTTTAGAGAAAAGCAGACAGGAAGATAGAGCCAGAATTAGTAAATTGGAATCTTTGGGAGTATTAGCAGGGGGAATCGCCCATGACTTCAATAATTTACTAGCAGGTATCCTGGGTAACCTGGAACTCGTTTTAATGGAGATGCCCCCCTCCGATGATAGAGATATACTTACAGAAGCTCAGCAGGCATCCATCAGGGCTCGAGAACTTACAGGTCAATTGCTTACTTTTGCCAAAGGCGGGCTACCGGTTAAAGAAAATGTTCATATTGAGAAAGATATCATGCGGGCCGCTGAATTTGTTTTGAGAGGTACAAATAGTAAAGTCCAGTATAACATACCAGATGACCTCTGGGCAGTCTGTGTTGACAGAAATCAGATATCCCAGGTTATTCAAAACCTGGTGCTAAATGCTCATCAGGCTATGCAGGGTCCGGGTACAATAAATATTAATCTGGCAAATGTACCTGCAGGAACAATCGATAATCCGAAAATACAATCCATAGATTGTGTGTCAGTAAGTATAAAAGATAATGGCGTGGGAATTTCTGAAGAGTTACAGAAAAAGATATTTGATCCCTACTTCAGTACAAAAGCCAAGGGCAGCGGGTTAGGCTTGGCAGTATGCCACTCTATAATAAGTAAACATGGAGGTATTATTAAACTGGATTCTATACCAGGCCAGGGTAGTACCTTCACCATTTTTCTTCCTGCAACATTTCAGGATATTTCCACAATAGATAAAGATAACAAAGAATCGAAAAATTTTAGCTTTAATGTTCTAGTGCTGGATGACGAAAAAAGTATACTTAAAATTTATGAAAAAATGCTTACCAGATTGGGCTGCCGCGTTACTAAATGTAGTGAAGGTCAAGAAGCAATAAGGCTATACAAATCAGCTATGGAAGATCAAAAGAAATTTGATCTCATTATACTGGATCTGACAATCCCAGGTTCGATTGGCGGGGTAGAAGTGTTGACTAAAATACAAGAGATAGATCCAAAAGTAATTGCGGTGGTCTCGACAGGATATTCTGAAAATCCTTTTTACATGAAAGCAGGATTCAAAGCTATGTTGAGGAAACCCTTTAAACTTGAGGAATTAAAAAATATACTCCATGCACTGGAAACGGATATCCAACATTGATAATATTGTAATTTTATCCCATACTTTTTCACTAAGCTTAATTTCTGTTTAAAAACAAGAGTAAGTTAACTTGTTTTTTTGCAGGGGCGGTCCTATAATGTTTTATCAAAGGGAAGGGAGGGGACATGTACTTCCAATTGAGGAACGGCAGACAGCTGATAGACAGCGGTGTGGATAGGGTGGTAGTCGGGCTGGATCAGTCCAATATGGCTGCGGTGCTAGCCGGACTGGGTGAAGAATTTGACCCGGATATTCGCAGAGCCAGTATGTACAACAATCAATATGTCTTTATTCTGGCCTGGGATGAGTTTTATACTCCGGAGCGCCTGCTAGGCTATCTGCAGTATGGGCCGGAAGGGGATGATCCTCTGCAATTGTGGATACATAGCGTTCAGCTGCATCCGGATTACCAGGGAGGGCCTTTGCTAGCCAGGCTGGTTTGTGCCGCGGGGCAGCTGCTCCAGAAAAGCCGGTTCAGTAACATCAGTTTTATGGTACATAAGGTGCATGAGAAAGCCATGGGTTTTTACCGGCGTCTGGGTTTTCAGGTTAAAAAAGATGACTACAGTATGTTTACGTTTCGGGTTACGGGTACACCGGAGACGTTTGTAAGTCCTGGATTTCAGAGGTTGATAGAACGGTATGGAAAACGGCAGAAACAAACAGCCTAGCATTCAATGGATATTACTTCTGTTTTGTCTTATTTCTCCCACCTGGACAGAAGAAATAGTGGGATTTAAAGTCGGACGCTCAGAGGTTCTCCTGGAAATGATAGGTCTGAGCTATCTTCCCTTGAGCTGGAATATTCCTCTCACCAAAACTCCTATACCGGAGTTAAGTCCGGTCAGGGAAAGGGATATTTACGTGCATCTTTTGACCAGAGTCCCCCGTTTTATTATCCTGGAGGCTTCTACCTATCCTCTGCCTGTGCTGGGAGTGGGCTTAAGGTACTTGACTCCTCAATTTTATCAGGCTATGGAATTGTGGACCAATTTCAATCTGATCGAGTCTATAACTGTTTCCTTTTTTGAAGAACCCTGGGCTGCGAGCCTCTTTTTTGGTAATGTGGTTAAATTTGATCAGATAGGCGTCGCCCCAGAAAGCAAACCGGTTTTCTCAGACATGAGCAATACCAATAGCACAGAATTAAAAGGGAGAGGGTACTCAGGTCTGCTGGTGTCATACGGTAACCTGTCCATAAAGCACAATCTATTGATACCCAATGACTGGCTGGAGACAGAGTTAAAGCTTATTGGTTCATTTGCCAGTAAGGATACGGAGATTTCCTGGAGTTACCGGCTGGGAGCACACTGGAACTTCAACCCGGAGATAGACTCTGTACTCTATCTGGGATTAAAAAGAGACCGACTGGACCGAGATCAGCGAGGCTTTTCACTGGTTATGAATAGTATGATTGAATTTGAAGTGGATTATGATATTACTACCGGATCATTTCACAAAGTCACTTTGGTCCTGGGTAAGAAATTTCCGCTGAAAAAAAGCAAATTGATCCCGGAATTAAATCTGGGATTTACCTGGAAATTTAATCCAATCTATCAGGGCAGTCTGCAGGATGCCGGAGATACCGGATTTGCTCTGGTGGTGGCACCTAATATCAGATTTTAATTAAGTGTTGTGTACAGGAGGTACTTGAATGGAAATACTTCAATGGCTGCAGAAATGGTATACCAAAAACCGCGCCGGACATAGTGAAGAAGGTATACAGTTGAAAAACCGGGGTAATGAAGGCTGGGATGTAGTAATCGGACTCAGGCACACCTACCTGGATAAGCAAATCATGACTCCAGCCATCCTGGAAAGAAGTGAGACCGACTGGTATAAATGTAAAGTGGTTAGTAATGTATTCCGGGGGCAGGGCGGCCCTGGCAACCTGGTAGAAATTCTGGAGATTTTTCAGGAATGGGCTCTGGAAAATGAAGTGGAGATGCGCGAATAAAGATTTCCTGTTTTGAAAGTATTTTTCTGCTGAATTATAGATTTTTGAAATAGAAAAGGCCGGGCAGATAAACTGTCCGGCCTTCCCAGTGATTTGGAGATGTCTATAGTTTTATACAGCTTGTTCGTCGCGTTCCCCGGTGCGGATACGTATGGCACGTTCCAGAGGCAGGACGAAGATCTTCCCGTCTCCGATGGCACCATCAGCCCCGGTTTTGGCTCCCTTCATGATGGCATCTATAGCGACGTCTACTCTATCATCCGGCAGAGCGATTTGCAGTTCGATTTTGTTCAGAAAATCGACCTGATATTCGCGTCCACGGTATACTTCGGTATGACCCATCTGTCTGCCGTGCCCCTGTACATCGATAACTGTCAGCATTTTTATTTCCTGTTTATACAGGGATTCTTTTACCGGCTCCATGGCTTCAGGCCGGACTATGGCTATGATAAGTTTCATGTGTTCCTCCTATTTCTTGTCCAGAATGTAGGCTTCATAGCCCATCTCACCGATATCCAGGCCTTCCTGCTCTTCTTTTTCAGAGACACGGATACCGAAGATCTTATCTAAGAGCCACCACAGCAACAGGCTGGAACCGAACACCACGCCACCGGTGAAAGCAATACCGATGATCTGGCTCTTGACCAGTGCCCATCCGCCGCCGTAGAAAACACCGCCGCTCTTGGCAAAGAATCCTACCAGGAAGGTACCAATCACACCGCCCAACAGGTGGACAGAAGTAGCACCCACAGGGTCATCCAGGCCCAGGTTTTCAAACATCGGTACACCCAGGAACACCACAATACCAGCTACGATCCCAATGATAAAGGCTCCTACCGGGGATACAGCGGCACAACCGGCAGTAATAGCAACCAGTCCCACCAGCAGTCCATTGAGAATCATGGAATAATCGGGTTTCTTAAACTTGATCCAGCTTAAAATAGTGGCGGTCAGCATACCGGAGACCCCGGCCAGGTTGGTGTTTACAGCGATCATGGGGACATTGGCATCAAATGCCAGCTCAGATCCGGGGTTGAATCCAAACCAGCCCAGCCACAGGATAAAGGTTCCCAGTGTAGCCAGAGGCATGGAATGTCCGGGAATGGCGTTGACTTTTCTTTTGCCGTTGACTTTAGTGAATTTCCCTTTGCGGGCTCCCAGCACGATGATTCCAGCCAATGCTGCCCATCCGCCCACTGAATGCACCACAGTGGATCCGGCAAAGTCGATGAAGCCTACTCCGCCTTCCTTCATCAGGAAACCGCCGCCCCAGGTGGCTGCACCTACGATGGGGTAGATGACTCCTACCAGGATAAAGGCAAATAGGATGTAGGCAATAAACTTGATACGTTCTGCCACAGCACCTGAAACAATGGAAGCCGCAGCTGCAGCAAATGCCAGCTGGAAGAAGAAGAAGGTCATTTCAGTGATCTTCATCCCTTCAGGGCCGGTGAGTGTCTGGAAATCAGAAAAGAATATCTTACTCAGATTCCAGTGATCGAACATCAGACTATAGCCCACAGCCCAGAAACTGACTGTGGCCAGGGCAAAAACGATAAAGTTTTTGGCCAGCACGTTGACCGTGTTTTTAGAACGGACAAACCCTGCTTCCAAAAAAGCAAACCCGGCATTCATAAAAAACACCAGGAATCCAGCAATGAGGACCCACAATGTGTGGATCAGGTTGACTCCTTCAGGCATAATACTCTCCTTATTGTGATTAAAATACACACATATATTATGCAACAACTGTGCCAAACAGTCTATTTTTACATCAATTTTTTAACTACATGTATGGTATAGAGATGTGTATTAATAAAGTATCTAATATTATCTTTATTATTTTTAAATGATGCAAATCTAATAGACAATCAGAAAAAAATGCATTATATTTAATCATTTATACTGATTCCTCTGGCTGAATTAAAAAAGAAAAATAATTTTGTGATTTGAAAAAACTTGACAACAGTCGGCTTATTAAACATAATCAGCTATATTTTCGTTTTAATAAAAACATTTTTAGGAGGTAGATATATGGCTGAAGTTACACACACAAGTTGGGGCCAGAACATTGGAAAAGGTTTCCAAAGCATGCTTCTGGGTATCGTACTGTTTTTAGGTTCATTTGTGGTTTTATGGTTTAATGCCGGTCGTCCCAATCAGGGAAAGATCGCTGAAACCAGCGTGGAAGTAAATGCCAATGAAGCAAATTCAGAAGTCAACGGAAAGTTTATATCCCTTTCCGGAAACCTGACCACTGAAGAAGTTCTGGGCGACCCTACTTTCATTAAACCCGGCAAGTACATCACCATAAGCCGCAGTGCTCAGATGTATGCCTGGAAAGAAAATGTCCGCACAGAATCCAAGGATGAAGTAGGCGGCGGTACCACCACTGTGAAGTACTACTCCTATTCTCAGGAATGGACCAGTATGCCCTCCAGTTCCAGTTCTTTCAATCAGAAAGAAGTGAAAGCCTGGGAAAGAGAACATAATGTCTCCATCTACAACCCTACAATGGCTATTAAAAGTGACTCTTCTACTGTAAACAACGCTAAAATCGGAGTGTGGCCCATAGATCCTCAGTCCATCAGTCTGCCCGGCGGTGAAGACCTGGAATTAAATGCTGACACAGTAGTGGAAGGCAGAGACATCCAGGGCGATTATATCTACATCAAAGACGGCGGCGGCAGTCTGCAGAATCCTCAGGTGGGAGATATCCGCTTAAGCTATTCAGTTTTGAAAAATGATATTCCTGTTACCGCTTTGGGTAAAGCCAGCGGCAATACCATCACCAAGTATACTATCCAGCAAGCCGCTAAGAATGAAGTCACATTCTACCGTGTCTTCAAAGGCAGCCGGGAAGACGCCATTTCCCAGCTCAAGACTGAAGATAAAATCATGGGAATTATCCTGATTGCGGTGGGATTCCTGATGATGTGGATCGGACTGTCCAGCCTGTTCCAGCCTCTGGTAGCTATCCTCAAAGTCCTGCCCTTCCTGGCTAACCTGGGTAAAGGAGTTATCGGCGCCATCACCTTTGCGGTGGCATTGGTTCTGACTCTGGTCACTGTACTCCTGTTCGCGGTCTTCCGCAATATCATCGCTCTTATTGTTGTACTGGCACTG
>CAYRWR010000059.1:0-14556 GCA_964428015.1 uncultured Brevinematales bacterium | reverse complement strand
ACGCAAAGGGGTATTCACTCCAGTAGAACAACTATGGGTACCAATTACCATTGGAAAGGATACCTTCAGCAAAGGTATTGTCAGCAACCGTACTATAAAAGATGTCCTATCCGTGCTCAGAAATTTCAAAGAAGTGATCACCTCTTTCCAGGTTGATCATATCTATGCTGTGGCCACCTCCTCCCTGAGAGAAGCCAGTAACGCCGATGTCATGATAGACCGTATTTATAAGACTACAGGAATCAATATACAGGTTATCGAATCCATCGTAGAAGCCCGGATTCTGTATCATGCGGTATCAAAATTGATGAAAGACCGCTTTGGCTTTATGGAAGATAATGTTGTCCTGTTTTCTCTGGGAGCAGGTTCTACTCAAATAGTCTTTCAAAGCAAAGGTGATATATTATTTTCTGAGACTTTTCATCAGGGTACTTTACGGCTTCTGCAGAGCGAAAACCGTCCGGATCGATATTATTCCTTTATCATCCGCCCTTTAACCGTTAATTTTGTGCAGAGCGTTAAAAGACTGGAAAACATCAGGAGCATTGACAGATTTGTTGTGGTCAATGATGATGCACGTAAAATCATTGAAAATACCAGTGATTTTAAGGAAAGTCATGGTGTTTACCGGGTCAGCCGCAACGCCTTCCTGGCCCTGGCAGAAAAAATCGCCAAAATGGATCTGGATAAATTTGCCTCTCGTTATCAGCTGCATGAGAATGTGGCTGGTACTACCAAGCTGGCTTTTCTGATGATCAATACCTTTTTTACCTTATCAGACGCCAGGGAGATCTTATTCCCGGTGATGACACTTTCTTCTGCTTTGCTCAGTCAGTTGTCCTCCTCGGAGGAGGGAGTGATTCTGGAAGATCCGGAAATGGATGCTTCCAATATTATTTCCGCGGCCCGTACCATTGGTATGAAATATCAGTACGACCAGACACACGCGGATCACGTATTAATGTTATCCATGCAGCTATTTGACCAGATGGCTGACTTATACGGCTTTAGTAAACAGGAACGGGTTTATCTACAATCTGCAGCAATATTACATGACCTGGGGTCCTTTATCTCCGCCGGCTCGCATCATAAGCATTCATCACGTCTCATCAGCACCTCAGAGATATTGGGTCTGACAGAAACTGACCTCAAGATTATCGCTCAGATCGCGCGCTATCACCGCAAGGCCACTCCGAGGCCTACCCATACTGAATACATGAGTCTGGAGATGAGTCAGAGGGTTATGGTTTCCCGTCTGGCCTCACTGTTGAGAATAGCCGATGCTCTGGATGCTATACATACCCAACAGGTAGAAAAAATAAAAGTCGACATAGACGATAACCGCTGTGTCCTGTATGTACATTTCAGGGATGTGGATGATGTAGCTTTTGATATTTTCCGGATTTCTTTGAAAAATAAAGGCGACCTGTTTGAGTCGTTTTTCGGAATACCGGTACAGTTGGAGAGGATCTGATGATCAGACTGGATGACCCCCGGAATTTTATCAACCGTGAATGGAGCTGGCTGGATTTTAATTCACGGGTACTTCATGAAGCCATCGAGGACAGGAATCCTCTTTTAGAGAGGATAAAATTTACAGCCATTGTCTCCTCCAATCTGGAAGAGTTTTTTATGGTTCGTGTGGCAGCCATCAAGAAACAGGCCAGCCTGCATGTGCAGAGTAATTCTTCGGATCAACTCAGCCCTCAGGAACAGCTCAAAGGTATACGTCAAAAAGTAGAACGTATGGTCAGGGACCAGTATGAAAACTTTAATAAAAACCTGTTACCTGCCTTAAAGGAGTGTGGCGTCAATATCCAGTACAACGTCAAAGATTTGGAAAAGCACCGTCCCTTTCTGCACACTTTGTTTCAGCAGCAGATGAAAAAGATCATGACCCCAATATCTGTAGGTCCTACTCATCCTTTCCCCAATCTGGTCAGCGGAAAAATCTACATGGCTGTGGAACTGGAGCCCAACGCGGAAAATCCCTCCATTCTGGAGAAAAGTCATCTGTCCTTTGTCCAGGTCCCCACAGGCATCCTGGGACGCTTTATTCATATTCCGGAGACGGAGTGCTATCTGCCCTTGGGAAATGTCCTGCAGCTGTTTATCGGAGAAATTTATAACGGCTATAAAGTCATATCTTCCGGTCTGCTTAAAATTACCCGTGACGCTGATTTTTCGGTAGATCCTGACGCGGTCTCGGATCTTCTCAAGGAAATCGAAAGCAATATCAAACTTATGCATAAACGCAATGTAGTACGCCTGGAATATGAGAAGACTCTGTCTCCCAAAGTACTGGATATCCTCACTAAAGAGCTGGAGATCAGCAAAGAAGATATGTATCCCATAAACGGTATCCTGAGACTGCAGGATCTGTTTGAAATATACAGTCAGTGTGACAGACCGGACTTAAAAGATGAGATTCTGGCACCGGTATACCCCCAGGACTTTGTGGATACCGATATCTTTCAGCTGATCAGGGAAAAGTCCCCCATTTTGTATCATCCCTATCATGCCTATGACCCTGTGGTGGAATTCCTGGATACCGCAGCGCAGGACAAGAATGTCCTGGCCATAAAGATGACACTGTACCGCACTTCCAATCAGTCAAGAATCATCGAAGCCCTGGTAAAAGCGGCGGAAAACGGCAAATATGTCAGCATCGTGGACGAACTTCAGGCCCGGTTTGATGAAAAAAGGAATATAGACGCCGCTCATAGACTGGAGGATGCCGGAGCCCATGTGATCTACGGAATATCCGGCCTTAAGACCCACGCCAAATGCCTTTTGGTAGTGCGGCGTGAAGGGAATGAAATACGGCGCTATGTCCACATGGCCACAGGCAATTATAACGAACAGACAGCCCGTTTGTACACAGACTTCAGTTATTTTACATCTGACCCGCTGATAGGCGAGGATGCTTCCACCCTGTTTAATCTCTTGACCGGATTCTCCATACCAGAAAAGTGGAACCAGCTTACCGTGGCCCCCCTGGATCTGAGGCAGAAATTCCTGTCGCTCATCCGCAGAGAAACGGAAAACGCTAAAAACGGTCTTAAAGCCAGGATCCTGGCCAAGGTAAATTCACTACTGGATCAGGAGATAGTGATGACACTCTACGAAGCCTCCCAGGCAGGGGTAGAGATCCAGCTGGTGGTCAGAGGCATTTGCTCACTTAAACCGGGCATTAAAGGATTATCAGATAATATCACAGTCAGGAGTATCGTGGGGCGATACCTGGAACACCCCCGTATATATTATTTTTATAACGGAGGAGATGAAGAGTATTACCTGGCCAGTGCTGACTGGATGACCAGAAACCTGGACCGTAGAGTAGAGCTTTTATTTCCTATCGAAGGGCAGAAACAGAGAGACTTTATCCAGACAATACTGGACTATCAATATAAGGACAATGCCAATACCTGGAATCTGGCCAGCGACGGCACTTATAGTCTGGCGGCAAGCAATGGTAAAAAGGATAGCTTTCTGTCTATATACGAACATATCAGAAAAAATGAGAAAAAGGCCAAAACCAGTAACAATGTGGTCATTTCTCCCATCAGGAGTCTGGACTAATAAAAATCCCGGTTGAATTTGGTCACGCTCTTAGGTGTAAAAGTCCGAATTTCCTGGTAATCACCTTTGGGATTAAAAATGGTCTCTGTATCCGGACTGCCGTCTTTTTTCCTGACTTCTTTACGAATTAAAATGCCCTGATTATTATAGGTATACAGTGTAATTGTCATAAAATTCTCTTCCTGAATAAGCCTGTCCTTTTCATCATACTGCATAGTCACAATACTGGGCTCTTCAGCATAGATAGTCTGTATTATCATACTCTTTACTTTTCCCGCAGGGGTGTAATCATAAGTCATCTCTGAGATCATCCTGCCGCCGGGGTCTGTGGATAGCACGGAAAGCAGTAGTCCCTCTCCGCTGTAGAAATACTCAGATTGTGAATTGGTGGTACTATAGCTCAGACTGACTGAATGCTTTATCCTTCCCTCGGGACCTATAACATTGGTCATGAAATAGGTTGTTACATTGCCTGGTATAAAGATGACCTGGTAGCTGCTGACCTGCCCATCCGGGAAATAAGTGGTGACAGTATCTGACTTTTCCGCCACGGACCGAAAACTCTTTTTTGTTAACTGTGTGCCGTTATATTCATAGCTGATAATCGATAGTACTTTGTCATTCTTATCTTTTTCAGTGACCTTGATTAGATTAGACTGCGCATCATATTCAAAGACAGTCAGATCGTTTAATACTACCTGATCCAGGGCATAGTTTATCTTTTTCTTTTTTATGGATAATATCTGTCCCTGTTCATTATATTCACAGCGGACCGTGAGAGTACTTTTACCGGTATATTCATTGTTCCATTCCGTCACAGCTTCCAGGGTACGCAGATGATTGGAGACCTGGTATTGTATATATCCTTCGGACTCGGATTGTGAATAGAGAGCGTTAAGAGTTAGCAGGAATATTAGTATCAGTAATAGTTTTTTCATAGCAGGTACTCCCCATGAATATTGCATTATTATAGCATAAAAATTCAAATCCGGTACTATTAGCAGTCTATTGAGAAATTGACAGGGTGACGCGGGTGGTATAAAATACTTGTAAACCATTTCATAAAATAGGTATACAAGGAGTCACTATGCTGCATCCCGCCATACAAAAGGCCTACTCAGTTCTGTCAGGAGATAATCTGGACAGAGACCTGGCTCTGGAATTGATGTCACTGGAGGGCAGTGATATTCTGGATCTGGTCAGCCTGGCTAATAAAGTACGCAGCAAGTACGCTTCCTATTCCCATAAATGCACCATCATGAATGCCAAGAGCGGTGAATGTACGGAGAATTGTCAGTACTGTGCCCAATCCAGCCATCATGAGGCAGAAGCCGAAGTCTATGATCTCAAAGACAAGCAGGCTATTATAGATGCGGCGCGGGCTGTGTATGATAAGGGAGTACGCTCTTTCGGTATAGTTACCAGCGGCTATGGATTTGACAGGATTGACGCGGATTTTCAAAATATACTGGATGCCATGGATGCCATAAAGGACCAGATGCCTGGTATGAATATCTGTGCCTCACTGGGGATGCTCAGTGATGAGACAGCGCGGGCCCTGGCCGACCACGGAATCCAGCACTATAACCATAATCTTCAGGTAGATCCGTCCAAATATTCGACCTTTATAGCTAATACCCATACCATTGAAGAGAGACTGGATACAATCAAACTCCTCAAAAAATACGGTATCGGATGCTGTGTGGGAGGCATACTGGGACTGGGTGAGACCGCGGAGGACAGAGTAAATCTGGCTTTCACACTCAAAGAGCTGGATGTGGACGTGATCCCTCTCAATGTACTGATCCCCATACAGGGCACCCCCATGCAGGACCGCCCCTTATTGCCCGCGGCCGAAGCCGCCAAAACCTTTGCCATTTTCAGACTGATACATCCCGCCAAGATTATCAAATTTGCCGCTGGTCGTGAGACACGCATGAATGACTGGCAGGGCTTCCTCATGCTGGCCGGTGCCAACGGAATGCTGACCGGAGGATACCTGACTACCCGGGGTAGAGACACCCGGATGGATGAGCAGCTGGAAAAGGACGTGGCTCTCTTTTCCTAAAAAATGTCAGAGTTGCAATAATCCCATATTTGGACTATTATTATGATTATACACCGGGGGTTATTATGAAATCAATTCTATTATTGCTGCTCCTCCTTTTAATGAGCAATACTTTCTATGCTTCTGATTTTCAGGACTATCTGAACAAAGCCCGATCCACTCAGGATGAGTCTCAAAAGAAATCCTGGTACAGCCAGGCCCTGTCCCTCTGGACTGAGCAGGATGGGATTCCCGGCAAAAAAGAAGCGCTTTATCATCTCAGTGTGATGGCTTTTAATGCCGCTGATTATCAGACAGCCATCGGTAATTGCAGCCAGCTCCTCAAACTGGATTCTGAATACAAAGCGGGCTACCTCATACGGGGCAAGAGTCTGGGCTACGTCGGCCGTTGGGCTGAGGCCGAAAAGGATTTTGAGATATTATTGGCCCTGGACAAGACATATGCCGGTCAGATATCTCAGCATTATTACTATCTCTCTTTTAAATTTACCCAGGACAAGGAAAAGTACATCCAGCTCCTGGAGGCATCCCTGAAATATGATTCCTCCAACAGCAAGTCCGTGGCCAAGCTCGGACCAGCCTATGTAGAAACGGGCCGGCTGGATAAAGCCAGTCAGCTGGTAGAACAACTCTTAGCCCGGGATAAAGACAATGCCGATGCCTGGTATCTGAGCGGAGTCCTGGCTGAATCTGCGGCCGAATGGAGCAAAGCGGAATCAGCCTATAAAAAGGCGGCAGCCGGGTCAGACAATGATGCCTACTACCTGGCCTGGATCAAAGTGCTGGACCGCCTGGATAGAGTAGGAGAAGCGGAACAGTATCTAAAAAATACAGTGAATTCCCTGCAGAAACAGATCAATGAAGAGAAAAATCTCTCATCACGGGAAAAGCTGGAACAAAGCCAGGCCACTCTGCTGGGACTGCTGAGCTGGGTATACCTGGAACAGAATAAATTTGAAGATGCCTGGAAGACGGCCGGCCTGGCCTGGAAATACTCACCCCGCAAGGAAGATTTCTGGATACTGTCCTATTACATGGACACCGGTATCTGGATGGTGCGCTATAATCTGATGAAGGATGACTGGAAATCAGCCCTGGCTGTGCTCCGGGACCTGAGCCAGAAGCAAAGTCTGAATCAGACAGTCAGTAAAAATACTCAGTACTGGGAAATACCCAGCCTGATCCGCCTTCTGGAAAGACGCCTCACACTGGGACGAATTAAGCCGCAGGTGACCCATCATCTGCTGGATCTGTGTATCCGGGAATCCTCCCTCACTTATACCAATGCCTCGGGAACAGTCGAGATATTAAAGAGGTCTCTCAAGCAGAGGAACATAGACCGCATTCCTCTGCTGGAGGCTTTTTCACGAGCCATGATAGAGAGCATGAGCCAGGGACAGATGACCCTGGACAGTCAGTTGCTGGTGGTGGACTCCACACTTAACCGTGTCTTCTGGAAGGAAGGGGAGTATGAAGTAGGGGGGCTGGACTATGATTCCATAACACCGCCCCTGTTCACTAAGCTGGCCCCCAGGATGAATCAGTTTGATACCTTAGTGACTTACTGGGCGGGTTTTTCCGGAGTGGCTCGTGAAGCCTACGGGGGTCTGGGTCAGCCGGTGCTCCTGCCCTGGACGGTGTACGGCCCCTGGAGGGGAGGCATCGCTATTCCCCTGAATTGGCTGGATGGAGCGGGAGCCATGGCTACTCTGGTCCACGAGCTCTTCCATAATATCGAAAACACTGTGGGTATCTGGCCTATGCATGGTTATTTCGATTACAACAAATCCAAATTTCCGGGATATACGGGCAGTAATCAATGGGATTATTATGACTGGCAGTTTCAAAACACGGTAAAAGATTACGGCTGGGCCAATTTTAGCTGGAGTAAACGCTCACCCTTTGAGCTCAGCCAGGAAGAAGCAGACTTCTTGCAGAAAAAATATTTGTCTCTGGACCAGGCCAAACTGGCCCGTTCCTGGCAGATATACGGGGATGCCAAAAAAAGCCAGGGTAAACTGCGGCAGTCCCAACTGGAAAAAGTCATCAGCCTCAATCCTATGCACAAAAAGGCACTGGAAGATCTGATCTGGGTCTACACGGAAGCAGGGGACTATGCCTCAGTGCTGGAAATCAGTAGAGATTTAATACAACTCTATCCCCGGGAAGCGGATTATTACCGCTCTGCCGCGCGGGCTGTGTTGAAGCTGGGCCGGTTATCTGAGGCCGGGACCTACCTGGATCAGGCAGTAAAACTAGACCCCGAACACGCTCAGGAAACTGTTAAAAATCTGGAAGGGTATTTCTGGAGCATGTCTACGGATTCTGAAAAGCAGACTCTGGCAGAGATGCTGCATGCCGCGGCCCCCGGTTATTTCCGTCCCTGCTACTATCTGGCCTACCTCAAATACCAGGACAGGAAGTATCAGGACAGTCTCTCCTGGTGTGAAACCAGCCGTTCCCTCTATGCCTGGGATCCGGATACTTTGTTCCTGATGGGCAAGACCCTGAACTATCTGGGCAGATATCAGGAAGGAGAGTCAGTACTGACACAGGCGGTGCAGCTTCAGCCTGCTCTGAAGACCCGGATAGCAGAGCATTATTACTACCTGGCAGGTGCCGCTTCTGACAAAAAGCTGAAAATTCAGCAATACAGCCAGTCACTGGCCTGGGACTGGACCTACAGTGCCTCCTATTACAAACGGGGTTGGGTGTGGTATGATCTGGGTGAAAAAGATATAGCTCAGCAGGACCTAAAGATGGCAGCCGACTTTGGATCGGAGGAGGCGGTGGGGAGCCTAAAAAAGTATTTCAACACGGAATACAAATCCCAAAAAATCACTCCCCTCATTCCTCTTTATAAAGTAGCAGTGTATGACAACGGCAATACCTGGAATATCACCCGGATACTGGATGGTCATACTGACACAGTACACTATGATGTCCTCAAGGGCAAAGATATACGCTGGAGTACCATCTTTGACTATGATGCCCTGATTGTGGGAGGGGGCATGGCTCCAGATCACAAGCAGGAGCTGTCCGAGCAGGGCATGGCTGACATCCGCCGCTTTCTACAGCAGGGCGGCCTCTATCTGGGCATCTGCGCGGGGGCCTTCCTCAGCCTGGATCACAAGGACTATCTCTCTATAATCAATGCCAAACCCAAAAATGTGGTAAACTGGTATAGAGGTACCGGCCAGGTGGAGGTCAGCATCACACCCTCGGGCCGTAAGATCTTCGACGATTCCCAGGTAGAGCTGCGCTATGCCAATGGCCCCCTGTTTGAGCCGGCCGGAAACAGCGATCTCCCCCCCTATGAAGTACTGGCCAGTTTTGACAGCGACATGGCAGAGAATTCCGCGCCGCGGGGGATGATGCCGGGGACGCCAGCAATCATCACCGCGCCTTACGGTCAGGGCCGGGTCCTGATCATGAGCCCCCATCCGGAATACACCACCGGCAGAAATGAGATGCTGTTTCAGGCTCTGCAGTGGATGCTTCAGCAGCAATCCGGAAAAAAGTAAAGGATGAAAAAATCTGATTTTCAGACCCACCTCAGGAGGAATCGATGCGATTCGGTTTGATTTTGATATTTTTGGTACAGTTTCTGGCAGTAGCTAAGGTGAGAGCAGTAGACAGCGACAGCGGAGCTTCGCTCCAGGCTGAACAGATTCCGCAAAAGACGGCTTTTAAATCCGTGACCAATGACAGTGTGATCTTCAGCTGGCAGGTGGAGGGTACTATGCTTCATATCCGTCTGACCACTCCTTTTGCCGGCTGGGTGGCGGTAGGCTTTAATCCCAGCTGGGTCATGAAAGGGGCGGATATCCTGATAGCCTGGAGAGACGGGGACCAGGTCAGGGTAGAGGACCATTTTGGAAACACCCCTTTTTCACATGTCGCAGATGAGTCTCTGGGCGGTAAAAACAATGTGACCGATGCCTGGGGGACCTTCACCAATAATGTCCAGACTATCGCCTTCAGTCTGCCCCTGCGTTCCGGCGATAAATATGACCAGGAACTCCAGGAGGGTAAGAAAGTGAAAGTCCTGTTAGCCTGCCGCAGGGACAACAACATCCGCAAAAAACACAGCTGGAAGAAAGCCTTTTACGTTAATTTGTAATATGCTTTGTGAGGATAAATAAGCGGATCGGCTTCCCGTCTGAGCTTTGCTGATGAGACAATTTCCGCAGAGGCTGAGCCCTCCCCATTTTCCTCATTTTCCGGGGAGTGGTGGCGGCTCCCGCCGCGTCTCTATTGCCCAGATACGACATAGGGTGCGGTTATCCCCTGCACAGGGTAGTGGGAGCGCGTACCATTTTGCCTTCCTACAGTCAGGGGGCGTGAGCCTGAGAAAATCGGCGGTGCCGTTCCTCTCAACGCCTGCGGCGGGCGTTGTTGCCTTCCTGCACCGGGCGGGGAAAAATTTGCTCTATCTGCCTTTCCCCCTTAAAATAAACCTTACAACACCTCAAGGAGTGAGACATGGGCCTGAGCCTGGAACAACAGCTGGAAATCATACAGCGGGGTACGGTGGAGATAGTCCCCCTGGATGAACTGAAGCAGAAACTGACCAAATCCATTAAAGAAAACCGCCCTCTGAAGATAAAATACGGGGCTGATCCCAGCGCGCCCGATCTGCACCTGGGGCATACCGTCCCTCTGCGCAAGTTGAGACAGATGCAGGACCTGGGCCATGAAGTGATCTTTCTCATCGGGGACTTTACCGCCATGATAGGCGACCCCACCGGCAAGTCCCAGACCCGTAAACGCCTCACTCGGGAAGAAGTCCTCAAAAATGCCGAGTCCTACAAACAGCAGCTCTTCAAGATCCTGGATGAAAAAAAGACCAAAGTGGTATTCAACAGCGAATGGTGCGCTCCCATGAAGTTTGAGGATGTGCTGGAGCTGACCAGTAAATACACCGTAGCCCGCCTGCTGGAACGCGACGACTTTACCAAGCGCTACCAGGAAGGCCGGCCTATCTCTATGATCGAGTTTATGTACCCCCTGATCCAGGGTTATGACTCCGTGGCACTGCGCTCTGATATCGAGCTGGGCGGTACCGACCAGAAGTTCAATATGCTGGTGGGACGCGATCTCCAGAAGGAAAGCGGCCAGGACCCCCAGGTGGTCATCACCATGCCCATTATCGAGGGTACCGACGGTGTCCAGAAAATGAGCAAATCCCTGGGCAACTACATCGGCGTCTCGGAAGAGCCCAGTCAGATATTCGGTAAGATCATGTCCATCCCCGATGAACTGATCGTGAAATACTATGAGCTCCTCACCGATGTCCCTCTGGATGAAATAAAAGGTTTCGCTGCGGCTATGCAGGGCGGAGCTAATCCCCGTGATTTCAAGGTCCGCCTGGGCCAGCTTCTGGTAGAATTTTACTATGGCTCCCAGGAAGCCCAGCAGGTACTGGTGGAGTTTGAGCGAATCTTTAAGGGCGGGGGACTGCCCGATGAGGTACCTGAATATACTCTCAAAGCCCCCTCTCTGCTGGTAGACACGGTGGTGGATGCCGGTATCATGGAGTCCAAGAGTGAAATGCGCCGCATGCTCCAGCAGAACGCGGTCTCCATAGATGGAGAAAAAGTCACTAATGACCTCACCCTGGAGCCGGGTACGGAGCGGATTATCAAGATCGGAAAAAGAAAATTTCTGAAGGTGAAATAATATGGTATTAGAAGGACTGGATCTGTTGATGGAATTGATTGGCAAGAGCCAGTATATTGTGGCACTTACCGGCGCGGGCATATCCACCCGGAGCGGCATCCCTGATTTTCGCGGTCCCAAGGGCATCTACAGCCGGGGAGACATCCCGGGGGAACAGCTGTTTGATATCAAGATCTTTCGTGAAAATCCTTCTCTCTTTTATACCCACATCGGAGAGTTGTTCGAAGGCTCTCTGAACGCCCAGCCCTCTCTGGGGCACCGCTTCCTCAAAAAACTGGAAGACCTGGGCAAGCTCAAGTGCGTGATCACCCAGAACATCGACGGCCTGCATCACAAAGCCGGCAATACCAATATCATCTCGGTACACGGGGATTTTGAAAATTTCGTGGATCTGGAGACCAACGAACTGGAACCTGTGAATGACAAGATCATAGCCGCCATCAGAAAAAAGCAGGTCCCTAAAAACAAAGCAGGCCATGTCCTCAAACCCAATATCGTGTTTTTCGGCGAGCCGGTCTCCGGCCTGGAAAAAGCCCTGACCGAGGTCCAGAAAGCCGACCTGTTGATCTGTATGGGGACCTCTCTGCAGGTCTACCCCGTAGCCCAGCTGCCCGGCTATCTCACCGATGAGACCAAGCTGGTCATCATGAATCAGGGCTCCACGCCCTATGACAAGGACGCGGACCTGGTACTGGATATGGATATCGAAGAAATAGTCAAAAAGACGGGATTGATCTGAGCAGGATGGAGCGTTACACTGATATCCTGGGGCCCTGGGGTTGGGATGCTTCCTGGGAAGAGATTTATGCCCGTGAAAAAATCGAAGACAATGTCCCCGCCCGGGTTCTGGCCCGTTATCAGGACATCTTCCGGGTGGCTACTCCCTACGGCGAGCTCAATGTCCAGCCGGCCGGACGTCTGTGGCAGCAGTCCCGCGGGCCTAATGATTTCCCTGTGACGGGTGACTGGCTGCAGATCCAGATGAATGACAGCCGTGACCATGCCGTAATCAACGCGGTCCTGAGCCGCAAAAATAAATTTTCCCGAAAAGCCCCCGGTGATATCATCGGCGATGTGGTAGAAGAACAGATCCTGGCTGCCAATCTGGACCATATCTTTCTGATCAATGCCCTGGACCACGATTTCAATCTGCGCCGCATGGAGCGCTTTTTGTCCCTCAGTCACGAGTGCGGAGCCGGCATCACCATCCTGCTCTCCAAGCTGGACCTGTCCCCGGACAGTGAAGCCAAGCTGGAGCTCATGAGGACCGTCACCGGGGATATCCCTGTCATAGCCTATTCCGCCCTGGACCAGAGAGGACTGGAAGAAGTCCGGGCCATTCTACAGCCCGGCTCTACTACTGTCTTTCTGGGTGCCTCAGGTGTAGGAAAATCCACTCTGCTGAACACTCTGGCGGGACAGCCCTACCAGGAAGTCCAGGAGGTCAGGGAAGGGGACAGCCGGGGCCGTCATACCACCCGGACCCGCGAATTATTCCGTCTGCCCTCCGGCGCTCTGATCCTGGATACACCCGGTATGCGGGAGCTGGCTCTTTGGGATTCGGATCAGGGCATACAGGATACTTTCGGTGATATCGAGGACCTGGCCCGGAACTGCCGTTTCCGAGACTGTACCCACCAGGTGGAGCCCGGCTGTGCCGTGACGGCCGCCCTGGAGCAGGGTATACTTCCGCCCAAGCGCTATGAAAGCTATATTAAATTGAAAAATGAGATGGAATATACCCAGTCCCGCAAAAAAGGCTACGAAGAAGACCCTAAGACCAAACGGTTCAAGCAGATCGCCAAATTCATCCGCCGTCAGCATAAGAAAAAATAATCCCTTTTCTATTCTAATACATTTCGTGAACAATGTGAGAAAATTCTTGACTAAATTATTTAGTAATACTACATTATAAGTATGAATATGATAGGGGGCAGCTATGGAAAAATCAGTTGCGATCCTGTACGGCAGCACTACCGGAAATACGGAAGAAGTAGCCCACCGCATCTCCCGGTACTTTTCCAATGTGGTGACTCTGGACGTGGTGTATATGCATGCCCGGGATCTGGAAAAATATGAACATATTATCTTTGGCGTACCCTCCTGGAATCTGGGCCAATTCGGGGATGCCTGGTACGTGTTTATGCCGGAATTCAACCGTGTAGAGTTTGAGGGCAAAAAAATCGCGCTGTTCGGTTTGGGAGACCAGATGCACTTTCCCGAATATTTTGCCAATGCCCTGGGCTATCTCTATGATATGCTGGACCATAAGGGGGCCCGGCTCATAGGCCAGTGGAGTACAGAGGGCTATCAGTTCAAGGAATCTCTGGCAGTCAGAGACGGTAAATTTGTAGGTCTGGTACTGGATCAAAACAATCAGGCTGCCCTGACCGAATCCCGGATCAGACAGTGGGTTGAACAGATAAAACCGGAGTTTAACTGAACCAATTGTCACCGAATACACAGAAATTTCATTTTTGGAATATGACAGTTCCCTTTGATAAAATTTAGAACTTCTTTCTCAGTGTAAATAATACAAAACACACAAAAATTATTCATTAAGTCATCTGCTCATGGTCATGTCGCACAATGGTACAGGGCAGGGGTGACAAAAACAGATTTTTACTTGCAATTATTAAAAAGCAGGGGTATAATTATAGTAATGTAAGCGGTTACAGCATGTTTACATATTCCATGCAGGAGTTAATAATGAAAAACCTGGTAATGAAAATGATGGCAATGGTTTTCTTCCTGGGAGGCTGTACTCTGGCCTCCAATATCACTAATCCCGTTGATGACACCAATCCTTTCGTGATTATCCTGAGTCAGCCCGCTGACCATTCTACCAACAGCGGCAGGCTGGTGGTCAAGGGCAGCGTGTATCATCAGGAGGGCTTGTCTGCCAGTGATGTGCACTACACTCCCGCTGCCGGGGGACAGACTAATTCTCTGTCTCTGAGCCGGGGCGGTACCACCCTGTACAATCTCTACGGTGAGCTGGACCTGGCCAATGGTACCGATTATCTGGTCTGGATAAGCGCCTCCGATCCACAGGGCCGGACTGTCTCCAGTCCCGCCAGCCTGGTCACCATCACTTCCGGTGCTACCAATACCAACACTATCGATACTACACCACCGGTAGTGGTCGTCACTACCCCCACCAATCTCCAGAAGGTCGGAGCCGCTCTTACTGTGAGCGGTACGGTTACTGATGATAACTCCGG
>CAYRWR010000058.1:0-15746 GCA_964428015.1 uncultured Brevinematales bacterium | reverse complement strand
TGCCATCGAGGCAGCCGGTGGTTCCGTGGCTGAGTAAGGAAAGGGCTGAACGTTGGCAGCAAATCCGAATACCGTTGGCAAGGGTGGCAAGTTCGGCGATCTGAAGCGCCGGCTCTGGTTCCTGCTTGGCGCGCTGGTGGTTTACCGCATTGGTGCGCACATCCCGGTTCCCGGCATCGACCCCAACGTTCTCTCCGATCTGTTCAATACGCAGAAGGGCGGCATTCTGGGCATGTTCAACATGTTCTCCGGGGGCGCCCTCTCTCGTTTCACCATCTTCGCACTGGGGATCATGCCGTACATCTCGGCGTCGATCATCATGCAACTGATGAGCGTGGCCAGCCCGCAACTCGAGGCCCTGAAGAAGGAAGGCGAAGCGGGGCGGCGGAAGATCACCCAGTACACCCGCTACGGTACCGTCGTTCTCGCCCTTTTCCAGGGCATCGGCATTGCCGTTGCGCTGGAGGCCCAACCCGGCCTGGTCAATGACCCTGGTTTCCTTTTCCGTCTCACCACGGTTTCCACCCTGCTCACCGGTACGATGTTCCTCATGTGGCTTGGCGAGCAGATTACCGAGCGTGGTTTGGGTAACGGGATTTCGATCATCATCATCTTTCTAACTATTTCCATCCTGCTTATCGGTTTTATTATCCTGAAAGACAGGTTTGAATTTATATTAAGATTTGAAAGATTATTTCATGTATTTCTGGATCTTCAGCAAAACTCAGCTGATTTTCTGCATAGCTTCTTTCACTCTCTCAGTTCGGAAATGAAATATTTTTTCAAATCCAAAGCCTCTTTTCTTTTCCTTTGTGATAACAACCGTGTCCAGCTGCAAACTGAAGATATTGATATGGATATTAAAAAGCTAATCCGTGAATATCTCCACCATGAGAGTGTCAATCTGGATCAACAGGATATCATAGAAATCAGAAAAGGTAAACTTCATCTTTCTGTGTTGGAAAAGCTCATACCTTTAAATCTTCAATTAAAGACTTTATTTAAAAAAATTTTAATTTTACCCATAGTCCAGGATGATACTCTTACCTCTTTCTTTTTGTTTGTTTACAGAAGAAATATTCCCTATATTCGGGCTAGAAAGATTATCTGGCTCCATCAGCAAAGATTGAGTTCTATTCTTCTCAGTATTACAAATGTCACCAGAAATAAAGAGCAGAACATTTTTAATCTGATGCTGGAAAATATCCGTGACTATGCTTTTATTACCAGTGACATTACCTATAGGATTACATCCTGGAATAAAGGTGCTGAAATCATGTTCGGATTTGAATATGATGAAATTTTTGGAAAAAGCCTGTTTGAACTTATACAGAAAGATGAACATGATGATATGAAAAAAGCCCTGGACATCTCTCAGAAAAAAGAGGAAACTAAACTAAAGATTCGTATGCAGGATTGCAATCAGACTGAATTGATATGTGAAATTCTTTTAAAACAGATTAAGCTCAATGACATTCACATGGGGTATTATATTCTTATCAAAGACATCAGCAAAGAAGAAGTACTCAAAGCCAACATGAAGAAAAAATCATTGATCAACCGGTCTATAGTAGAAAATGCCCGTGACGGTATTATTCTGCTTAATGTGGATGATAAGATTATTTTCTACAATGAAAAAATAAAAATCATCTCAGAATCTAAACTCTCCTTTTTAGGGATGGAAATACAAAATATTTTTCCCCAGCAGTTCGGGGATCAGATAAAAAACAAAATAGATGAAGTAAAATCCAATTGGGTGGAATTTCATTATCTGGATTTAAAGATAGGTGAGTTGTGGTTTAATATCAGGTTTTTCCCCATCATTGAGGATGAAGCCTATACCGGAATAATTATGTTTTTTATAGATAATACCATGAAGATGTTTACCAGGATGGAACTGGAAAATAAAAAAGAAGAACTGGAACGTATCAATCAGGATCTGTTGGAAAATCTGCAGTCAGCCCGTATCATGCAGCAGAATCTGATACCTCACAGCCTTCCCGGAACAGATACTATCCGATTTGATAGTATATACAGAACTTCTGATTTGATTGGCGGAGACTTTTTCTATGTGGAAGAAGTAGAGATGGATAATAATAAATACTATGTGGCCATGATAGCCGATGTCAGCGGACATGGTGTTACAGCTTCCATGTTTTCGGTACTGGTCAAAAATACCTACAGTGAGTTTATGATCAGGCTGCGTTCCCAGCATGACCTTCATCCCTCCCGCCTATTGGATACCATGAATGAAAAAATAATTAATCTCAATCTTCTGGATAGTAATCTGTCCACTTCCAAATTCATCACTGTATTTATTTATGTTCTGGATCTTATGGAAAAGAAGATAATTTATTCTTCTGCAGGACATCCCAGAGCTGTCCTGCAGCATGGGAATGGAAAAATTGAATTTATAGGTATTCCCAATTCACCTCCCCTGGGTCTTTATGAAGATATTAAATTTGAAGAAAAAGAAATGGATCTTCATAAATCAGACAAGATAGTACTATATTCAGATGGACTGGTAGATCTTATGCCTCAGGAAGGTTCCTATGAACAGCAGCTTGAAATTTTCTTCACTAACAATAAAAATAACGATATCTCCGGACTCAAAAGAATTATTTCTGATATGACTGAAGAGATGTCTCAAAAAAATCCAGAGATGGATGATCTCACGGTTTTATTAGCCGAAATAGAGGAATAATATGTGGAAAGATATATTTTCACGTAAAGAAGAATGGACCCAATGGGATGAAAATTTAATAGGACAATTAAAACAGATATATACCCGGGATATAAAAGAGTTTCATCAGGCAATAAGAGAGTTGCTGGAAAGAGTTCAAGGCCAGGTTTCCTATGAATTGTTTATTGAATTAAATCTGGGTATGGAAGAAGAATTACAAGAGTGTGCTCCCTTTATTGCCAGCGAATTAAACCGGATTTTTATTCAGATCATTAAAAAAAATTATTTAAAATATATACCTCCCCTGATTCAACTCATGGAAATGGCAGGAAGCAGGGAATTACTGGATCAGTTGAAATGGCTAATATCCAATGTAGAACTCAACCGGATTTTATCTACCCTGGATGTTTATAATATCAAAAAAACTATCTATACCCTGGCCCAGAGGTTTTCCCAGAAAGATGAGCTTATCTATAAAATCGAAATGGAAATCCGTGATATTGACATGGATTGGCAGGACGAGATCGATATTTAAAAAAATTAGTCTTCAAACAAACACAAAAAAGCGTATATAAAAATACACACTATTTGTGAATTTAATCACAAAGTCTATTTGATTTTGTAAATCTTATTGGTATATATAGAATTAGAAAATAATTTATTTATTAATAAAAAAAGGGAATGTTGGCACGCTACTTGCTCCTATATAGTGTGAAGCAGGAGGATGCCATGAAAGATATGATTCTTTTCAAAAAGTACCTGAAAGACATTTCCCGGAAACCTTTGATTACACGGGAAAGGGAAAAAGAATTGGCATATTTGATAGCTCAGGGAGATGAAGATGCACTCCAGGAAATGATCAATGCCAATTTGAAACTGGTGGTCAAAATATCACTGGAATTTTATAAGGGTGCAACTTCTATCATGGATATTATCCAGAATGGAAATATGGGACTGATGCGCGCCGCTAAAAAATTTGATCCTACCAAAGAAGTAAAATTTTCTACCTATGCCGCTTTCTGGATCAAGCAGTCGATTTTACGTGGTTTTATCAAACCGTCCCACACCATCAATATTTCCTACCGTAAAGACTATATCAACAAACAGATTAAAAGTTTTATTTCAGCTTATTTTCAGAAGTACGACCGTTTTCCTGATGTAGACACTATCCAGGAACAGTGTAAGGTCAGCCGCAGGGACGCGGTAGATGTGTTGTTCTTCTTTTCATCCCAGGATCAGTCTCTTAACATGGTGACCTATGAAGAAGGTGAAGAACTGATCAATACCGTACCCGACGACCATTATAACCCTGAAGTGATTCTGGAAGACCAGAGTCTGATCGATGAGGTCAATATCGCAGTGGATTCTTTGAATGACAGAGAAAGAGAAATTATCCGCAAACGCTACGGCTTTGACTATGAGACCCGCGAAACATTACAGACTTTGGGTGACCGTTATTCCATTACCGCGGAAGCAGCCCGCCAGATAGAAAAAAGAGTTCTGCATTATATCAGGGACAGCTTCCCTCAGCTGGCAGGATACTTCTTTACCAACTAAACCTTTTATCCATCGATTTTTCGATACCTCGCACCTGAACCCCATGTTCCCCGACATGGGGTTTCTTTATGTTCAGGGCTTAATAGATTTTCAATTAAGCCGAAAATAACATATAATAAAACCATTCTTTTCGGGGAGATTCACATGGTATCTGTCAAACAGGTGTCGCACTACTACGGGAACTTCAAAGTACTGGATAATATTTCCTTTGAAGTAGCCAAAGGAGAGATCGTCGCTTTCCTGGGAAAAAACGGTGCGGGCAAGACCACCACCATGCGTATCATCACCGGGTTCATGTCTCCGGTACAGGGTGATGTTTTTATTAACGGTATGGATGTATTTGAAGACACTGATGAGGTAAAAAAAATCATCGGGTATCTTCCCCAGCTGCCCCCTCTGTATCCTGACCTCACTGTCCTGGAATATCTTGAGTTTGTGGCAGAGCTGAAAAAAGTAGAAAAAGATAAGATACACAAACAGGTGGATATGGCTATAGAGCTGACCGACCTGGGAGACCGCCGCCATACCCTGATCGACTTTCTGTCCCGGGGTCTGAAGCAGAGAGTGGGTATTGCTCAGAGTATCGTTAATTCACCCCAGGTACTGATCATGGACGAGCCCACGGTGGGACTGGATCCTGAGCAGGTCCGTGATATCCGCAATCTGGTCAGGAAGCTGTCTCATGAGCAGGGCAATACCATCATCCTGTCTACTCACATCCTGGCTGAAGCCAGTGAGATCTGCGAAAAAGCCATAATCATCCATGACGGCCAGATCAAAGCCGTGGATAAAATTTCCAATCTCCGGGAACTGCACCTCCATAAACAGAGCCTGCTGGTCAAGCTGGCCCGCAATGAGAAAAAATTCATCTCCGCGGTTAAAAAGATGGACGGGGTGGAACAGGTAGAGGATGTCCAGGATTATGTGAAGATACGGACTGCCAGTGAAATTCGGGAGTCTATATCCCGACTGGCATTCGAACAGGATTGCGGATTACTGGAGCTGGTCCTGGAAAAGGACAGCCTGGAAGACGCTTTCGTTAAAATCATCAACTAGGAGCCGGCCATGTGGGCAGTATATAAAAAAGAACTCAAAGTCTATTTCAATTCCATCCTGGGCTATGTCATCATGCTGTTATTCATGGGGATTACCGGGGCCCTGTTTCTTTCTTATTATATTTTTAATGAAAGTTCAGTAGGAAATTTCTCCAATCTGTTTTCATTTATGAATTCCATCTTTTTGTTTATTATGCCGGTGTTGACCCTGCGTCTCCTGGCTGAAGACAAAAAGCTGGGCAGTTATGAACTCCTCTTGACCTCACCCCTGACCTCCTGGGAGATCATCCTGGGAAAATTTCTGGCTGTACTGACCTTCTCTTTAGTGGGAGCGGGATTCATGCTGTTGTTTCCCCTGACCTATGCTTTCGTAGGCAAGGTGAGCTGGGAGCCGTTAATATCCTCTTTTTTAGGTATGATTTTATCTTTCTCCTTCTTCCTGTCCATAGGGATGGCGGCTTCTTCCTTCACAGAAAATTTTGTGGTGGCGGGTCTGATCTCCTTCGGGATGGCATTCTTCCTGTTTATGATCACTTTACTGGGTGACCAGATGAGCGGCCCTGCTGCCAGATTTTTTCAGGAGATATCCTTCTCCTTCCACTATGAAAAACTATCCACTGGTATATTTGGTATAAAAGATATTTTGTATTTTCTGATAGGCGCCTTTATCTGGCTCTTTGTAGCCAAGACTGTCGTCGAATCCAAGACCTGGAAATAGGAGCAAGCTGTGAAAATAAATCTGGAAGTCATCAAACAAAAAGGACAGTGGATCTCCCTTATCGTGTTACTGGTATTTCTGCTTCTGTTCAGCGTTATGTATATTATCCGGGGCATTTTCTTTCCCTGGACCAAGGTAACCATGGTCCTGATAGTCCTGGGTATCGCGGCAGCAGTGTACTTTAACTGGACCAGTGTAAAAAATCTTTTCAAGCGGTCCGGTGCCACCGGTGTAGCCCAGATCGGACAGTTTATCGTCATCACCGCTATCCTGGTATTTATCTACCTCCTGTCTGACCTCATACCCTGGAGAGCTGATCTGACCTCGTCCCGTCTGTACTCTTTGTCCGACCAGAGCAAAGATCTGATCCGTCAGGTCACCAATGAAATGAAAGTCATCATCTTCTGGGACAAGAGTAATATGGGCAGCGACCTGGTTTACCACGTCTCTGACTATCAGAAAAACCTGCTCAAACGCTATGCCGATAAAAACAAGCATATCAAAGTGGATGAAATTGATCCTGTCATGGATTCAGAAATGTCAGAAAAATACGGCATAGACAGTCCCGGCACCGTGGTGTTTGAATACCAGGGCAACCGGGTCAAAGTCCCCTTTAAAAACATCTTTGAACTTAATGAGAATTCAGGTGATGTGATTTATAAGGGTGAAATAGCCTACACCTCAGCCTTAAAGACCCTGCTGGCTTCCAAGCCGAAAGTGGCCTATGTCCTGCGCGGTCACGAAGAAATCAGTCCTGCCGCCAAACATGAATATGGACATTCCCGTATCTTCGAAATGATGAAAGATGATAATATCCAGATACAGCCCCTGGATCTGATCAAGCTGAAAGAAGTCCCCCACGATGCCGGTGTGGTGATTATCGGTGACCCCACCAAACCCATAGTTCCCCAGGATCTGGATAAAATCAAACTGTACCTGGATAAAGGCGGTTCAGTTCTGGTCCTGCTGGAATACAAGTCCGATATGCTGGTCAATGATATTCTCAAGGACATGGGTTTATTTTACTTCCCCAATATGATTGTGGAAGATGAAATGTATACTGAGAGCCCTATCAATCTGGTACCTTTTATTATTAATTATAAAGATATCACCACCCCTCTGCTTAAAAGCAGCCTGGACCTGTTCATGCCTACTGCGGTGGGTATTTTCCAGTTGAACCCGGAAGACCGCAGAAAAGGCTTTGCCTATATCATAAATCCCCTGCTGCGCAGCAGCGAATTTTCCTATGGGGAAGTATCTGATGAGCAGATCAAAAAAGGCAAGATTAAAAAAGACGGAAAGGACCTGAACGGCCCCCTTTACCCAGCCTTTGCGGTACGCCGTCTGGAGACCAGCATCTATACCAATAATAATGAGATTATTTCCAATGCTACTGAATCCCGCCTGGTGGCCATCGGAGATGTGGATTTTATAAACAATCAGAATTATATAAAATACGGCAATTCAGATTTCTTCATGAATTCTGTAAACTTCCTTCTGCGCCGGGACCAGAATATAACCACGCGTCCCAAGGTTAATGTGGATACCCCTATTCTGGTCAGCTCACAGGCCCGCAGAATCTACCTGACTCTAACCCTGCTGCTGGTACTGGGTTACTTCGCTGCCGGGATGGTAATTGTGATACGGCGCAGGAGCAAAGTCAAAGGGAAATAAACAATCAACACCCCGGCGAGCAATCTCCGGGGTGTTTTTTTTTAAAACCTGGAAAACAAACCCACTTCACAAAACAAAGAGTTTCACACAGATTATGCACATTTTTCAGCACTTTTCCAGCCTGGAAAATTGCTTCCCCCGTAGTAAACATTTATAATAATAGGCATTTAATCTGACCTAAGGAGTGACAACAATGAGCAAAGTAGTAGTTGTAGCGAATCAGAAAGGCGGGGTAGGAAAGACCACTACCACCGTAAATCTGGCTGTCTACCTGGCTTCCCAGTCCAAGCGGACCCTGCTGATCGATATTGACCCTCAGGGCAATTCCTGCAGCGGATTAGGCATCGATATCAAGGAACGGGAGGGCAGCGGGATCTACGAAGTTCTGATCGGTCAGAAAAAAATGGCGGAAGTAGTAGTCCCTTCCCGATATAAAGGGCTGGATATTGTACCTGTGACTCTGGATCTGGCCGGTGCCCAGATTGAACTGCTCAACGCTAACAAGAAGGAATACATCCTCAAAGAAGCCATCCAGCAGGTAGCTAAAAATTATGACTATATACTGATAGACACACCTCCCTCTCTGGGACTATTTACACTCAACGGACTGGTAGCCGCGGACAGCGTACTCATCCCCATGCAGAGTGAATTCTATGCCATGGAAGGTCTGGCCCAGCTTCTCAAGGCCATTAAACTGGTCAAGAGCGGCCCTAACAAAAATCTGGCCATAGAAGGTGTGGTGATCACTATGTATGACTCCCGTACCAATCTGGCAAAAGAGGTGGTAGATGAAGTCCAGAATTATTTTCAGGACAAAGTCTATAAGACCATTATCCCCCGAAATGTACGCTTGAGTGAAGCACCCTCTCATGGAGTGGCTATATTTGATTATGATTCCCGGAGCCAGGGAGCTCAGGCCTACGAAAGTTTTGGACAGGAATTTATTAAAAGAAGCGGAGTCTGATATGGCAATAAAGAGAGGACTGGGCAAAGGTATGATGGCCCTGGTCGATGAAAATGAACTGGATAAAGTTGAGCTGAAAGACACCACCATGATTGCTGTGGGGCGTATTATTCCCAACCGGTATCAGCCCCGCAAGGAATTTAACGAAGACGCTCTCCAGAATCTGGCGGATTCTATCCGGCAAAAGGGTGTACTGTCCCCCATCCTGGTAAGTGAACTGGGAGACGGGCGCTACGAACTGATAGCCGGAGAACGCAGACTGCGGGCCAGTAAATTAGCCGGTTTGAGTGAGATTCCGGTATTAATCCGGGATTTTTCGGAAGAAGACCGCCTGGAGATTGCTCTCATTGAGAACATCCAGCGGGAAGATTTGAACCCCATGGAAGTAGCCCTGGCCTATAAAGAAATCATGGAAAAACTGAACCTGAACCAGGAAGACCTGGCTCAAAAAGTATCCAAGAGCAGAACTGCTGTAACCAACACTCTCCGTCTGCTTAAACTGCCCGATTTTGTACAGGATAAGATTTCCCGGGGAGAAATCAGCGAAGGCCATGCTCGAGCTGTACTGACCCTGGAAAACATTGACGACCAGATAGAGTTCACCAAACATATTATATCCCAGGGTCTTAGTGTTCGAGAGGCGGAAAAAGTCTCCAAAGAGTGGGGTGGAAACTCTTCAGGAAAAGACAAGAATGTTTCACGTGAAACAAATCCCCGCCGGGAAAAAGTGCTGGATGAGCTCCAGGAACGCTTTGTGTCCAGTCTGGGGGCCAGAGTAGAAATCTCCGGAAATATAAAAAAAGGCAAGATACAGATCTTTTATCACTCAGAAGAAGAGCTGGAAAACATTTATCGACTGATAAAAAAATCCTGATGTTTCACGTGAAACGTCAGTGGAGGAAATAACATGATACGCATGAATGAGAACTACAAGCTGCTGCAGGGTTCATATTTATTCTCCGAGATCGCCAAGCGGATCCGGGAATTCCAGGCAATGGAACCCGGCAAGGATATTATCCGTCTGGGGATAGGGGATGTCACTCTCCCTCTGAGCCCGGCTATAGTGGCGGGGTTGAAGCAGGGAGTGGAAGATATGTCCCGGGCAGAAACTTTTAAAGGCTATGGTCCTGACGCCGGTTACGAATTTTTAAGGGATGCCATCAAGGCGGCTGATTTCACCAGCCGTATGATTCCCATAGAAAGTGATGAAATATTTATTTCTACCGGTGCCAAGGAAGATACGGCCAATTTTCAGGAACTGTTTGCCAAAGATATCAAGATAGCTATACCTGACCCGGTTTATCCGGTTTATGTGGATTCTAATGTGATGGCAGGGCGCGGGGGCAGTTTTGAAAACGGCCGCTATACCAATTTTGTCTATCTGGATGCCACTCAGGAAAATGATTTTAACCCGGAATTACCAAAGGTTCCGGTTGATCTGATCTATCTCTGCTACCCCAACAATCCCACTGGAAAAGTCCTGAAAAAGGCGGAGCTGGCCCGCTGGGTGGAATATGCTCACCGGAATAAAGCCCTGATCCTGTTTGACGCGGCCTATGAGGCGTTTATCCGGGAAGAAGATGTACCGCACTCAATCTATGAAATCGACGGCGCCAAGGATGTGGCGGTAGAGTTTCGCAGTCTGTCCAAGACCGCCGGTTTTACCGGTACCCGAACGGCATATACTGTGATTCCCAAGAATGTTAAAATCTATGATTATACCGGCTCGGCTCATAGTCTGCAGCAGATGTGGCTGCGCCGTCAGTCCACCAAGTTTAACGGGGTGGCCTATCTGATCCAAAAAGGCGCCCAGCAGGTGTTTTCACCGGAAGGAAATGCCCAGGTAAAAGCCCAGATAGATTATTACCTGAACAATGCCCGTATTATCCGGGAGGGCCTGGATGGTCTGGGTATCAGTTATATAGGGGGTATAAATTCACCCTACGTCTGGCTCAAGGTCCCCGGTAAGATCAGCTCCTGGGATTTCTTTGATATGTTATTAAAGGAGATCCAGGTAGTGGGTACTCCCGGATCTGGTTTTGGTAAATGCGGAGAAGGTTATTTCCGTTTGTCCTCTTTTGGGGATGTCCATAAGGTTGAAGAAGCGGTCAGCCGCCTGAAAACCATAAAATTATAAGGAGACAGTATGCCTACTTATGATTACGAATGCGAAGCCTGTAATACCATTTTTGAAGAATTTCACAAGATCAGTGACCCTCCGGTGGAAGTTTGTCCTCATTGCGGCAAAGGCCCGGTGAGGCGCCATGTGTCCGGTGGAGCCGGCATCCATTTTAAGGGCAGCGGGTTTTACGTTACCGATTATAAATCCTCCGGCAAAGAAGGCGGGTCTTCCCAGGGGGGAAAGGGTGAATAAAATAATTCTGGTTTCAGCATTATTTTTGTTTTTTACTGCCTGCGCTACTAAAGCAGTCCGCCCCTCCTTTGCGCCTCTGGGGAAGCAGGAACATTTTTCTTTTCAGATTATGCAATCAGACCAGGTAATGGCAGTAAGTAATGATACAGTAATTTTGGAAAAGAAACCGTTTCAACTGGTGATGACATACAGTAAACCCATGGGGGTGCTGATCAACGTCTATACTAATGAAAAATTGTTCCTGGATTTTCAGGCCGGAAAGAGTATGGAAGTTTGTTTTGATGGACAGCAGGGTAAGTTTATGGGTATGGCGGAATATGACCGTAACCCTGAAAAAGAACTGATGCTGCGCGAAGGGGCAGGGATGTATCTGTATTATGATAATCCCAAAGATAACCGCTTTGACCAGACCTGGATTAATCAGTACAGACAGGTGGTCGGTGTCCGTACAGTAGAACAAATAACCTGCTTCTGGGATTACTCTTCTGAATCAGTTGTCTTTTCAGTGGCAGATTTTCCCACTGATGATATTTACCTGATATTTTACCTGGGGGATTATGTCGGTCAGGAGAACGCAGTGGAGTTGCAAAGAAGCCAGCTCCACATCCATTTTAAGAAAAAATAATCGGGCTATACGGCCGGGGATGTCTTATGGAAAAATTTATCGAAAAAGCCAGGGTGCTGGTGGAAGCCTTACCTTATATTAAAAATTTCAGCGGAAATCTCATCGTCATTAAATACGGCGGTAATGCCATGGAAGATGAGACTATCAAGCAACAAGTTATCCTGGATTTTATACTTATGAAACTGATAGGCATCCGTCTGGTAGTAGTACACGGGGGAGGGCCCCATATCACCAGCATGATGCAGAAACTGGGTAAGGAAGCGGTATTTATCCAGGGGCATCGTCATACCGACCAGGAGACCATGGAAATCACCGAGATGGTACTCTCCGGAGCGGTTAATAAAGAAATCGTAGCTAACATCAACCGCAACGGCGGCAAGGCTGTGGGCCTGTCCGGTAAAGACGCCGGTATGATCATGGCCCATAAAAAAACCGATAAGAGCGGCCAGGGCCTGGACTTTGGACAAGTGGGGGAGATTGAACAGGTCAATACCGACCTCCTGCTCACCCTGACCCAATCCGGCTATATCCCGGTTGTATCTCCGGTAGCCATGGGTGAAGACGGTATGACCTACAATATCAATGCCGATACCGCGGCCGCGGCTATAGCCAAGGCGCTGCGTGCCCGGCGTCTGCTGTATATGACTGATATCCGGGGTATCTACGAAGACGTCAATGATGAGTCCACTTTCCTGGAGAGCATCAATGAGGCCAAGGCTGAAGATATGAAGAAGTCCGGCAAGATCTCCAAAGGTATGCTGCCTAAGATCGACTCCAGTCTGGCTGCCCTCAAGGCCGGAGTGGAAAAAGTCCACATCATAGACGGCCGGGTGGAGCATTCCCTGCTCCTGGAGCTGTTTACCGAGGCCGGGGTAGGTACAGAGATCGTACTGGATTAAACCAGATGCATTTCATACCAAGCAAATCAACAGAGCGTTTATTACTAATTAGTAATAAACGCTCTGTTTTTTCATCTGAGGGTGGATGATTATTAAAGCAAACTGTATGAATTTAAAAAAAGTGTGTTCAGCATTTTTCCTTTCGGCTAATAACTACAGTCTAAAACCGGGAATATAAAAAGCAGGTATAGACCGGAAAAATTTGGTACTCAGCTAGGAGAATATTTCCAAATAAATAAAAAAATTAATAAAAGTTATTGATAAAAGTGGTCATATTGGTTATAATAGGCTATATAGCTTATAAGGAGATTGCAGTGATTACCGCGAATTTGAATGAAGTAAAGACACATTTATCTTCCCTGGTTTCTTCAGTAGAACATCAGGGAGAGACAGTTCTTATACAGAAACATGGTGTTGTCGTAGCGGAGATAGTTCCCGTGAAACATGGAAAAAGATCTCAGATAAAAAAGGAATTGGCTGATATTCGTATAGTAAAAGATCCGCTTATATCGACGGAAAGTGAATGGCAGAATGTTTGAGAAAAGATTAGTTCTGGATACCTGCACCATTTTATGGTTAGCCAGCGGTGACAAGCATTTGTCAAAAAACACATTAAAGGCAATTGATCAGGCAGCCATGGTCTATGTATCAGCAATCTCAGCCTGGGAAATTAGCCTGAAACAGGAAAAGGGAGAAATAATCTTGCCTATGGATTCGGAAGAATGGTTTAACCAGGTATTAGAACAGCATGGTTTATTGGTTGCCCCGGTGGATGTATCTATAGCTTGCCGGGCCAATCGCCTGCCTTTTCATCATAGAGATCCTGCTGATCGCCTAATTATAGCTACAGCGCAGGAATTATCAGCAGCAATTGTGACCGCGGATGAGAAGTATAAAGAATATGGAATTAAAATTCTGATCTAAATTTCTATTGTATTGAAAAAAAACAGTCAAATCCCCTATTCCCCTACACTATACTGCTGGCTATTGTAGACGGTGGAGGGGCGTACGTAGATCTCCCGGCTGAAGGCGGACCGGTTACCGTTGGCGTCCACTGTACGGATGGAGATAAAATAAGGGGTCTCGTTGCGCAGACCGGACAGAGTGAACTGTACCGCGGAAAGTTTACCCTTTTGCTTGTAAGGCACCCATAGGGGACTGGCACCCATGGTGGAATGGTCGCAGATATAGTTCTCATGCTGATTTCCATAGTAGATCTCATAGCCGGTCACATCTTCCTCGGTGCTGGGTATCCAGGACAGGGCTACTTCATGACTGCCCGGAATAGCCGACAGAAAGATGGGCGCTTCAGGAGAATCATCCTGAGAATAATCCAGCTGTATAGCGGACAGACGGATCGGCCCCAGGGAATCAGCCTGGGGATACATCATGACCTTGTACTGGATGTATTTTCCGGCATTCTGATGGGAGGGAAAATTTTCCACTCCATTCTGAACATAGACCCAGTCCAGCTGGTCATCATCCGGCAGGAAGTACTGGTCGGAGACGCGATAGGCATATTTAATGTAGGCGTAGGAAGGCTTCTCCACTTCAAAGGATAATTTCTTCAGTCGGGAAATATTTTCGGATATCTTGTAGATACGGGTAGTAAGCCAGGCAGGCTCATTGACAAATTTATCCAGTGTAAAGTTATCATTAGCAGCCCGGCTGATTTTAAAATCATCCAGGGAAAAATAAGCATCCCGGCCGATGATCATGGGGGTGGACAATTCACCCTGGATCAGAGGGTTGGAGATAGGAGACATGATACGACCGTCCGAGGTCACCCATTGGACATTCTGTTCTATGCCGTTTTTATAGGTGGTCAGTTTTCCGGTCATGATGTTAAAGGTCACTGCGTGGTGTTCCCACTTATAGAGGCTCAGCTTATCATTCTCGGAGATGGACCAGGAAAAAGGTTCCTGCTCCAGATTCCAGAAAAAGTTCTGAAACTGGAAGGTCAGCTTTCTGTCTTTGATAAAAATAGACATACCGTAATTATTGCGGTCATCGGTATCGGTAGGGTTGGACCCGGAGTAATCCAGTATATATTGGTAGTCAAAGGGCTGATAGACATACAGCCAGAATTCGATGGTAAAGCTGCCCGGCACATTTCCCGGGGCAAAGATGGAAGTGGGCTGGGGTAAAAGACTGAGGTAATGCTGGGTAAAATAAAACTTACCGGAATAACTGCCGCTTTGGGAAGTGTTGCCGTTTTTTTCATAATCGGAATGGATGACCCGGTAATTATCCAGGTTCATGATAGGTTTTTCAAAGTCCAGATACAGGTCACTGGTGCGGGGGTCACTATACGTCTGCTCACGCAGTTCATAGACCCAGGAACCTTTGAATTTAACCCGGGACAGGTTGCGGGATTCAAAGATATTCCATTTATCATCGTTGATGCGCAATTGTTTGATGAGTTCAAATTTTTGCTGTGCTGCCGCACTATTGACCAGCACAGTCAAAGCCAGCAGAGCCCCTACTATCCGTGACATATTTCCTCCGGGGGAAAAGTTCATACTACTTATGATTTTCGGAATAAAAGCCCCTTTCATTAGGAAATCGGAGGGAATAGACCCGGTAAATAGCAGATTTCACCTCTTTTTGTAGATTACACCGGTCTTCATCAGACCGGTAGATACAGTGAGATGTGTCTCCTTTCCGGTGCGGCGGTAGGGGCTCCCGCCTCCTAATCCACTGGATAGGGAGACAGGAGTGGTACAATCAGTTTCTGCTTAGAGACCACGGTGCCGTTGTATTTAATGCCTCCGGCAAAATTCACCCAGAATCGACATATTTACCAAAACGAGATAAAATAGGAATCCCTTTTGGAGAGATAGCCCATGATGCTTTTTGCTCCCTTTAAAATATTCTTTATCATTCTGCAGATTTTATCCACACCGGTTCACAGCCCATCTGAGAATTATCCTCCTCTGCCTGAGAACCGTCCCCGTGTTCTTCACCTGAATACAGCCAGGAGCAGCGATTATCACATTCTGGTAGGGTATCCCGGGATTCTTACCTATAAGGATGCGGTTGTCTCATTCATCCTGGACAACAGCAGCCATACTTTCTTCGGAGAGAGCATCCGCGGGATGAATATCCGGGGTGCGGTGACGTATATCCGGATACGGGTACCCTATGAGGTCAGTCCTCATTTAGTACGTGATTTGGCAGCGGGAGTGGAGTATGAT
>CAYRWR010000057.1:0-17118 GCA_964428015.1 uncultured Brevinematales bacterium | reverse complement strand
ACTCCTGTTCGCGGTCTTCCGCAATATCATCGCTCTTATTGTTGTACTGGCACTGCTGGTAGTACTGGTAGTGGTCCTGATGAACAAGAAGAAACAGCAGGGAGCAGCTGCTTAATTCAGATAATTGTATCAATAAAAAAGAGGGTGTCTTTGACACCCTCTTTTTTCTTTATATTAGTCTCTCTATTTTCTTAATTCCACCGAACGGGCATGTGCCTCCAGACTTTCAAAGCGTGCCATGGTAGATATCTCAGTGACATTTTTTCGGATATATGCCTGATCTAGTTCCATGTAAGAGCTGCGCTTGATGAAATCATAGACTCCTAAAGGAGAGCTGTACACCGCGGTGCCGTTAGTTGGCAGGACGTGGTTAGGCCCGGCGTAATAGTCGCCCAGAGGAACAGGACTCCATTTCCCCAGGAAAATTGCTCCGGCATTTTCCACCCGGTCCAGGATTTCAGCACGGGGCAGGTCTACCATGACTTCCAGGTGTTCCGGAGCGATTCGGTTGATAATATCAAACCCATCATCCAGATCTTTGACAGTCACCCCGAACGAATCTTCTTCCAGACATTTCCGTATGAGATCTGCGCGGGGCAGGGTAGGTAAAAGCACTTCCAGAGCCTTTTGTACTTCTTCGATTTCACCCTGACGGGAAGAAATCAGAAAAACCGCCGTACCTTCACTGTGTTCCGCCTGGGCGCACAGGTCCATGGCCAGCCAATCCGGTGACACTTGTCCGTCACTCAGTATTGCGACTTCGGAGGGGCCGGCGATGCTGTCGATACCCACCGCCCCTATGACCATCCTCTTGGCCAGGGCTACATAGATATTACCGGGGCCGGTGATTTTGTAGACCTTGGGTATGGTCTCAGTACCATAGGCCAGCGCCGCGATAGCCTGGGCCCCCCCGGCCTTAAGTACCCGGGTAGCACCCAGTTCACGGGCCAGGGTGAGGAGCAGAGGGTGCAGCTGACCTTGAGGATCGGGAGGACTGGCCAGGGTGATATCCTGAACCCCCGCTACCACTGCCGGTATCAGATTCATGACCAGGGAGGAGGGATAAAATCCCAGCCCCCCCGGTACATAAAGACCGGTCCGGCTGATAGGGCTTATCTTCTGTCCGAAGACACATCCGTCCTGTTCAAATTCCCAGCTCTGCTGCAATTGTTTAATATGAAAATTTTTTATATTCTGCGCGGCATGCAGAAAATAACTATAAATATCGTTATAGTCTTTGATTACTGACTGTTGAGCAGCTGCAAATTCAGCTTCACTGACAAAGAGACTGAAGTCAGCTGCTTCGACATGATCCAGGCGGCGGGTGTGCTCCAGAACGGCGGCATCCCCCCGGGTTTTCACGTCTTCCACGATTTTTTCTACTGTCTGAAAATATTTGGGGTCCACCGTGCTCAAACTGCGCCGGTATTTCCTCAGATCTTCAGGTCGAACCACTTTCATAGTATCCTCCTTGACCCGCTTAGTTTAAGGAGCAAAGTTGCAAAACGCAAATCAACCGGGAATTAAACAATGTCACAGGATTTGAATATTCCCCGGGGATTAACTATAATATAAAAAATATTGTTCTATTAAAGAGGGGAAAAATGGAAGAAGCAGTACTGGCACAACAGGAAAAAGAAAAGGCCCTCCAGGCGGCCATGGCACAAATAGAAAAGCAATACGGCAAAGGTTCTATTATGAAGCTGGGAGACCCGTCTCATAAGGTAGCGGTTCCCGTCATCCCAACCGGAGCGCTGACACTGGATATGGCTTTGGGAATAGGCGGCATACCGCACGGCAGAGTCACCGAGATCTACGGTCCGGAAGCCAGCGGTAAAACTACTCTGACACTCTCCATCATCGCGGAAGCTCAGGCTCAGGGCAAGACCTGTGCCTTTATTGACGCGGAACACGCCCTGGATCCTGTTTATGCCGGGAAGATCGGGGTAAAAGTAGAAGAGCTGGTGGTATCCCAGCCGGATACAGGGGAACAGGCTCTGGAGATCGTGGAGTCACTGGTACGCAGCGGCGCTGTGGATATCATCGTGGTGGACTCTGTAGCTGCCCTGGTACCCAAGAGCGAAATTGACGGAAACATGGGCGATGCCGTCATGGGTATGCAGGCCAGGCTCATGAGTCAGGCTCTTAGAAAACTGACCGCCATTATCAATAAATCCCATACCGCTCTGATCTTTATCAACCAGATCCGTATGAAAATAGGTGTAATGTTCGGCAATCCGGAAACTACTACCGGAGGTATGGCGCTCAAGTTTTATTCCTCTGTGCGCCTGGAGATCCGCCGTAAGGAAAGCCTTAAAAAAGGGGAAGAAGTTTACGGTAATACAGTCAGGGTAAAAGTCGTGAAGAACAAACTGGCTGCCCCCTATAAAGAAGCCACTTTTGATATCCTGTTTGGAGAGGGTATCTCCAAAGCAGGTTGTCTGGTAGATGCCGCGCTGGAAGCCAATATCCTGGCCCGAAAGGGTACCTGGTACTTCATTAATGAAGACCGTATCGGACAGGGACGGGAAAACGTGGTACGTGAAGTGGAGTCCAACAAGGAAATGTTTGCCAAACTGGATAAAATGGTGCGGGCCAGCCTTTCTGCCGGTGTACCCTTAGTCAAGCCGGAACAGAAAGCGCCTGCCATCATGATGCAGGATGAAGAATAGAAGATAACGCTTAATTTTTAAAGAAGACCAATATGAAGAAAATCACAGCCGCGGTATGCGGAGCGACCGGGTATTCCGGCGTAGAATTATTGAAACTGCTGGCCAATCATCCCCAGGTGGAAGTAGGAGTGATCACCTCTGAATCCAAACAGGGTAAACGCCTGGGGGAACAGCACCCGGAGTTGATTCACTATGCCTCTATGGAATATGTCAGTCTGGAAGATAAAAATGCTTTTAAAGGCATAGATGTAGCTTTTCTATGTCTGCCCCATGAACCGGCTGCTTTGGCAGCTAAGAGTCTTTTAGATCAGGGCATCAAAGTAATCGACCTATCCGCGGCATACCGTATCAAGGATCTGAATGTTTTCGAATCGACTTATAAATTTACTCATCCCTATCCTGATCTGGTTGAGGAAGCGGTCTATGGACTGTGTGAAATATACCGGGATGATATTAAAACAGCCCGGTTGGTCGCTAACCCCGGATGTTATACCACTACCGCTCTGACCCCACTCATCCCTCTGTACCAATCGGGATTATTGGATCAGGTTTCACTGATTATTGATGCCAAATCGGGATATTCCGGTGCGGGAAAAAAGCTGGTGGAAACCGGTCTTTTCGCGGAAGTGAATGAGAATTTTTATGCCTATGGCATAGGTAATCATCGGCATCGGCCGGAAATAGTTCAGGAATTAAGTTTTGCCGCCGGTAAAGATATCAAAGTAACTTTTACCCCGCATATCATCCCCATGGACCGGGGTATTCTGGCTACTATTTATCTGGAAGGAATGGCGTCCCGCCGCTCAGAAGTCCTGCAGGTGCTAAAGGACAAATATAACCAGGAACCTTTCATACATATAATGGAAGAAGGTGTGCCTCAGGCCAAGTGGGTGGCTCATTCCAATGATGTAATGATAGGTGCTATGGCTGATAAACAAACGGACAGACTGGTTGTAGTCAGCGTGCTGGATAATCTGGTAAAAGGTGCTTCCGGTCAGGCTATGCAGAATATGAATATTCTTTTTTCCTGGGCTGATGACCTGGGATTTTATAATCATGGGAGGAAGGGGTGAAAACCGCTGAAGAATTGGGACTGCAGAAACTGGAAAATGGTATCGTAGCTGTACAGGGCTTCAGAGCCACAGGGGTGTCCTGCGGACTGAAAGAAGGCGGTTATAAAGATATAGGGCTGCTCTATAGCGAGAAACCTTGCATGACAGCCCTGGCATTGACCAATAACCAGGTTAAAGCCCACCCGGTCCTGCTGGATATGGAGAGAAAAAACAACCTGATTTCCGCAGTCATTGTCAATAGCGGCAATGCCAACTGTCTCAACGGGGAACAGGGTGAAATGGACGCCCTGGAGATGGCAGAACTGACCGAAGAGAAACTGGGGCTGAAAAAAGGTCAGGTACTGGTAGCTTCTACCGGAGCCATCGGCTACCCCATGCACATGCAAAGGGTCCGCTATGGAATCGAAAAACTCTGTAATATCATCAGTGTGGAAAATGAAAACCGGAATTTTGCCACTGCTATTATGACTACCGACACCAGGCTAAAGACCATTGCCTATGCTACAACCATAGGCGGCAAAAAAGTCAGCCTGGGAATCACCTGTAAGGGTGCCGGTATGATCAAGCCTGAGATGTCGGTATTGCATGCCACCATGCTGGTGTTTATCACCACCGATGTAAAAATGAGCCGTGAAATGCTCAATTTTTCTCTGGAAGAAAGCCTGGACCTGTCCTTTAACCGTATCAGTGTGGATAATGATACTTCCACCAACGACTCTATATTTTTAATGTCTAATGGTCTGGCGGGCAATAAAGAAATCAAGGAAAAAGACAGCGATTATCAGACCTTTACCGATATGCTGACTTGTGCCTGTCAGGAGATGGCCCGGCAGGTAGTCAGAGATGGCGAAGGCGCCAACAAACTGATTACGATCAATGTGACCGGTGCCAGGACCCCTCAGGATGCCCAGAAAGCCTGCCGTACTATAGCTGATTCCTATCTGGTAAAAACCGCTATTTTTGGTAATAGTCCTAACTGGGGACGCATCATGGCGGCACTGGGGTATTCCAAGGTGAAATTTCAGCTGGAAAAGGTAAAGCTTTCTATTAATGACCATTTGATTTACGTGAATGAAAAAGTGAACTCCAGCGAACTCTCTGCAGCTGTCACTGAAATGATCGCCAATGAACTTTCTATCACATTGGATCTGGGAGTAGGGAACAAAGAGTATTATGTGTGGACCTGCGACCTTTCCTACGATTATGTAAAGATAAACGCGCATTATATCAGTTAGATTGGGATCGCTTTTCAATTAGGAGCTGGATTTGAAAAAAATATGGATATTTTTCCTATTGTTTTCTTTCTTACCAATTTATGCGGATGAACTTATCTTACCTCCTGAACTTAAGTATTGGCTGGAGGAGGTAAGAAAAGCGAACAAAAGCATCACTATTTCAGATTTTAAACTTTTAAAGACTGAATCGCGCGATATAGAAAAGGTCCCTTTTAATAAGTCTAAATTATATCCGGTATTTCAAAGATGGAACTATTCGGGGAACAGGTTGGCCTATTTTAACTTCGGGCATAGTTTATCGAAGAGAAGTGATGGGCTGTACAGTATCTCTTTTGATGCTGATTCTTCAGTGTTAATATTAGATGCAAACTACAATCTTTTATTCCAGGATTTTTTCGGTATTAGTTCCGGTATTAATTCTATAGCCTGGTTAAGAGATAACACTTTGATCGGGGTCGGGATAGAAGTAAATTATATAGACAGGGATAAAAGCCTGATCAATTTGATGATCATTCAATATGTAATTGCGGATGATAAAGTCAATATCAACAGATACTTATATACCAATGCTTTTGATAACGAAAAAAGAGTAAAGCTAAAATTAAACTGGTTTGAACAAAGACCGGATTATTTCTACCTGAAATAAAAAAGCGATTTCCGAAATTTCTCAACAGATATGCAATGAGTTAGGGTTTAAAGAAATACACCATTATCCTATCTGGACTTTTTCTACGGGTCTGGCGAAGAGGAAGGGGTTGGCGTTCATCCCCAGGGAAAACATGAGTGTTACCGGCCCAACTCTGCCTATGAGCATGGTAACCATGATAATGGCTTTTCCAGTCTGGGATAATGTGGGTGTGACCCCGGCGGATAGTCCTACAGTCCCGAAGGCAGACAGAGTCTCAAACATGATGTGGGTAAAAGGCTGGTTCTCAACACTGGAAAGCACGGTGATTACTATAAATACCCAGCTTAAAGATAAAAAGAACAGGACCAGGCCTTTTCGAATGGTTTCGATGTGCAGGTCCCTGCCGAAGACGCGGATGATAGATCTTTCCCTGAGAGTATGGTAAATGGTGAAAATCAGCACCATAAAAGTAGTGGTTTTTATTCCGCCTCCGGTCGAACCGGGGGAAGCTCCAATAAACATCAAAATGGAATTAAAAAAAAGCGTGGCTCCCCGTGCCTGGGAATAGTCCACGGTATTAAAGCCGGCTGTGCGGCAGGTCACGGAGTTAAACAAGCTGATCATAATTTTTTGCCCCAGGTTTTTTCCTTCCAGGAGATTGTGATATTCCAGGATCAGAAAGATGACAGCTCCCATAACAATCAATATAGCACTGGCTGTCATGACCAGCTTGGAATGCAGAGACAAGGTTTTAGCTTTTCCTGTGATGTTATCTTTAATATTTACTATTACAGCGAATCCCAGTCCTCCCAGGATAACCAAACCCATGATCACCCCATTTACCAGAAGATCAGACTGAAACCGGGTCAATGAGTCGCTGTACAGTGAAAAACCGGCATTACAAAATGCGGAAATCCCATGAAAGATAGAGTAATAGATGGCTTCCTGCCAGGACATGAGGCTGGAAAATCTGAACCATAACAGTAGTGAACCAGTCATTTCGATTAAAAAAGTTGCTGAGATAATAGAAATAAGGAAGCGTCCCATTCCGGCGCTTTTTGCCTCATTGACCGCGTTCTGAGTGGTGAAACGTCCAAAAAGGCTCATTTTTTCACCTAATAATACCGTAAAAAAGCCGGTAAATGTCATGATCCCCAATGCACCGATCTGTATCAGGAACAGAATCACTATCTGCCCGAATCGGGAAAAATAAGTACCGGTATCTACCACAGTGAGCCCGGTGACACATACCGCGGATGTCGCGGTAAAAAAAGCGTCCACCAGATGCAGGGGAGGCTGGCTGGGCTGTCTGGAAATGGGTAAAAATAACAGGATAGCTCCTACAAAAATGACAGTGACAAAGGAAAGAGTGATCAGGCTGGAAGGTTTAAGTCGAAAATCCCCCACTTTTTTGAACAGGCTTTTCAGGCTACTTCGGAAATAGACAACTAAGAATACCAAGGAAAGCAGTACCAGAACCGTTTTCAGCCCACCGGAGGAAGAATCCTGTGGATTATCCAAAATCGGGAATATCCGGGAAAAATACAAAAAGCTGAACCAGACTAAATTTCCCAAAGCAGTGACAGGGATTTCTCTATCTAAACGGCTTTGAGTATCCGTGACTTGAAGAACAATATGGATTATACTCAAACATAACAGGGTAATAAAACAAACATCCCACCACAGGGGTTCAATTTTAGTAAAGAAATGTGCCCCGAATAACACCAGGGCTGCTGAAAGTATAGTTAGTTTAAGTATATGAAAATAACGTCTCAGATTAATTGTCATACCAGAGTTACAGGTGTCCCGTATAAGAGAGACTGAAGATCCGGTTCACCATGTCATCATAGATCTGGTACTGCAGGGTTAGGCCCATTTCAAAACCGCTTATAGGGGAAAATCGGAAGAGTAGACTGGGCAGAATACTGGAAGGGCGGCTGAAATTAAGGTAGATATTTTCCAGGGTAAAGGCGGTCTTAAACATCTTTCCACCCAGGGAGGCTCCCAGAAAAAGGGTGGAATTAGTGATATTACGGAAATCAGAGGGTAACAGCGGAATCCTCAATCCAGCAGAAAAAATGTTTCTGGCTCCAAAAACCGTATAGCTTTTTCCAGTCGTAAAATAAAAGCCATACATAGTGCTGGAGACATTATCCGGAGCAATATAACTGCCGTTTAACCCATAAGCAAAGGAATCAAAACCAAATGCAAAATTTAAACGATTGCCTGGTTCATAGAATGAAAATTTCAGGTAGGCGCTGGGGATGTTGACATGGATGGGGTCGGAACCTATTACATGGTCAAAATTTTCTGCAACACCAATAGAAAGTATGTTAAAAATGCCTACATTGAGTCTTAACCCCACACCGCCGTGATCATACATCAGGAATTCTGAGAACAATTCCCCCTGGCGGAAATTATCAGGAGTGGGAATACTGCCCAGATAAGGCAGACTTTTAGAAGCCTGGGGGGAAGAGACTGGTTTAGGAGTGGAGTAGGAGGAAGGTTCATCAATGATGAAATCCTGTGCTCCCGCCATGATAAAACTGAAACAGAGGAAAACTAACCAAAACCCGCGACCTGTATGCATGCCTTTCTCCTGTGGTATAATAGATTTCACATTAATTTATTTATCGGCAAAAAAATATAAATTTTAATTCTTGACAGAAAAAACTTCAGCTATTAAAATTTATGAAAAACATGTACACATATTTAGGAGGATACTCTCATGGCTGATGTAATTGATAAGGTCAAAGAAATCATTGTCGATAAGCTTGGCGTTGATGAAGGATCTGTTAAAGAAGCTGCTAACTTCATCGAAGATCTTGGCGCTGACTCTCTCGACATTGTTGACCTGGTAATGGCTCTGGAAGAGGAATTTGGAATTGATATTCCCGATGAAGAAGCTCAGAACATCAAGACAGTTGGTGACGCTGTAAACTTCATCAAGAACCACCAATAAGTGGTTTAAAACTCGGTTTCATTACTTGAATCACCAAAAAAGGGTTCAGCAGTTGCTGAACCCTTTTTGTTTTTGGATTTTCTTGATTACATCAAAAGGTCTTAAACAGCGATACAGAGCCTGTCTTGATATCAACATCAATTTTTCTGGAACCGGATTGATTTTTTCCTGAATAATAATGGGGTTCCTTTATCTCAGTTTCAAATGGAATACCTTGATTATCAATATATCCTGTAGTAGTCCGGGCCTCTACCCATACGTTATCAAAATTGTAGGTATTGACATAAATATCTACATATCCGTTAAAAGATAATATATCTACATTTGCCGAACTGTTCAGGAAGGATCCAATCCCTATGCTTTGACTCCCGGTCGAAGAAGTCGTTTTAAGTATATTAACATTTTCCAGAGAAAGATCAATGTTGCCTGTCTGAACGGTACAGGTGATATCAGGACTAGAACAACCAAAATCATTGATGCCATATCCGGGGTTTCCATCTCCGGTGTGTATACTTCCGGTTACAGTCTGTATATTCAAATGATCAGCTACGACTGTTGTTATCCCGACGCTTCCGGTTGTTGCTGAAATCTGAAAATTCTGGATTCTGGAGTATTTACAAATTATTGATCCTGTAGTGGTAGTAAGATCAGCATTTGTAATATAGTTACTATTTTTCATGGTAATTTGCCCAGTTTCTGTAAATACATGGACAGTATCGACAGTTGCATTGTCCGGAAGATAAACGTGTATTTTACTGCCGATGCTATAGATATTCCAATAATCGGGCTGGAAATCACCGGAGTGATTTACATACAAAGAGTCTCCCTCATTCGTGATATTAAAAAGAAGATTTTCTTCTATGTAGTTCGAACCTACGGTCCAGCCGCCGGCATCCACATAATTGGACATCACGATCAATAGAGTGTTGGTTGCATGATTATGGAATGTCACTTCTCCCAGGTCTAATGAAATCGAAATAGTGTTAGTCTGGGTAAAGGGGAATTCCTGGGTATCGACTTTGTAGACCCGGATCCCGGGTGCCCAGAAATCTCCACAGGAGGTCAGAGCTAAAAGGGTCAAAAAAGTTAAAAGTATAAATATTCTGTTTTTCATGGTTGGCTCCTAAAATCTGATCTTGACATCAATGAGGTTCAGTCCCCATTGGACTTTTTCGTTGACGAATGCAACAGTGTTGGGTTGCAGAGGGCTGATACTGGCGGTGAACCTGTTATTGTAGTTGACGGTATATACCGGTGTACCGATGAGGTCATAGAGATAGGATACCAGGAATAATCCCATAGCCCCGTAATGCATTATCCCATATGTTGTCGGATTGTCTATAGTACGGGTCTCAATCATGATTTCAGCACTGAGATAGAGAGCCAGGGAGACACCGGTAATTCCCAGAGTGATCAGTCCGCCCCGTGTGTCTCCTACTGTAAAATGAGCCATACCCAGGCCGGGTGTAATTGCACCCAAAAATTCCGCCAGTACCAATGTGCCAAAACCGATTCTGCCCTTTCCCGGATTATAGCTGGGTGTAACAGGAGTGTTTTGTTCTCTGATCACTGTGACCTGGGTGGTGACAGTGATAGTGGTGACAGTCTTGGTTTCCACCTGCTCTTCTTTTTTCTGCTCTTTTTCTTTCTGCTTCTTTTCCTGGTACTGGGCTTTTTTGTTGTGACCGGTATCGATCAGAGTGTCCAGTCTTTCTTCATCCGTTTCGGCCAAAGCCAGGCTGCTGGTCAGTAGCAGTATACTGAGTATACTAAACATGGTTTTCATCATTTCCTCCTCAGGAATGCGTCTTTTCTTCCTATTCTAACAAACCAGATGAGAAAAACTGTTACTTTATCAGAAGAAAAGTTATAATTACCGTCCGTATAGTAAAATACAGATAATAGCTTGACAAGGTGTTTTTATCAAATATAATTATCGTGTATAATCTTTAATAACAAGGATTTTTTATGCAAGTCGCTTATATAAGAAGTTTTTTTGATAATATGGTAGTACCTTATAAATTAGAAAAAGAAATGGACCTTCAGCCGGGGCAATGGGTTATCATTAGTACTAAATTTGGCGAAGATATCGGACTGGTAAAATCCAATACCACCCGATGGGATCAGGAAACGGTCACCAAGGTCGTAACCCGTAATGAAACTCCTGGTAATGCAGATGTGGATGATGTGGAAATCGAGGATGTCATCGAAGATAATCATCATCAGGAAACAGTGTTAGTAGATTTTGAGAATAACCGTGTGTTGCGCACTGCCAGAAATGATGAAATCGATCAGAGAGTAGAATTAGCTAAAGAATCTGAAAAAGCCTATGAAAAGGCACTGCAGGAAATCCAGGAACTGGAACTGGATATGAAGCTTATCAACGTGCATTTTTTACTCCATAGGAAAAAAGTCATTTTTAACTTTACCGCGGATAATCGCGTAGACTTCCGCAACCTGGTGAAGCGTCTGGCTTCCTTATTTAAGACCAGGATAGAAATGCGTCAGATAGGTGTACGTGATGCAGCCAAGATCCTGGGAGGGCATGGCGTTTGCGGTGAGGAATGCTGCTGTAATCGCTCCAATTGCCACATGGAATCCGTTTTTCTTAAAATGGCAAAAAGCCAGGGGTTTGTGGTTAATGCCTCCAAGCTTACCGGAATTTGCGGCCGCCTTATGTGCTGTTTGGCCTATGAAAATGACTTTTATATGGAAGAACGGAAGAAATACCCTGAAGTGGGGTCGCTGGTGGATGATGGAGAAAAAATATACCGAATCTTTTCAGTAAATGTGATAAAAAATGAAATCTGTGCTTCTGATACCTATCATCATCAGAAAAAGTTTACCTTTCAGGATATCAGGATGAAGCATAAGGATGATAAGGGTGTAGTCCACTATCAGCTTTTAGCAGAATAAAAGACACAATTTCCGCATTGGGGAATGAATGAAATACGAAAAAGATGCCATTGAAAAGGTCAAGGACAAGGGGGTATTTACTGATAATTTTGACCCTCAGGTCCTGGCTCTTAATGATAAAGAAAAACAAAAGATGGCTAAAAATCTCAGTAAAGCTTCCCAGGAAATGAATGTACATTCCTTAAAACAAGGTTCAGCCTCAGTAGAAAAAAAAAGAGCTGTGGAAGAAGTTCATGTCTATCTGAATCTGTTTGAAAAAATAATAGCTTTTTTCCTATCTGTGCTGGGTATCAAGTCTACAGATGAATACAAAATGGACAAAGCTATCCGGGATATTGAAAAAAAGCTCAATAATATCAAACCCCAGTTCTTTTCTTCCTCCAACCGCAGGATCACCCGCAATTTTGCTTTTCGCATCCATGAACTTAATCTTAAAATGGTGCGCTGGAGAAAAGTCTTTGAAAAAACCCTGGAAGATCCCAATAATTGGGATGATCCTAAAAAAAATAAAACTGTCATTGAAACTTTATTTGAAAGGCTGGTGCAGATAAACAGTGCCGAGATCGAGAATAATTTTTCTTCTGAAGGTATTCAAAAAGCAGTCAGCGGCATTGAAGATGTAAAAAAAGCAGTAGATATGCTGGACAAGAGTCTTTACACCCTGGTTTATGGTATCCAAAAAGACGTGGTAGAACAGATTAACCGAGCCTATACCAACCTGGTTTATATCAGAAATCTGGCCTTTTTTGACTATAATTCCCTTCTAAAGCGGTTTGACGCCGGATATGATGCCGCTATGTCTCCAAATTTTACTGATATCCCCGGGGATGCTCTGGTAAATTATATCAAAGAACTGGAAGAACATATATTCCAGATAGACCTCAGTCTGGATAATCAAAAGGTTCTCAGTATACTATTTGAAATATATATGGATATTGAAAAAAGTGCTCAGAGTGAAAGTGAAAAAGCAGATCCGGAAAATCCCTTACCAGAGAATGCACCTATCTCAGCAATGAATATTAGTGAACAGATTCGGAATCTCCAGGAAGATATGAAGAATCTGGCATATAATAAAGTGTTGTCCTATATAATCCAGGTGGTACGTAAAGACCCACTGTATTCCCCCAGTTTTGTCCATACCCGGTATGACCTTATGAAACTGTACACAGAGGTACTGGAAAAACGCATACGTCTCATAGCAAAAAAGTCCATTAAAGATAACCGTATCAAGAAAATAGAAGTCTATATTAATAAACTGTTCCAGGATATGCAATGGGTAGGGATCTATACTTCCAGTATGGCGGATGGACTGGAGCAGGATGGTTTCATCGGTTTTACTCTACCCTATCAGATTGCTGTGATCTACAATTTTTTGGAGAAATATTACAAGACACTGGTTAAAAACACCATTAATATTCTGCTGCTGAACGGGGTGTTTATGGAAAAAAACTTCCAGAAACTGGTATCAGAAACATTTTATAATATGGATAAATTTATATCACGGTTTGATACCTTTGTGGAAGAAGTACAGGCCGATGGTCCTACCGGAAAAAAACTGACCAAAGAATTAACCAAACGAAACACCTCTATAGTTGAAAATCGTCAGGCAGTAGAGAAAATTATTGTTCACATCAATGGACAGGCCCGGGACCGATTTGAAGAGTTCGCGCACCTGTTTTCCTCAATGGCCACCATTATTTCCCGGGTTTTTTCGGATATAGAGTCCAAGCCGCCCAAATTTATCCGCAATATCCGCAATATTGGGTCCTATCAAAATTCCCGGTTTATTTCCTCTCTGCAAAACGCGCAGAATATCCTGCAGATGATGCAGAGTATCATGGTATCTTTTTCTGAGTGAGCGGAATCATGCATGAACATGCCCTGTTGATAGGTGTCAAACTCCCGGACCAGGATCTGGAAAGCCTGAATTATTCCATGGAAGAACTGCGTGAGCTTTGTGCTACTGCCGGTGCGGAAGTCACAGATATCATTATTCAGGTCCGTCAGCTTCCCGACCCGCGCACCTATATTGGCAAAGGTAAATTGGAAGAGATATCTTTATTCTATGACAAGGAAGAGAGAGACCTGATAATTTTTAATCATGAGCTTAGCCCCTCTCAGGTCCGCAATGTAGAAGAAGAGATGGATTGCAAAGTACTGACACGCAGCCAGGTGATCATGGATATCTTTGCTATACATGCCCGTACCCGTGTTTCACGGCTTCAGGTGGAGTTGGCACAGCTGCGTTACAATACCTCCCGTCTGACACGAAAGTGGACACACCTGTCCCGCACTCAGGGGGGTATCGGGACACGCGGCCCCGGAGAGACACAGCTGGAGTCAGACAGGCGCGCGCTGAGTAACCGCATCCATCTCCTGCAGGAAAAATTGAAGACAGTGGAAAAACAGAAAGCTACTCAATCCAAACAGAGGGGCAAGGAGTTTAAAGTAGCTCTGGTAGGGTATACCAATACCGGGAAGTCCACTCTGCTGAACCAGCTGGTCAAATCTGAAGTTTATGTGCAGGATCAGCTTTTTGCCACCCTGGATACTACAACCCGAAAACTATGGCTGGGAGATAGTATATTGGTACTGGTCAGTGACACTGTGGGTTTTATTCGGGATTTGCCCCCAGGCCTTTTAGAGACTTTCCATTCTACTTTAGAGGATGTCTGTCATGCCGATCTGTTAGTGCATTTGATAGATATTAGTGCACCAGATATGAAAGCCAAGATTCAGTCGGTAGAAAATACCATTAGAGACATTGGAGCTGGTGATATTCCCCGGCTGATGTGTTTTAATAAATGTGATCTGATTGATGATAAAAGACTGGTGGAGACACGCATGCTTTATCCGGAAGCCCTGTTTATTTCTGCTCAGTCCAAGACTAACCTGGAAGCTTTAAAAGAAGAAATCCGACTTGAATTTCTGAAAACCAGGTCTAATGGGTAATGTTGATTTGAGAGAAGGGGGTAGTTCTGTTACGCCCCGAGTTTTTGGAATAATAGAGGGCTGTATCGGCGTCGCGGAAAATATCCCCCACATTTTGATGAATCTGAGGATTAAAAAGCACAATGCCCGCACTGATTGAAATTTTTTCCCCATCCAGAAAATCAAAATTAAGACGAGATACTTCCTTACGTATGCGTTCTACCGCCTTGTAGCCTTCTTCCTCATCGGTCTCTTCTAATAGTACCGCGAATTCTTCACCACCTATACGGCCGGCTGAGTCAGCAGTACGAAGAGTGGACAGGAACACCTTACCAACGGCAGTCAAAACTATATCTCCCGCGATGTGACCGTGATGGTCATTGATATCCTTGAAACTGTCCAGATCAAACAAAGCCAGACTAAAGCGCTTATTGTAACGCTTAGCGGCATAAAAAGATTTGTTGAAAAAGTTAAAGAAAGTCCTGCGGTTGTATAGTGACGTCAAGCTGTCTTTGGTGGCCATCTCAGTGATTTCAGAGAGGTGCTGACCCATTCTGACCGCCAGTTTTATCCGGGTCAACAATTCCAGGTGATTAATGGGTTTACTTAAAAAATCGAAGGCTCCGGCTTCATAGGTGTCTTCCAGATAGGATTCATCATAGTCTTCCATTATCAGAATTACCGGGATATTCTTTGTGTTGAGCATGACCCGCAGGTAGATGATGAAACCAATTCCATCCAGAGCCTGCAGCCCCTGATCTACCAGTATCACATGCCACTGATAGTCATAGGAGGAACGGATGATATCAGCTGCCTGCTTTTCACCCTGTGCCAGGACTACATTATAATGTGGACTGAGTTTTTCTATGATGTCCTGTGAGACTTCATCATTCTGGCTGACTAACAGTATATTAAACATCGCTTTCATCCCAACTCCTTCAGCGGGATTTTGCCACACCTTTTCGGGGGCAATAACTATTTACCGGACATCGGCTGCACCAGGGTGATACCGGTTTACAGATGCTCTGGCCAAAAGCCACCAGGAGATCATTATAGCGCATCCACCATTCCGCAGGTAGTTTTTGCCTCAGGGCCATTTCTGTTTCATCCGGGGATTTGGTCTGTACATAGTCCCAGCGATTGGAAATACGGTGGACATGAACATCAACGCATATTCCAGGTTTATGGTGCCCCAGTATCATTACCAGATTAGCTGTCTTGCGGCCTACACCGGGCAGGCTCAGGAGACCTTCCATAGTGTCAGGGACCTTGCTGTCAAAATCCCTGATCAGGATATCGGCTATTCTTTGAAGGCGCTCCGCCTTAACTTTATAAAAACCCACCGGGTAAATCAGTTCAGCAATTTGTGCAACCGGTAATTTCCTCAGCTTTTCAGGGTCTCCTGCCTCAGCAAAAAGTCTAAGGGCAGCTGGTCCTGTGGTCTCATCTTTGGTCCGTAGGCTGAGCAGAGTAGAAACCAGTACCCGGAAAGGTGTGCCCTGAGTCTGAGCCATATATGTCACTATGGGAGCCTGCCAGCCAGCTGATTCACGTTCCAGGATAGTGAGTATGCTCACCAGAGTTTTGTTATCCATCATGTTTCATGCTACTCCAGGTGCCTCTTGTTTTTATTCTAACATACCGGATATGATTATACAAACATTTTACTAATGATTTAAAAAGATATATTTGATAGTGAAGTAAAAGATAAAAAAGAGAAAATGTTAACAAAATTAAGTAGATTGGAATCAAAAAAATTTTTCGTCAATTACATTTTCAAAGAATTTAATTCTAAGATTCGACATGCATGTTTGTAATCTCTAATTCATAAAATATAAAAAGACAGCCCCTCTGCAGGGGCTGTCCTCACAATAGAGAGAGAAGGAGCTATGTCCTCTCAGGTTTTATCTTATATCCAACTCCTAATTAAAGGAGAAAGGAGCCCACAGCCAGCCGCCGATATTGGGTGAACCCAGGATAGAGTTGACACCCAGAGAGATCTGATTGGCTCCGGCATTGATGTAGATACCTGCACCCATATCAAATCCAAAACCGCCGATTATACTATTAAAATCTGCTTCTACCCAGATTCCAAAATTTCCTAATTTGAGTGTAGGAGCAACAATAGCACCTACATCAAAACCGGACAACGACCAGTCATTGGCTACTGTATATACATTGTACTCGATAGCAATCAAATCCATTTTGTCATAAAAACCATGTATCTGCAAAGCAGGAGCTGTACCCAGCTGTACTCCCAGAATCAGCAGGTTGTTCTTAAGCAGGTCAAAACGGGGCATTATCCAGGTAGGTGTCAACATGATATCTGCATAATCAGAAAAACCGTAGTCAAACTTGAATAGTACAGAACCTGTTAAATAACTACCGGTGTTGGCGGAGTCAATACCAAAACTATAGAAAGGGTTGACTGCCACGGTTTTAGCACCTGTCATACCCACCCAGGCATTATAAGAATAAGCCTGTCCCAGGTTGGGGCTGACCATCACGACACTGGCCAGAATGGCCGCACCTAAAATCACTCTGTTCATTGTTCTCATATCCATCCTCCTTAAAAGGGTTTATTTACACGTCACTTTTAACACTCAGCCGGACTCCCTTTCCCCCTGGAAAGGGAGTCTGCTGAAATTACATCATTACAAACTTAGAGAGCTACTTCACCGCTCTCACCGGTACGGATACG
>CAYRWR010000056.1:0-17266 GCA_964428015.1 uncultured Brevinematales bacterium | reverse complement strand
AGTAGGCAGCCAGCTTAAAGGCCAGGTTAATGGAAGTATATCCGGTGGTAGGTATAGTACGGGTAGCTGTGGCGCCATAAGACACACACAAAGCTGCTGTTCCGATTTTAAAGGAGGCGGTATAATAGGTTGCATAGGTGGTAGAAGACCGTGTCCAGCCTGATAATGTGGTATTTCCATCGATGCTGTCTGAAAGTATAGCCACAGGGGTGGAACTGCCTCCGGAAGTGGAGGTACCGCTCACTACAATCTCATCCAGGTAACCATAGTCGGCACTGGAATTACCATAGGTATAGAGGCGGATCTGGAAGTTGGCATTGTTATTAGCCGCGGCGGGCAGGGTCACACTGAAGCTCTGGTAGGTTCCGGTATCCTGTACATCATTGATGCGGCCGGCTTCGACCCAGCCTGATCCGGTATTGTACTGCACTACGGTGTATTCACCGGTTTCCAGGGAGTAACCAGCCAGCTTAAAAGCCAGAGTAATTCCGGTATATCCGGTAGTGGGTATAGTCTTGGTGGCAGTAGCGCCATAGGACACACACAAAGCTGCTGTTCCGATTTTAAATGAGGCAGTATAATAGGTAGCATAAGTGGTAGAAGATCTCACCCATCCGGTGAGTGTGGTATTGCCGTCGATATTATCTGAGGCGATGGTGGCGCTGAAGCCGGGGATAGCCAGGCAAAACAGTACCAAAGAAACCCAGAAACTTTTTTTCATATATTCCTCCGAATTATTAGCTACTAATAAAAGGAGCTTACAATTAAGCTCCTCACATGCTGAACCATCTATATACATAATACAAGCGCAATATATCTATTTAGAGCAATAAATATGCCAATCATATAATAAGCAATAAAATGTAAGAAAACTTTTACCTATTTCATTACCAAATTGATTGTTGTACATTTGGAATATACATAATCTGCAATTTATCTGTAATCGCTTACAACATGCGCGCGGCACTGTTCTGCACATTGTTTCATTAGATCAGTGCGTTAGCCGATATTTATCTGGATTACGCACAGTAATAGGAGTTGATTTTGACAGATAAAAACCATTAATATATAGTTATGGTTGCTTTTAAGGAGCTTGAATGAAAATCAGCCTGCCCATTCCCAATTCCACCAACCAGGTAGTCGCTTTTGGAGTACATGATTCAAACCTGCGGCTCATAGAAAGGGTACTGGAAGTCAAAATCTATCCCAAAACACAGGAAGTCATTATTGAAGGCGAAGAAACTCAAGTCAGGATTTCGGGAAATGTGCTGCACAATTTATTTATACTATCCAGGGGCAGCACCCCTGTCTCTCATAATGAAATAAAGATTCTGATAGAAGAAAGCAGCCGATTAAGCGGCTATTCTCTGGATAACATTGCCGCGGAAGGTTTGATTGTCTCCAAAAGTGAAGGTCGTATCAAACCCCGTACTACCCGTCAACTGGAATATATCCGCGACATCATGGATCACGATCTGGTTTTTTGCGCCGGTCCTGCCGGAACAGGTAAGACCTATCTGGCTGTGGCTGTGGCACTTAATTACCTTATCACAGGACGATGCAATAAAATTATCCTGTCCCGGCCGGTCATCGAAGCCGGTGAAAACCTGGGGTTTCTGCCCGGTACCCTGGAAGAAAAAATCGACCCCTATCTGCGGCCTCTTTTTGATGCCATCCACGATATGTTGAACCCTGAAGAGCTTAAATTATTGACCCAGTCACAGACCATTGAGCTGGCACCTCTGGCTTACATGCGGGGACGTACATTAGCCAATGCCTTTATCATCCTGGATGAGGCCCAGAATACTTCTCCCACACAGATGAAAATGTTCCTGACACGTTTAGGGGAGAATTCCAAAATGGTGATTACCGGTGACATCAGTCAGGTGGATTTGCCCCGTTCCACCCAATCCGGGTTGAGACAGGCTATAGACCTGTTTAAAGATGAAAAAGAGATCTGCATACGATTCTTCCAAAAGGAAGATGTAGTCCGTCATGGTCTGGTTAAAAAAATCATCGAGATCTATGACAGGGAGCAGGCATGAATATGGAAAAAGAAAACGGTGGTACCATCTTTCAGTATATCCGCCGTCTGAGTAAAAGATCGATAGTCCTATTGGCAGTGGCATATCTGCTGTGTGCCGCCATGATTATCCTGGGTAACAGATTTCCCATTTATACTTCCTATAATTTAGGGGAGGCTGCCCGAAATACGATCGTATCTTCTTACACCTTTTCCTACTATGATAAAAGTGATACTAAAAGTATGCTGGAGTACCTGCGCACTACTGAACCCTACTATTATAATTATGAAAACAATCATCTCAATGATTTCAGGAACCGTCTGACCGATCTGGTAAAAACCATGAACTTATCCAGCGATAGGGAATTCAGGGAAGCGATGAAAAAACTGGGAATGGGATTCTCAGCTGAAGTGTGGGGACACATTCAGGGAAACCGGTTTCTGCTGGCTAAATACGAAGAACGGATTTATTTCCTGTACCAGGCAGTCACCCTGAAATATACAATCCTGGATAGTCTTCCCAAATCTTCCACTCTAGATTATATTATGCTGCGCAGAGACGGTAGTAATAAAAAGGTCACACAGGATTTGATACTGTCAACGCCTGTGGAAAAATCAATCCTGATTGCTACCATCCAGAAAAACTTCCCTCAGATCAGCCCGGATAACCAGGAAAGTATAGCTGAAATCCTATTGAACCTGATCCGACCCACTGCAAAAATGGACACCACTTTCCGCGAAAAACTCCTGGACGAAAAACTGAATATCAGACGTCAGCAAAAAGTCATCCAGAAAGGAGAAATTCTGATCAAACTTGGAGATATCATTAATTCTGATTCTCTGAGCCGGCTGGAAGTTTATCAGGAATATCGTGACCGATTACTGGGTAGAAGGCTTTTAACTTATCTGATAGTCTCCCTGGCTTTGTTTTTGCTATTGGGTTACCGCATTTATGAATTTGAAAAAGAACTGCTCTACACCAAGAGGAATATATCCCTGGGAGTACTTTTCTTTCTTCTAACCTGTCTATTATTCTATCTGGCTAACCTGTTTAAACCCAGTTTTAACATTCCGGCTTTTCTAATACTGCCCTTTGGTGTCATCTCCATCACGCTTCCGGAATTGATACGTGATACCAGGACCAGTATCATACTATTATTTTCCTATATACTGTTCTTTTTCTTTTTCCCGGCATTTGAGATGCTTTCATTCTTAAACATTCTGATCATCTCACTATCTACTATTTATACCCATAAATTATTAAAAAGCAGGACCCATTATTTTCTTGTTGGTGCCGTTATCGGATTTATCAACCTGATTTTTGTGATTCTGGATCTCCAATCCAATACTTCTCCTCATGATGTCAGTACCATACTCCTTCTAATCACCTTTGCTTTGGGCAATGGCCTGATTTCAGCTATGCTGTCCCTGGGGCTACTGCCCATTCTGGAAAGGGTTTTCAATGTACCTACCCGTTTCAGACTATTGGAACTTTCCAATCCCACCATGAGCCCCCTCCTGCAAAAACTCAAGGTAGAAGCTCCTGGGACCTATAATCATTCCATGCTGATCGGGGATATGTGCGCTGAAGCAGCTACCGATTTGGGAATTGATTCATTACTGGTTAGGGTGGGTGGTTATTACCATGACATCGGCAAAATGGAGAATTCCAATTATTTTATTGAGAACCAGGAAGGGAAGAATAAACATGATGACATCAAACCCAATATGTCAGTTGCAGTGATCAAAGCTCATGTTAAAATCGGACTGGAATTGGCTATTCAGAACCGTCTGCCCGAGGAGATTATAGATTTTATCCTGGAGCACCATGGGACTACCGCCATCTCCTATTTTTATCATCAGGCTCTGGGGCTGATGGGGGATGAAAATGTTAACATGGAAGACTATATGTACCCCGGTCCCCGCCCCCGCAGTAAAGGTACAGCGCTGCTGATGATAGCCGATACTGTGGAAGCTACCGTGAGGGCTTATTCTCAGAATAAAGAAAAATTCACCCCCAAGATCATTCAGGAAATCATCGAAGATACCGTAGAAAAACGTATGGAGCAGGGACAGCTGGATGACTGTGACATCACCCTGGCGGAGATCACCCAGATTAAGAATTCTTTCTTCAAATATATGTCCGGTTACTACCACAAGAGAATAGAATATCCCGGACAGAAGAAATAGACCAGTCAGATTATCCCGGATTTTTTCCCGGTCAGACTTAAAACCCGGATGGTGTACAAATCTACTGCGTTGATCTGCTCCGGGCTGTATTCAAAACTTTTATCCTGGCTATAATTCTCCATAATACGATCAAGACCCTGCCGCTTTTCCTGATCGGTCTGCAGGAGTCTGACCTGCCCGGTACCCATTACAGAACGATAGGCCATACCCCACTGGCAGGCCTGTTCAGCCGGGACTACCTGCAAATCTGCTTCCAGCTCAAAAGAAATGATACCTTCCTTCTTTAATATAGTGGTTTTACGGCCTGATTGAGCACTGTGAAAGTAAAACTGTCCTTCCCTATATCCAAAATTGACCGGTACAATGTAGCACTCCCTGCCGTCCCACAGACCCAGTCTCAGGATACGGGCCAGTCGTATAATCTCCTCCAGTTCAGACCGGTCTGAGATTTCTTTTTCTTTTCTTCTCATAAGCCCAGATCCCCTTTCATTTCATAAACCGTCACAGCCTGTCCGGACAGGATGACCCGCTGATCCTGGACCTGGATATTCAGCTCCCCGCCCCGGGGTGAAACCTGCCTGGCTTGGAGCACATCTTTTCCCAGTTTTTCGCGCCAGTAAGGCCCCAGACAACAGTGAGCTGACCCGGTTACCGGATCCTCATCGATGCCATAGCGGGGCGCAAAAAACCGGTTAACATAGTCATATTCCTCTTTTTCAGACCGGGCGGTGATGATGACTCCTCTGCAATCCACTTTTTTAATCAAAGAATAATCCGCTTCCAGTATTTCCAGGAAATGTGCGTCTCCCATTACTAACAGATAATCCATCCGGTTTCGACCGCAATACAAAATGGGGACTTTAAAAGCGTCCTGCAATTCCGGTGGACAATCCGCTGCCACCGCGTCTTCGCGGGGAAAGGATAGTGAAATACCGGCATTGTTTCGGGTAGCACTTAACTTACCGCTGGCTGTGTTAAAATCCAGAGGCTGATCGGTTGGGACAATTCCTTTTTCCCACAGTATGTGAGCGGAAGCAAGAGTAGCATGTCCGCACAGGTCGACTTCTGCCCGGGGTGTAAACCAACGAAGGCGCCAATCCTTGCCTTCCGGCCACAGAAAAGCTGTTTCACTCTGATGAACTTCCCGGGCTAGTTGCTGCATACTTTCCATACTGACAGGGCCATCCAGCACACATACTCCGGCAGGATTACCGGAATACATTTTATGGGTAAAAGCATCTACCTGATACAGCTGCATAGTATATCCTCACATGGGAATAAACAGAGCATATAATAAGTTTTTTATCCTGTCAATCCGGTAATACACGCAGATTTGACGGGAGGGGTTTTATCCGTTAAATTAATAGAAAAATGGATGATTGATAACCTCATGAGCCGTAAATGGATCCAGACTTTTATTTTCTTAATACTACTACTCCCTGTGTCTTTATTTTCCTGGACCACCAATTTCAATGTAGAAGTAGGTCTGCCCACCCAGGTAATCGGCTTCCTGCAAATCGGTAATCTGGTATATTCCGACCCCCAGGCTGATCAGATACTGTCCGTACAAACCACAAATTTTCCATTTCTGCGCTACAGCCTGGACATCAGGGTCAGCAACCTGGTCAGTAACCAGGCTTTTATCACCTTTAAATGCTATGAGACAAGTAATTTTATCTTCCCGCCCCTGCTTTTTACCACCACCAAGGGGATGATGACTAATACCTATTATACTCCTCCCCTGATACTGCCTGGTACAAATTTAGGAGGAAAGGTGGAACAACCCGGTCCTCTGCTGGATATTTTTCCCTTGAATTCCTGGATCTGGCTCTGGATAGTTGCAGGTGCTTTAGTTTTAGGAACTGCTTTGTTCTTCCTCATGCGGCGTAGAAGAAAGATCAAACAAGCAGAATCCAGGGCTATGGACCCCTTCCAGAATCTGGAAAACTCATTATCCACTCTGCCTATAGATCAGTTGGAAACCGGACAGTACCGTCCCTATTTTGAAATGATTTCAGAAAGTATACGCCGATTCCTGGAAAACACCCTGCATATCAATGCCATGGAATTCTCTACCCGGGAGATCCGCTTCAGCCTGCAGGAAATCCAGCTGGATCAGTCTACCCAGGATATAGTCCGGCACATCCTATCCCTGTGTGACAGGGTAAAATATGCCAAGCACGAGCCGGAATTCAGCCAGGTCAGGACCCTGCTGGAAGAGAGTATTTCACTGATGTTTCATGTCGCGCCCCGCCTGGGTCACCCCTATGACCACGGACTGTCCCATTTGCAGAGATTGTTCCAGGATCTGGAAGCCGGACTAGGTGAAAAGCTACCTGATGATCAATTCAGGGAAAATGTCAGACAATTGATTTCCGGTTATTTACATGATTTTTATTTCCTTTCACCAAAAGTAGAAATTAATGATTTTATAGAACTGCCGGAGAAATTCAGTGATAACTACACCACTATACTGAAAGCACTGGAAAGTGACCAGATTAAAAACAAGGATTTCCGGGATTCCCTTTATGAAAGATCCCTTGATTTTTATAAGTCGCTGTCCTCTCATTATGGTTATATCCCATTTGAGAAAAATGTACCTTCAGCCGGAAATGGAAAGGAGGCCTAGATGCGATTTGCTAATCCCTGGTATCTGTTGATACTCCTGGCCATTCCTCTGATTCTGTGGTTCAAATATGGCAGAAAGAGCTGGTCTGAGCCCCGCATCCGACTGTCCAGTCTGCTGCTGTACCAGGGTAAACGCACCCTGCTGGAAAAAATCTACCGTCCTTTGACCGACATCCTGTTTTTTGCCGCACTGGCCATGCTGATTATAGCCTTGGCCCGGCCCCAGGGTGGCCGTGATATCCAGAGCCAGTCTAATTTTGGAGTGGATATCATCCTGGCTATGGATACCTCGGCCAGCATGACCTTCGTTGACACCATCCCCGCCGATCTGCCCAGCCGATACTACCTGGGAGGCAGGGTATTTTTTGATGATGATAAGCGTCTGCTTCAGAAAAACCGTCTGAATATCGCAAAAAACGTAATAAGGAACTATATCCAGAATCAGACCTTCAACCGTATCGGCATCGTGGAATTTGCATCTTACAGCTACACCCGCTCACCCCTGACCCTGGATAAAAACATGCTGGTATCCATTATTAATGAGATGAATATTTCCGCGCAGGGTCAGACTACTGCCATAGGGATGGGTATAAGTACAGCCATTAACCGTCTGCGTCACAGTCAGGCAAAAAGTAAAGTCATCATCCTGCTTACCGATGGTGATAATAATGCCGGACTCATAGAACCGGTCACAGCTGCTAATATTGCCCGGGAAAAAGGCATGCGTATCTACACCATCGGGCTGGGAAACCCTGACCAGTTCCTCCAGCCTACCGATGGCACCTTCACCCGCTATATTCTTAATTCCGGAAAAAGTGTAAATGAAGATGTGTTGAGACAAATCGCTCAGATCACCGGTGGAAAATTTTACCGTGCAGTGGACGAAAAGACCCTCAAAGAGATTTATGAAGATATTGACCAGCTGGAAAAGACCCAGATCCAGGTAAAGCGCAAAGTGCTGTATAAAGAGCTGTTTCCTGTATTCAGCCTGTTAGGAGCTTTATTCCTGTTGTTCTATGTTTCACTGAGCGGCCTGGTCGTCAAACTACCCTGAGGATATCATTATGCTCTCACTTTATTGGATTTTTTTAGGCATCTTCTTCCTGGAAAGAATAGCCGAGATCATCCTGGAAGTCATCAATAACCGCTATCTTACACAAAGGATTGACACTATCCCCTCTGCTTTTAAAGAATTACTGAGCCAGGAGAAATACAGCAAATCTCAATCCTATACCAGGGATAAAAGCCTTTTCGGGATATGGTCGGGCCTATTTGACTCATTACTTTTAGTCCTGTTTATCTATGGAGGTATACTGGACATATTCCATAGCTGGATTTTGGGGCTATCTTCATCACTGATCCTGCAAGGCCTGTTATTTATGTCGCTACTAACCCTGGCTACGCAGATACTCAATATACCCTGGTCTTTATATCATCAATTTCATCTGGAAGAAAAATACGGTTTTAATTCCATGACTACCGGTACCTGGATCGGAGATTTTTTCAAAGGACTCCTGGTTAACCTGGTCATGCTATCTATATTATTGACCGTGGCACTTTGGATATACCAATCCAGCCCCCGTTTATGGTGGCTGTGGATTTGGGGCTTTTTCACACTATTCAGCCTGTTTACCATGTTCATATCCCCCTATATCATTGAACCCCTGTTTAATAAATACAAACCTTTGTATGACCCTGACCTGGAAGATAGAGTCAAATCCATGCTGTCCCGCGCCGGGATACAGGTCAACCGGGTACAGGTCATGGACGCCTCCCGCCGCAGCCGGCACTCCAATGCCTACTTTACCGGCATAGGTCCGGTTAAAAGGATAGTGTTTTATGATACTCTGCTCCAGCAGATGGACCAGGATGAAGTACTGGCTATCCTGGCCCATGAAGCGGGACACTGGAAAAAGGGGCATATTAAACGCCGGCTGATCATTACAATTTTATCCAGTCTGTTACTTTTCTATTTCAGCTTCCGTATAATAGACGGTGGGTGGCTGAATAGTATCTTCTCCATCACCCAGCCTGGGATCCTGAGCTCTCTGGTCCTGCTCTCTTTTCTGTATCCCCTGGCAGGATTTTTCCTGGAGCCTATACAGAGCTGGTTTTCCAGAAAACAGGAACGGGAAGCGGACAATTTTGCTCTGTCTATTGCTCCCCGCCCAGAGGCTTTGTCTACTGCTCTGGTTAAGCTGGCGGTAGAAAATCTCTCCAACCTGACCCCCCACCCCGCTTACTCAGGCTGGTACTATTCCCATCCTCCCGTACTGGAAAGGATAGACTGGATCAAAAAGAGGCTGGAAAATGCAGTTTAAAGACCAAAGTGAACTGGGCACATGGATAGAAGCCAGATTGGAAGAGTCCCGGCAGACACCGGTAGATGCAGGAGATGAAGTACCTGGGGCAGACCTCAGCTTTAATCATCTCTATCATCTGGCCAGGATACAGGAAAAGATAGGTTATCATAACCGGTCGGCCTATCTGGAATATCTGGAAAAACGTCCTCCCGACCACTTTTGGGAAGAATATATACGGATGTACCTCTTAGTAAAAAAAAATCACTCCCTTAACCAAGGGTAGAAGGAGATACTATGAAAAAAAAGATCCTGCGTTCACTGGTGGTATTCGCGATCGGTCTGGGTAGTCTGACCCTGATTCGTTTTGTCTATGAATGGTTCAGCCCCAGCTACAATAGTGTTTCCCCCCAGGGTGGAATGGACAATTTCGGCTTGGTACAGAATGAAGTCTCCATGACCAAACGCAATTTTGCGTCCTATGAAGTCAAGAAAACATCCACTACATCCATCAATCAGTCCCCCCAGTCTGCCTCAGAGCAGAAATATGAAAAGGTCGCGGCTCTCACCAGTTATTCCGATGATTTTGAAAAGGACGCGGTCAATCTGCGCAAAAACATTTCTAATTATCAGGCTGTAATCCAATATGAAAAAAACAGCGGCCTCAAGCCTAACCGCTCGCTATATCTACAGATAGGGGTGTACCCCCAGCTCTTTGATAAATTCCTGGATGATGTCCGGAAGATCGGCCATCTGTCCAGTATCCAGATCGATAAAACCGATCAGACCAGTGAATTTAAAAAACTGACCGCTAAAAAGACCAGTTTGGAAAATACCCGGCGCAGCCTGCTCTCCCTGAAAAACCGGGGCGGCAGTATTGAAGAGCTGATGAAGCTGGAAGAAAAACTCCAGTCCATTGAGCAGGAGATCCAGGATCTGGGAGTAGACCTGGGAGATTTTTCCGCCGAGAATGAATTCTGCACGGTGCGCATCACACTAAGTGAACAGCGCCTGGTACTGAAAAATCCTGTGAAGATTGTCGTATCCGCGTTTAAATGGTCCTTGAGTGTACTCCTGGCTCTGGCCGGAATACTCCTGCTGGTATCCTTGACCGGGCTGGCGGTGGGAGCTCTGCTGGTCAGGCTAAAATGGCTGCCCGCCTGGATGATAGAAAAGATAAAAGAAAAGAGCTAATAAAAAGGGGCTGTCTCTAGACAGCCCTTTTTTTATTTTAAAGAATTCAGCACATAGAGTTTCAATTCCAGTTTGTTGCTCACCAGAGTAGATAGTCTGGATTGTAACAGGGCACTATCCACTTTACCGCCCCGGCCCTGGTCCAGTATTATCAATTCCAGCTGGTTGGTAGGGCCTGTTCTGAGATCCATAGAGTATACCCTGCTGTCAGGAAGGGTCCGGGCGACTTCATCCAATATGGTCTGTTTGGTATTCCTCATCTGCGCGGCCTGACGGGTCCAGTAAATCAGCGGGATGGAAATCAGGGTTATCAAAATCAGGCTGAGCACCACCTGGGAGGCCGCACGGGCCGCGGCTTTGAACCTGTCGCCTTTTTCATAGGTATGGGGATGCAGTCTCACCAGGTAGAATACTATAGAAGAAGCCAGAATTATTCCTGCCAGGTTGACTCCGAATAAAAGGAAAGCGCCTTTGGCTAGTTCCCATTCTTTTAAACCCAGGCCAATTCCGGCACTACATAAGGGCGGAAGTAAGGCCACGGAAATAGCCACACCCGAAACTACCGAACTGATCCGCTTATTCACATAGGAAAATGCCCCTATGAATCCGCAGGCTATAGCCACAAAGATATCAAACAGTCCGGGATGACCCCGGCTGATCAACTCCTGAGTCAGGACGGTGCCGGGTAAAAACCAGGCAAATCCTGTGGCCAGCACCAGCACCAGCAGGATACCTTTTATCAGGGTAGTAAAGGACTCCCAGATCACTCCCGGGCTGCCCCATAATACCCCGGCAGACAGGCCGAATATTGGCCCCATGAGAGGTGCTACTATCATAGCTCCAATAATGACCGCCGGACTATTCTGCAGCAGGCCGAATACCGCAATCAGACAGGAAAAGAACAATAGTATATAATAATCGATAGTATCCGTTGCTCCGGCAACCACAGTCTCATAAGCCTCATATTTCTCCAGAAATTCCTGTTTTCCGGTCTTGAATTCCCGGTATTCGTCAATCAGACCGCCGATCCCCCGCTTCCAGGCCGGAAACTCTCCCCGCCGCCCTTTTTCCCAGATATGGCGCATAAAATTATTTTTTTGTACCTGTAGTTTTCCGCTTTTTAAATCTTCCTGGACCTGCTGATTCGGACTAAGCGTTTTTTTGGGAACTTCATATGGTGGATTCTGTTTTATTTGCACTTTTTCTTTTTTATCTGTTTTATCTTTTTTCTTATCCAATTGCATATGTTGCTCCTCTATTGCGCTTTATCATAAATCGGGCTTTGGATTATTTCAAATCAAAGCCCCGGGCCCGGGCATAATACACCTTATTACTGGTCCATTCCACTTCTATTGAATCCATCAGGATCTCACCGTCCTGATAACGGGAGTTGTTATCCAGAGGCCATCCCCATTTATTTCTCAACACCACTGAAGCCGGCCTGCTGCCATATCTTCCCTGTCCCGGCATAGCAAAAAAAGCCTGCCTGGAATACACACATAAGACATAGCGACCATCCGGACTGGAAGATACCAGATCTGGTTTTACCGGTATAAGAAAAACAGCACTTAGAAGAATTAGTAGAAGAACGACTGAGATAAAAAACAAAGTCTTCATTTTGGCCACTATATGCATCCCTGGAAAAAGTCAGAAATTGAACCGTATAGCTCTGGCTAAAGTACTGTTCATCAGTATTTCTACATCTGCCCCGCTTTTTATCCTGAACAGGGAAATAAGCTGCTCCACCAGCCAATGACTGTAACTCAACTGCAGCCAGGTCAGACCATCACCCATGGAACGCGCGGCAATAATGCCGAAAGCTGAGGCGGAAGCCCCATAACCCCCTAGGATAGGCCCGCTATCGGCATCAGCCGGAAAAGACCGGTTCAGAGGATATTCCCGGAAGGCGCTGAACAGGGCTGCTTTTCTTTTATACAATTTCTTATATTCTTCCCACCACTGGCTTGTCAGCTGAGGGGCGAAACCCCGGCTGAAGATCACCAGCCAGTCATTGGCACAGCCTCGGGGCACAGCGGCATATTTTGGCCCCCTGGTTATTTCCGAGACCGGCAGCCTGGTCTCGGGATCACGGTATTTCGTCTCCAGCAGATGCAGCCAGGATTCCCGGTATGGCTGGCTGTGGGTAGTCCCTACCCTGTCCTCGTACAGCCACAGGCTGTAGTACACCACCGCGTTGTCCGCCGGCCATCTCCAGGGAATGGTACTATAGGAAGCAATATGGAAATGGGGAGAACCGCGCACTAAATCCAGAAGATGGTTATATATCCTGTCCTGTATTTTTCTGAAGCCGGTATCATTGGTACAACGGCTGTAATATTCCAGTATGGTCAACAGATGGGACAGATATAGCCCCTCCCCACCCAAAGTGACGGTTTTCAGATCAACCCTGTAGGGGTTGTGCGCGGGAGCTATAGCCAGATGGATCAGCGGATTCAGAAGAATCGCTGATTCCCCCAGCTGGTGCCGGGATACACCATAATAGTAGAGCCCTCTGCTCAGCCAGGAAAGAGTCAGGATCGTTTCTCCCTGGACTTTGGAAGTGATCCGCTGAGGCGTGGTCAGGATTTCATTTTTCCAGATATGGTACTCCTGATCCTGGGTACGGGGGCCGGCTATATCCCGGTAGACTAAAATCTGCAGTATCAATATCCCCAGGCCCAGCCAGAATAAAACCCGGGCCAATGTAAAAAAACGGCGAATCAGCAGAATAGCCAGAATGATCATGGTACCGCTGGAAAGCAAGAGCTCCAGCAGAAACCAGGGGATCGAGGAGAGCATTATTGACTTTTCCCTTTAAATTGAGTAATAAAGCGGTCCATATCTTCATATCGTAGAAGAGAAACACTCTCCTTATGTCCGCTTACCATTTTGACGATCTGCCTTTCCATAAAATTCATCTTTTCAAAATTAAACTCACCGCCGAATAAGCCACGTGCGCCGGCATGCTCCCGGAGATCCTGCGGGAATTCCTTGTCAAACAGCGCCTGCTCTTCTTCCGGGTCAGACATACAGCACAGAAACAGGCCCAGCTTCTTTTGAAGTAATGTATCATGAAATTTCTGTATAAATTTCCTGGCTTTGGCACCGATGCTGCCCACATGAATGGAGGTACCCAGTATAATCGAATCATAATCATCCAAATGAGCCATATTGGATTTATCCAAGTGGATGGCTTCAGCGTTTTCCAGTTTGTCTTTTAAATACAAACCTGCTTTTTCCGTAGCACCATGGTGAGAAGTATAAGCTATTAGTGTCTTCATTTTAGATCCTTGATTTCATTTCAAATTTTTTTCTAGTATTTACAGGGAACTTTCCACCTGATCTTTGGTCACAAATCCGAGCCGTACCAGGATATCACCCAGCCTTTCACCGCTGGACTTTTTTTGTTCTTCCAGGGCTTTGCCCAGTTGTTCCTGATTGATCAGACCTTTGGAAATCAATGTTTCTCCCAGGGGCATAATCCTCTCCTTTACGCTGGATTAGCAGCTTATATTTTTTTCAGGGAATAATCCCATAATATACGGGCGTATTCCCGGCTCCGGCCCGCGGCTGAAGTGGGCGCGATTTTTCTGCGCACAAAGTACTCTCCGGTAACGTCTTTCACCTCATCGGACAGTGCCAGGTACAGTCCGGTATCGGCTCCTGCTTCAGGAGATACCGCTATCAGCCCGGTAAAGAAATAGTACAGATTCTTAATAAATGCGGAATTGGTATTATTCAGTCCGATATTGGTGCGCACAAAGCCGGGATGATAGGCATTGACCGTGACTCCGGTACCTTGCAGCTGCCGGGCATACTCCCGCACAAAAAGCAGGTTGCATAGTTTGGAATTGCCATAAGCCCGCATGGATTGATATTCAGCTGTAGAGTCCAGGTCCTTAAAGATCGCAGGGTCGGCAAATTTATGTCCGGCTGAATTCACGCTGATGACCCGGGTCTTGCTGGACTTCAGTAATTCTTCCAGCATCAGACACAGACGCATGGGGCCGAAATGATTGACAGCCAGGGTCGCCTCTATGCCTTCTGAAGAGATCTGCTTTTTAACAAACATGGCTCCGGCATTTAGGAGCAGGACATCCAGGCGTTCACAGGACTGCCTGATTTCCGAGCTTAAACGGGATATTTCATCTTGCCGGGAAAGATCGGCCAGGAGCAAATCGATTTTTTTATTACCGGTCTGACTTATAATCTCCTGACGGGCAGTCTCACCTCTGTCTTTGTCACGGCATACCATGATCACTTTCCAGCCCTGCCGGGCCATACCCAGGGCAAGCGCTTTTCCTATACCGGAATTAGCCCCGGTGATCACACAGGTCTTGTCTGTCTTTTTCATGTTCTCTCCTGAATTCCTGCCATTATAGGTCGCGCTCTATCTTCTGTCAAATTCAGCTTTGGGAGACCTTATGCTTCTGGATAGTGATCCTGATGGCGTCATAGCTGATGTGCTCCGGCAGACTTTCCTTAATAGGCTTGAGATAGCGGTCCCCTACCGATTGAATGGCAGAGAGAATCTGTTTTTCTTCCCCGGGATCAAGCAGACGGGAGTAGTCCAATTTTTTGCCCTGAGCGGCGCTGATCAGAAGATTCTGCAAAACGGTACCCGGTTTTACCCCCATCGCCCGGGCGATATTTTCTACGCTTTCACCCCGGGCATGGCGTTCATAATACTCCAGATAGCGTTCCGTAACCGGCACCCGGGGGATAGAGCGGGGCTGTGTATCTTCCCGATGCTGCAGGGACTGCTCCCGGATCACTTCCAGAAAGAGGTCTCCATAGCGACGCAGTTTGGCTTCGCCCACGCCACTGATGGCCAGAAAGGCTTCCCTATCGCGGGGGCGCTTGCGGGCCATCTCTCTGAGTACCGCGTCGGAAAAAACCACATAGGGCGGGACTTTTTCCGTATCGGATAGGGTCTTGCGCAGGTGGCGGAGACGTTCAAACAATCCCTGGTCGGGAGAGGACGGCGCTTTTACTTCCGGTTCGACGCGGGTCCGGGTAGTGAGGCGCGCGCCGCTTTTGAGTGCCTCCAGCCCCTGAGGGGTATAGGTCAGGGTGGGAAATTTACCCGTGGTAATTTTCAGGAGCCCCTGAGAACACAGGCTGTTGACTACAGCGCGCAGTTCATCCAGAGAACGGTCCCGGAGCACGCCGTGTACCGATAGGGTATCCCAGCCCATCTTCTGCATTTTCTGACTGCGGCTGCCCTTGAGTATCTCACACACTGAGACGGCTCCTGCTTTACCCTCCAGCAGGACTACCGTGGTCAGGATAGAGCGGGCCACCTCGGTGATATCCGTGTCTTTTTTCTCGGTACAGCTGGAACAGTTACCGCATTTTTCAGCCGCTCCTTTTTCCCCGAAATAGTTGAGGATACCCTGGCGCAGGCAGTCTTCCCGGTAGGCATAGTCCACCATGACCTTGAGTTTACGCCGCCGGTTCTGCCGGATGGCATCTTCCACATCGGCCTGGCTGATAAAAAACTCCTGGGTCCGGATATCCCCCGGGCTAAACAGCAGTACGCATTCCGCGGGACTGCCGTCCCGTCCGGCCCGGCCTGCTTCCTGGTAATAGCTCTCCAGGTCACCCGGCAGGTTATAATGGATCACAAAAGTCACATCCGGCTTATCGATACCCATGCCGAAAGCATTGGTGGCCACCATCACCGGGGTCCGGTCATAGATAAAGTCTTCCTGGGCTTTTTTGCGCTGAGCGGCTTCCATCCCGGCATGATAGGCTCCCGCTTTGACCCGGTTTTTATTGAGAAGCATACTGAGCCGGTCCACTTCCTTTCGGGTGGAGGCATAGATGATCCCGGCCTGTCCCCGGCGATTTCGCAGATAGTCCAGGATGTACCCGGTCTTGTCGCTCTCATGCCGCACCGACAGGCGGAGATTGGGCCGGTCAAAGCCCTGTACAAACACCCGTGCTCCTTTCATGCCCAGCCGGGCCAGGATATCCTGTCTGACCTCGGGGGTAGCCGTGGCGGTAAATGCGGAGACCCGCACTCCCGGTCCTAATTGAGACAGCAGACGGGGGATCTGGAGATAGGCGGGACGGAAGTCATTCCCCCACTGGGAGATACAGTGGGCTTCATCCACTGCCACCATAGAAACACCTGCCTGGGTCAGTATATTCACAAAGGCGGGATTCTGGAGACGTTCCGGGGCAGCATACAGGATACGGGTTTGTCCCTCCCGGAGTCTCTGTATAGCCTGGTTATATTCCTTTTCCGCCATACTGCTGTTGATATAGTCGGCGGCTACTCCCGACTCCCGCAGGCTGTCCACCTGATCCTTCATCAGTGAAATGAGGGGAGAGACCACCAGGCTGAGGGAGGGCAGCATCAGAGCCGGCACCTGGAAGCACAGGGATTTGCCCCCGCCGGTGGGCAGGATACCCAGCGTGGGAACACCTTCCAGGATACTGGCGATGATCTCTGCCTGGCTGGGACGGAAGGTTTCGTAACCGAAGTATTGTTTAAGGATATGGAGAGGCATAAGAAGCTCCTTGAGGTTTATTATGCCTTAATCGGTGGAAAATGTGAAAAATTGTTAAGGAGGGGCCGGCGACGGCCGGCGAGCGCTGAGTTTTTTAACTAGTGAGTGGAGGAGTTTTTAGACCGTGTTCGCTACGCGGTGTATGGAGAAGTATACCTGGTCGGGGAGGACTGGTTCCGTTGGGCGAACGGAGGCGGGGTTCCGCTTTTCTTTGCTGGCCCAAAGAAAAGCTCCAAAAGAAAGGCCTGGGTAGCGCCCATGATGCATGGGTGGTGGGACAAGGGATTGGCAGGAATCGGCCCAATGCAGATTAGTCGAAAGTCCTGAGTCAAAAGTCAAATATTCTACTTTGCTTTATCTTTTGACTTTCGATGTTATGATAAAAAAGAGAAATAAGATATTTGCATGGAGTT
>CAYRWR010000055.1:0-18795 GCA_964428015.1 uncultured Brevinematales bacterium | reverse complement strand
AACAATATTAGATATTATTTATTGGAAGATTCAATATCATGTGAGTTAATGATCAACTTCAAAGGAACATTAATTTGTCCTTCTATTGTTGAATATAATCTCATTAAGGGGGTGGATTTTGAATTCTAAACATCTCCTTACTCTCATATTTATATTTTTATATATTGGATATAATTCAGTTTCAGCGCTCACATCTCCTCTGAAGGAAACTTCACGTATGGTACTGGCTTCAGATTACGGTCCACGTAATGCGGATAATTCTCGTTTTTCTAAAGTTCATTTGGGACTGGATGTCAATTATTCAACCATTGATATCAATCAGATTAAAGGGATTGACGAAGCTGGTTCCCCATTATTGGCAATTGAAACAGGGAGTATCAGCGTCAATCTTCAAGAGAATAAAATGTGGAATGTAAAACTAAATGTTCCTACTACAGCCAATAGCATCAATAAAGGTCGTACCTGGTACTACGGGCACGTGTTTGCTACTGAATCGATAAATTTTGAACAAAAAGATCCTTCTAAGGTAATTGGTTGCTTTATTATTGAACCGGATAACACAGTAACAGGTATTAAAGGGGAAATCATTGGAGTAGAGTATGAGCAAACAGATGAAAGTGGAAATATTACCAAGTCCACCTTGTTTCAACCCAGGTGGGAAGATGATTATTTTAATACATTAGCACCAGGTATTGTTGCTCGGGATAAAATCCTATATAATCTTACAAATCAGACAATTGATCTAGGGGAGGTGGATTCCTCAAATACAAAGATTCTCCATACTATAAGCGGGTACTTGATCTTCAAGAACAACGGGAGTTTTGTATTAGCTTTTCTTGAACAACTTGAGTATATGGGACACTCTTATTATTATCCGATTGTTGCTTATAGTGAAAAAAATGATTCATTTGAAATTATTAAAGATTCAGATATAAAGAAAAAGTTGAAAATATCTGATGAATTGTATGATTTATTAAAGGTTAGAGATGACATTGTTGAATTTCCAATAAAGGCCACTGTCACTGAAGGCGATAAAATTGCTATTGTAGGGAATTCCGAGAACTATGCATATCATCTTCATCTGGGACTTGTTGGCACTACCGCGGAACAAGGTGATGGATCTACTCATAATAACCGAGGTTTTATAAATCCCCTTCTTGGTTTCCAAGGATCAAGTTTATTATCTGTATTCAGAAAGGAAATAACTGGCTATGAGATAGTTGAAGGTCCACACACAGTAAAAAGTGGCGCTGTCTTTGACCCAGGTAAAACATCCCTTCTTGAATTTGAAGTCCAGACTGGGGATTCAACTAGAGTCCCCGATGTAAATAGTGTTGAAGTTTTCATTACAAAAGGTACTTTTAGCACACCCTGGACTCCGAAAGATAATCCATGGGATTTAGTTCATTCTGAAAGACTTTTTAACAAATATGACAAATATTCCCACTCCAATTCGGAATATTCAGATAAAAAAATTGTTCGGTGGTCTCTAAATGGCCACGGAGGCGGTGTAGAAGATGGAGATGGAGGTATCAGGCTGGTTGAAGCCCATGATGGTAAACAAAAAGATAATGGTTCTCTATCAGATGGGAGAGTAACAACTATCTTCATTCATAGGGATTTAGATGCAGATGTCACTGGGGTAGTTACTGCACCTGGTACGATGTATAGGAATGTATATAAGTACCAATGGACTATCCCAGACACATATGCAGTTGGGGATTATACACTACTTGTACAGGTTAAGAGTCTGGATGGATCAATTAGAGCAGAAAAAGTAATTCCTATCAAGATAGATACCCTTAAAACACCTCCATCTATTAAAAGAATAACTATTAAAGACGCGTATTCCAGTCCTGCTAATGAAACAGTTGTTGAATACAATTGGCTCAAACCGGCGAATTCATCAGAAACAGTGTTAAAAACCACAGGTATACCATCTATTTTCAATTTTGCGTATAAAGAGGATAACGGCAGTATTCATTATGACACTCTCGCAAATAAAAACAGATCAATGAAATTAGAAATTGAATTTGACACTGCACCGAATACACAATTATTAGGATCTCCTAAAATCGGATTTTTAAAAAATTATTTCACTAGGTCCTTGAGTCCTAATGGATTGGATATAGAAAATCAAAACGATTCATATTATAAAACTCTGACTCAATCTTCCTTGGACCCTAGGATTTGGACTGTCACTGTAAATTTAAAAGAGATTAAAGATAAATTAAATAGAACACATGATTTTAATTTTGAAGGATTTTATATTTATCAGGGTGAATATATTAATTCAATACTCAAATCACCCTCAGATTTATCTAAAGATACCCCTATTTATGAACAAAGCAAAATTATTGATCAAAATCCCGGGTCACCTGCGATTTACAATGCATCCGGTGGTTATTTCAATGATCATGAAAGAATGCCGTATTTATATACTTTAAATGAGGATTTACTTAATCCAGTGTTAGGTAATGTTGATTTAGAAAATGAAACCACGGGACAAAGAAAACTTTTTTATCGATTGAAATATAATTCATCCATTTCTAAATATGAGACAGAAGTGAGTAAAAAAGATTTTGATAAAGGTTTGTATGCATTAACATTAAATGTATATGACGATCAACAGTTAAGTCCCGAAGACTGTTTTTTGTTTTTAATTCCCAGTAATTCCGCGAATACGGTGCAGTCGTATATAAGTGCTTATGTAAATCATGTAAAAAATCTTAATGGCGACCAATTAGATCAAAAAAAAGACCTCTTTTTAAGTTTAATTGCAGCAATTCAAAGTGATCCTGCGAATATAAATATACTTTATAAAGGAAAAATTGCTTCTAATCAGAGACAATATAATAATAGTGAATATATCAGATGGAAATTTGAAAATCAGGGTACTCCACTTACAATACCACTAAATACGACAAAAAAAAGATATCCAAACTATTTGTATTCTAAAAATGATTTTTTGAAATTCAAAATCACCGAAGCACAGGTAAGTCAGGAAGGAAAATTTAGAATTTTACTTTTAACTACAGATTCAACAGCAAATCGATTAATTGCCAGTATAGGACCAGGAGGGGTTATACCTACCAAAGCTACGAATAATTATAATTATGTTGCTGATCCTATAGATACTTCGAGCGATGATTTTGTTGCAACCAATGAGGATTCCTATATCACCGATGGTGGATTCTTTTCCCCCGAATTTGCCGTCGACTACACCCCCCCCACCATCACCTTCAACCTCACCGACCTGTTCAACAACCTCGGACAGGGGCTGGCCCAGGCCCTGGTGGGCGGCTTCCTGGACACTTTGTCCAAAGACATGACCATTACCCTCAAATCTTCGCGTCAGGACACCCAGGACGAGATCTTCCGTATACAGTACATGCTCACCGGGGCGGGGGAATTACTCAAACCATTAGCTGGCAGAGATAATAGCAAGATACATCTTGTCAATCAATCTTCTTTCCCTGGTATTGAATTAAAATATATATCAACTAACGGTAAATTCGGGGTGGACCTGGACCTATGGGCAATACTGCAGAATGCCGGACTCCTGGCCCAGGGGCTGAAGGGTTCTTTCCAATTCAATGTCACCGACAACGCGGGTAATCAGGGTCTCCAGACCCTGCAGTTCAACGTGGGCCAGATCCTGCTGGACTCCGCCAAGGGCATCCTCCTGGAGGCTCTGGGCATCTCCGACAAATCGCTGATCATCACTCCCGGCTTTTCCGCGGGGGGGATAGAGATAGACCCCACCAAGTATCTGCTCATGGCAATGGGTATCAACGGCCGCACCCTCCCGGTATTTCCCGAGGATGCCGCCGAAGAGTACCTGACCGCCAAACGTAAGATAAAAGTAGAGGTCAATAAATTCTCCCAGGAGATGAACGGCAAGATCATCCTCACCACCTGGGGCAATGTAGGTACAGCGGTACGCAAACTCATCCAGGAAGAGGGCACTATCGCTAAGACCTCCGGCAATAATGCCCGCCAGAGCCAGGCTTTTCTGTCCAATATCCTGAAGGTAGTGGAAGTAGGGGTGCCGGGCAAAGGTATGAACAGCGGCTCCCAGGCCCCGCAGTCCTTCTCTCTCTACCTCACGGTCTCTCCCATATTGAACCTGTTCAAGACTCTGAAGCTGAGTCCCCCTGAGGGCAGCTCGGGAGGCGGGCTCTTCTCCAAGCTGGATATCGAGGGTACTGTCAAAAAAGCCCTGCAGAATGACGACCTCATCAATCCCTTGAATCCCATGTCCTTCCTGCTGGCTATGCTGGGCCAGGCGGACGGGGCCCTGGCTATGAATCCCAACTCCGATTTTATGAAAAGTCTGGCCAATTTTGACTTCAGCCAGGCGGGTATACAGAGCGAGGCTGTCAATAGCTCCCTCCTGCCCGACCTGCCGGAATGGGCCCAGCTGGGTATGGTGGCGGTCTCGGCCGTAGCCGGATTCGCCGGGCTGTACCAGGGCGTGGAGCTCTTCTCCCTGGATTCCAAGGTATTCAATAATCTGGATGAACGCCTGGGCAAGATGGCCTCCACCTATGTGGAAGACATGCTCAATAAAAACATCTACGATCCGCTGTGGGCCAGCCTGGAGGGTGAAATGCGCTCTCTGCTGGACCAGACCTTTGAAATGGCTGAGCAGTGGGCCCGTGACGCCTTTACGGAAGTGGTGTCCCAGACCGGACTGGATATACAGGGCCTCCAGACCGGACTCAGTGAAGTCAAGGCTATTCTGGACGAGATAGAGATGTATTCCACCATGAATACGCCTCAGCAGATGGACCTGTTATACGGCAAGTTAATCGCCAAGATCAGCAGTATCCCTGCGCTCAATGATGGGTATGCCATGCTTAGCCAGAATCTTTTCCAGCCTCTGACCAACATTATCCGCCAGGTGCACACCCTGGGCACCAATATCACCAACTACAGCGGCCAGATCCGGGGCTATATCCAGGACGGCCGGGAATGGCTGGATGGGACCAAGATACGGGCTATGATGCTGGAAGCGGTAACCAATGGACAAAAGCCGGAGTGGCTGGCCAACATCCTTCCCAATTATGACACCATGGTGGCTCAGCTGGTCACCGATATCTATGTCCAGGTCGTGGACATGGCCTTTAATTACATCGGCAAGGAGGTCATGAAGATACCCGACCTCAAGGGTGAACTCCTCACATACGCCGACAAAGCTGATGATTTGAGCCATCAGGTGGACACGGTTGTGACCAATATTTTGAAAGTCACCGAACAGGTCAACCTCATCGCCCAGTCTCCCAGTTTGTCTAATTTCCTTTATACACTGGCAGATCAGGCCGAAGCCAACGGTTTTACTAGTACTCCCGGTTATTCAAATTTTACTATCTTTGTATCCTCCACACTGTCCGCTCTGTCCGGTGATATCAGCTCTCTGGTCCAGTCCGTTAAGGGCGGTATCAACAGCGGAGAGCAGGCCATAGGCGAAGGGATGTCCAATGCCGTGGATATTTATCAGTCGCTTAAAGAAAAGCCCATCCTGCTGGTCAAGGGAGTCTATGACCGCGGGACTAAATTCCTCAATGCTTCCACCGAAAAACTCATTACCAAAACCGTCGCCAAGATCGTAAATACCATCCTGCCCATGGACGCTCTCAAAGCCCTCAAGATAACTGTATCCATGCCCTCCGGTATCCCGGGGGCCATCATCATGGCTGTGGTGTCCTTTATGGGTACGGACTATGTCAAAAACACCGACCTCAAGACCGAAGGCGGTCAGCTGATCATCACCAAAATCTTCGGCCTCAAGGGCGGACAGAGCGGGGAAGAAGTCATCCCCGGCAGTTTTGAAGATTCCACCAAAGACGGCGACAAGATGATGAGCCTGGTGGCCAATGACCACCCCTCATTATATCTCACCGAAATCAATAATAAACCCCTGAGCCTGTTCAATCTGACCAAAGGGCAGAACGGCATCACAGCTATTCTCAGTATGGATGAAAATACCCATGAGCTGACCAAGGCCAATGTGACGGAAGTGGGCACCGGCGAGTTTATCCAGTCTATTGAAGGAGTGGTGCAGGACGCCTTGCCCCAGATGCTGGACCTCCAGGCCTCTGTGAACTACGGCCCCTGGCAGAAGCTGGCTCTGGATGCCCAGGGCGGTTTTAAATTAACCGGCATTCGTCTCATCGAGGGAAATAACACCATTTCCTTTGCCACCCGCACGGTTTATACCAGTGAAGTCATCAAGGGGCAAAACCCAAATGCCCAGAAAAAGTACCCCGGCTCGCCTCATTACGAACAGTTTTCCATCGTACTGGACATGATGCCCCCACAGGTCTTCCCGATCACCCCCTATATCAATCAGGTGGTCAATCTCAATAAGCGCGCCGATAAGCGTCTGGTATTCGGACTGTACAGTGCCGGTGAAAACAGTGAATTCAAACGTGAAAATGTCAAAATCATGGTGAAACGCACCGATATCCCCTGGATTTCTTCACCTCTCACCAATTATTATAATAACTGGGAGACCAATACCGATTATAGCGTAGAGCCCAGTACGGCTGACGACAGCAAATCCACCTGGGTCATCAAGGTCAAGCTGAAGGAACTCAACGGGGAGATCCCCGAGGGCCGCTATGCTGTCAAAGTAGACAGCGTGGACTCCACCGGCAACCGCTCGGTAGAGGTCTTCGGCTTTTATAACGATACTACCGCTCCCACTATCCAGGTACAGCCTGTCAAACCGGTCAACCACTCCGGTATACTGAAGCTGGCCTATATCCTGCGGGATACTCCCACCCCCGTGATCCAGTCCCATCAGGTAAAGTACGGTAGCACCATCCTGCGCACCAAGGGCCTGTCCAGTCAGGGACCCGAAGGCGTCGTGACTAATATCGGCGCCGGTAACGGCATTGCCTATCTGGATTTTAAGGCTATGGACCAGGCGGGAAATGAGACTAATTTCTCCCTGCCTTTTTACCGGGACAGCCAGCCCCCCGTCCTCCATATCGTGCGCAATGATCTCAAGGGCGTCATCACTTCAGAATCCAATCTCATAGAGACGGAATTCACTCTGGATGACCCCGGTTCTCCTTTGACTAATAACGAAACCTATTTCCGCATGCTGCTCATGGATGAATACGGACGTCCATACTATGGAGGTACCCTGGTCGAGCAGGCCCGTTTTGGCCAGCACATCACCAATATGTGGAATTTTTATGATCCCTTCCAAAACCTGCCTGACGGTATTTTCACTCTGCAGATCTCCGCGGCCGACCGTCTGGGCAACTGTACCCCCACCAATTATTCTACAGTGAAAGTAGACCGGCATGCTCCCGTGCTGTACGAGACCTTCGCTGTGCCTTTTATTCTGCCTGATCCTTCCCGCTCCGATATATCTGCTGTCAGGAGTACGCTCTACTACCGTCTTAATGAAGAAAATGACCATTACCTGAATAAAGGCCCCATTAGCGTCAGCCTGCGCATCGTGGACAAGCACTCCGGGGTGGAGCTGGATACCATCACCGGCCTGCCGGCTCAGAGTGACGGCGCCCAGAATAGCTGGGACTGGGGAGCCTATGTGCAGAGCCATCAGCTCCCCATCGGTACCTATCTGATGGAGCTCTATGCCGTCGACCAGTACGGAAATGAAAGCTCCCGTATAGTAGAAAGTGTAGTGGGTGGAGTACGCCCCTATATTGCCTCTCCCAAATACCTCGAAAAAAATACCGGCAGTCTGGGCAATGTCTATGTCTCCGGCAATGTGGGTATCACCGGCGTAGCCCAGGACCCCGTCTGGGACAACCGCAAAGAGTTTGATAATTTCGCCCTCTATATCCGTCCCGGCATCCACACCAATGGTCTGCCTCTGGATCTGCGTCATACCAGCCTGACCGCTCAGGGCTGGACGGACGGCTCCGGCGCCCTGTGGGTCGACGATATCAACCGCAAGGCGGGCGGTGACCTCAATGTCTCCTACCGCGCTATAGAAAACGACGGTAATCTGGGTTATCTGCGCAGCACCGGCCTGCCCAATGGGGATTATACCCTCCTGCTGGTCACGCGGGAGTTGTCGTCTACTTATCTCACCGCGGATGCGGGAGGTACTCCCGGTATTGACCCCGGGATGATGCTGGCCGATATCTCGCTCATCACCATCGCCAATCCGGGCAGCAATCAGACCATGGAGGACGTGATCGGTGATCCCGACGCCGTGGTACTGTACCCGGCAGAGGTCAAGCTGGACCTGAGCAGTCTCAATATTGAGACCTTCCACCAGGGGCACTATACCAATCTGACCCTTCCGAAATCCGCTCTCTACGCTGAGGGCGGTGATCTGGTTATACCCTCGGACACATTGCCTTTTATCAGCGACGGCAGGTCCAATTTCGTGACCATGAGCTATTATCTCAGTACCCGCGATACCGGAGGGGCCAATGTCTCCTTCCAGGTCTATAATGATCAGGGCCGCAATATCTACAATGCCAAGCGTCTCAACCTGGATGGAAAGGACAGGATAGGGGAATACACCGGAGCCGGCTTCGGCTATATCCTGTACCAGGACAGCGAGGGCTGGCACATCCGCATGAAAAACGACCGTGCTTCCGCCACTAATTTCCACGGGGTGATCCAGGTCCAGGGTTCGCTGGACTGGGTGAGTAATGACTTTATTTCTCCTTTTGAGACCGGTATCACCTATCAGACCTTCAGGGAGATACAGTTCAGCTCCCGTATCCTGGCCGATACCCGCGTCTTTACCAACAAGGATTATCGCGCGGAAATCACGGATAACGGCGACGGTACCTCCAGTACCAATCAGGTAGCCTATTATACTGTGCTGTCCAATGTACGTCCCTCCCAAAGGCTGTTGTCTTTTAACGGGGATTTTGAAAAGCTCCGCTGTGAGCTGTACATCGACGGCCGGACCGATCCGGAATTTATATATCTGGGCGGTTCCAATGATCATCCCATGCTCCAGGCCCTGTTCGACCCCAGTGTGTTTACAAATGCCAATCCTTATATCCAGTACGCCGCTACTAATGACGGACTGGACAGCCTCAAGCAGCCGGTAAGCTTCTGGCTAAACAATGCCCGGCCCAGCGCCCCCTTCTACTGGTACGCTAAGGATGTTTACGGCTCCGTGGTACCTGACGGGCTCTATCGCCTGGTGATCACCGCCAACGGTACCGATGGACGGGGCTGGGACCAGCTGACGGTACGTGACCTCCAGGTCCAAACTCAGCTCAAGCTCCTGTCCGTATCCAATGCCCTCCCGGTCTTTTCACCCCTGGATGAGGTGCTGGACCATACCACCCTGTCCTTTAAATTGAATAAAGGCGCCCGCGCTGATATCAGTGTACTGCCCTCCGGAGGCGGCGTCCCCCTGGCCGTGCTGGTGACGAATGCGGTAGTCAACGGCAATGAACGGACCTATCTGGACTACTCCGGCTGGAAAGAAAACCGGGGCTCGGGACTAATCCTCCCCGAGGGGGACTACAGCTTCCTCCTCACCGCCCGTTCCGCTGACGGCCCTGCTTACACCCTGTCCACCAACATACCCTTCAGCATCCGCTATTCCCAGTCCGGCACCACGGACCCCGGCGTCAATATAGCCCTGGACATCCCCGGTACCAAAAACTCCAACGGCATGACCGCCGTGAACGGCGACGCCCGCTTCATGTGGTCCATCACCAATCTCACCGGGGAATACTACGTCCCCCTCCGCGTCATCTACAAAGCCAAAGTCACCGGTAAACAGACCGTAGTAGGATACCCCTTTGTACCGTTTGTGACCACGGCGAGGAGATGGTGGGATACAGCAAAGAAAGGATTATTAAGATTTCTAGTCACACCACCTTCAGTTTCCAATCCTACTAAAGAACAATTTTTAACAGTGATTAAAGGGAATCAAAATGGAGATTTGAATATTAATAATTTACAGGTTGAATCATTTAACAATAATACTACTACAATCCCACTTTTTTTAAACGGTGTCGTAAGACATACAATAGGACAAACTGATAGTGGTTTAATAGGATCTGTTCCTCCTGTTGGGACTCGAACATATAAATTTTCACTAATTTTACCTGACAACTTACATTATTACGAAAACCAACTTAATCTGCCTGAATCTTCATATAAGGATCTTCCACAGCCCCCAAATTATAAAGTGTATTCTACAGGTAACACTGAAGTTAATATTGAAGTTCAAAGATGTGATTATCGACATTATGAATTTGGAGTACTTAGATCTGCTTGGGAGTTAACGGAATCTAGAAACAATTTAAATTTAGGGCTAATAACAAAAAATATACCACTTAATTTTAATAGCCAGAAAATAGGACAATTAGCATCTTCTTTTTTTAATAGAGTATTTCCAAATAATAATCCTGTAAATTACTTTTCTCAATGGGCTTCTGAAAATAAATTCTTCTATCCTCAGTTGACAGTAAACGGACAAATTAGCAATACCAATATCCTCTCAAAAAATGGCATAGAACCGGATCCGACAGGTTCTCAAACAGCTGTATATGAGGGACAAAAAATCACTCCATTATCAGGTACTTTAATCACTGATGATATCACAAACAACTGGCATTTTTATTTAAAAGGACAAAATGGTTATGTGAACAAATATGTAAATGCTACTAACCATTTTGGAAGCATGAGTGGCGGTGGGCGGTCCCTGGCTAATGACTACACTGCCTATCTGGATAATGAGCATTTCAGTTTTGAACCTAATATCGGTGCTATCCATTTCTTAGTAACCAATATCCAAATCATCACAAATTTCGCTCAGGAAGAACATCCGGTATTCACTTATATCACCAATCCAACCAATCTGGTAACAGTGTACATTACTAATTCTTCAACTTACGATTCTGATATTGTTCGCCAAACTATAGAAAAACAGATTTTGACCAATATAATGACTTCCGGGTATATTGTAACGAATTATCATACCATTGAAGTTAGAAATTTGATATTTCAGACAAATATCAGTTCATCCAATATCAATATAAACAGTGCCTATGGAAATAAATTTTACGCTAAGTACGTATATGCCGGTATTTCCATGTCAGGTCCAGTTATTGGAGCGTCTGCAACTCCGCAGAATACCAATGAAATATGGTTGGATGTTTCGTTAATTCAATCCGACATAGTGAGGTTTGTCAGCTTTACTATGAACAATTATGTTGGTTATACTAATTCAAGAATATATTCTGCAAAATCTGCCGGATTTGATCTTACATACAACAAGCCTTTCCCCGCGTCTTTAAGCATGGTCAGTAACTGGAACTCTGAGTCAGGAATGTTTACAGATTACACCAAATACCGTGCAGACCAGCACAATCTCTTTTATCATCCCAACGAATCCTACATCAACTATGGTGGTAATGGCGTCTCCTACGTCATCCTGACCAATACCGTGATGATGCCCCTGAGCTATCTGTCCCGGGGCTACGGCTTCACCAATGACTTCGTACTGACCAATTTTGACCTGGTCACCCATGGTACGGGGTTGAAGCACCATCTCACACAGACCGCCGACATCCCGGCTCATTTCCCCAATATTGAGGTCACCGGGCTGGATGTAGACATCGAGTCCGTGACTCCCCTGGACCCCAAGCTGGTAGGTAATATCACTACGGATATGATCTACATGTCCTCCTCTCACACCAATAACTACGGACAAATCGCCTTTGCCCAGGGCAGCTTTGATACCACCTGGCACCAGTCCCAGGACCCCACCTTCGGGGCTTCTCTGCAGAGCGGTACCAATTCCATGGGCAGCGAGTTCACAGGCCGAGCCAAGACCCTCTATGTCCAGGATGCCCGGGTACCCCACTGGATCACCAACGCGCAGTTATCCAATGCCGGACTGCTGTGGGTACAAAAGCTCAATGGTAAATTTACCGTCACCAATAACCCCTGGCTGTGGCTGAATCCTTCCCAGTTTGACAAAGAACATCTGACCAATCATATCAAGCTCTACTATATGAACGGTGAAGAGAACAAGGATCTCTACGTGTCCGATGCTGTCTTCCAGCCTTCAGGACGCCTGTTCCAGAACATGAGCTTCGAAGTAGGCTTCCGCACCAACGGCGTGGAGGGGCAGAAGATCGTGGATATCAACGGCAGTGCCGACGCTCCCTATGAGCTGTTTTACTTTGACTCCGGCGGCAATTTGAATCTGATTGCCCGTAATGATGACGCGGGTATCCATCCTATAGTCAATGGACGTCTGGCCTACTGGAATGTCACCGGCCTGTCCCGGCGCAGATATACCGTGATTTTAAAAGTCTACCGGCCTGACAACTCCATCGTGTACCGCACCCAGGATGTGGAGGTAGGGGAGTATATCCACCGTGAGGACAATGGCCAGGGCGGTCATGAATTGTATGTGACCTCCACACCCTACCATCGGGTGGAGATCGCCTTCCCCGATGATGACGGTTCCGTGTACGGACTGCCTGAGGACACACTGGTCAATGTCACGCCCCTCCTGGTATCTCAAGTCCGGGACAGCGGATTCTCCGGGGAGATCCCGGAGATCAGTCCCATAGGGCCGGTCATCCAGGCCCAGCCTTCGCCTTTTGACTTCGGACCCAGCCCTGAGCGCTGGCCGGTGATCAAGGTACGCTTTACCTCAGAAGAGGCACAGGCTTTCCATCTCCTGGATGCTGCTCCTACTATATATATCCTCTCCGATGGACGTCTGGAGCCGGTGAATACCACCCGTCTCTACCTCACCTGGAACGGCGATACCTATATGACCAATGACGCCGATTCCGGCGTAATAAATGACTACAGCCAGTTCGACCTGCTTCAGCTTTATGCCAGTCCCTCCCATTTTTCCTATTTTGTAGTACTGGCTGATGACCAGGCAGGCAGTCCCGCTCCCGTCATCGACCGGCAATGGCTGGAAACCTACCGCAATACCCCGGAAAATCAAAGTGCATCCAGCCGGGATCTGCTGGCTGACACTCCGGGTTCAGTTTATCTGACCGGCGAAGATTCACTCAATCTGACCGGATGGGCTCTAAAAGACGCGACCTTGATTTATAGCGTAGTGCAGGGCAGCCATACAAATATCTTAGCCATTCCCGTACAGGCGGATGGTGCTGCCCCGGGTGTGAGGCTGTCCAATCTGGTGACTACTAAAACCGCGGAAGAATGGCGCTTTTTTGATGCCGGACGCTGGACTTTTCAATCCATCCCCCTGTTTGAAGGTACAAATATCATCACCGTACAGTATGACCGTGAAAATTCCGCCGTGGACCGGATCATGGTGGTCCGTAATACCAAGGGCGCGGAAATTTTGTCATGGGAAGCCCCCGCGATCTTTAGTCCTAATTCCGACCGTGTCCAGGATAAATTTGAGGCTTCCTATACCCTTAATATCGCGGGAGACCTGCGCTTTGAAGTGTACGCGGAAAGCGGTACCGTACTGTATTCACGCTTGTTTGAAAACCAGTCCGCAGGCTCTTTGCAGTGGGACGGCAGGATGCTCAATGTAGGCCAGGGGCGCTACTATTCTATACTGCCTGATGGGCGGTATGACTACCGTATTCTGACCCTGGACAGCCTGGGTACCATCAATGACAGCTGGACCCGTTCCGTGATTATTGATACCCACGCTCCCCGGCTGACCGCGCAAAACAGCACCATAGTGGTCACTCCTCTGGGAGGAGGGGACCTCTATCTCACTGCTGACGAAGCGGTAAACCTCACCGCGCGGATTTACCAGTCCGATAAATTGCTGAAGACGCTGACCCAGGCGGAGTTTAAGACCGATACCAGTCTGCATTTTGACGGTACCGATGACTCCTTCCGCGCCCTCCCCGACGGCAGGTATACCGTCCTGCTGGATTACAGCGACCAGGCCGGAAACAAAGGATTGCCACTTCGGGTCACTCTCAAGGTAGACCGGGAGCCGCCCTCTGTAGCCCGGCCCGAAGTACTGCCCGCCCATCTTCTGCCTGGAGATGCTGACAGCCGTATTTCCCTGTATGTCACTGATTATGGCCGTGCCACCCTGATGCTGTCCAACGCGTCAGGACTGATGAGCGTCCCCCTGTTGGAAAATTGGCAGGTGGTGCCGGGAGTCAATGAACTGCCCTGGAACGGAATGTACCGGGACAGCTACCTGGACGAAGGCCGTTACAGCCTCTTCGCCTACGTCACGGATGATTATGGCAATACCAGTTCTTGGGCGGAAGGCCTGTTCTGGATCACTAATGACAGCACCGGACCCTGGGTAGAACAGTTCCTGGTCAATCGGGGCTTTATCAGTCCTTCCCGTGCCGGATACAATCTAGTCCAGGTTGATTATGTTTTACGAGATGATATTTCTTCCAATAAAAATATCACCTCCACACTGGTCATCAGGGACAAATACGCCCAAAAAGTAGCCACTCTCACTCCCTATATGGCCGGTGCAGTCAATACCATAAAGTGGTACGGCAAAGATGACCAGGGCCGGATACTGCCAGACGGTACCTATTATCTTCAGGTAGAGGGGCATGATGAGGCCGGAAACGGCATCCGTCAGGCTCCCGTGTCCAATGTGATCGTGGATACCGGTTTACCGGTACTGTTAAGCTGGAAGTCCGATGCTCAATATTTCTCACCTGGCGGCGATGACACCGGCGCTGTGAGAACAGTGAATTTAAACCTGTCCGCCCGTGATAATCAGGTACTCAGCACCGAAATCAGCATCCTGAAACAAGGTCTGAGTAAAGGATATCTCTATAAAGGTATATTAAACCCGGATAATACCTGGCAGTCTGTTTGGGATGCCGCACTGCAGGATGGCAGCATACTCACCCAGGGTACCTATAGTCTCCTGGCTAAAGTCAAGGACGCCGCCGGAAATTACGACCAGAAGGACCTGACCTTAGTCATAGACAATGACGACCCTGTGGTGACGGACTTCAGCCTGATCAATCCAATGTTCAGCACATCCTCCACAGCCGCGACTAATGGACTCTATTTCCGTTTGAACGCGCGGGATAATGCCAGTGTCAGCCTGACAGCTGATTTCAGCGTCCTAAATAGTCAGGGTGAAAGTATGGCATCCTGGACTGAAAGTCTGAAGGGATTTGAAACCTTTACCGGACATTGGAATGGTAAAGGTCACCTGGGTCTGACAATACCGGACGGCAGCTATGTCCTTCAGGTGGCGGTCAGTGACCAGGCGGGGAATATTACCCCTATCCAGAGCAGACCCTTTACAGTGGACAGCCGGGCTCCCGGGCTCCCTGTTGTCACAGCCGTACCGGTTGTGATATCGCCCAACGGGGACGGGTACCTGGATAGTACCCAGATCAGTTATATGAATACCAATAATGAATCGGTTTTCCTGAGCCACAGCATTGCTCAGCCCGACATAGACTACACCTGGTCCGTTCAGGGGACAGGGAAGTATTATCCCAGAAAGGATATGATATTGACTTTATCCGGGACCAACAGTGTGACTAATTTTATTCCCAGAACCGGTATGGCTGATTTGAATGTGACCGAAGGACTCCAGACAATAACCAATTATCCTGATATTAGCTTTACTGCCGGTTTCAAGGATTATAAGTCATCCACATATGTACAATATTCTACTCAAAACGCTCAAGGTGGTTGGGGTTTATTTCAGACAATTGCGCAACCATTACTTAATTTAAAGGAATTCAGTTTTACCGTAAGTCAATATTACCCGGTAAGAAAGTATACATATACAGTATACTGGTATAGTCCTACTTCGAATTTAAAGTATATTTCCATGGATTACTCGGGTGAATTTTTGGTAAAAATGAATGGTCAAATATGCGCATCTGGAGGAAATTATTCTACTACAATAGCTCCTTCACAAGGTTACCCTGTATATCTAAATAAAGGCATTAATAAAGTCGAAATTACCATTACAACACCCTTCTCGCCATTCTTGCGCTTTAAAAACATCACTGATCCCTGGTATGGTGATCTTTATGGGCAAAATGGGATAGTGTCAGTTCAACAAACTATTAATAAATCACAGGGTGGCAAAACTATATATCAGCAGCAGGGAATATATAGTGAATTCTATTCTGTAAGTGACCCCAATATTTCAATTGTGAAAAATGGTACTTCTTATAATGCCAGTACACAAAAAGAAGAATATGAACTACAAACCTGGACGTTACCTGTGGTTAAAATAACTGGTTCACAAATAACATTAAACAAGTTAAATGAACTGGGAACTTTATCCACTTGGATCAACATTCCTCAACCTATCCTTGATAACGGTCCGGTAAAAATCAGCTATGTTTCCACAAATTCCATTTTGAACTTCGCCTATACCCAACCGGAAAATATGTTCACTTCCGGAAAAACGAATGTGTGGATAAATAGTCCAGATGATTTGCAAAATCTGCATGTATATGCGCAACTATTGCCTCAGCCTGGTTACAGTCACACCGTAGCACAACAAAGTATTTCTACCAACATCACCGCGAGCCTATCCGGGCTGGAGACTTTCAGCCTGAATGACGAGTCTTTACGCAAGATTGCGGGGCAGAGCGGTCTCAGACTGGACCAGACTACAGCTCAAATAAACAGCACCGACATGCGACTCACCGTCAGCCGCTATCCGGATGGCTCTATCCGGTCGCTGAATGTCAGTAATACGGTAGTTGAAGAAATTGTATTGCAATCTCAGTCTGTCTCCGGGCCAGCCCTAAAGGCTGAACCGCTGCGTGCCGGCATATCTCAGAATATCTGGGACAGCCTGGATTTAGGTCAAAAAGAAAAATCCCTGTTAAAAATTGATAATTGGGATATTTCCATCACGACAGGGGATAGTACACAACAGGGTTGGCTGATGCCGGGTCCGGTTGACCGGAATGGAGATTTCACGGTTAATCTGTCACCTCAGGCCCAGTACTGGAGTACATTGCTCAGAGACAATATTTCTATCACTTCGGGCCAGACTCTGAGTGACACCTGGTCTGATCCCGCTCTGGCTGACGGCAAATACTTCTCACATCTCTACACTTGGGACGCTGCCGGAAATCTAGGCGTAGTAACTACCGGCATAGATATCGATCAGACACCGCCCATACTGTCTATCTCCAGTCCTACACAGGGTGAAACGGTAAAAGATATGATCCATATTCTGGGTACTATCCGGGATGCCCATCTTTTAAGCTGGAATCTTACTCTGTCCAACCAATATTATACTGAGAATATCTGTTCCGGTGTGGATTCTGTAGACAATGGTTTGATAACCAGTCTGGACACACTGGGGTTAAATGGCCGCTATGACCTGATTCTGACGGCGCGGGATTCAGTTTCCAATGAGAGCAGAACCGTACAGCCCATCGTAATTCAGGATGGAGGAGATGCTGTTTTCCGGATTACTCATATTTCAGATCAATTGATCAATTCTTCCCAGAATATCACGGTCAGTTTCTGGCACGCGGATTATCCTATCCAGCTTACCGTGACGAATGCCCTTAAGGAAGTAAATACTTACTCATTTACAACCGGCGCAGACGAACAGATTACATTTTCAGCACAGGGTCTGAGCGACGGCCAGCATGAGATCATTTTTGTGATAGGGTTCAATGGGCGTGCCTTCCAGCGCAGGATTGTCTTCACTGTGGACAACACCGCGCCGCAACTGCATATTATTAATCCTGCTCTGGATGAAATCGTAAAAGGGAATGTCACAATTACCGGGAGTATTTCAGACCTTCATCTGAAGAATTATTCTCTGGTAATCACTAATGTCGCAACCGGTTTTTCCAGTGAGATTGCCCGGGGTAATACCTCCAGGCTAGAACAGGATCTGGCGGTATGGGATACTTCAGGGCTGGGTAAGACAGTGATGCAGGCGGAAGAAAACTATAGGCTCATCCTTACAGCTATTGATAACGCGGACAATACCAATCAAATATTCCGGATATTATATCCCGATAATCAGGCTCCCGTGGCTGCCTTCAACACCGGCAACGGTAAGATAAGCAGTATCAGTGGACGTGCCGCGATTCCTGTCTATATACAGGATATACATCTGTCCGGTATCAGCCTGCAATATCGGGATCAGCAGAGTCAGTGGAAAACTATTGTCAACCGGAGTCAGTTACCTTCCTCCTATAGTAATGAGCTGATATGGCAAAACCCGCCCCAGGGTCAACAGGAGATTCGTCTGGTCAGCTTCGATCGTGCCGGGAATAGCAATAGTATCAGTACTATGGTTTACCTCGACGATGCGGCTCCGGTTATTACTATGACCAGTTTCGACGAAATCGCTAAAGCGTTACATTGGAAGGGAACCCTTACTGATGACGACAGCCTGGCTGTATACAGTGTCAAAATAGGGGATGTCACCTACGTCCAGGGAAATAATTCCGGTCGGGAACAAATCCTGGATCTGAATACTGCCTTTGTGGGGATTGCTAATGGAGACATGGTCACACTAACCGTCAGTGCTTCTGATGACGCGGGCAATAGTACTGTTAAAAATTATCATTTGACCGTTGATACCCTGCCGCCTGTCCTCCAGGTACAGACCCCGGTGCAGGGCGATTGCTTAAGTCATGTAATGAAGATTATTTTCCAGATTAACGATTTACACGCTGATTCTTATCAGATTCTGATGGATAACAACAGGATAGTACAGGGATCTTTGTATTCTACCATGAATGTACTTTCCAATGTAATAGACACCACAGTATTTTCGGATGGGCATCATATATTGACCTGGCAGGCATGGGACCAGGCCGGTAATACCACAGTCCAAACCATGGACATCATAATCGATAATACGGC
>CAYRWR010000054.1:0-19817 GCA_964428015.1 uncultured Brevinematales bacterium | reverse complement strand
CATCGCCTAACTAGGACTCAGCCGCCACTATCGCGGCGCAGAGTCATTACGTTATATGCCAGGCTGAGCGCAGAGGCCAAGTAGGGAATGACAAATCTTGATTTGTACGACCCGCCAAATGCCTCACCTGAGTTTGACTGAATTAATGTTGGAATGAAACAGGTTTATTGTTACCAAAAAATATATTGGTGATTGTATATACTATGACATAAAGGTATTATATCAGATGAAAAAATTTATTGGAATTATGATAATTCTTCCTGCCTTTTTGTTTTCATATTCATCTCAACAGGAACTTTTTCCTTGGGTAGACAGTCTTAGACTCAGAACTGAGCCAAATCCGGAGTCCAAAACAATTGCACTACTTTATAGGGGAGATTTATTATTTTATAGCGATATTTCTGATAAGAAATTCTATTCTTTTACACTACGAAATACTAATTTCACTGGTACTTTTATTTATATCAAGACCTGGGATGGAATAGAAGGTTGGGTTTTTGAACCTGCAATAACTGACTATGCGGGTGTAAATATTGATACTACTCTCTTTACAAGAGAAATATTTAATGATTTTACCCGCATCAATTCAAAAAATATAGCATCTCTGAAATATTACCTTCAAAAAGGTGGAATTGTTCCTTATAAATTTATTTTTCCTTTTATTGAACAAATTTTTTCAGCAAATCTGGATTCATCCATCTTACCTTTGATTTTCAAAGGACATATGGATGAAATAAACTGGAAGGATATTCAAAATCATTGGGACCTTGCTATATTAAACCAGAATTATTTCTTGATAGACCTTTTTTTAAATCAAAAAATTGTAAAAATCAATGCATTACCGATTGATAAATTGATTGATTACAAAAAAGTTTCTTCTGATGAAATGAAATTTATTACTCATGTCATTAAACAAGCAACCTCCAAAGGTTATAAATATAATATTGACTTAGTTTCTGAAGCTGCCAAGGACGGTGATTTTGAAAAATTCTTATACTATTGGTCAATATGGTGGGAGTGTTTTGATAGGACTCTGGATCCTAGTAATCACGAAAAATTCAAGTCTAGGATACTTTTTGCAGCAGTAAAATCAGGAAACACAAAATTGGTAAAATACTGCATAGAAACGCTAAAATTTGATAAAAACTCACAGCGTTTTTTCCAGAATATTTTCGGAGGCTATCCATTGGACGAGGCATTAGGTTCTTTTGGAAAAAATCATCCTACCTTTAAATATTTACTTTCCATCAAGGCTAGAGGAGCATACACTTTAAATAAGGCAGCCTACTGGGGGGATATAGAGTTATATAAAAATCTAAAGCCTGTCTCATCCAGTGATAACAATTATATCATCCACTCTGCTGTACATGGGAATCAACTGGAAATGGTGAAATACCTGGTGGAAGTAGAGAAAATCTCTCTCACTAATTATCCTTATGATGTTGACGGTATTCAGGCCGGAACCGCTCTTGATGAAGCTATTGATAATACCAATAAGATTATAGCTGAATATCTACGCTCCAAAGGTGGTAAGACATTTAAAGAACTGCATGGAAAAGACTGGCGATATTGATTGACTCACTTAAATACCATTATAATAAGACGTTAGAAGTAGGAAGGAGTTTTAGGTGGCTAGAACTAGTGGGCGGGTAAGGATTTTTACCATATGCACTCAGCCCAGCATATAACTGGCAGCCAGTCGCCACTTAGGCGGCGCCGAGCGCCGCTCGTTATATGCCAGGTAGAGCTCAGGCGAATTCTTGGGGATGACAAATCTATAATGGTTTGACCCACCCCTGGCCCGACGTCCTTGTCGGGCAATTGTACAACAAATTAGGAATAAACTATGAAGAGATTTTTATTTTCCTTCCTATTAATATTTTTTCAGTTTTCATATATATTCTCTGAAATTAAGTTCGAAATAAAATTGGATAAAAATGAATATGTTTTATTTGAACCCATTTTTTGCAAGTTGATACTTGAAAATATTGGGGAAGAAAATGAAAAAGTCTATCCTGAATTTCAACCTGATTATGGATACACGATTTACTATCTCGAAGATGATAACCACAATCTTCAAAAAAGCCGTCCATTAAATGGATTATATGTTGACGATGATCCAGTTGTTTTGCGACCTGGCCAAAAACTAATGTCTTTAATGCCGATTTATTATCACAGTATGTTTAATATTGAAAATAAAGGAGTATTTACATTAACCGCAGTTCATAGAGGAAAAAAATCGAATCCTGCATCATTCAAAATAGTTCTACCAAATGATTCTTTAGACAAAGAAATGATGAAAGAGCAAGGATTTAAACAATATATCGATCCTTTTTTATCAAAGAGGACTTTCATATATCAAAACATAGTTTATGATATGGCTTATTTCAACACTAAAGCTAAGATTTTAAGAAGTCAATACGAACAACTCCTTTTTAAAAGAAATATCCTGATTAAAATGCTGTCAAGAGAAAATTCGGAAAATGATGTCCAAGAACTTGTTTATTATGGGATTGGATATTTAGATCAGATGGAAAATGACTATTATACTCAATATATTTATTATATAATGTATAAATTTTTTATGCGCCACAAGAAAACACAAAAAGCAGATACCGTTAAGAAGAAGTACAAACAGCAGTTTCCAGATGGAGTTTACCTACATAGTAATCTAAAGGCAATGCAAAAACCTTAATAGTAGCAATTCTGTTGTTTTCATTGTACTATTTGTAACCCACGCTTTAGCACGCCCTTGTGCTAAAGCTGGTATAGGAGTGGAGATTTTTTAATTTCAATCTGAGCTCTACCCAGCACATAACTGGCAGCCAGTGTCCAGGCTAATGCCCGGCCCCGAGCGCCGTGCGTTAGGCGATATTAATCAACATGAAAAGATATAAAATCTTAAAAAATATGTGTTTACTTAAGTTTATAATGGATTACATTATCGTTCAAAAATAAATTGTAGGTGACTAAATGAAAATCATACTCATGTTTCTTTTAACACTTTTTTTATTCATATTCAGTTGTGATAATAAACAAAAAGCATCAAAGCATAAGAACATTAATAATAATCAGACTAGTAGGGAAGATGAATATGTAAAAAATGACTCTTTTTTGTTTACTACAATGAATACAAATGATGATACTGAGATATACGTCCTTCCAGAGTATCATTCAAATTGGAATGATTTCCTAAATTCTGAAGAGGAGCTAAAGTTTCGTTCAACTGAGATCATTCGATATGGTGATCTGTATGAAATTGGAGAGAAAAAGGGCCAGTGGTATAGAATCAAAGATTATAAGAATCGATGGATATATGCAAAAGATGTATTTTTTGTAAGCTCAAATGATATTTCTAAAATCTATTCTAATCCATTTGTAGAAAAGTTGGGATCATGTCAAAACAAAATTAAAATATCCAGTTTAAATGAGTTTCTAAATGGAATAGATGGATACGAATTCCTTCTCATGAATAGATGTATTAATATAGATGAGACCAATAGGAATCAAGAATCTATTGTTTTCTTTGACGCAAAGGGACGATTAATTAAAAAATTGAAGGTTAAGACAGGTACATCTTTTCCAAACCCTCGTTTTAATACATCATCCATAAAGTTCTATAAGGATCATGGTTATCAAGCCACAAATTATTTTGTTGAATACATAAGCACTAGACATTTTGAAGAGGGAAGAAAAATAATTATTAAATCACAATCATATAATGCTCCTAGAGTGTCAAAGCAAGCGAGAAAATCAATGGGAAATGATATGGCTTTAGGTTTAAGTGGAATTTATTCCAATTTTACTATCACCCTATTAGACAATAATGCTAAAGTACTGAACTCATACGCAGATATAGGGATTTGTCTTTGCTGGGATATAAATAAACATAACTCTATCTTGATCAGTTATATCCCTATTGAGGAATTCCAGATTATGTTGGCTAATCATGATTTCCCTGAATTCGAAGAAGGAAGCAGGTTAAAAATTATTTTCTCAAATAAATCTTCGCAGGTACTTCCAGCAGAGTTTCCGTCTATTCAACAAGCCAGGCTATTTGAAGATAATAGTGCAGTATTCCTGGACGCAAATGACAGAATATATTTATATGATATTCATAAGAAAAAAATGTCAGTTTTTGATACACACAATAATAGAAATCTGTACAAAGTAGAAATGGGTAAGAATGGAAAAATTTTATTCAAATCTGAGAAGAGTATTCATGTTTATGGTGTTGATGACATGTTGAATTATCAGCAAGACTGGTACGAATAAATGTGTTTCATAGTGATAGAGACATCGCCTAACTAGGACTCCGCCGCCACTATCGCGGCGCAGAGTCGATTTCGTTAGATGATATACTGTGCTTAGATTTTTTTAAATACGTGCACCCATCCGTGGGTGCTTGATCAATCTTTCATGGTCTTAATATTAATAGGGAATATATAATGATTAATGAAAAAAAAATTATATGTATGTTAAATATAGGTATTTTACAACTTCACTTACTGTATTGCAAATTAAACAGAAAACAGTTTATATCTTATTTCAGGTATGGCTATGATTGAATTCCCTGATGAAATCCTTTCAGTATATTCAAAGCTTGAGAAGAAAAGAATAACTTATTATACTGATGGTTCATGTCATATAAGGAGATCCACCAGCGATCCACACTCCGGATGCTCTTAAAATGATTATGGAGAGGATAAACATGGATAAAAAGGTATTGTGGAAGATCACAGTAATATCCGGGGCCCTGCAATGGTTTTTTCTGGGTGCGGTGTATGTCCTGAGAAAGACTACTGTCCAGCTATTCAGCGATATCATGGTATCGGACAGCAATGCTCCGGCGGAATGGGAAAGTACCAGCCGTTCTGTCATTGACTCTATCCCTTTTTATCCCATCACCCTGATCCTGGGACTGATCACCCTGGTGTTCAGCATATTATTCCTGAGTAAATGGAAGGAAAACCGGACCCGGCAGAACCTGAGCGCCCTGCTCCTGAACCTGCCTTTTATACTGATAGTCATCTTTCTGCTTTTGTTGTCCCGGCTATTCCATTCCTGGTCCGGAGCCTCTCTGGGTTCGACCTGAATCACGGGTCAGGGATTAGGATGTTCGGTTCAGATTACATTTCTTAAATTATTCTGACAAATCCATGCAGATTTATAGCTATTTACTATATTCTTAGCTAGAATATGGGAATGGATGCTTCAGAGGCTGCCCCTTAACCATACATCCTATTCTCAACCATTTTCAAGCAAAAAAAACAGGAGTTTTTAAAATGAAAAAAGAAACGGTGCGGTATTTATTGCAATGTGTTTTGCGGGTTTAATTTCAGTTAGTTCCTGCGGTCAACAAAGTGCCGATGTGGTGCTATCGGTTCCCACTGGAGTCAGTTCCCTGGGTACCCTGAACAATATCCGGATATCCTGGACTGCCGTTACGGGGGATAGTTTTATTGGTTATAATGTTTACCGCAGTAGCAACGGCGGCGCTTATAGTTTATTAAACAGCAGCGTGCTGACAGGGACTTCCTATGACGATGTGATCACATCACCCAGCGGAGATGGTATTATTTATTCCTACAAAGTAACAGCGGTGGGGAATACTGAGTCTGATTATTCAGCTGTAGTCTCGGATATTCACGGGACCAGAATACCCCTCAACAATCCCAACGGATTTACCACTCTCAGCCTCAGCAGCCCCTATGTGGCACAAGGCTATATAAATGTCACTAATAGAGATTTTATTGTCACTGAATGATAGGAAAATCTAAAATCGTCCTACCCCATTACCTCCTGCCGGGAGCTTTCTGAGAGCCATCCGGTTCTCTCCTGAACACCACTCATCCGACTCACACTCAAATGTTAGCTCAGAATCCCAAAAATCTCTACAAAATCATCCTGGAATGAAGAAAATCCGACATCTCAGGGTCAACAGGATGCAGATTCCCTACCCTGACTTTTTGGCTTTGACATGAACAGGTACAGATTTTATAATTGTGGTCTTATTTTCACCTGTGGTAAATGTGAGACCATCGATAGACTCTCCTTCCTGAGATGTTCCTCCGGCTCCATGGATGGAGGAGAACCGGATATGGTCAAATCCGTTAAATCTCATCCTTTTCCTCCTAAATTTTTCACCGGATAATCTACCAAAAAATTATCCTATCATTTATAATGTATTATACGTCTATACACGGTAATGCTCGTCACATTCCCCAAGAGTTTGGTCCAATAGATGGCCGGCAATCGTTAGTACGGGCTCCTATGGTCCCAGTGTGCGGCTCGGCCATCTATGCTTTTTGGTAGTGAACCGGCTACACAGATTATACCATCTATTGGACTCCTTTTGTAGCTGGGTTTATCATATATTCGTTGTGTGAAATCTTTCCTTCAGGTTGTAGTTCGACAGGATGCAGCAATATTTTAAAAGTGTATTAATTATTGCAATAGAAATCAGGGTTGGACAATTATTTTGTGTACTTGAATTTTTAAAAGGAGTTCAATTGTGAAAATTAATAGAACAGAGCCACTTTATCAAAAAATTGCCAATAAATTAATTTCAATGATTCCTGTGGATTGGATGAATATCTATTTGTACGCTGAAGTTTGTAAGAAATCTACTAGAATACACTTCTTTTTTGAGCCGACTAATGAAACTGACAAGTTTATTTATTATCAAGATATTCCTTCAAAATTCAAAGTACTTAAAGGTGAGTTTAACCATAAAATTTTAGAATTACATAAATTAGTATTCGGTCTTCATGGGGGTTATTCAAATTATACGGATAGAAAATGGTCTACTATTTCCGTAACTGTAAGAAGAACTGGAGATTTTCTTATTGATTATGATCTTCAAGAGTTTGTGGAATTAAGTTTGGAAGACAGAAAAATTGCATGGATTAGACAAAACATAGATACTCACATTGATGATAAAATTTATAGATTGTTCTTTAATAAGGATATAACAGAAAATAGATAAGGTAAGTTTGTAGGATGCTGTTTCTAAAAGGTTACAATATTTAGATGGCGGGTCCGTCTTTAGGGTCCAAGGGAAAAACTTCACATAACAAAGCTTCTGGTGCAAGGGCCACGGCGGGAAATTTGTTGAAGAAGGGTTGAGCTGGTTTATCATGGAGCATGCGTGGCCACATCATTTCCTGGAAGTGTTGCGTGCTTCGCGGGTCATCCCGTAGTAGACCTGGAAACGGGGTCGCATAAGCGAGTATTTTTTCAGTCATTAAATAAATAAGAAGGTAAAAATGATTTCAACTTTGGGATGGAATCAAATCACATCTCAGTCAGAGTTTGATCATGTATTAAGTGAATTTTCCATGCATGACAGTTTACTGAAAGAGTATCATGTCATTAATAGAGGTTATGTGAATGCAGATTATTCTATGACAATGGCGCATTCTTTTGACGGAATATTTCTATTTCAGACACAGAGCGCACCACTCTCAATATTATTTTTATTGCTAGATATTGAAAATATACATATTGACTCACCAGATGAAATCTATTCAGGTAGAGGGGAAATTATACCTGGTATTGATGATGAAAAAAAGATTTCAATTATCGCAGATGGAATTAACATTACATCAAAGCATTTATTCCATAAAATGCACCCCGAAAGCTTTGGACCTTCAGCATTTCTAGGAAGTGAAATTCCTTCATTAAAAATGTACACTGCAAGATTGGATGAAGATAATTGGAGACAATGCGGAAATTGTAGTAATATGTGGCAAGTAGACCCAAAGATTGAAATAGCAGTTTGTCCTGAATGTCTTCAACTAACTGCAGTAAATCACGATAGATAATTAGGACTCCGCCTCCACTATCGCGGCGCATTGCCATTTTGTAATCGGAAATTTTATAATATTAAAAGGAGAATGATTTGCATAAACTTAATAAGAGTTATCGAGAATACAAATTGTGGGCAAAAATTTTATTGATTTTTCTTTCTGTATTGCTTGGTGCCGCAACCTGGAATCATCTCAGAGATTTAATAATACATGGTATGCTGCCTTATTCTACCCTCTACAATGCCCCTATGATTCTAAATATTTATTGGACATCACTTACTCTCTTAGATCCGATAGGTGTCGTACTACTTCTTACAAAACCAAGATTTGGATTATGGTATGTTACAGTTCTTATCACCACAAATGTAATTATCAATAGCTGTGCAAGCTATCCATATTTCAACCTTACTGTATTGAATAATTCCAGGCTGCATCAGCAAATGGCTTATGGAATATTGATGCTTATAGCAACTCCCCTCATTCTTCTAACACACAGAAATGAAGAAAAAAGAAATGTTGAAACTTTCCATAACTAAGCCTACACCCCCAGGCAAGTGCCCGGCACATAGGCCAACACTATCAGCAATTACTGGGTCTAAAATTTTTTAAATTATAATAAATTAGTTAGAGGGTATTATGTCTTTTCCAAATAATGACTCAGTAAGAAATACCATAGAGAAATATTGTAAAAAGAAAAAAATTGAATATTCTGAAAATAGTTTTCTATCTATTTTAGAAAATGATAAAAGTGGGAAAAATGATGTTTACATGGCTGTTATTGGTTTACGTGATGTTGGAACAGAAAAATCTATAGAACCTCTTAAAAAATTATTACATTATCCTAAGCAGGATGTCAAAGATTGTTCTATTTTAACCGTATGCCATATAGCTCATGAAAAGGAAACAGACTATTATATAGAAGCACTTTTAGATAAAAAAACAAAAAAAGATTATCCTATGTGGGCGATACTTGATTCCGCTGATGAAAAAGCAAATGAGGCAGTAATTCAATACTTATCTGATGTCTATAAAAAATGGAAACAACCCAAATGTGAATATGCTGGAAGTGCTTTTCTAGATGGATTATTATATTTAGATCGCTTCTTTGAAAAAAATAGTGACATAGAAAAAATTTTTCAATTATATAAAAATATACGAAATAAAATTCCACAGGCATCAATGGATAGATTAAAAAATGATACTAAATGGTTAAATGATATTTTATTTAATGATAAATAAAAAGTCACAGCCAATACTAAAAACCGCAGATACATCTATGTTCCTGACGTAGCTTGACCTTATCTGGGACACAACATTTTTTGCCTGCCCCTTTGTTACTTGCTTTTCAGTATAGCATGTTGTATCTTGTATCTGCGCCACCCTATGAGCAATCACCCCTATCTGATATGCGAGACTAATATTTCAGGAAGAAGGAGGGAAACATGCGTCCGGTCATCACTAAGGACAACATACAAGATCTGGAGGTCCTTTATTCTATAGACGAATACAATAATTTTACCTGGTCCTCAACTGGGGACAGGCTATTGATACGTTCTTTCAATGATTGTGTCATGTTCACTGATAGGGAAGGTACACTCCCGGACATGCGTCAATTTAAGATCCCGGACGATGTACCCTGGAAGAATCCACAGATGATATTTCCGGATCTGGATCTCATCCTGTTTGAGAAGGAGAGCAGCCTGTATATATGGTCCATCTCCAGGGAAAAAATCGTATACGCATTTGATGAATTCACTATTGATAACCCGACTTCGCATAAGCCGAAGTGGAGTGTGAGTCCTCAGAACCGCTATCTGGGCATCGGTTACCGGCAATTCTCTTATCTTATCGACCTGGAAGACCATATGTTCTACAGATACGATCATGCCTGTATGTTTACTTTCAACCGGGATGAGACTCTGGCAGCTGTACTGTATCAGGGCAAGCTGGTCATTATGGAGCTACCTTCTACGGATATACTGGGAGAGATCGATATGCACAATATCATCATCCTGGACATGAAATTCAGTGCTGACAGCAGGTATCTGGCTGTCAGTGGAGAGACCTATATGAATTATCTCATGAGCCAGGCACACGACCCTCTCCTCTATATCAGTCAGGAGATCAGGGAAGCATATCCCAAAATGAGCATCTCAGACAAGATCAGTAAAAAAATCAGCGGGGCACCTGTCCGGCTGATCGATCTGCAGAACCCTTCTTTTACTACCTTTCAGGATGAGTGTGAATTCAGCGCCGGAGCGGTATGCCAGAGTCTGGATGGAAAGCTGCTCTTTGCGGGCAAATTTGACTCCTGGAGTTCTGACAATCCTATTGTGGTCTGGGATACAGATAGCAGGGAAAGGCTCCGGATGATTTATCGCTATGACCGTGATATGCACCAGTCCACCTGTATCAGCAAGCTGGAGATGAATCCTCAGGGGACCCTCCTGGCAGTAGACAGCGGGTACAAGAGCCGCATCAATGTACTGGGGATTCCGGAAACTTGATATTGTTTTTTTCTTCTGGAAATTTGAACCGCATCATTCTTCATTTTTATAGCATACATTTTAGGGCAGTATGTGCTCCCGCCAATCCTGGAGTATGAATGCAAGTTAAATAAAATCCCCTCTTCAGAGAGGCTTTTTTTAATGCGGGTCAGGTTTTTCCCGATTCAATTGATAATTTTTAGTAGAACCGTATCTCTGATACTTCAATTTCTGCGGAAAAGGCTTTTTTATAGGCCACAATGGCCAGGCTTGTTACATAGCGGGGACTGAATGGAGGCATTGTGCCAAAATCACCCTTTTTAAAAGCAGTCCAGGGTATCCGGACGGTCTGCCACTCCGACTCTAACCCGGGAATGGGCGCCAGATAAAACTTCCAGGGAAAGCGCGTGCTTCTGGTCCTGAGGAAAATATAATAACTGTTTCCCTTCCCCCTTACCTTCAGCTCCAGTCCGTTATACCGGCTTAAATCCACAGGGATCTGATCCGGATGAAGCATCAGCCTCACCTGGATAAAGCCCCCGTTATTCTCCAGGGAGACCTGTCCGGACATCCGCAGATAAAAATCTGTACCGTCTGAACGTATACCTGACTGCATATCCGATATACCGCCCATTACACGATCTGTAAACCCCTGCCAGGTAGTTCCCAGTGCTGAGCTATTGCCGGAAAAGTCATCAATAAGATCACTCTGCAGGGTCTGCCCTGAAGCGCTGGTTTTCAGAAAAAACAATAGCCCTATTAAAATCAATATTACTGCTGCCTCTTTCATATCCACTCTCCTCCTATTAAATTAGTAGGATAATACCAAATGGTCAAATATATTTCCGATATGAGCTAACCGATCATTAATTCAGCTTATGCCTTACCCACTGTAATTGATAAACACTAAAAACTTTCAACTCATCATTTGCAACTACCCTACACCCCACCCCCGTGTATCAGAATCCCGTTCACCCTTGCGAAAATCCGCGTTTCAGGCTAAGATATGGGCCTGAAATAATCCCAGGAGGTGCCCTGTGCCCGCGAAGACAATGGATTCATTAGTAGCGCTGTGTAAACGGCGCGGTTTTATATTTCAAGGTTCGGAAATCTACGGCGGACTGCAAGGTATCTATGACTACGGCCCTCTGGGCGTAGAGCTCAAGAACAATCTCAAGGCCTCCTGGTGGCGGGCCATGGTATACGAACGGGATGACATAGAGGGCCTGGATGCCTCCATCCTGACCCACCGGCTGGTCCTGCGCCATTCCGGCCACGAAGCCACTTTTTCCGACCCTATGGTGGACTGCCGCAGCTGTAAATCCCGCTGGCGGGCCGACCAGATCAAAAACGGCAAGTGTGAGCGCTGCGGTTCCAGCGACCTGACTGAACCCCGGCCCTTCAATCTGATGTTCAAGACCACAGTGGGGCCGGTAGTGGATGATGACAGCTATGCCTATCTGCGTCCCGAGACCGCCCAGGGTATCTTCAGCAATTTCAAAAACGTGGTGGATTCCACCTCCCGGCGTTTACCGTTCGGTATAGCCCAGATGGGTAAAGCCTTCCGCAATGAGATCACTCCGCGAAATTTCATCTTCCGGGTCAGGGAGTTTGAACAGATGGAGCTGGAATTTTTCGTGATGCCCGGTACCGACGATGACTGGCACAAAAAGTGGGTGGATGCCCGCGTGAAATGGTGGAATGACCAGGGCCTGGTCAGTGAAAACCTCCAGCTCTATTACCAGACCCCGGAAGAGCTGGCCCATTATGCCAAGGCCACAGTGGATATCCTGTACCGCTTCCCCCATGGTGTGGAAGAGCTGGAAGGCATAGCCAACCGTACAGACTTCGACCTGGGCTCCCATTCCAAAAACCAGTCCGAGCTGGGACTCACCGCGCGGGTGGAGCAAAACGACGACTCCGTGGCCAAGCTGACCATCCCTCACCCCGAGACCCAAAAGCCCCTCGTCCCCTTTGTGATCGAGCCCTCCGCCGGTGTGGACCGGGGCGTGCTGGCCGTCCTGACCGAAGCCTACACCGAAGAAGACCTGGGCGAAGGTAAGACCCGGGTAGTACTGAAGCTCAAGCCCCACCTCTCCCCTATCAAGATCGCCGTGATTCCCCTGGCACGCAACAACGCCGAGATCGTGGACAAGGCCAAAGCGGTCAAGAGTCTGCTGATGGGACTGGGCATAGGACGGGTCTATTTTGAAGACAGCGGCAATATCGGTAAGAGCTACCGACGCCATGATGAAGTGGGCACTCCCCTGTGCGTGACCATTGATTTTGATACCATAGGCAAGAGCGAACACCCGGAATGGCTGGACACCGTCACCATCCGTGACCGCGATACCATGCAGCAGGAACGCATCAGCGTAAAGGAATTACCCGAGTATGTACGGGGATATTTCAGTCGCTAATATAAAACGATCCTTTGAGACGGTTGATTTTTTAGAAAATCCTGCATTAAATTGATCAGTGCCTTGTTTTATCTACTAATGGGTATTTTTCTGGGTTTTTGATGATATCCAAATTAAGATCAATATCCAGCTCAGGCCAGAAAAAATGCCCGTTTCCTTCTTCCACGACATGGAAAACATTTTCCAAACTGGATTGTTTGAACCATGGAAAGTGTTCAAAAGATAGAAAGTATTCCTCTTTATTGGTCAAAAGCCATATACCATGGGGAGAAACATTAGTGATTTCCACTGCTGAAATGTCTGTTCCAGGCAAGAATGATTTCATCTCTAATCTTCTTTAATTTTTTACATTATTATTCAATAGTTATTTTTTCCCTTTTTGAACCAACTGCCTGGCACTTTCAATGGAATCTTTATAAACTGGGGATTTCTTTTCTTTTTCAGTAATCTCCCTAAAGCCTTGTTTCATCAGATATTCCACAACAATTTGTTCTTCTGTCTTTTTTTTATTTACTCTCATTAAAATACCTCCAGATATATGCTTCATAATTTTGCGTGAAGTCCTGGACAGCCATGTCCAAACCACCTTTTTTATCAATTAACCGATAGAAAATAGTTCATATTTTCTTTCCATCACGGTTTAGAATATCTTTATGTACTGAGCCGTGTTCGCAGTCATACCTCTGTATTTCTCTCCATCTGCCACTAAAAAAATATTCCAGTTTTATCACAAAATTTTCCAAATCACCCGAGTCAGTCAAAATATATACAAAAATCCTGGTCAGGTCATTTAATAATATTTCAAAATCTTTTTCCGGCATAACGCCAACCTTAAATTAATTCTATGCACATATATATCATAATAAGCCTGGTCAAAATAAAAGTCAATCCAATTCAGGGAATTAGTACATTCAATCATTTTTTACATAGCACGTCTATTTTTATGACCTAACCTTTATTTTTAAAGTTAGATGTTTTCATATGGACTCTGTGATAGGAACGTTTCGAGATATTAAGCTAACATAGACAAAGGTTCCAGCATGTTGGGTATCAGATTATGTACTACGAAAAGGCCTGGTACTCGGATTTTTCAGATAGTACCAGGGTTGTGACATTTACACTTTACCGCTAGCTATAAAAAGATTGCATCACTATCACAACAAAAACCAAAGCCCCTACGAGCAGTAAAAAGGGCAGATTGATGACTAGCGCCGTAATATTCTGCCAGGCCCGGTTTTCTTTTCTGTGCCGCAGGGTCAGGATACTGGCCACCAGCGTGAGCACTCCCAATCCCAGGCTCATACCCACTAAAAATTTATTACTCAGTAAAAAAATATCCGGATGGACTTTTTCTCTCAGCGTGCCGGATGGGCCCGGATCGATAAATGCCTCCACAGCCGGGGCTTTGCGCAGCAAGGCAGTGACCAGAAAAGCCAGCTCTGCCCCGCCCAGGCTCAAAGCCCAGCGGAATGATCTCAATCCGGACACAGGATGCGCCTGCTTCACTGCATTGATCCTGGTAAATAGTACTGTTTCGGCATATTTTCACCTCATAGTTTTTCCAGGGAAGTACTTAAAACAGGTTCTATTTACTGTTCCATCTTTTGCTTCTGCTGGTGGTACTGGTTCTTAAGCAGGGATTCTAATCCCGGCAGTGTCTCCCTGCTGATGTGGAGAAAATCCAGTATATCCTGGGGCACAGAGTCGAATCCATAGCGCCCCTCGCTGACATGGCATAATACATCAGCCAGATAGACTACGACCGCCCGCTCCTGCTCCGCATCCGGAGCCAGCAAAGGGGTATGGTGATAGCGTATGAGGTCTATGAGAAAGTCAGGGAAATTCCACTTTGTGGCTATTTCTGCGGCGATACGGGAATGCGGTACTCCCACCGCCAGGGTCTCCAGCATCCTTTCCCCGGCCAGACGCCCTCCGCAGTGCTCCCGGATGGCCGGCAGCAGACCGGGGCTCACCTGATAGATCAGGATCTTGCCCATATCGTGCAGGATCCCTCCCAGGTAGACATCATCCCAGTTGTTCTTTAATTTGAGCTCTTTTGCCAGATTGTAGGCATAGGACGCGGTCTGATAAGCATGCTCCCACAGCTGTTCAAATCGTCCGAAATTCTTCTCAAAAATCTGCTGGGTCCCGAAGGAATACAGCAGGTTTTGTATCCCCCGGATACCGATCAGGGACAGGGCATTATTGATATTACCCACTTTCTGGGGAAGCATGTACTGGGCGGAATTAACTATTTTCAAAAGATCCGCGGTGAGCGCGGGGTCACTCTGAATAATCCCGGCTATCTTGCTGAAGTCCACATTTTCATCCGAGATCATTCGGAGCAGCTTGAGGATATTTTCGGGAAAGGCGGGGAGTTTATCGATAGCCGCGGCCAGCACATCCGCTATTCTGTCAGCCTGCTGGTTGGTGACCATATCCAGCCGGATACAGAGCGTTACGGTAGTTTTCTGGTAGTGTTCATCACTTTCAAAACGGTAATCCTCCCCGGTCAGACCGATACGTCTCAGCATCAGGATGGAGGTCAGTGTCCCCAGGTTGGCGCCTTCCTGCCTGTCCGTCATTTTATCAAAGGCCTCTATGGTATTCCGGATCTTACCGGCACTGAGTAGTACAGATTGGATACGCAGTTTTTCCTGCAGAGTGGCCGCCCGGTTATTGATGACTTTTATCCACAATTTACCGGGGGCAAATTCAAACCTGATCCAGGACTTAACCCCGTATTGAGAAAACAGCGGTACAAACTGTTCAAAACCGGATTGGATGATGTGGCTGAAATCCTTCAGCATCTCCTGCGATTCGCCGGTTTGATTGATGTCACAATTATTCTGCATATAAAAAATCTTTTTTACATTAGCCTTATTGGCATTGGTGATCAGTTCCATCAGGATGTAGCTCAGTTCATCAAATACTTCAGACAGTGAATTGATTTCCAGAATGCGGCGCAGGACATCCACCGAAAAGGCCGCGTCCTCCGGAGTGATAAAGCCGAATTCAAATTCCAGAGCATCCGAGTTATTGATAGCGGTCTGGATTGCGTCTGTATTTATGGTATATGCCACAGCACCCTCTATACGAAATTATTTAACCTCAGTCGCAGGGATTGACCGGAGCGGGCGGCGCTCCCGCTTCGGCGTATTCAAACATCCTGTCGATACAGACCCGGGCCCGCGCGATCACGTCGTCATCCAGCTCCACCGCGTCTTCCGGACGGGGGGCTTCCAGCACCCGCAGGATGCCTTCCAGGGTATTGGACTTCATGTATTTACACATCTGACAGGTACCGATAAAAGTCTTGCCGGGGTTTTCCACCTGGAGACGTGCTCCCAGGCCGCACTCCGTGAGCAGCAGGAATTCACTGGCCGGAGACGCCTTGACATAGTCCATCATCTGCCCCGTAGCCCCCACAAAGTCGGAACGGGCTATGATGTCGGTCTTGCACTCGGGATGGGACACCACTTTGAGGCCGGGATGCTCCAGCTTGAAGTAGTCGATGAGGTCGGGACTGTATTCTTCATGTACGTAGCAGGTACCGTCCCACAGGATGATCTCCTTGTTCACACCCCGCTTTTTCATTTCGTTGATCACATTCTGTCCCATCAGCTTGTCGGGCAGGAACACGATTTTATCGGAGGGGCAGGCCTGCACGATATTGTAGACATTGGAGGAGGTCACGCAGATATCGCACTCCGCCTTGACCTCGGCGGTGGTGTTGATATAGCAGATAAAGGTGTGCTCAGGGTATTGCGCTCTCAGCTCCCGCACCTGGGCCCCGGTGATGGCGTCAGCCAGGGTACAGCCCGGCTCATCTCCCGGTATCAGTACCATCTTGCCGGGATTGAGGATCTTGGCGGTCTCTCCCATAAAGCGCACCGCTACAAACACTATGGTTTCGGCGTCGCTTTCCAGAGCGTTCTTGGACAGGCCGTAGCTGTCTCCCCTATAGTCGGCTACCCCGTATACGATCTCCGGCGCCACATAGGAGTGGGCCAGGATGATGGCATTTTTTTCTTTTTTGAGCGCGTTGATGCGGTTCACCAGGGGCAGGATTTCGGCACATTTCTCCCTAGTGAAGATGCAGCTGTGCGCCCCCAGTTTTACATTTTTGAGCCGGTCATATAATTCGTCTACCGTCATATTCATAGTATTAACCTCTGCGTATTCTATTTATAAGTTAAAGGAAGAAACTCTAATAGTCAAGACCGGAAGCGGTTAGTCTAAAGTCAAAAGTCCCCGGTCGAAAGCAGACCTCTTTACTCCCTTCATTTTCAACTATGCTCCGGGGTTCGTTTTCATGAGACAGTTATTATCTGTTTTTTGGAAAAAAAGGCTTCGATTTTTAGCCTGTTGGGCCGGATTTCATATAAAGCCCATTATCCTGAGCCCCCGCTGGATGGCCCTCCTCTCCTGTCTCTGAGCCGGACTGCCGTCCGGTAGCCGGGAGGTACAGCACCGTGCCCCCGGTGCGGCGGTAGGGGCTCCCGCCCTGCAGACCGGGGGGATGGGTACCCCGGACACCTCTACCCCCACACTCTTCTATCATAGTATCAGGCCGTTGTCCTTAACGCCTCCGGCGGGAGTGGAGCCCATGCACAAAAATGAAACCTATGTAAATTCTTCCAACCGGACTATTTTCAGATTCTGTGGCACGCGAATTGCGATTATGATCTCAGGGGGAAAATTATTAACTAAAAATCAGTGATGATCCAAAAAAGGAGGAAATATGAAGAGGTTGTGTTGTGGTGTCTTTTTAATTCTTATAGGGGTACTGATACTGGATAGCTGTTCCCTCACGGGAGATGAGCAGGCTATGGATCCGGCTTTAAACGATCAGGCGGTCACGGAATCCATGTCATCCACCCGCCCCCTGTTCCAGATGCCGGTGCCGGGTGGCGAGACCTGGAGCGTCTCCACCTGGAGCGGACACAATCCCGCTCTGGCCGCTGACCTCAACTGGGGCTCTAGCGCCGAGGCTGACTTCGGCCGTACCATAGTAGCCTCCGCCTCCGGCAAGGTGATCGTGTCCAAGTATTCCACCACCAGCGGCTACGGCAACTATGTGGTGATCGACCACGGCAACGGCTGGACTACCTATTATTGCCACCTCAATACCCGCAGCGTATCTGTTGGCAATCAGGTCTCCCGGGGACAGAAAGTGGGTACCTGCGGACACAGCAGCGCCACTTCGACTTTTGCCACTCATCTGCACTTTGAACAGCGCTACAACGGCAGTGCTACCTATATCTATTTCAACGGCAGCCAGATCGGCTATTACCAGAAGGTAAACTACACCAGCAAAAACTACTCCTATGTGACCGGCACCGTGAATACCGCCGGATCTCCCCTGAGTATCCGTAAGGGTCCCGGCACCGGCTACGCCATCGTAGGCTCCGTGGCCGACGGGCAAAAGGTCAAAATCTACACCCAGGCCTATGGCACCACTATTACCGGCACCTATGGTACCACCAAGGTATGGGATCATATCGACGGCGGCTATGTATCCGACGCCTATGTCTATACCGGCTCCGACGGCCTGGTGGCCCCTCTGGAATAGACAATATATTAAAAAAAAAAACGCCGGACAACCGGCGTTTTTTTTATGGATAATTTCCTGCACATTGCCCGGAGGACAAAGTGCGGTTTTATGCATACGTTTCTGTAATCGCTTTCAAATCCCCGGACTTGTTTTCAGGCTTAGTAGTAGATCTCCTGGACGGTATAATTCAGACCTTCGTTGTTGTCCCAGTAGGTCACACCGTTGACGCGGTAGGAGACCGCGAAGGTGACCGTGTCGGAGGCGCCGATTTCCGTCTTGAAATTCCATCTTTCTATACCGTATTTATTGGGATTTACAAAGCTGGAGTAGCCGTAGTAGACATAGGGGCCGGAATAGCTGGCCGCGGCTACTTTGGTGGTCTGCCAGTTGTCGGTGGTGTAGATGATGTCGACTTGTTTGTCATAGCCCAGATTGCGCACATCCACGGAGCCGTACAGATAGTGATTGGTATTGCTGCTGGTAATGAGTGAGTAGACATAGGGACGATAGGCGGAGACATTAATACTCCGGCCCAACAGGGGACCCATATCGGCATCCAGGGTATAATTAGCCCCGTTGTTGTTATCCCAGTAAGTCTGGCCGTTGACTACATACTTGACGGCGAATTGACTGCCGAAATCATTCAGGCCGTAGGAAGAACTGACATAAGCAGTCCAGGTCTCATAGCCGTTGCCGGAAGGATGGCTGTAGGTCAGAGGCATGTCGTACCAGGTGCCGTCGGCCATGAGGTGGTGGATGAAGACCTGCTTGGCATAGGAGATATTTTTTACTCTCACCACAAAATAGCATTCGTGGCTGTACATGCCGTGGTAGCGCTGGATGTCATCATAGGCATCGATGAGCTTGACCTCAGGGCCGGTACCATTTACGGCTTCGGTCTGACCACTGACCTGGGGCAGAGAGGCCTGGTCCGATACCGCGCTCACGGAGCAGGACATCACCGCCAGCCCCACACCTAATAAACCTAATAAAAGAAACTTTTTCATTTTGCACTCCTTTTTTTTCCTCTGTTGCTGCTGTCGCGGAGGTTACCGTACAGCGAGAGGCCAATAATTTTAATGTAAGCGCTTAGATTACGCAATTTTTCAAAAAAAGAGGGTTTTTGTGGGGTAATGACAGTTTTTTTTAGGCAAAAAAAGCCTGGGAAGAGTCGGGATCAGCCGAATGTTAAGCAGGCCGGTTATTTCCTGCCTGATTTTTTCTCGATCAGGGCCTTGAATTTTTCTTTGTCTTCGGGACGAATGGCGGTGAGCTGGATGGCGGCATACCACTGGCCCATCTTTTCTTCCAGACGCAGGATCTGGCCCTCGCAGCTGATGGTGTCCTCCGGCCCCTGGGTGGGGAGAGGCTCCAGCAGGAGAAAGACCCGGCTGGCTACTTCTACCGGCTCGCTGACGGCGCAGTACAGGCCCTGTTCACTGATATTTACAGCCTGAGCCTGGACAAATTCCTCCCGGTCTATTTCCAGCCGTATCATCTGGTCTATCTGATAGCGGGGCGCGCGGCGTCTTTCCAAACCAGG
>CAYRWR010000053.1:0-22441 GCA_964428015.1 uncultured Brevinematales bacterium | reverse complement strand
ACATAACTTCGCTCATGTCGCCATGCCCCGGCACGGCGCATAAGCACGTCACGTTGCGCGAAAGTCTGCCCATAATATTTATTTGATAGGAGTGATATTGTGACATATGCTGGTTTTTGGAAAAGATTGGGGGCCATGTTGATTGATTTCATAGTTTTTCTTCCTATATTATTAATAAACTTTTTTTTCTCATATAAGTCACTTAATTTATACATCACAATGACAATTGTTGGATCTGTTTTTGGTTTATTATATGAGGTTATAATGTTGAAATTCTATGGTGGTACTATTGGAAAAATTATGGTTAATATCACAGTCACAAAACTAGACGGGTCATCAATTGGATGGAAGGAAGCTTTTTTAAGAAATATCATAGGATATATTTTATCCTTTATTGCTTCAATTTTATTGATACAAATTTTATTAAACCACCAGGAAGTATTTAAATTCGGGAATTTTATGGAATTTTCAAAAAATCTTAATTTCATAACAAAGAACAATTTGAATTTTTTATTAATGCAAACATTAGTATCTATTTGGACATGGGGTGAATTATTTGTTTTACTTCTGAATAAGAAAAGAAGAGCATTACATGATTTCATAGCGGGCACAGTTGTTATAAGTGAAGAAAACGAAATTGAAGAAGAAGAAGAAGAAGAAGAAGATTATGATGATGATGAAAATCTAGAAAGTTAAACTATGGGCAGACCTTCGCTCAACTAGGACTCCGCCTCCACTATCGCGGCGCAGAGTCATTACGTTAGACGTCATTAAGGATATAATTTTTGAATAAGCAATTTAAAGAAAAAATAATTACTAATATAAGAAATGTACTCGATGATTCTAATTGGGCAGAGAATTTTAATCATCAGGGACTTAAAGGTAGATCAAGAGAAATATTTTTAACAAATCTAATCAAACCAATGTTGTCACCTAACATTGAAATAAGTTCTGGAACAATTATTGATTCTCATGAAGGACAAAGTAGACAGATTGACATAATAATTTATGATAGAAGTATTTTACCTCCAATTCTACTTAATTCTGAGGAAGGGATTATTCCAATTGAAGCAGTTTTATCTACCATCGAAGTAAAATCAAGTCTTAATAAAACAGAATTGAATGCCAGTGTGAATAACGCAAGATCCATAAAACGTTTGAGACCACATTTTTATGAAATGAATGGTGAAAACAATCAAAAGAATAGTACTGCATGCTATCTCTTTGCTTTTAATTCAGATTTGAGTAAATCAAGTGAATTAGATCGATTGAAAAAAACAGTAGAAGAATTAAATGTTTCAGAAAATCAAGAAATAAATATCCCAATTTCGGGATTGTGTGTAGCAAAGAAGAAATATTTCACTTATTGTAAAACAATATCGCCTGATATAAACTTTGCAGAACACCACTACATTGAAGACAGAGAGGAAGAGATTGTCCTCGACTTTATAATAAACTTAATCAATACTACTAATGCACTTTCAGCACAAAGAAGTCCAATATTTCTTACTCAATATTTTAGAAATGTGATTGGACACGACGACTAACTAGGATCAGACGTCATCAATCAGGAGAATAAATGGCCACTACAACACAATTTGCAGAGCCTATTGAAATTGAGAACATTGGAATTGTCCAGGGAAGAGATGCTATTTACATAGATGGTTATCATTTTTCAGGCAGAAACGATTTCTTCATTGAAGGAGCTTTTAATTCGCAATTGTGTTCAGTTAAGCAGGATATAGATTTTGTCCCATTTAAAATTAGTTTTAGAGGAATTATCCATCTCAAATTTTATGAATTGGATCTTTATTATCCAAAAAATATGTGGGAACGGAAAGCAAGTTTTGAAATGATTCAAGATTCTGATTTGATCAAAGAATTCATGATTCTGAATGATTCCCAAGGCAAAATAAATGAAAACCATAAGCACTATATCCTTTGGACATATGATGATGTTTTTGAAGTAGTTGCAGATGGCTATGATATTACTATACATATGGATAACGCCGTCTAACTAGGACTCAGCCGCCACTATCGCGGCGCAGAGTCATGTTCGTTATGAGGCATTAGGAAGCTCTATGAAAATTTGGAATTATATTTATTTGATTCTTATGGTGTCTGTCTCCGGTGCCTGCACACAGAACATGGCAAGACCGGATCAGCCGGTACAGACCCAGGAGAATAACCGGACTTCAGGGCCTGAGAAAATATTCTGCCTCAAAAGTGTAGCTCAGGGACAGGGGCACAATGATTATTCATTGAAAATGGAGATCTATAAAATAGACGATTACTATGAATACACTTTGTATGACCAGCAACATACTAACCGGGGGATTCTGGATCTCAGTTATACCGGTGATTTGAAATTTGAAAAAATATATAAGATGTGGCTCCATAATATCACATGGCATCAGTCCCCCTATGATGATCCTCAATATGAAGTGGAGCTCAGAGCGGAAGATTCCTTTCTGATACTGGAAAACAGAGGCTATAAGAATAAAAAACCTTTCCAGATATTCTCATTTGTACCCTGGGATACTATTTATTTTCAGCCCCAATGATAATAGTCCCCACCATAAGAGCAAAGCAGGGAGATCAGTATCCTCTGTAAAATCAGGAAAGGCCTGAAAGGATATCCTGTCACTGATATAGGTGAAAATGACCCCTGCTTAATTCCTAAACTTGACCATAATAGTCTATTCCTCTATTATTACAGCAGGAGGGTGAGACATGTTCACAGCCGAGCACTTTATCTCGAAACTAGGCCTGGAAAAGCATATAGAAGGCGGGTATTTTAAAGAAGTATACCGCAATCAGCATCTCCTGTCCGACCAGATCTATTCAGAAGAATTTGAAGATACACGTGCTCTGGCTACCACTATTTACTTCCTGCTCCAGTCCGGCCAGGTGTCCCGCTTCCACAGCCTGAAGTTTGACGAGATATGGTTTTATCATTACGGCTGTCCTATGCTGATACATAGCATAGATGCCTCCGGGAGCTATAGTACTGCGGTGTTAGGCTTAGGTCTGGACCGGGGAGAAATGCCCCAGGTGCTGGTACCGGCCCACACCATATTCGGTGCTGAGCCTCTGGACAGGGACAGCTTCTCCCTGGTCAGCTGTATGGTCACGCCGGGCTTTGACTTCCGGGACTTTGTCCTCTATGAGGCAGAGGAGCTCCTGAGCAGGTATCCTCAGCATGCAGATATTATCAACCGGTTGAATGCTTAGAAAGACTGCTGCTCCAAAACCTTCTCACCTCAGCCTTTAATTTTTCAGAAATCCTGTCTAACCATTTCCTCCCGGTGCACTCTTTTCTATTAAACACACTCTTCACCATCCAAAACATTGCTTCTCATGAACCTTCTCCCTTCACCCCGGGAGAGGGTTTTTATATGCAGGGACTATTGCAACAGACGGAGGTGGGGCTGCCTGCTATCCGGTAAAGAATCTTATACCAAGCAGCCAGTAAAACCTAAAACCCCCGTCCCACCGAAAACTCCGGGTCCCTCAGTGATTTTTAACCTCCGAGGCTAAAAATTGTACCGAAGGTCCGGGTCACCGCTCCTCCCCTTTTTATCAGTCATGGTAATGATTTCTCCGGGAGAGTCTGGACGATCTGATACTTCACACTCAACCTGCCTATTGTGCAGTAATCCATCTTTAATCCACTGTGTTTTAAAGTATCAGCTTATTTTCTCCCCAAAATCGCTTTTACTGCTTCTTCAATCCCCCCATAGGAACTGGGTCTGTCAAAGATTCCCGGGGCGCCATTATCCAGGTAGTCCTGCAAATCCTGAACGGCGTTTTCAGGAGGGTCTGTCCACTGTTCATCAAATTCAAGGTGCCAGACAATACAGTTTTTATAGAGCTTTACTCTGAATTCATATTCACCGTCATAGCCCTCGTACCAGTCAAAGACCTGCAATACTTCACCCTGGGGCTGGGGAGAGACCCGCAGGTTTTTCAGTACAGGGTACTGATTTTTAGCTCCGGGCAGATACTGCAGCAGATGTTCCCGCAGCTCCTGTACCACATAGTCCGGAGCGTGAGACACAGAGGGTCCGGTCTTCAGAAACTGATCAAAACTCTGGGAGCACCCGCCTCCTCCGGCGTGGGGGTTTCCTTTGTAGGTAAACCAGGTGATCTCTCCATTACCGGTATGGACCCCATCATAACCTGCGTCATTTTCATTCCAGGACCATTCGCGGAAGGGGACCGGGGATTTTTGTGCCATTCCTTTTTCCTTATTATTACGACTTTTTCCTGTCCATTTAAAAGATATTAGCACAAACTCAAAGGAATTTCCAGCTCTTTGTTATAAGAAAACAGTTTAGTTTCTTTTATTTACTTTGATTGTGGTTTTTTCTCAGATATAAAATGAGACCTGGGAAACAAAGAATCAAACTTTTATTTTTTGAACCGGTAAATACAGATCATAGGAAATGGGGTCTTTTACGGTCTGGTAGATATGATGTTTTGTCAGTATCTGAAAGGCGGGACGAGGGCTTAGCTCATATCCGGAAGCAGGGAGCCAGTCAAGATAAAAATCAGTCCAAACGGGAATGGTGGCATAAGGATTTCCGTAAAAAGAGTATACCGCGTACAGTCCCCCTTCGAATACCCGCTGGTTCAGATTAAGCATCGGGACAGCCGGATCAAAAATATGAACACAAACATCAAAGGAAGCCTCATCATCTGCCAGGTAAGTCTCATTCAGAGCCAGAACCAACTCAGCAGACCTGTATACTCCAGCCAGAATGGCCCTCCAACCCATCTGGTACATCACCATACCGATTCGGGGAATAGAAATGTCCCTGTAAATCCGGATATAATAGGCTTTGAAAGTATCTATAGTGCGAAGGGATATCTGTGCAGGGTCAAAAGTATAGGGTATTTCCCTGCCTTCCAGAAAATTGTCCCCCAGACGTGTAATATGATGTTTCTCCATTACCGGGAGCTGACGGTTTTTTAAAATACTGCGGGGTGAAATACCATAGATATTTTTAAACCAGCGGGTAAAATTGGAAGAGGAAGAAAAATTCAACTGGAAGGCAATCTCTGTCAGGCTTCGTTCCTCATCAGTCCGCATGATATAAAGCGCCCTCTTTACTCTCTGACGATGAATATAATCCATGGGAGTCTCACCTATAATAGAAGTGAACAATTTATGAAAGTGAAAATGGGAAATCATACATACCTTGGAAAGGTCAGCCAAAGTGATAGGCTCTTCCAAATGCGCATGAATATAATCAATGGCCAGGTTTATCTTATAATAATTCTGATTTTCAATATTCTGAATCATTTTCTTTCCAATGACAAAAAGTCACAACCTCTGTCTGATAAAGTAACTATTACTCTGAGAAATATTTCCTCTCATTCCCTGTTGGAAAACAGGAAAATCTCTAACAGTCCAAACCAAAATCACCTATTGCTGCTTAAAGCCAATTGACAGTCTCCCCTACTTCACTCGGTCAACATCCACACAAATTCTATCTCAGAAACCTAAAAATCTCTACAAAATAGACCTGGTTAAACGATATCAGAATTTTCTCTTCAAACCAAAAAACGAATATAAGTCCTTTAGATCAGTGCCTTTGAATACAATTGGTTGCAATGCTGAATGGTCAACCTCAATTTCAACCCTACAATGGAAACCGTTATCGTAAGTAACTTTATACTATTCTTCCATTGGAAAATAGGGGCTTTTTTTATAAAGCATAGAGTTATACGCAGGAAATGAAAAAAAATGACATAAAACAAAAGCAGCGGTATTTTTAGTACCGCTGCTTTTGTGATAATACAAAGTACGCCCATTTAGCGATTCTGGAAAAATCTGGCCATTTCTTCCTTAATAATTGAATTATCGATAGTATTCAGGACTACAGAAATATTGACGGGATCAATGATGTGGTCCGCGATTTTTTTCATTAAATATACTTTATCACTATCAAAAGTATACAATTTCAGAAGTTTACTTAACTGTAAACAAGTCAACTTGCCATTCTTACCCATAGCCAGGATGATATTACTTTTGTCAGCATCTCTAAATTCCCTCTTAGTACTATTGTATAACGAGTTAAATCCCTCATCAGTTAATATGTTCCTGTCAACCTTCTCCTGTTCCGGTCCGGGTTTGTCCATTTCATCAACTATGAGTTTTCGGGTCTGATTCAGTAAATCGACAGCCTGCTTGTACTCATCGCCTTTCAGATATGGAAAATACAGATTTTCTATCTTATTCAAATTCTGCAGCAGCAACGCGGTCCGGTTCAATTTCATTTCCTTGGCGACTATAAAACCGGTAAGACCAAATAACACCACCAGGGCTAATGACCACTTTTTCATGTTCTACTCCTATAATAAGTATTCATATAAATTATTCTATAAAGTTAAGCCATTATATTGGAAAAAGATGCATAAGTGAATTAATTCACCTGGAGTATTTAACCACCTGCCGGATACTGTTCGATACCCCTGTTAAGACAGTTTATTTCACTGAGGGTGCTTTTCAAATCCCCGCATACTGCCAACCCGAAATTCTACCGTTCCGCTTCACCGTCCTGCTGAAATAGTCACAAATAAGGTCACCAGAAAAAGTGCTGAGGTAAATAGCAAATACTTGCTACAGAGGGGTAATAGCACTAAAATTAATCCGAATAGGCTGAAATAAATTAACTGAACATAACAGATTTAATTGAAATACCCCGCGACTAGGGAGACCTATGGGAGATTTTTCAACAGACATTACCTGCAGTGATGTTCCAAAATTCGCCGCACAGGATATTCCTGTGACAGACCAGACCAGTCTGCGTCCCTGTGCCGCCTGTCAGAGCAGTCATACCGTACGCCTTTATAGCGAAGGTGCCGGTAGCATCATCGGCTATTATCGTGATGAAGAGTACCTGTGCCTGGACTGCGGCAGGTACACCCAGTACAGCCTGGACTATGATTCCTGAAATCTTAAAAAAAATTCAGGTTTGAAAAATTTAAATATCCCTCTTCCCCTTCCCGGTTTTTGGCGTTATCTGCTTCCGGAAAGTGCCGCTTGCCCCCTACTTCTGATTCATTACTACTACCCCGGTCCAGTCATCGGCGGGAGGATTTTTCTCGTATTCGATGACACGGTTATAGATCATGAGCAGGGCCTGGTCGGGATGACTGGGGTCATTGAGACGCTCCAGGATCTGCCTGCTTTTTTTCCAGTCCCGGGCCAGATAAGCCTCCATCGCCTGGTTAAAATCATTCACCCGGGCTTCGACCGCTGAGCTGGCCGCTCCCCTTTCACCCACCAGTTCATAGAGACGCGCGCCCTGGCTGCGCCCCTTCACGGCTACCACATCCACCATACGGAACAGGAAGCTGTCTTTAACCCTTTGGTAAGTGGTTTCATTAGCCAGGATGTAGGTGCCGTAGTATTTGTTCATGGCTTCCAGGCGGGAGGCCAGGTTTACCGCGTCACCCAGGGCAGTGTAGGACAGCCGGTTTTCATAGCCCATATTGCCCACCACCGCGTCGCCGGTATTAATGCCTATCCGGGTATAGAAGGGCGGCACCCCTTCTTTTTCCCAGCGGGGCCGGTTGCTGCTCAGGAACTCCTGGCAGGCCAGGGCGGCTTTACAGGCTAAGAGAGCGTGGTTTTCCTCAGGTCGCGGCGCTCCCCAGAATGCCATGATGGCATCACCTATGTATTTATCCACAGTGGCATGATGGGCCTGCAGGGTGCCGGTCATACCTTCAAAATAAATTCCCATCATTTCCGCCAGCTGTTCCGGGCGCAGACCTTCCGACATTGTGGTAAAATCCTTGATGTCCGAGAAAAAGATACTGATCTCCTTCTTTTCCGATCCCAGCACTGCTTCTTTTTTCATCTGGATCAGTTCGGTCACCAGGTCCGCCGGTACGTATTTGCGGAAAGAACGCAGGCCTTTTTTCATGTTCTCCAGAGCGTCCCGCATCTCCACCACTTCGGTAATAGAAGAGTGCAGTTCCAGAGAATCATTCAGTTCCAGGTTTTGAATTTTATGCATGTCCGCGGTTATGAGCTGTATGGGCATGGAGATCCGGCGCGCGATAATGGTACTGATGATGATAGCTCCGGTCAGGAGGATTAAGAGAAACACCACAAACATCAGCATATAGCGGCGCTGGTATTCCCCGATCTGGGCGGCTGAAATATCAATACCCAATACCCCGTCCATGCTCCCGTCCGGATTGGTAATCATAGCCAGTCCGGTGAGCCAGGTACCCCACTTATCGGTATAGAGGTCCTTTAAAATCCGGATGGGTTGGGGATGCTTGAAAAAATCATAGATTTCAGGACTGGCATCGCTGTACTCTTCGCCGATAGGAGTATATTCCTGGTTGGTATCTCCGTATTCCGAGTCTATTACAAACCAGATTTTTTCCTGGCTATCCATCCGCATGGTATAAAGATAGCGGACATCTTTGTTGATATGCTTGACCCACTTACAGGCCTCTACCAGACGGAGGTGAGCCGCTGAGTTTTCATCCTGCGGGGTCAACAACCGGCGGTGATCTTCCGCTGAAAATCTGGGCAGGGCAAAGGTAAGGGTGTCCTTGAGCCGCTGAGCGATGGAAGTACGTACGATATTCTTCACATTTATCCATAGCCCTAGCCCCATCGCGGCTACGATGATCAGTACAATAGCTAACAGAGTTGTGGACAGACTGAATTTAAAACTATATTTTTTTGATTTCACGGCTGGTGACTCCCTATACGGAATTCTAAAATAGAAACATCTTTCATTAGAATATTATAATAAATAAAAATCCGCAACATGCAAGCGTTAATTTGAACCAAAGATTTGCCCCACAGACCAGGAACTGGCTATATACTTTCAACATAAAAAAACCGTATACAGAGAAATACTTGCCAGTTAGGTGTATGGGTACTAGAATAAGTACAGCCGGTATGTGAAAGTAGAGTACCGGGAAAAAACAGGTCAGGTAAACAGTATACTCGGCCTAAGATTCAGGAAAAGATATGACAAAACCGCCCCTTTATGAACAGGATATCAGGCAGCATATCCACGCCCATCTGGATTACTATAGAGACAAAAGTGACGGTCACCTGGAAGCCTCTGATGTGGACGCGGAATACCTGGTATATTTCCTGGAAGCGCTCCTGAAGTACACCCTCAGAAAGTACGCATGGCCGGTTGACCTTCAGGGAAAAAGCCTCTGGGATATTTACTGGCCGCTTAGGGAAAAGTTCGGTACCAGGGAAGAGGGGACAGAATATGACAGCGAGGCCCTGGTACAATTCTTCCTGGACCTGGTACAAAAGGAGGGAAAACTGCCCGGTACCGTGATACAGGAGGAGGTACTGATTTTTTACCCCTCTGTACTCAATGATGACCCCTTCTGGGAGCTTAATATGGCGGAGAGCTGGTATGACAGAGGTCCCCTGATCTATGAGTACATTTTCTGGAGTCCACATCAGCCGTCTATATCCCAAACTGACCTCCTGGATGCTTTTTCCAGTGAGAGAGAAAGCGGGGAAACCGACAGGAAATCTTATGAGCAGATCACCTTGCTACAGGCCAGGGAGTTTGTTCAGGAATTCTTTACCTGGAATATGACCTATAAACCTCAGTTAAAACGGGAAGAAAAACTGAAACGAGAGAAAAAAGCCCCCCCGGAATTGATGTCACGGTTTCTGGAATTTATGGGGAAAGACTTCAACTGGTATAGTAATGCTGAAGACCCGTCATGTCCCTTTGAATACCCGGGGCATTTTTCCGGGGGCAATCTGACCTGTTATGGAGGTGATGACTGTACCCTCATCGGGATGCATAAAAAATACCTGATCTACATGGACCAGTTTTTCAATACCTGGGTAGAAAGCTGACAAAAGGTGTATATTTGGAAAAACAGAATTTTTTGAAGAAAGGACACATTCTCTATACCTGGCACCTCTGGGGGCTGGCAGCGGGAGCAATAACCGCAGTGTATGTCATCCTGACCTGGAAAGGTCACTCCTGGCCCCAGAATCTGCTGTTCCTGAATTTTATCGCACTTACACTGCATCAGTGGGAGGAGTACGGCTGGCCGGGGGGCTTTCCCCCTATGATGAATACAGTCATGTACCATAGTCCCCGTCCTCTGTCCTTTCCGCTCAATGTGCTATCTTCTTTTCTCATTAATGTGGTCCTGGCATGGGGCCTGTTTTTAGGCGCAGCCTTTGTATATCCTATAGAGGTGTGGCCAGGAATAATAGCCATATCCGTATCAGCCGGCAATGCCGTAGCACACATATTTGTGTTTAATATCCGGGGAAAACAATGGTATAATCCGGGGATGCTGACCTCTTTGCTGTTCTATATACCTTTGACAGTTTTATTTTTCAGTCAGCTGATTCAGGGAGTCAGTGTGCGGCCGGTGGATTGGATACTGGGGATCTCAGGAGGGATTCTGGCCAGTGCTTCCCTCTTTGCCGTCATTCACCTTTGCCGGGAGGAGACAGGGAGATTTGATTTCCCCGGTGAATAGTCTCCCGGATTCTATTGGTTTAATTCATAGCTACTTGTACCAGGAAAGAACAGGTTCAGTATTTATGCGTTGTCTTTATCCGGTTCAGGGTTCTTGATGTCATAGATCCTGTCCCTGGCCTGAGCAGACAGGCCCGACTTTTGATCCACCATCACAGCTTTCTGGAAGAGCTTCAGCGCTTCCTGGGTATCACCCTCAAACAGGGTGATTTCAGCGATAAGCATATACAGCCTCTGGATTTCCTGATTGGGGAGGTCTATCCGGCTGTGCATCATGACATGCACATAGGCTTCTTTGGCGGTATGGTAGGCCATTGTGAACATCTTTTCATCTTCCATGTCCTGATACAGCCAGGCCAGTGATATCCACAGACGGCACACTTTGAAATCCATTTTTTTCATGAGAGTCTTGGTATGCAGAGCCATATAATGGCGCAGGAACACCTGGCTGATATCCGGGGACATATTATCCACCTGCAGGCGCATATTACTCTGTGACTCCAGCAGCAGAGGATAGAGCTTTTCTTTGGTGCGGTTATCAATTTCATTAAAGTCAGCATTCAGAGCGGAATAATAGCAGGCCGGACAGGACCAGACCTGATGCCACAGCTTATCAAAGTTTTCATGGATTTCCCGGAAATCCCTGGTGATTTTGGAGAGACGCAGGCGGGAGGTCCGTATAGCCCGGACAGGAAACTGATGGTCGCAGACCGGGCAGGTAATGGACTTATCGTATAAAAATTCACTATGGTATTCCGGTACCTCAGCCTGATAGCTGCCATGGCCTTCCGGGAATATAGAAGGCAGGGTACTATCGACCGTGTCATTCTTTCTCACCGAAGTTTTTTCCAGCCCTTTTATGACGTCTTCGTCATTCATCTGATCGGCACTCAGCTTCTCATTGATCTTTCTGACTCTGCTGGACAGGGACTGCATGACCTTAAAGGCCCAGTCCGGCTTGGAAGTGATAAAGGCCAGGAAGTTCTGCTGATCGATAGATAAGGCGACCGTGTCTTCTGCTGCCTGTACATTGGCACTGCGGGGCAGACTCTCCAGTACCGACATTTCTCCCACAAAATTACCGGGCAGCATCTCTGCTACCTTGATAGGGTCGCCGATCACACTATTCAGAGAAACCGTGACTTTTCCCTTCAGCAGGATATACATGTTTTTCCCGGTCTCACCCTGCTGGAACAGATACTGCCCGGGCTGGAACCGCATAAGTTTTCCGAACTGCGTAAGTTCATTGATGTCCGACATATTTCCCCCCGGTTGGTACTAGCCAGTATTGCTGTAAAGGATTATTTCATACAATTTGATTTTACCACACTCAGGTGATGCAACAATGCCCACCTGTCCAAATATATTATAGATTAAGAAATCTCTCTATGTAAACATTTTTATATTGTTGTAGATATCTAATATCAATTCGTTGAGTGGGTAGACTTTCAGTTTTCTGGCTGTATAAAAAAAGTCTTGGTGTCAAAGATCACAGGACTATGCTATGAATAATATCATAAAAACTGTCCGGCCTTTATCAGCTTATCCCGGATGGATAGAGCAGTTTCAATGAGTACCGGATCAGGATCACTGATCACCTCACTCAGCCAGAAAAAACACCCCTCCCCAATAGCCTTATGATGCACTACGGCAGGCAGAAAATTATTTAATTGTGTATTCCGGAAAAAATTAAACACACCCAGTGAGAGATAACGTCCTTCTATATATATTGTTGTCTTTTTTTGCAAGACATCTTCAAGCACCTCCAGGTGAATGACCGGGAGGACCTCCTGTAAACATACCAGTAGGTTTTCATAGTACTGCCGCTGCAGATACCGGTCTTGCACTCCGTTGGAGAATTCGATACAGAGAGAACCCCTATTGTCTTTACCTGCTGATAGGCTGACTGAATACTTCGGTTCCGTCTTTTTCCGGGTATTGGATAAGTAATCGGAAAAACCTATGAAAGAACGGGAACCGCGGTTATAGCCTTTGGACCCGTCATCATTCTGGTACACGATTTGATTGTCATAAATATGTACCATCAGGGTCTCTTCAAAGTTGGAATAATCAGATGTCAGTTCCGTCCAGTGTGTGGGTTTTGAACCCCAGCTGTACATAGTACGGAAAAAGGGATCGAAACTCTGTAATGCCTCCATGACGGTACGGAAGAGCTCGATATACTCACCCGCGGTCAGGGGCCGGCTGTCAAAACGGATGATGGTGGTCACTTGTTCCATGGGATACTACACCTGTTCATAAGGGTATAATTCAGAAAGCCGAGCCTGAAAACCAATGGGAGTCCTATCACCGCTGCGCAAATCGATGATCTCATCGTGATTAATCAGTTTGTAATCCCCGTAGTAGTCGCCATGGGTCCATTGAGATATTGAATTGAGCAGTTCCCGTGTGGCGGTATCATAGACATCCATACGGATATGACGGGATGTCCCTTTTTCGTAATAGTTAAAGGCAAAGAATTCCGGCAGGAGCCACCTCAGCGGCAGGAGAGAACAGCCGGCGTTCTTCATCTGGATAGCTTTGAGGTCAAAAAACAGCTCATCTTCATGGTATTGATCATCCAGTTTGATAATGCTTTTGCCGTCTGATACATAGAGTCGGCCTTCGGGGTTGATCAGAAATTCTTCATAATGGACTTCCTCAGTCAGGGGCAGGATCTGCTTCTTTTCCCAATCTAGGGCCGCGAAATACCCTTTATATCGCGAGTTGTTCTTCATGACAAAATACCGTCCGCCGGGCAGAGGGATCAGTCTTCCGGTTTTATCCATGGAAAACTGTTCTTCTGTAAAATCAGAGTTGTATACGCTGAGATACCCGGTTTTTTTAAAGCTGATCTGATAGTGTTCCTCTTCGTCCAGGGGAGTGATCCAGACGGGACGTAGGGGCCACTTCCGGGTTTCTGACTGTCCATCCTCCAGACTGGTGATGCGGAAATCATCTCTAAACCAGGAGGTAGACAGAAGGCGCTGCCGCTTGTTGTCATAATGTACAGTATGCCGGGAAGTGTCAAAACGGTATAATATTTCCAGCTTATCGCTGTGGAGCTGATACCGTCCAAAATCACAGTAATCCTGGTAATTGTGGTAGTAGATAAATTCAGCGGTATCCCGGTGGTAAAAGCTCATCATGAGGCGTTCCTTGTTTATTTATTTCTTACTACATCCACATCGCGTCATACTTCATCACGGAGACGGCTGTCTCATTAAAGGTAGTGATGAAATCATAGGGCGGAGTTTCCAGGGTCTGTACCTCCAGCGTCTCACCGGGAGAAAGTGCTTTGATAAAATCATCCGGTGTAACAGACAGCCTGGGGACCCCCAGGAGCCCTCCCGTGTGGGCATACCCCAGATGCACGATATTGAAAGAAAATTTTATGTTTTTCTGTACAGTGACGCCGTTGATCTCGTATGCAAAGTTAATGTCGAAGAGCATATGTTCACTATCACGGGGGTCATCGCTGGTCCGGCACTCCAGGATGCGGGCGGTGATCTGCTTCCCTTCCTTCAGAATCTGATCTTCCGCGTCCTCATTACTGGACATATAGATCTCCATGCCAGCCTCCTTATATTTTCAGCAGTGTGCGCAGAGCCGTCCATTGCTCCTGTATCAGCGCTTCGATTTTTTCCACCGGGTATTGGGCTGATCCGCCCAGAGACTGTATAAAACAGAGCTCGGACAGCTGGCCCATCCGGAAATCCCGCTCACCGGTTTTATCTCCATCCTTGACGCACTCCTGAATCTCCCTGTCACTGAGCAGCTCTCCGGAGAGACGGGATGGGACGAACCCTGCCGCGCGCACAAGGTCCATAGCGGTGTCAGCTTTGTTGTCTTCTCCCCGCTCACGGTAGATACGTGCTGCCAGCGCCAGCGTCGTCTCCACCGGGCTCCAGTAATTAAAATTACCGGTGAACTGCACCTGCGCCATCAGAGTACACACCTCCAGACATTCATCCACCCGGCCGTAGATATACAGAAACCAGGCCAGGTCATGGGAGTCAAAGAGCCCTTTCATACTGGTAAAGGAAAAGCTCTTAGCCGCTTTTTTCTTAAGCCGCTGCAGGAATTTGTCTTTTTCGCTCTCAGCGTCATAAGCTCCGGGAAGCTGGATGGCTTCTTTTGGCATTCTTTATACTCCATCGTATTTTTTCTAATCGGTCACTTTCTGAAAATCTATTCCTTTGAGACCGCGAACTTTAAAAATCGCTTTCATATCGCTGGATATAAACAACAGGGGGTGTTTTTCATTCCCCGAAGCAAACAATATGTCCGAGCCGTAAAACCCATGCGCCAGAGGCCCATCTACTTTGAGAAAGGCTGGGGTAGCCCCGATCACCTCATCGTAAAAACCGCAGGTACTACAAAAACTCAAGAGTCGGGTCTCACGCCTTTCTATATCAAAAGGTACCGTCCGGACCGGGAACAGGTGAAAATACCTGGCGTCATCACCCACCGGGTAGGCGTGATAATCGCCGGGGCATTCTTCCTCCAGTGCTTCTATCAGTTTAACTGAGGCGATACACTGCCCGTCATAGGTGTAAGTCAGATCGGCCAGGCGCCGCTTAGCCGGAATGGCAAACTCCGGAGCATGCGCCTGAAAATTAGTCCTGAACCCGCAGGCGGTGCAGATATCGAAATGCCGCGCATCCTCAAACATCCGGTAGCCATTGTCCGGGCCGCTGATAGTGTAGCCGATGATTTGCATCCACTCTCCTTAACTTAACAAAGTACCCATATCATTTTCTATTGGAATACTCTTCCTGCATTTCCTCTCCCATACATTCCCAGGGAGTAACCTCGTAGTTGTTTTTCAGGTACACGTCCACGCCCCGGGAGAGCAGGAGATCGACTGAAGGAGCGGCCTTTCCCTGGTTCCAGTTGGTAAGGGCGTTCAGGAGGGGCGAGTTGCCGTAATTATCCTGGATATCCATGCTTGCGCCTTTATCCAGCAGGTATTCCAGCACATCGGCCCGGTTTTCCTGTGCCGCGAAATGCAGGGCGGCCATCCCCGCCTTATCCCTAAAGTCTATGTCCGCCCCCCGTGCCAGGCACCATTCCATTAGCGCAAAATTGCCGTAAAAGGCCGCGTTAATGAGCACAGTCCGTTTATAGCCGTCGGTCGCGTCCACACCCAACTCTTCCAGAAGCTTCATCACCGGGGGATTATTTCCATCTTGAATATCTATAAACACCCGCTCCATCCTGGGGTCGCACTTCAGGGGCCTGCCGCCTTTTGCCATAACCTTTTTCCTCCCTCAGATATGCCGTGAATTTCAACCTGTCGTAGGCCAGTTTACTGTATACTTTCAGACAAAGCTCAAATCCAGACCAATAACATCGCACCTATTCTATCTCAGAAACCTGAAAATCTCTACAAATTTTCAAACGAAAATCGGGTAATCATGGCTGAGAAGACGTCTGAAATTCAGAATATATCCTGTTTCAGGAATAAATACACCATAAAAGTTTTTAAAAAAAATACTCCTATTACCCCCCTGCTAAGGTTGACACAAATCCCCCCGGGGAGTAAGATTAGCTGAGAGTAAAAATATGAATGACATTAAAAAAATCATCCAGGACATCCACACTTTTCACGGCCTGTCTGCCCAGGAATGCGAGATTCTTCTGCAGAAAATGGAAATCAAAGATTATAAGGCCCACACCGTCCTTTTTGAAGAAGGGGAAATGGGCAAAGAGCTCTATATGATCCTGGATGGAAGAGTACAGGTTTACAAAGTGGACGCCCAGGGGGTGGAACATACTCTGATGGAGCTGGACCGGGGCCATGCCTTTGGGGAAATGAGCCTGATAGATATCCAGCCCCGTGCCGCGGCTATCCGCACCCTGCAGGATTGTTCCCTGGCTATCCTGTCCTATAACGCCCTGTTTGACCTTTTCCAGGAAAACATGCCCCTCTTCACCAAGATAGTGCTCAACCTGGCGCGGGATCTGTCACGACGCCTGAGGCGTATGGATGCCATTTATGTGGAGTACTCCCAGGTCTCTCCTGACCACCTCCATAGCTTTAATCAGCGGTTTGAACCCCCTGAAATCGGGGATAAATAATGAAGCAGTTAATCCTGCTGCTCACTCTGGCAGCCACCCTGGGAGCCTGTATGCCCTCACCCCTCAGGACCAAAGAAAACCAGTCCATTCTCCAAAGGTTACGCAAGTCGGACACAAACCAGCTGCTGGTCATGACCCTCAATCTTCACACCTGGCAGGAAAAAGACGCTAGGGCTAAACTGGACCTGGTAGCGGATTTAATCGCGACACTGCAGGTGGATGTAGTGGCTCTGCAGGAATGCGCCCAACATAAAGACTCGCCTTTGGTGGAGGGTGGCATCCGTTCAGATAATATGGCTCTCTTGATCACACAGAGACTGGAAAAAGTATATCATCAAAAATACTATTTTTACTGGGACTGGGCCCACTACGGCTGGAACGTATGGGAAGAAGGTGTAGCTGTCCTGTCCCGTGCCCCTCTGGAATCTATGGAATCCCGGGTGCTGTCCACTGCCAACCGCCCCGTACTCATCGATACCCGCAAGGCGGTAAAGGTCACTACCTCAGCTCCCGGACCGGGTAAAATGCAGGTCGTATCGGCTCACCTCTCCTGGCGAAAAGACGCCGCCGATCAGGAAGCCAACCGTCAAACCCAGGCTCTGCTGGATTTCGCGGGTGAAAAGCAGGATGGTACTGGACTGACCCTGATCTGCGGGGATTTCAATGCTCAGAGTACAAAACCAGCCCCCTTTAATGAAGTATACAGCCGCATGACCAATGCCGGCTATTTAGATACCTATCTGGTCATCAATCCCCGGGCCAATCACCTGCCCCCCTCCAGCCGCTACCATTCTATCGAAGAGGGCGGCCGGATAGACTATATCTACCTGCACGGTCCGGGCTGGCAGGTCCAGGACAGCAGCCTGTTTTTCTCCTTTGATGGTGCTGACCGGGTCTCTGACCACCGCGCTGTTCTGACTCTACTGCAGAAAACACGTTAAAACCCCTTCTTTCCTGATAAAAAAACAGTCTCAACTCTTTAAAAATCCGCCAGGATTCCGAAAAATAGAGTAACGGTTAATTCTCTAACAAGGAGTCCTGCATGAGTAAGATAGACTTTATTGATCTGTTCGATGACGAAGAAGAAGCCGGAGACGTAAACAACGCCTCCTACTCCTACCAGGAACACTCCCCTGATGTCACAGCGCAGGCCGCACCTGTGGGCCAGCGTATGAAAATAAACGATTACAAGCACTCTTCTCAAACCCTGCAGCGTACCCATACTGCCCCACAGGCTCAGGCAGCAGCACCGGCGCCTTCAGCCTCTCCTGTAAAGAGTCTGAAATTGGATGATGAAAAAATCGTGTGGGCGGGAGCTATATTTGTATTCTTCGGTGTTTTTGTCTTTCTGATCGGGTACTGGCTGGGTAAAGCCACACTCAAGTCTGTCAAGTCCAGTAATGAGCAGTATGTGGCCTCTATCCAGGATAAGCTGGAACAGCAGCAGATGGAAAACTCTATGACCATGCCCCTCAACCGGGAAGGCAAGGTAGACAGTATCACCCCTACCCCGGAAATGGAAGGTCAACCCACTATCAAGACTCCCCAGGCAGTGGAAGATATCGACCCGATAGTGGCACCCCCTATCAAAGACCCCGATCTCAAGAAACCGGAAGCAGTGGTGGCCAAGAAGACCGAGACCAAACCGGTAGAGACAGTCAAAAAAACGGAACCCAAACCCCAAATCTCAGCTGACGCCAAAGGTGACTATACCCTCCAGGTCTCCGCCCATTCTGATCTGGAAAAAGCCCGGGCTATCGAAGGACAGCTCCGTAACAGCGGGATGCAGGCCTATATCGTGGAGTCCATGGTCAATGGGGTACGTTACTTCCGCGTACGTGTCGGTAAATTCAACTCCAAGTCAGAAGCTCAGACAGCCCTCACAAAAGTTAAAAGTCTTTCCATCGGCAAAGACGCTTATCTTATCGACCTGAAATAAACCGTTAACATGTTCACAATAAGGCTGTCCACCGGGCAGCCTTTTTTATGGCTGACTCAGTCATATTTTCTCAATAATAATTGTGAGAAAAACCGAGGGATGCTATTATAGCTCAATCTTAAATCCCCTGAAAAACAGGGACTAGTTCTTTAATAAAAAAATGTGAGAAAGTAAAAATGGTGAGAGAACTGGAATTAAATCCTACTGACCTCCAGGCCCTGACAAGACTGATGAACCAATGGGATGATCTGCCGGGTGAAATCACCTATGAAATGTTGTCACTCCAGGCAAAAAAGATCATGGCTGATACTCACCGCTCCACTATCCTGCTGGCCCAGAGAGGCGCGGATATTGCCGGATATGCCTGCCTCACGGTGGTAGATTTCCTGGGGCTGGGTTCTTTTGTAGAAGTACAATCCATCCTGGTAGACAAAGAACACCGGCATAGCGGAGTAGGAAAAAGCCTCATGGCTTACGCGGAAGAATGGGCTAAAAAGCGGGGATACCACAGGATTATGCTGAGTTCCCGGGTTCATTTGGAGCAGGCCCATGCCTTTTATAAAAGTCTGGGATATACCCTAGATAAACAATCGTACTTTTTTTCACGGACATTAACCTGATGATATGTATTTCCCACTCTGGCGCATTGATTTGTAAAAATACAGGAGCAGGATATGAAAAAGCAGTCAACTGAGATCATTACCGGTATCGTAGACCTGTGGGGTCCGGGTGGAGGACAATGGCAGGATACCAAAAAATGGGAATTCTCCTTCAGTTTCAGCCACTGGAAAATCGGTGATGGCGAGATACAAACAGCTGAATTGCCCGTGTCCCGCGTAGTTTCAGAGCGGGAGCAGGACCGCCTCATGGATGAGATCAGCTCCCTGGATGTCATATGTATCGAAGCAGTTCGAGGGGGGGACGGCCAGGCAGAACTGATCAAACTCCTCCAAACCGGTATCAAAGACAAGGAATTCGCCGCTCTGGTAAAAGAGATCAAAAAACCTGTAATCGTAAAGCATAAATACCTGGGCGCGCTAACCCTGGATAAAATGACCAAGACCCTGGAAACTACTATACGCTTTTACAAAACCAAAATCACCCTCAGTATAGAAGCAGACAGCCAGGCATCCTATGACCGGAGTCTGGAGTACGCTGTTGAACTATATAAAAAAGCGGAATACTGGGAAAACCAGGCTAAGCAGTGTGCCGTACGGGATCTGCTGGAATTAAAAAATGATAACTGGCTGGAAGAAGAGGAACAGGAACTGAATGAAGCTCAATTCCAAAAAAAGATGAAGCCGGACCAGTTGACCCTATACCCCGATGGCAATTTTGACCTGGACTTTGACGATGGAGAGTTGTTCTGGGGTCATACCATTACGGTCCATGGAAATATCTCTCAGGGATGCTTAAGCGCGGAAATATAACTGATATCTTCATAATGCGAGGTGATTATGTCTTTTCAGGATTACACAGAAGCTAAAAAATCCATACTCGAGAGTGGATACTGGGCGGGAAAAAAAGAAGAAAGCCTGGTCAAAAAGGCAGAACAGGCTCTGGGACTGACATTTTGTCCCTCCTACCGGGATTTTCTCCTGGAAAAAGGCTGCGGCGATATCCATGGCCGTGAAATCTACGGTATCATATCTGACAAATTTGAGAATTCCAGCGTACCCAATGGGATCTGGCTGACCCTGGATGAAAGACAAAATTCCGATATGCCGGGGAAGCTGATCGCTATAGCCCAGGGATATGAAGGCTACCTGGTGCTGGATGCCTCCCGTCCCAATGCGGAAGGGGAATACCCGGTGCTGGAATGGATCCCCGGTAACCCTGACAATAGTGATGAAGTCAATTATGAAGATTTTGGAGCGTTTTTGCTGAATTGCGTGAGCGGGGCTACCTAATCTGGAAAAAGGCCAATTTTATGGTCCTGAAAGATTATATTAGAAAAAATTGCAGGGCTGACTGATAAAAGTCAACCAGCCCTGATAAACACTACCAAAAAAGTTTTTTACTAATCTATTGCAGGTTAATGGCTAAACCAGGTGCAATAAATTGATGATTGGAATAAGACCCGTTAGAATTGGTCCACACATGTACCATATTTTTTGTATTGAAGATCAAATTCAAAGTCATATATTCCAAACTGCCATTTACGACCAGAGGAAGGGAAAGTGTATTAATGTTGTCTACACTTTTTCCCATTTGTATAAGCTCCTGTTTCAGGCTTTCAGTAGCCCAATAAATGACCTGTGTTGTATTAGTGGTATTATTTGTTTCAGTATATATTATATCATTGGAAATGAATACCAGATCGTTGGATGACAATGTAATTGATGCAACCCACTGAGGATTGTAAGTTATTGCTACACCATTATATTCACCACCAACCAGTTCTAATTCCGCCCCACTTGTGGTGAGGGTTACACCCTGGACAATATCCTGAGCCGATGTACCGTTTTCAAATACTACCTCCCAGTTTGGATTGTTCACGCCTTGTACAACTTCTACCTTTTTAATAATCACACTGAATACATCAGGAGAAAACGCGATTTCCCCCGGAGCAATCTGTACAGCTAAATTTTGAGCTGACAGTGTGGAAAGTGCAGTATTTTGATTACTTACTCCCTTGACCTGGATTCGGGCCGTACCCATAAAAAATGCACAGGCAGTGACACTGAGGATCAGGGTCAGGGAAAGGAATAAAAACCACTTCTTCATAATAATCCTCCTTTTGAATCTATAGTTAATATAACACATGTCAATTGAAAAGCAATATTGTTTTTGTTAGTTTATAAAATTTATCAGCATAATTTTCTCATTAGTTTGTCTATTACCCTTCTCTTGAGTGAAATATTGTTTAAAATTGTCCAGGTAGATAACTGTTTACTCTGTATTCAATGCTCAACTAATTATGAAGATTTTGGAGCGTTTTTGCTGAATTGCGTGAACGGGGAATAGGCCACGACCCCCGCGGGAGGCGTTAAGGATGACGGCACCGGGAGAACTACACCCAGGCCTCCTGGTAGGTATAAGGCAAAATTGTCTCACCCTATTTACAATGTGGAAGGCATAACCGCACCCCACACAGCACTGGAGTATGCTGTGCCGCGGCAGCGGCCTCTCCGCCCGGAGCTACCGGGCAATAACCCTGGGGCTCCATATAAATGGACGGGGTTTTTACATTCTTACTTTTAACCGGCCGATTTTTACTTTATCAGAAAACGCAGGAGCTTGATCTCATTGAGCTGGTAGCCCATTTCCTGGAGCTCCTGTTCCGACTTGCCCTGACGCATAAGTTCCTTGAGCTGTTCCGAGCGGGATAGTTTTTCCTGAGGTGCTTCTGCCGGTTTTTCTACTACTATTTCATTTTGTACCGGAGGTTCCGGTTTTTTGACCGGTTCCACTTTAACTTCCGGTATAGATTCCCGAGCCGGTGCTTTTTTCAGGGCAGGGGCTTCTTTTTCTACAATCTTTTCCACCACGATGGGACGATTGGCCCGGCCAATACGATCATCCAGCATTTCCAACCGCTTATCCGCCTTCTGCAGGATCTTTTCCACCTCCTGGATACGGTCTTCCAGGAGCTCGATATTACGGGTGGCGGTGCGGTTGAACTCAGTAATGAGGGAGTCCATTTCTTCACGCATCTCGGTGGAGACAGCCTGATCTTTGATAGCCTGGATCTTGCGGTTGGTGATATAGAACAGATAAATCGACATAGCAAAAACTAAAAGACTGATAATTGTGTAACCCATGCTCCCTCCGCTGTATCTATTCATATTAAGTACAGAGCAATCAAAAATCAAGATTAACCTCTTTTATATCCTTTACGAAAGGCAGCGGAGACAAAGCGGTACAATGCTTGAGATTTGTGGATAACGTGTTAAAATAA
>CAYRWR010000052.1:0-23190 GCA_964428015.1 uncultured Brevinematales bacterium | reverse complement strand
GATATGATTAATATATGTGCATTTCAGATTTTCAGTGTGATTAATATGCAGGCATTATGTAAAAGTTCACCGTTAGTTTTTATATACACCATTTAAATCTAAAATTTTTAATTTCTTGTATTTAAATGAATTACGCATTGGTGTATAATGGCATACTATTTGCAAATAGAAGCCAGGTAAAAGGAGGTATATGACAATGGACTTACTTTTCGAACATCAAAGTCAACAAGAGTGCTGTCACCCTGATTGGAAATGCCCTGTGCGTGAGATACAGGGGCTCTATTGCTGGCTGGATTACAGCAATATCAAAAATCTACCCCATCCTGAAGACCTTCGTCAGGCATCCTGAGTATATTTAATTTACCATTGATTTTGACCTCATGCTATTAATAATTTATAATGTCTAATAAAACAAAAGGAAAGCAAGGAAGACCGTCCATGAGTGATCCCGAGAATAAACAACGCAGTGCTGGACTAAAAATCATCGAACAGATTCTGAAAGAAATGCTGGCTGAAGATATCCTGGTTCCCAGATCTCAGGTCGAAATGATTAATGTTCAATCCAGTTTTGAAGAAATCCTTGAGACTATTACCCGAGGTGGTCATTCACGCTTCCCGGTCTATGAAGACAAAGTTGATAATATTATAGGCATCCTGTATGCCAAATCTTTTTTACCTTTATTTCAGGATGAAAACAGCCGTAAAAAATTTGTCATCCAAGATTACCTGAAAAAAGCCCTGATCATCTCAGAAAACAAACGACTGAACGAACTGCTTTCAGAATTTATTAAAAGCAGAATTCACATGGCAATCGTAGTGGATGAGTATGGCAGTATGCTGGGAATAGTCACATTGGAAGATATTCTGGAAGAAATTTTTGGTGAAATTATTGATGAATTTGACCAGGAAGAGGCTGTTAATTATGTCACTCTCTCCCGGAAAGAAAGTATAATAAAACCATCTATGTCTATTGATGAATTTAACCGTGTCTTTAATACCCGTATAAAAAGCGATGATTTTGAAACAATTGGCGGATTTATTATTGACCGCTTTGGTTATGTACCACATAAAGGTGAAACTATAGAATACAATCACTACCGTTTTGAAATCTTAAATGTAACTGGCAGTCGTATTCAGAAGATCAAGGTTACCAGGGAGTAATAATGAGAACTTTCCTGGCTATAGATATACCAGAATCAATGAAAGACAGATTCCAGGAAATAATTCAGCAATGTGTACAATATCAGACCAGAAATATTAAACCCACATCCAGCCACCAGATGCATCTCACCCTGCGGTTTTTAGGCGATATAAGTGATGATACTGCCCGGAAAATAACTGACTACCTTGAAAAAAGCCGATTCTCTGTAGCCCCTCTGCATATTCTTTCCGTAGGCGGTTTTCCAGACATATTTTTTCCCACTACTCTGTGGTTTGGCTTGGAAAACAATCCCAGTCTTCATGAAGTATATGATACATTAGATGCAGGCCTTAAAACTCTGGGCATTCCGCCCGAACCTAGAAAATATTTCCCCCACATCACTTTCCTAAGATTAAAAACTTCACCTAATACAGAACTAGTAAAATATATTTCCAGTCTGAAAGATGAAGATTGGGGGATATTTCAGCCTGAATATCTTACATTTTATAAGAGTACTTTATCCGCTCAAGGTTCTGAGTATACTATATTGAAAAGGATCCATTTAATTCCCAGCGAAGAGTCCAATTTATTTCCAGGATAAATCATGAAAATATTACTGAGTAATGACGATGGTTATCAGGCAGAAGGACTGAATGTATTGGCTGCAGTACTGTCGGAAAAACATGAAATCTACATATGCGCCCCCTTTCGTCAGATGAGTTCCACCGGTCACGCCGTAAATATTTTCAAACCTCTGGAGATTCACACTGTTTCTGAAAATATTTACGCTTTGGATGGAACACCTGCAGATTGCGTAAAAGTGGCGCTGGATGGATTCTTTTCGAATATTAAATTCGATATGGTGATATCAGGCATTAACGATGGTCCCAATCTGGGTGACGATATTTTTTATTCAGGAACAGTGGCCGCTGCCCGAGAAGGCAGTCTCAATGGCTTGTTTTCTATTGCCTGTTCACGTGATGGATGGGGTTTGAAAGATAATTATTTAAATCCTGCCAGGTTTATTCTCAGACTTCTGGACCACTTATCCCCTGAAATTATTCAGATTAATACCATACTGAATGTTAATTTTCCCCAAAAAGGGGAATGTCGAGAATTTCAAATGACTTCCTTGGCAAAAAGAGTTTATACCAATGAGATAAAATACTTTTCTCAAAATGGAAAAAGCTATTTGCAAATTGAAGGTGATCCCCCCTATTCTGTTCTGACCCCTGGCTCAGATATGGAAGCAATTCTAAATGGGTTGGTCTCCATTACTCCTTTAGCAAATATGGAACATGATCAGGATTTAACCATGAGACTGCTATCCTGTCTTCAGGAAATGAAATAACGTCTTATACTAGATATATACTATTGACAAAAACCTGAATTATGTCAAAATGTAATGTCTATAGATTTTAAACAGGGATGGAAAAATGGATTTTGACTCTCTGACCCGTCAATTATTGGAAAGCAAGAAAATTGATGAACGCCGAGAAGCTGCCATGTCAATTAGCCGCAATCCTGATAAGATGACCATTCCCCCTTTAATACAATCACTTGCCGATCATGAAGATGTATCCATTTTTTCTACGCTGGCATTAGTTAGTATCGGAAAACCTGCTATTCCTTTTTTAATAGAAAATCTTTCTTCAACCAATGACAGAGTGCGGGGATCCTGTGCTGAAATCCTGGGAGAACTTCAGGCAGAAGAGGCATTAACCGCTCTGATAGATCTTCTCCATCGAGAAAGCAGTACAGCAATCAAACAAAGCGTAGTAGAAGCTATAGGTAGATATAAAAATGACACTGCCAAACAGGAGCTTCAGAATTTACTGGAGAACAAAGAGCCAATTATAGTTACGTTTGCAGCCTTAGCGCTGCACCGCAATGGTTCTAATAATGATCTCTATAAAAATCTGGTACAACTATTAAAAGATGCCAAAGAAGAGCACCAATCTATTATTTCCTGGGGTCTTGTCGAAATCTGCGGTAGATCTAAAATTCCATTCTTAAGGAAATATGCAGAAAATTCTGCTGATGAAAAATTTAAAGCCATTTTAGATGAGATTATTCATGGTATAAGTGTGAAATACCAGAATTAAATGGGAGGAAGGAGTGAAAATGGGATTTGTTTTTAGCGGTTTGTTCTGGGGTTTGATGGTCATTCTGATTGGTGTTGCGATCATTGTTAACGTAACTTTTAATCTGAAATTACCTTTATTCAGAATAATTATGGCCATGTTTTTTATTTTTATCGGCATCAGTATTTTACTGAAAGGATTCGGTCCCAATAAAAGTAAAGATGTTATTTTTAATGAGACTGATATGACGTATAGTGAATCCAACAAAGAGTACAATATTGTCTTCGGCAAGGGAAATATTGATCTGTCTTCAATGGCTGAAGTGAAAGAAAATCAGGTGATTGAAATCAATTGTGTCTTCGGCGACGCTGACGTAAAAATCAACACCAAAATACCCGTTAAACTGAAAATCGATTCAGCTTTTGCCAGCGCTTTAACCCCGGATGGTAATACAATTACATTCGGAAATTATACTTATACTTCACCTTCCTATGATACCAATCAGCCATTTTTAAAGATAAAAGCCAATGTAGTATTTGGCGCGATGAGATTTAATCAGGATAGTACCGAAAAGCCCAGATAAACTAAAAATAAAAAAAAAGAGCAGTGGGTTATCCGCTGCTCTTTTTTTTTAAATATCCTGTAAATATTCCAAATAACCTGAAATATTGGAAGAAAATATCTCCAAAGGATAAATCTGATTTTGGCCTGTTTTGGATCTTTCATTTCCAAAAATCAGCACTCTATCCATGGCAAATAATCTATCATGATTTAGTTCCCAGTCTTCAAAATTAATGATCACAGCATCTAATCTATCCCAGACCGGAAATAGCTTTTCCAACTGACTGGTGTTACACCAAAACCATAATCTCATATCTCTAGGTACTAAATTCACCAAAGAAGTGAGCTCCAGTTCCTGATTAAACCTCAAATCAAGACCAGCCATCCAACAACCGGTTTTATATAGTCCCGCTAGTGTCTGCAATGTTTTCCGGCTATCTGTATCCAGGGGAATAACCGGTATGAATCCATCATAGTTTTCCAGCAATAATCTTTCTATTCCAGGCTCTGGTTTTGCGAAATATACCAAAGACCATAAACCCAAATACTGACAAGCCTTGATCATCATACTTAGATTTTGATAGAATTCTCCTTCAGGTTCCAATTTCTCCCGGATCAGGAAAAGTGGATAATTATGAGATCTACCTTCAGGATTCCAGGGAGCTTGCTCCCAAAAAGACAGGGATTGATCACTACTGGTATTGAATACTATGCGGTGTCTAGCTTCGTGAACACACTGCAGAGCATTTCTTCTTTCATAGGCGGCACTTATCAGATTACCGGATTTATCCAGGTTATTTTTTGGTTCTTGAATCGTCTGCCCGATTTTCGATTTGAAATGAATCATTTCAATTCCTGGTACGGCATGAGCTTCATCTAATCCGTGAATACTGTTTAATTCCCCTGGAGGAGCGATGATAGCCCTTTCCACTGAAACCTTTTCAAATTTTCTGCGTAAATCATAGGGTTCCATACCTACAGCAATGGCCAGGGCATTACCAATGAGATCCACCCCACTGGATAAAGGATAGGTCCAGGAAGACATGAATCCTCCCGATAATCTGGCTGCAACTTCACCTACCCAGGCTTGGTCCGGACCTGTTTTGATATCACCTTTAGCGGCACCCAGATCAATTTTTAAAGCCCTTATCGCTTTAATAAATTCAGCAATACCTCTATCCTGAAAATCCACAGGTAGAGAAGAAGGCATGATATGTCCTGTTTCCACAAAATAAGGGGGATATTCAATTATTCTGTCGGCTACTCCGGAAATGTAGATTTCTCCCTGGTAGATAAGCGCGTCAATACTCAATTCCGGTCCTGAAATATATCTTTCAATCAGCACCTGACCGTCTTTTGAATATTTTTGAGCTAATAAAAAAGCTTCAGATATTTCTTCAATGTTTTTAACTCGGCTGATTCCTCTGGCACCCATATTTCTGGGAGGTTTTATAACCACATCTGCGCCCAGAGATTTAAAAATTTTTCCGGCAGCTGCGACATCGTTTACTAATTGGAATTCAGGTACATTTACATCTGCTTTTTGCAGGACTGTACGCATCCTGTATTTATCACTGGCGTCCAGGGCTGCCTGGGGGTCAATACCAGGTAAACCCAGTGCCTGGGCAGCCAAAGCTACCGTGTAGGAAGCGTCTGTACCCACAGTAAATATCCCATGTAAGATATTTTTTTCCTGATGATATGAAAGAATTGCCTGTTTTGCTGCTTCTGCATCCAGAGTGGAACATTGTATAAAATCATCAGCCAAAGTCACAGCAGCCGCAGTTGGATCCTGGTCCATCACTACCGTTTTTCCACCGCCTGCCTTAAATATCCTGACTGCAGGCTCCTGCATTAAGCCTCCGCCTATGATGCAAACCCTTTTTCCCTGAAAAATTGTGTTATATGACATGCTAATCCTGTTATTAAAAACGGGGGCTGGATTCAGCCCCCGTTTCAATTATTGATCTTTCTATTTTTTATTTAGAGGCAAATCTTTCAATGCTCTTTCCACTTCTTCTTTAGGATATTCAAAGTCAGTGAGTTTTTTACCCAGATACATCTCATAAGATGACAGGTCAAAGAACCCATGTCCACTGAAATTAAACAGAATGACTTTTTCCTTGCCTTCTTCTCTGGCCTTTTCAGCTTCATGAATAGCTGCTTTAACGGCATGGGTGGTTTCCGGAGCGGGAACAATACCTTCTGTACGAGCAAAGAGTACACCAGCTTCAAAAACTTCATTCTGATGATACGCTCTGGCTTCTACAATATTCTGATTTACAAGCGCACTTACTAAAGGTGCCATTCCATGATAGCGGAGTCCACCGGAATGTATAGTAGGGGGAATAAAAGAATGTCCCAGAGTATACATTTTCATGATAGGTGTCATACCCGCGGTATCACCAAAATCATAATCAAACTTACCCATGGTCATGGTGGGACATGCTTTGGGCTCTACTGCCAGAATATCAATTTTTTTACCTTTTGTAATTTTATCATGCGCATATGGGAAGGCAATTCCGGCAAAATTACTTCCACCACCGGCACAGCCAATCACTACATCAGGATACACATTAATGGATTCCAGCTGTTTCTGGGATTCCAGACCTATGATGGTTTGGTGCATACAGACATGATTTAATACGGACCCCAGAGCATAATTAGTATCCTTTCGGCTGGCTGCTTCTTCTACTGCTTCGGAAATCGCAATCCCCAGGCTGCCAGGATTATTAGGATCCTGAGCCAGTATTTGTCTGCCATAATTTGTTTTATCACTGGGGCTGGGGATACATTCCGCTCCCCAGGTGTTCATGAGAAATTTTCTGTATGGCTTCATATCATAACTGACACGAACCATATAAACTCTTAATTCTATTCCAAATAAAGCTGTGGCAAAAGAAAGAGCGCTACCCCATTGCCCTGCGCCAGTTTCAGTGGTGAGTCTTTTGACTCCGGCCTGAGCGTTATAATATGCCTGTGCCACAGAAGTATTGGGTTTGTGAGAGCCTGCGGGGCTCACCCCTTCATACTTGTAATATATTTTTGCAGGAGTTTTGAGTGCTTTTTCAAGATGTATAGCTCTGAATATAGGTGCTGGTCTCCAACGATATAATGCATCCAGAACCGGTTCAGGAATATCAATCCATCTATCCTGACTCATTTCCTGTTCAATCAGGGACATAGGAAAAATCGCTCCCAGCTGGTCTGGAGTCACAGGATTACCATCAGGTCCAATAGGGGGATCCAGGGGTTTAGGCAAATCTGCCTGGATATTATACCATTTTTTAGGCATATCTTTCTGCATCAGATCAATCTTCTGGATTTCCACATCTTCCTCCAATATATTTTTCTAAAAAAAAAGCACGAACGCGACTCTACGAGAGAGAACTTCGTGCTTTTGATTGTCACATTTTATTTACTGCATCTCAAATCCCGTATTTGATCGAGAGGAGATCTTTTTTAACCACGTTATAAGTTCAGTTCTCAGGAATTGAATGCAGCCATGGCATCAACTTCACTGTCATATATATCAAAGAATGAAGTCAATTTTGTTAATTCAAACACTTTCCTGACTGATGCGTAAACGTTGATCAATTTCAGGGCGCCACCCACTTTTTTCAGGTTAGAAAGACTGGATATGAGCACACCAATACCGGAAGAGTCAATATAACTCACTTTATCCAGATTGATAACTATATTAACCTTTCCATTATTCATTTCATCTTTAATCTTATCTTTGATTTCAGGTGCATTGTAGAGGTCGATTTCACCGTTGATGTCAAAGATAACGACTTCTCCAGATTCTCTTCTGTTGATCTCCATAAAAATCCTCCCGAATTTATAACAAGTTTAATCTTAGCTCTTCCGTGAAGAAGATTATCGCATTTTAAAAATCAGCAATGTTTCATCATCGTGTTGAGGAGCATTACCCACAAAACGATTGACGTCTTCCAGTATCCGGTTGGATATTTCTCTGGAAGATTCTCTTTTGTTTCCTCTTACCACCGCAAAGAGCCTGTCCATCCCATATTCTTCATGGGCTTCATTCATAGCTTCAGTGATACCATCGGTATACAGTATAGCCACGTCTCCGGCTTCCAAGGTAGTATAATCCTGACCGTATTCTACACCAGACATAATACCTACAGGCATCCCATCGGTGTCCAGAAATTCAAATTTATCCTGTTTGGTACGGTATAAAATCAAAGGACCATGCCCCGCATTGGTGTAGCTCATTATACCCCGTTCAGCATCAAAAAGCAAGTAAAAACCAGTTGCGTATCTATCTTCCACAATCTCTTCAGAGATGGTGTTATTGAGTTTATTCAGGATAGCCTGGGTATCTTCGTCCAAACTGGCAATGGTACGTAAAATACTACGGATCATGACCATGATAAGAGCCGCGGGTACACCTTTTCCTGAAACGTCAAACATAGTTACAGCGATTTTATTATTGCCAAAATCTATGTAGTCATAATAGTCTCCACCCACCCCTTTGGCAGGAATGGAGAAAGCATACATTTCATACTTATCTGTTTCTGGGAATGAATGGGGGATCAGAGAACTCTGGATTTCCCCAGCCACTCCGATTTCCTTTTCAGCCTGTTTCTTTTCCAGAATTTCCTGGTACATCTGAATCTGTTTGATGGTGATAGCAGCCTGTTCTCCCAGAGTTTCCAGCAGACTCAAGTCACTTTCTACAAAAGGATGTCCGTCATCTACCACAGACAGTACACCGAATACATCATCTGTAGTTTTCAGAGGTACAGCAATAAAGCTGGTCACATTCATATGTCCAACGATTGTCTGGATATATCTTTCATCTTTATTTACATCCGGGATATATACAGCTTCTCCACTCTGTGCCACCTGGCCCAGTAGACCTTCGCCTAAGACTATCTTTTCACTCTTGAATTTTTCTACAATAATACTTTCGTTCAATGCCATCCCTTCAACCTGTTTGATAGGTTTTGTGGGAGGATATAATCCTTTTACATATTTAACTATTAACCGGTTGGTAAGTGGGTCTTTGATTAAAACTGTGCCGGCTCTGGCTCCACTTCCTTTTACAGAAGAATCCACAATTTCCTTGATAATGGTATCCAGATCAAAATTTCCACTTCCTACGATTCCACTGATATCCCGCATTAGATCAATAATGATATCTCTTTCTTTAGAAAGGCTCTCCACCAGTTCTTCGATATTATTGATATATTGCAGGTGAACTTTATATCCAAAATAAGCAAATAAAATTATCGCAATCACATCCAGCAGGAACCAGTTAGGTGTAGGAGCAAAATTCACAAAAGCTGAAAACAGATAGAAAGTAGCCATAGTAATGATAAAGGTGAACATGAGCCGTTTATTACGGCTAAAATAGGCCAGCTGATTTGCAACATATCCAAAAATTGTACCTAAACTGACCAGGGTAAGAATTAGCAGAATAATCTTCCATACCGCGAAAATGATTCGTCCTAAAGGTCCCTTTAACGCTTCCAAAAAAGCATTGTCAGTTTTATAGGTCTTAATGGTCTTATATACAAACTCTTTTCCTTCTTCAACTACTTTTGTCTGAACAGGCACCTCTCCAATCTGGAGCTGTACTTCGCGTGATTCTACCACCAGTTGACGGGCAACTTTATCCGGGTTCTTTTTATCTTTCTGAAGCTCTATTTTTACTTTAAAGGCGTGATTAGACTGGAATGAAAGACCGCCTACTAATCCTAACAAACCAATTACTAAAAGGATCTGTATCCACATACCTGTTTTCAGGCCTTTGGGGTTTTCCACTTCCACTGATTTACGGCGAATAAACACAGAAAAACTCAATAATATGATAAAGATGGTCTCAAGCCCCTGCCAGATAAAATCTTTCATATCATAAAGAGGTTTTAAGTCTTTAAATACTCGGGGGATATAAGCACCGGACCCTTTAATGGTTTCTACGTTGTAATAATACACATTGAAATAATCCAGATTGATCATTATAAAATTTTTAAGAGTTAAAAAGAAAAAGACAAAACTCAGGAAACGGAAAATCGCTTCCCTGTATTTTCTATAATCCAGGAATAAAAGCAATCCCACAAAAAAGGCAAGAACCGCTTCAAATATCAAAAAAAGATTAGGTCCCATTAAATTCCTCCTTGAAACGCTACCTCTAATATACTAAAATCCTTTTCAGTTTTGTCAAGAGTTTTTTATTAACCGGGGTATCCTTCAGGATTCCGTAATTTACGAAATCATTGATATTAAACGTGCTATTACTACGGATCTCCACGGTCGATATACTGTATTCGGACTTTAGTACTTCAAACTCCGCTGCCGGAGTCAGATCGGATTCCAGGTCATAGGCCAGCACTTTATCACCCGTTTTTAACCCCTGCATGAGCCCCATACTGAGTTGATATTGGCGGGCACTTATTTTTTTATTAAGACTGGCAATATCCGGAAATTCCCCATTTAACCACTGGTAAAATCTGGTCACCGTCTCTTCCAGCTTATATTCCGTGAAATACATGGTGACTTCGTTCAGCTTTTTACCTAAACGGTCAAATAAAACAAAATTAATAGCCGATTTTTCTTCCTGTATTTCCGCTATCACAAAGAAATTAAGCTTTTTTTCCCTTACTTCCTGAATGATACGGTTCAGTCCATCTGTTTTTCGGTATACCAAGGGTAATAACTTGAATTTAAGGTAGTTTCTGGTCATATACATACACATATTTGCTAAAACATCATCCAGTTTTCCCGGCAGATCTTCAGTGACAAAAAGTGCCTGAAACTCATATAGCTTTAAGGGGTTGAGAGTCATTTGACCTTTCTGAATCTTCCAGTCATAAGACTCCAATTTATCTTTGACAGAAGTGCTTTGATCAACTTTGAACTGGCCCTTCAATTCCTGATAAGCAGAATAATAATCTCCATTTTTTTCATGATACGAGACCAGTTCTGCTCTGGCCTGTGATAAAAATGGATACAGGTATACTGCTCTTTTTAAATGAAGGAAGAACATCCCCATAGAGCCTTTTTGATAATAAGTGTGGGCCATGCTGACATGATCACGTGCCGCGGTTTCCCGGAGAGGATCCTTTAAAGGTGTGCTTTTTATGATATATTCTTCCATAGAATAGCGGAACAGCTGGTTATCAGGATCACCGCCCAGAGCTTTTTGATAATACCGGATGACCTGGGTTTTATCCCCTTCCTCACTAGCCAAGGCTATTTTATAAAAAAGACGGGCCTGTTGTTTTTTAGTCGCCGCAGCCATCCTCTCTTCCAGCCATTTATACTTTTCCAATGCCGATTTATAATTTTTCAACCGAAGATAGCTATCCCCCAGTAGAGTCACACCGGATACAAAATTTTCAAAAAGAGATTCGCCTTTTTCCAGTAGCGCGACAGCCTGATCCAGCCGATTCTGATTATAATAAAAAGTTGCCAGATTCAGATAGGTAGCTCTTTCCCGGCTGTTCAAGGCCAGAGCTTTTTGCAGGGATTGTTCCGCTTGTGCTGTCTTGTCCATATAAAGGTAATAATGGGCCATGGAATTGTGGTTTTTCCAGTCTTCAGGGTCCAAACGCATGGCTTTTTCCAGCATACGCAGAGCCTGGTCTTTGCGGTTCATTAAAATATAGAGCTCACCCATGTCTCTGTACACAGCCGGATTAGAGGGGAACTGCTTCTGTACCTGAAGCAGATAGGATTCCGCTTTCTGATACTGGCCCAGCTCCCGGTAACTATTACCTACTATCAACATAGCCCGGATATCCTGATGGGAATATTTGAGAGCACTCATGGCATTATCCAGAGACAATTCATGTTCTCCCATATCAAAATAGACCTGGGCCAGATAGCGGTAGGCATCCCCGTAATAGGGATTAGCATCTATGGCCCGGCGCAGTGAGTCTATGGCCTGATAGTATCTTTCTTCCTGATAGAGACGCAACCCATCTTCTGCGTATTGACGTGTATTCTGAGCCGACACTGAGTTCAGCAGACTAAATACCACTAAAAGTGTCAGCGCCAGGTTTTGCTTGATTTTCCCCATCCCACTTCCTTACATCAGCCGGATATCCCTATCTACTCCTGATGTTCTTCTTCCGGGACTTCATCCAATTCGCCCAGGGTTGCTTTCAGTTTATCCTGTTCTTCACTGATTTTGTCATATACATCTCTGGCCATATTCAGAATCAATTCCGGCTTATCTTTGGCTTTTCTGCCTATACCGAAAACCTTGGACAGGATGCGTTTATTATTTTCATAGATAGTCAGTTTCTCCAGTGGATCTTCTTCGTAAATCGAATTTTTATAATTCAGGACCGCGTTAATATACAAAAAACCGTCGTAGCCAAAGTCATTATCCGTATCCGGTCCCAGCCATTTGGCATCCATATTCTCTTCGGCTTTGGTTTGTCTTTCCAGGGCCAGATTGTAATATTCGGCGGCTTTACGGTAAAACATCTCCGAAAGTTCTTTATACTTGGTTTCTATTTTATTGGTTTTTTCATAGAGGTCATTCATGAGCCAGGCTGCTCTCAGGCTATTGATGCCAATCTTGGCTGCAGGCGCGTATTTCTTTTTTTCAAAGAAAGGATAACAGGAGATAGCCAGGATATAACTGGCCGCGCCGCTCTCCAGTTCTCTTTTATTGTAGAAATCAGGTATCTGACCAAAAATCTTGATCATATATTTGGCTCTGGTCTCTGCCAAATTCTGAAGAATTTCAATATTTTTTCGATTCACCAGGGGGAAATCTGTCTTTTCTGAAGCATACAAACAGTTAGGACAAACCGTAATAGGATATAAAAGAGGATTGATCTCCCCGTATTTCTGTGTAGGAATATAACTGCGGCGCAGTTCATTGCTGATATTTCCGGCATTCAATCTGCCTCTGCCGCTCAGCAGGTCCTCTCTTTTGAAATGTGTCTCACAAACCGGACACACCAGTTCGTTTTTGGAAAAAAAAGTAATATCTTCTGCCACAGGCAATTATCCCTAAGGGAAAAATTTCAGGGAAAGGTTGACCCAGAATGACTGGGGAACCATCACCACAATAAAAAATACAACCAGGGCCAGACCTACAATGATAAAGCTCAGACCTGACTTTTCTTCTGTTTCCGGTGCCATAAATATTTCTCCCGTTCTTATTGGATGTTCATACTTCTATTATATATTTAAAGTACTGTATTATCAACATTTCTGAGTAAAAAAGCAGGTAAAAGGATAGACAAAAACCTCGTCCTGTGGTGTGTAAAGTTAAAAAAAAGCTGAGCATCACTCCGAACTAATGGCGGCTGGATGCCGCACCCTGTTACTGCCGTTTCTGGCCCCTGGTGCATGGGTAGGAATCTCCTTCTGCTACTTCACCCTTTTAAACCTACCCAATTTAATTTCAGCCTGACCTGACACTTACCTGACAGGCTTTGGATCTTAAGGCCTACGGCACGGGGCTGATGGGGGCTGATTTTGCCGCAAAGGTTGAATTTTAGAGCTCTTTCCCCTAAACTATAGCCAGACAAAATAAGGATAACTCATGCCTGAATTTTCCAGCTCCTTCTTACTGGAACATCTTAACCGTCTCCTGCTTATTTTTAATCAAGAATTACCCAAAGCCGACCGTCTGCTTTCCAATCTGTTCCGTGAAGAGCATCTGGGCAGCCGGGACCGTGCCTGGATTAGGGACCGTTTTTATTTTTACATCCGTCATAAGCTCTGGGTAGACATCCTATGCGAATACTATCCGGAAAGACGTGCAGAGGCTGTCCATGCCCTGTTCACCGAGGAAACACCGGAGTGGCTGTCATCAGCTCAAATGGCTATATCGCAACTGCCCGCTCAGGAGCAGGACAGGATCAGGCTGGGATATCCCGACTGGCTGGCCGAACAAGCCGGGCAGGTATACGGCCGGGACGCAGTAGACACCCTGCACTGGCTGGACGGGCGGGCACCAACTACTCTGAGAATCAACCCTCTAAAAATGGACAAAAATACTGTAATCAAAAAACTGGAAAGGGACGGTATAACTGCCCAGCCCCTGGAATACAGTCCCTGGGGGCTCAGCGTATCTCAACAGGAAAACCAGCTGTCCACCACCAATCTCTATAAATACGGCTGTTTTGAACTTCAGGACGAGAGCAGTCAGCTGGTCTGTCTGCTGACTGACCCGGAGAGCCCCACTCTGCTGGATGCCTGTGCCGGAGGCGGGGGTAAGACCCTGACCCTGGGTGCATTACAACCCTCTACGCATATTACTGCTACTGATATCCGGGAATATAAACTAAAGGATATCGCACGGCGTGCTGCAACCGCGGAATGCCAGGTTGAACTGGTGACCATAAATCATCTCCCAGGGAGAAGTTTTGATACCGTAGTAATAGACGCTCCCTGCAGCGGCAGTGGTGTATTGCGCCGTAATCCTGAAGACCGCTGGCGGCTCAATCCGCAGTCTATTCAGGAGTTGATTATAACACAACATGAAGTCCTGGATCATTATTCATCATTAGTGAAGCCTGGGGGGGAACTCTTGTATATTACCTGCAGCTTTATGCATCAGGAAAACGAAGCTAATGTAGCGTGGTTTTTGGCACAGCACCCTGAATATTTATTGATGGACCCCCGGCCTCGCCTTCTTTCCCGCCTGGGACAATGCGATCTATCCCCCCTGCTGGAGGGTGAGTTTTTCAGGGTCTCTCCCGGTAGCAGCAGAGATATATTCTTTGCGGCCATTTTTCAAAAACAGAAATAGGTCAGCTGTTTTTCAATATATTAAATATGTTTTTTTGCAACTGGTCCAGAGTAAAGGGTTTAGCAATAACCCCGCAAAAACCGTACTCCCGGTAATGAGACATGATGGGATCTGAGGCATAACCGCTGGACACCACCAGCCGGGCATCCGGATTGATCTGAAGAATCTCGACTGCTGCTTCCCGTCCTCCCACACCGCCGGGTATGGTCAGATCCAGGATGACCAGATCATAACCCTCTCCTTTTTCATGGGATAGTCTATATTTGCTTATGGCTTCTCGGCCTTCAGCAGAGGTTTCCACCTTTGCACCCAGTGTCTCCAACATGTCTACCAGTATTTCCCTTATCATGGGTTCATCATCCATGACCAGAATACTGGCTTGATGGTCATGGCGCGGGGTATGTGTTTCTTTTTTTTCTCCTTTGGCAGGTTTTTTGATTTCTCCGGCTGGTAAAAATAATCTGAATTCCGAACCTTTACCCGGCTGTGAATCCACTTCTATATATCCTTTATGCCTGTTAACAATAGAATAACAGGTAGCCAGACCCAGACCGCTGCCTCTCTGCTTGGTACTGAAATAAGGGTCGAATATTCTATTGAGGAAATCCGGATCTATACCCATACCTTCATCCCGGATGCTGATCCGGACATATTTGCCGGGATTCAGAGCCGGATGATCACCCATTTCATAGGTTATATTGTGCAGTCGTACCAGGAGGACTCCGCCTGTGGGCATGGCTTCCCGGGCATTCAGGATCAGGTTGGATACCGCCTGCTGGATCTGACCTTTATCAGCCCAGACGTGAGCCAGATCCGGGTCCACCGCATAGTCCAGGCGGACATTGCTACCGCTGAGGTCAAAGACCGCGGTCTCATGAGTAAGCAGATCCAGATCCACTTCTTCCCGAACCGGCTCCCCTCCCCGCGAAAAGGTGAGGAGCTGTTGAGTCAAATGGGTCGCCCGGGTTAACGCTTTCAGAGCATTTTCCAGGTAGCTGAAGCATTTCTGATCGGGGGATAGTTCAGCCCGGGCCATGGAAATATTTCCGAATAAAGCAGTCAGTATATTATTAAAATCATGGGCGATACCACCCGCCAGGGTACCCACACTTTCCAGTTTCTGCATCCGGATCAGTTCATTCTGATTTTTACTGGACTCTGTGATATCGCGTGCCACAACAATTGCACCCTGAAACTGTTTGTCTTCCGAAATAGAACGGGATTGCACATCCAGAATAATCTTCCGGTCGGATTTGCTGATGAATTCAGTCTGATAATTGAACAGACTATTATCCCCTGCTTCCCTCTTCTGTTTTCTCTGGAACATTTCCTGTTGTTTATCCCGGGGAATAAAATCAACTACTGATTTCCCGATAATTTCATTATACTCATATCCCAGGAAATTCAGACCTGCCTGATTGATAAACGTGATTATACCCTGGTTATCATGCATTATGATTATATCACCTGTAGTCTCCACCAGCATGCGGTATTTTTCTTCGCTTTCCTTGAGGGCTTTTTCAGTGAGTTTATACTCAGTGACATCCCGGGCTGTACCTACCACTCCTATCATGACTCCCTGGGCGTCCCAGATGGGAGCTTTATGGACATCCAGAAATAAAAACTTCCCTCTGACATTACCGTATTCATCAAACTGCATGGGTTTCTTTTCTTTTTGTACTATGAGATCGGTATCGGCGCAAATCTCCCCGAAGGTATGCCATTCCAGGTCATCCGGATGTGACTCCCGTTCCCGCCGGGCAAAAAACTGGTCGTTTCTACCGATAGGCTCCTGCGTATCTTTGGCCTGCAGCAGGATGTCACACATAGCCTGATTGGTGAAGATATAGTTATTATCCAGGTCTTTGGCCCAAAGCAAATCACGGGTATTATCCGCCATAAGCCGGAACATATTATAGTAGGAACTGTACATCCTGAGATTTTCATCCAGGACTTCTCTGGCTTTTTCCCGGCGGGACAGATCCCGCATGATACTGACATAATTCCCGTCTGAAAGCATGGTGGAGTTCATTTCTACCAGAATAAGCTTGCCTGATTTGGTTTTGATACTGCGTTCCGTGATGATGTGTTGGCCCTGCTGGAGGAGGTCATAGCGCAGAGGTTTAGCCTGCAGAGTATCGGGGGCAAACAGATCCCGCATATTCATGGAGAGGAGCTCTTCCCGACTGAAACCGGTTAACTGAAGACAGGCTGGATTTACCTCCAGGAAATTACCCTGGGGATCACCCTGAAAAATAGCATCAGCTGCCTGTTCCAGGATAATATGACAGGTTTCATCTTTTTTGGACCCGCCATTACCTACCGTTTGTTTTGTACTCATAAACCTCATATCCTCCCGGGGATGAAAGTCAAAATATTTTCTGTAACTCCCCGCTACTCAACTCATTATATCAAAAGGAACTTCTGACGTCCAGATTCAATATGGATTTAATTAGAAATATTTTTAGCTGAAAATCAAACTGAAATCCACCGGAGGTGTTAACAAAAACGGCACCTCGCCCACTCGGATCAGACCCTCCCCTCCAAATATACCGGAAAGTGGTGTGAGAGACCGTGTGAGAGGGTACAACCGCACCAGGGGCCCGTTACTGGAAAACCCGGCCGCGGCGGTAGACGCCCCCACCCAGGCCCCTGCGCAAATGACCCAAGACTCAACCTGCACAGGCTTGCGGGAATCGGTCTACTCCCTCTCCTGAGCCCTATGACTTATTTTTCCCTTATCTGACTTTGATTGAATTTATTGTGAATCTGCACTAAAATATAGATTGAGTTTTTTATAGACTGTAAAGGAGACCCCATGGAGATTTTGAAAGCCCTGGTGCTGGGAATTGTACAGGCACTGACTGAATTTCTGCCTGTGTCCAGCTCCGGACATCTGGCTATCGCCAACGCCCTTTTTCACGACGGTGGCGCGGGTTTTAAAAACCTGCTGATCATGGCGCACTTCGGGACCATGCTGGCTACCCTGCTGGTGTTCTGGAAGGAAATCTGGGGACTCATCCTGTCCCTGGGAAAACTACCCCAGGCCATAAAGACCAAACAGGCTGAGCCTGAACACAAGATGATCTGGATCATTATTCTGGCCAGTATACCTACCGGGATCCTGGGTTATTTTCTGGCGGACAGATTTGACGCCCTGGCCGGCAATCTCATCCTGGTGGGTGCCATGCTGATGGTCACCGGTATTATTCTGCTGGTCACACGTTTTATTAAAGAAGGAAAACGCACTGAAACTGATTTCGGAGCAGGCCGGGCCCTGATCCTGGGGCTGTTTCAGGGATTTGCTATCATGCCGGGAATTTCACGGAGCGGTACCACTATCTCCACCAGTCTGGTGCTGGGCGCGGAGAGAAAATTCGCGGGAAGAGTGTCTTTTTTGATCAGTCTGCCTGCTATTGCCGCTGCAGCCCTGCTGGATGTACTGAAGGAACTCAAAGCAGGTACCCTAAACGGTTCTATCCTGCCCATGGCTGTGATCTTCACTGTATCTTTTGTGATAGGTTATTTTGCCCTTAAACTTTTACTCCGTCTGATTGAGGGCGGAAAATTCTATATTTTTTCGGTTTATTGTCTGTTGGCGGGTGCCGTTACCATTGTGCTGCGCCTCCTCAAAGTCATTTAAGCCGTAAACAGGGAGCCGGATGCAGATTATCCTGGGATATTTTCTTGTGGCTTTTTCCGTGGTCTGTTTTTTGTCTACTGCCAGCTTTAGTCCTCTGGACAGCACATTATTTGTGTCCCTGCCCCAGGTACCCGCGGAAAATATCGTGGGGCGTCTGGGCGCGGCACTATCCTCCTATCTGATCCTGCTGTACGGCCAGGCCGGGTCCCTGCTGTTATCCTTCGGGATACTGGTGACCGGGATCAATGTCCTCATCAAGGCCAAGATAGGCCGTATTCTGCTGCGTATCAGCCTGTTTTTTATCGCGGTGATCGCCCTGTCGGTGCTGATAGCCCTGTTTAAAAATGACGCCGGATACGTCAACTCAGGGATGATGGGACTGATGATGACCCGCAGTCTGCTGGAGGTCATGCCCCGGGGGCTGCTGATCGGTATATTCGGGCTGTTATTCCTGCTCAGCTTGTCCGCTACCATGAAGCTGTTCCGGCACGGGGCTATGTTTTTTGCCCGTACTCTGGGACTGGTGGTACTGGCCCCCTTCCGCCTGCTGGGACTGGTCAAGGGACCGGAAAAAGCCGAGGCCCATGTACCGGAGCTGGACACTGAATTTGAAAATCCAGTGCCTGGTATTAAGTCCCGTCCCGTGACCTATGAAAGTGAAGCTCCCCAGCCGGTACTGAACGAAGCAGAGAGATTCCCGGTAAAAAGAGAGGAGCCTGATTTCCTGCGCACACCGGCGGCGCGGCTACTAGAAGAAACTGCCGTGTCTGAACAGATCTACAACGGCATGGAAGAGCCCGCCTTTCTGCTCAATGACACTGAAAAACAACGTATCATGCATGATATACATTCCAGCTTTCAGCCTCTGATCTATGATCATCCTGTAACTACCCGACCCCCTCTGATCAACCGGAATGCGGAAAATGAAGAAGTCACTGCTGTCGCCACTACCTCTCCCCTGACAGAAAAAAAAGAAGATACTACTCCCCTGCCCCCTCCTGTAAAAACAGAAGAGAAGGCCCCGGTCAAAAAAGCGGAAAAGTCAGACCAGAAATCGGCCTATTACTTCCCCAAGACCAGTATGCTGGAGCAGAGCTTCCAGTCCAGCAGCCGGGAAGAGATACAAAAGGAGATCGAGCAGATCAGTCAGGTCATCGAGACCACTTTTGAAAACTTTAAGATCGATATAAAAGTCACGGGATACTCACGGGGACCGGCTATCACCCGTTATGAAATGGTACCGCCAGTGGGTCTCAAGCTCAAAAATATCATCAATCTGCAGGATGACCTGGCTCTCAATCTGGGTACCAAGCACATACGTATAGTAGCCCCCATCGGCAACCAAAGCCTGGTAGGGGTGGAAGTCCCCAATCAGCACCGTCAAAGTGTAGCACTGCGGGAAATGGTGGAAAGAGAGGAATTTAAAAACTCCAAAGCCCACCTGCCTCTCATCCTGGGTAAAAGCATCAGCGGCCAGGTCCTGATAGAAGACCTGACTGAAATGCCCCACCTCCTCATAGCAGGTACCACCGGCTCGGGTAAAAGCGTCTATGTCAACTGTCTGATTTCCGGTCTATTGTTCCGCCTGAGAGAAGATGAATTGAAATTTATCATGATCGACCCTAAAATGGTGGAGCTGGAGCTGTACAATGGTATCCCCCATCTCCTGGCACCGGTCATCACTCAGCCGGAAGAAGCACTGGCTGCTCTGGAATGGGCCGTCAAGGAAATGGACCGCCGTTATCAGGTGCTCTCAGATTTCGGGGTGCGTTCCATCTTCGACTACAATAAATATGCCAAAGACATCAACGTCCAGAGGCAGAAAGATAAAGAAGAAGAGATGGAAGTCCTGCCCTTTATCATTATCGTGATAGATGAATTTGCCAACCTGATGCTGCGCTCCCCCAAAGAGACGGAGAAAATCATCTCGCGTCTGGCTGCCATGGCACGCGCGGTGGGAATACACCTGGTCATCGCCACCCAGCGCCCATCGGTAGACGTGGTCACAGGTATTATCAAGGCTAACTTCCCCAGCCGAATCGCCTTCAGGGTATCCAGCCGCACCGACAGCCGTACCATCCTGGACAAAAACGGAGCAGAGAGCCTGCTGGGACGGGGGGACATGCTGTTCCTGACACCCAGCTCTACCGATATCTTCCGTATTCAGGCTCCCTTTGTCTCCAATGCGGATGTGGAAAGCATCGTGAGTGATCTCAAACGAAACGGGTCATCCGACTACCAGATAGACTTTGAAAAGCAGATGGAGGAGTCTCTGTTCGGGGAAGAAAATCCCGGTCTCACCGTAGACTCCACTCAGGACCCTCTGTTTGGCGACGCTCTCAAGACTGCTGTGGCCAACGGGGAAATCAGCGCCTCCTATCTGCAGCGTAAATTCAGAGTAGGCTATAACCGAGCCAGCCGACTGGTGGAAGCAATGGACCACATGGGTATCCTGGGTCCCAGCACCGGCAACAGCAAACCCCGGGAAGTCCTGATAAATCAGGAAGACCTGGTACATTATCTGTAAACATTCATTAACCGATATCAAGGAGTAGACTATGGCTTTTGAAGTCAAACGTGAGACGGAACTATACAGCATAGGAAAACTGAAAAAGATCAGTATACTGGAAACCGCTGACGGAAAACGATACGTCAATCTCCGGGAATATTTTTATAACGATGAAGGGGAACTCCTGCCCACCAAAAAAGGCATCATGATCCAGCCCGATGTATTTCTTCAGATCCTGGAAGACGCTCCCCTTTTAAAAGAAAAGATACAGGAATTCCTGTCCTGACTGAGGATAAAAGCCCCTTATGAAACTATTAGCTACTGAAGTGATGAGCCCTGAAGTCCAGGGACGGCTGCGTGCCGAAATCGCTGCCAATGAAGGTCAGGAGGTGACCTTTTCCGGAAATGTCGACCGTTCCGGCCGTATCTATGAAATAGAGGTCCTGGCCTATGGTAATGATGAATCAAGCGCGGTCAATCTGGCTGATGCCCTGCGCGGCGACGTACTTATTCACAACCATCCCAGCGGGGGCCTACAGGCTTCTACCGCTGATATACAGGTCTCTTCTCTCCTGTCCAATAAAAGGATAGGCTTTTATATCATCGATAACGAGTGCGAATACTGCAATATCATCCTCAAACCCGAGCCCCGCATCTACCTGGATGAAGAAAAAGTCTCCTCCATTTTTCAACCGGGAGGACTCTTGTCGCGCAGCATCTCCCAGTTTGAAAGCCGGGAGGAACAATGCCGCATGGTGGATGCCATCATCGCTGCCATCAATGAGAGCAGCATCCTGACCTGCGAAGCCGGTACCGGTACCGGAAAATCTCTGTCCTATCTAATACCCTCAGCCCTATGGGCGGTACAAAATAAAAAAAGGGTACTGGTATCCACACATACCATCAATCTCCAGCAGCAGATCGCCCAAAAGGATATGGTCATCGTGTCCCGTATTGTCCAGGAATTCCTGGGACAGAGACTGGACTACGCCCTCCTGGTGGGTAAGCGTAACTATATCTGCCGGCGTAATCTGTACAGTCTGATCCAGGATCATGAAAAACAAAGCAGTCTGTTCGAAGAAGCCGCTGATTATGATGTAATCTATGATATCGAAGAATGGATTCAAAAAGCGGAGGATGGTACCCGCAGTGAGTGGGGCGAATATGTAAAAGACGATGTCTGGGATGAGATCTGCTGTGACTCGGCTACCTGTACCCGAAGAGCCTGCGCCCACTATGGTGAATGTTTTTATTTTAAAGCCCGGCTCCAGGCTGAAAAAGCCCACATCATCATAGCCAATCATTCCCTGGTATTTGCCACCATTGATGAAGAAAGCCTGTCTTCCTCTCTGCCTCATTTCTCCGGTATTATTTTTGATGAAGCACATCATGTGGAAGATGCTTCCCTGAAAGCCCAGAGCCGGGATTTCAGCTTTCAGGGGTTGCTGTACCATCTGTATAAGCTCTTCCAGAGAAAGAAAGGGCAGGAAAAAGGTCTGCTGGTATTATTACGGCGCCGGGGCGGTTTTGAAGGCTATCCTGAGCTGAGAGAAGCCTACATGAAAATCGTGGAAGATGTGGAGCGTCTCCTGGCTACCAGTCATGAACTGCACCACACCCTGAGAGAAAAGCTCAGCCGGCTGAGCAGTTTTGAGAGCGCTACCATTGGCTTTGACGATGATTTTCTGGATAGCCATGAATATGACTATACCCGGGGTGAGCTCTCCGCCTACATGTCCCGCATCAGCAAGCTGGTCAAGAACTACGAAGAATTCGCGGAACACCTCAAGGAATTTGCCACAGACGGACGGATCATTGAGATCATGAAGTCTGTCACCTACCGTCTGCAAAGCCTGGATGGAGCAGCCTCCACTTTTGAGCTGGTGTTTAATAGTGAACCTGACCCTGCCTATGTGCGCTGGATAGAACTTTCCCGTAAGAACATTAAATTTGCCTATTCCCCTCTGGAAGTGGGCGACTTTTTGGTTAACAGCCTGTTCGGTAGGAAAGATTTCAGTATCTTTGCCTCGGCTACCCTCATGATCAACCACAAATTTGATTATTTCCGGCACAGCCTGGGACTGGCTATGGCCCGGGAAAAAGACCAGCAGGAAATCAGCCTCCCCTCACCTTTTGACTATTCCACCCAGGCTGAGATCCATATCCTGAATGAACACCTCAGCCACACCTCCCTGTCCCGGGAAAAGACTGACCTGGTACGCCGCCTCAGCTATATTTCCGGTGGGGGTGTCCTGATCCTGTTTACCTCCTATATGAGACTAAAAGAAATGTATGAAGAGCTGCAGGAAGAACTACTGGAGGCCGGCCTCTACCCCATGCGTCAGGGTGACAAAGCCCGTGATGAGCTGCTGCGTATCATGAAGACCCGTCCCTATGCCGTACTGTTTGCCACATCCAGCTTTTGGGAAGGTATCGATATCCAGGGTGAAAACCTGCGCTGTGTGATCATAGAGAAGCTGCCATTTGATAACCCTTCTGACCCGC
>CAYRWR010000051.1:0-23807 GCA_964428015.1 uncultured Brevinematales bacterium | reverse complement strand
ACGGTAACTGTTACCGTTCAGCCAGTGGTTGGCGGAACCGGTATTTTCAGAGTTGTTATTATCCCAGGTGTAGTTTTGCTGGCGCAGGTTAAAGGACTTATCAGACAGATTCATGACAAAATTAGCTACTTCTCCGAAGATAAAGAAGTCTCCGCCACCACGGGCCGCTTTGGCCTGGGCGGTATGAGCTCTCTGCAGCAGCTGAGGCCAGTACATGGTGTTCAGGGTGGTCTTGTGAATATGCATCACGGTATCCACACGGAACATATCCACACCCATATCGATATAGCGGTAGTAAGCGTTGAGCAGGTACTGCTGTACTTCAGGGTTTTCCGTGTTGAGGTCAGGACAATCTTCGTGCAGACTGTCAAAATGCGCGTCAGGGTAATTATCGAAGGATCCGGAGCCGGTAGGGAAACCGGTGTTATGACCGCGAATCCAGCGCGCACTGTTTTTGTAGCCGTTATAGTCCAGGCTGTTATTATTGGGATCTTCCATACCGTCCACAGTTTTCACATAAGATTCACGGGAAGGATAATTATACAATTCGGCATTTCCCAGGTAGGACCACATACTGATGTCTGTAGGAGTGAATCCTCTCACAGCGTACTGACCGCTGACTCTTTTGTAGGGAGGAATAGGGTCGCCATTTCCATCCAGTCCGGGTGAGGTCAGTCCGTCATATTCCCAGTTAGGTGTAGGAATAGCCGGGGCAGGATTAAGAGTAGGTGAAGTATTATACTTGATTTCAGCGTGGTCTTTGATACCATAGCGCCCGGAATGGTTGATCACAATATCCAGACAGATCTTCATACCACGGGCATGGGCCTCATCAATGACTCTCTGGAAGTCATAACCGGGGCTGACCAGACGGGCGTCTTCTTTGGTAAAGTCCCAACCGTGGTAACCATGATAACACAGAGGACCGCGGTTCTGGACGATAGGGGTGATCCAGATGGTGGTAAAGCCCAGAGCTTTGATATAATCCATCTTCTGGACCAGTCCTTTGAAATCTCCTCTCCAGGAAACATCCTCTGGTCCGGTGAAGCCATGATTGGGGTCTACTGCCCGGGCAGGGGTGTAGGAACACCATTCGTCACCTACGGAGTTGGAAGTATCACCGTCAAACCAACGGGAAGTCAGCAGGAAGTAGATGGTCTCCTGGCGGGGGTCGATGCGCTGGGCTTCAAAACTGCCCACGTGATAATAGAAGCTTTTACGTGTCTCATTACCCGAACTGTCAATAATCAGGAAGTTAAAGCGGCGGGTAGAAGTCAGGTAGATATTGGGTCCGGCAATCCCGGCACCGCTGACATTACCGCTGAGATAAAGGGTATCACTGGTGGTAGCCGGGGCTCCATTGGTGGTGTAATAGGCGTAGGTGGTACCGCTGCGGTTGTCTTTGATATTAAAGCTAACGTTTATGGGATTGTCATGATGGACCTCGGGTACATAGTTAGTGATGGTAGGAGGTGCCAGGTCCAGAGCAGGATTGACATAATAAGTGAAGCTGTATATATTGCCGGCAACCGCCAGGCTGTTTACACCAAATGATTTAAGCACGGTGTTTCCGGTACGGCTGATATTGATGGGGCCGCTGTACATAGTAGAAGCGGTGGTAGGAGTAGTCCCATTGGTGGTCCAGTACAATATATCACCATCCTGGCTGCCGGCCAGAGTGACACTGATAGTATTGGTGTTTGTGGTACCATGACCCGGGGTAGCAGTGATCACAGGGGGAACGGGGTCATCAGGATTCCAGTCATACCATACACCCAGTTTGTACCAGCCTTCTTTAGCACTGCGGGCCAGGTTTCCGGTCTGCAGACTGCCGCCGTCATTGAAAACTATATTATAAGCGGTAGCATTAGTAATGGTGAATTTCCACCAGTTATTGCTTTCGTATATCATTTGCCGGCCATGCCACAGGGTATTTGTGGTAGTTCCGGCGGGCAGTACGTTCCAGTAGTGTATCAATACACTAGACCAGCCGGAAGTGTTCTTGTAGTGCACGGTGAGACCAACACTGGGGCTGTCCTGGATGGTGATGTTGACAGAATCCACTGTACTGGTGTTGCCGGCCTTATCCTTGGAATAAACAGAGAGTGTATAATTGTTAGCCGGCAGGTTGATGGTATATGTCCAGTTGGCGGAGCTGGAAATCTTGACATAAGATCCGCCAGTGGACAGATAAATGCCCTCCAGGCCGCTGCCGGAGTCAGAAGCTGTACCGGAAACAGTGATCTGGGCTGAGCTGCCCTGGATGGTAGAGCCATCCACGGGTGAGCTGATATGTACCAGGGGTTTGATACTATCCAGTACTACTTTGATGGTAGAGGAATCATTGGTCTTGCCGTTGGCGGCAATGGCCCGGGCTACCAGGCTGTTGGTGCCTTCAGTCAGTGTGACACCGTTTTTGTACCAGGCGGAAGCGGGGCCGCTTACCGCGCTGAAACTGCCGCTGTTCAGCTTGAGCTGGACGCCGCTGATGGTTGAGCCCTGAACACTGGCTGTACCGGTGACATTGATACTGGAGGCATTGGTCAGAGTACCGTTCAGAGGCAGATTGATATTCACTGAAGGGGTAGAGCCGTCAAAGTTCACACTAAAAGTATTGGTGGCAGTGTAATTGTTGTCGTTATCCACAGCATAAACATGGAGTGTGTTGGCCCCATTGATGGTCAAAGTATAAGCCTTGGACCAGGCTGTACCGTTTATAGACGCGGTGGTGTAACTGCCGCTGTTGAGCGCGACGTAAACTGCCTTCACTCCGGAATTGGTGTCGATGACGCTGCCCGTCAGTACCAGTTCCGCACCCACGACCTGGTTATTGGTGGGGGTTTCGATGGTCAGGACAGGGGGCAGCAAGTCTGGGTCAGCCGGTTTAGGAGCTTTTACCTGCACCAGGGTCAGAGGGCCCCGGGCGGTATTATTTCGGCTGTCACTGGCCCAGAACCAGAAGTAATAATAGCCGGGTGTGGCGATGTTAATAGGAGCATTGAGCAAACTGAGGGGTTCACCTTCTACGGTGGCGTTCACATAATTGGTCAGGGCTCCGTTGGTACTACAGTAGTACAGACGGGCGGAGCTGATACCGTTGACATTGTAGGTACTGCCCTGCGCCATAAAATTAGTAGAAACGGTAGAATTATTGGTAGGCACAGTACTGACCAGTACAAAGGGAGTTTTATTTCCATTCTGGTCATTGACATTCCGGCCCAGTTCACAGCCTGCCATCAGGAGGATGAGAGCCAGGATCGCGTAGAATTTTCTCATTGTTTACCCCTTTCACGGACACTGTAATCGCAGTGTAACCGCTTACATTGATTAATATATTTTACACTGTATATTACGATATTTCAAGTAGATATGTGCACATTTTTAACGATTTATTTTCTAATTTCTTTAAATGCACTATATAAGTGTGCTATGCACTAAATAAGTGCACGAAGGGGAATTTTGAATAGCTGTGACAAAACTGATTTTCTGTTTGAAATAGGAAATTCCGGAGAATTTATGTAAGAAGACTGAAAAAAGGGAGGGATTGGGGGGAATTGATAGGCGGGAAATCACACCGGAGGTGTTAAGATAACGGCACCGGGACCAGCTGTAAAGAAACACGGTACTGAAATCCGGGGATGAAGTCAGTCACATCTCCCGTGAGAGGGGATAACCGCACCCCTCAACAGGGTCGTACAGAGAAGACGCGGCGGAAGACGCCCTGAATACAGGAAAAATGGTTGATTTACACCCAGGCTGGGAAAATTCAGAAGCAGTAAGTGCATCGATGGCCGGTTAACTGCTGACGGACTTTACTTTTCCCTAGATCTCTATACGGTTGTGGCCATGGTAGTACTGGTCGCGCAGGGCCTTGACATCCTTGTCCTCAATGTACTCATCAAAGGTCATAGTACGGTCGATCACGCCGCCGGGGGTAAACTCGATGATACGGGTGGCTATGGAGTCTATGAACTGGTGGTCATGTGAGGAGAACAGTATTACTTCGGGGAAGCGGATCAGACTGTCATTGAGGGCAGTAATGGACTCCAGATCCAGGTGGTTGGTGGGCTCGTCCAGGATCAGGGCATTGGCTCCGGCCATCATCATGCGGGACAGCATACAGCGGACTTTTTCTCCTCCGGACAGGACGCTGACTTTCTTGAGGGATTCTTCACCGGTGAACAGCATACGTCCCAGGAAGCCGCGTACAAAAGACTCGTCCTTTTCAGTGGTGTACTGCTGCAGCCATTCAAAGATGCTCATGTCCTTGGCAAAGAAGGGGGTGTTGTCTTTGGGGAAGCAGGCCCGGGTGATGGTCTCACCCCATTTGAAGCTGCCGGAGTCGGGCTTGATCTCTTCATTGAGAATCTGGAAGAGGGTGGTCTTAGCCAGGTTATTGGTACCCACAAAGGCGATCTTGTCCCCTTTGTTGACAGTGAGGCTGAAGTCTTTGAGTACCTGGACTCCTTCCACGGTCTTGGACAGTTCGTGAATATCCAGGATGCGGTTGCCGGTCTCACGGGCTGGCTTGAAATCCACGTAGGGAAAGCGGCGGGAAGTGCGGGGCATCTCGTCCAGGGTCATGCTCTCCAACAGCTTTTTGCGGCTGGTGGCCTGTTTGGACTTGGAGGCATTGGCGCTAAATCGCGCGATAAAAGTCTTGAGTTCTTCCATCTTGGCTTCGGTCTTCTTGTTGGCTTCACTGCGTTGTTTGGCGGCCAGCTGACTGGATTCGGCCCAGAAGTCATAGTTACCGGCGAAGACGGTGATATGCTGAAAGTCGATGTCGGCGGTGTGAGTACAGACCTTGTTCAGAAAGTGACGGTCATGGGATACCACGATCACGGTGTTTTTAAAATTCAGCAGGAAGTTTTCCAGCCAGGAGATGGATTCTATGTCGAGGTTGTTGGTGGGCTCGTCCAGGAGCAGGATATCAGGATTACCGAACAGCGCCTGGGCTAACAGTACGCGGACCTTTTGCCCGCCTTCCAGGTCGGACATCTTGGCCTCATGCAGCTCTACCTCCAGACCCAGCGCGCTCAGAAGAGAGGCGGCATTGGCTTCGGCATTATAGCCGTCCATTTCGGCGATCAGCTCCTCCAGGTCTCCGGCGCGGTGGCCGTCTTCATCAGAAAAGTCAGGCTTGGAATAGATGGCGTCCCGTTCGGTCATGATGTCCATCAGCTTCTGATGGCCCATGATCACGGTCTGGATAGGGGTGTATTCATCATAGGCGAACTGGTCCTGCTTCAGAACTGCGATACGCTCTCCCTTGCCGATATCGATAGTGCCCTTATTAGGCTCGATATCACCGGACAGGACCTTGAGAAAGGTGGACTTTCCGCTGCCGTTGGCGCCGATCAGGCCGTAGCAGTTGCCGGGGGTAAATTTGATATTGACATCTTTAAACAGGACCTTCTGGCCGAAGGTGAGGGAGACATTGGAGACATTTATCATGAGGATTTCCTTTTTGGGTACTGGACGATACTGCGCGGGGTTGCCGCGGACGGGATATTTTAACGGGAGGGGAGGAAATAGTCAACTGTAGTCATCAGTCGTTAGCCGGCGAGGTAGGGGTCTTCGGTGCGACGTAGCCAGCTATGTCCGATCGATACAAATGCCTGTCATCCTGAGCATCGCGAAGGATCACCTCTACATAAACCGTTAAAGCCAGATATTCCTCCAGTACGACTCATATGAAAATACCATCTGGCACCCTTAGAATTTGCAGGCATACTATTTCATGGCATACCTTGTCTATTTCTCCCATTTACGGCCGGGTCGGGGTGACTCTACCGCAAGTGTCAATTTAGTAAGGAATTACAGCTCCCGTCAGGGTTGATGGACATGGAATTTACTACTATATAGTCAATTAAGTGAATTAATTTATAGTATATTTAACAAAATGCTTGAAAAGAATAAAATGCATGGTATGTTATGGCAAAAATAAAATTACTCTGGATGTAACTTTTAAACGAAAATATATTTCAATAATAGACAATTTAAGTGGAAATCCAAAAATTGGAAATAAAAAATTTTGGCAAGGAGTATTTATGTTTTCTACGAGGAGAAAGTGTGTTGTTTTAGCAGGGTTGTTGGGTATTTTAACGTTAAGTCTATTTAACGCTTGTACAGCTGATCCGGTTCAGTACCTTCCTTCAGACCTGACGGTCAGAGTCAGTTCAGAAGGTGCTTCTGTTTTTCCTGTAATTTCCAACAGTACTGTAGTCAATTTTGAAGCCAGTGTTATTACTTTTACTATTACCCAGGTGCAAAGCGGGACAAATGTGTTTAGTACCGCCTGGAGCAATGGAATGGAAGCGGATTTACCCCCTGTATCTATTGCTGAACCGGGTGAATATCTGGTGTATGTGTCACATCAGGGTATGGTAGGAGGAACCAATGGGATTTATAATGAGTCGGTTCCTATAACTATTTTGCCTGGTTCAAAAATCAATATTCAGATAACTCCGGGTGGAGTAGGAATTGTAGTAGTTTATGTAGATTCATCTTCTGCAAACACCAATTTTCAGTATACCGGTACCTGGGGGACTAATACCGTACCTCAAAATGGGGATTCCAGTTTGAGAGGGCTTTGCGCAACTACTAACTATCTCATCTTTGGAAGAATCCGCAATGTTTTTGATCAATTAGGTTATGTGGAGATTTATAACCGCAGTACCGGAGAACTGCTCTTGACAGTCACGGGTAATTCTGAATTTTTTGGACATGGAATCGCCAGTGATGAAAATACTTTCTGGACCTCCGATTATTTTGACTCTTACACCATCTACCATTATAGCATTACCAACGGAGCACTGCTGGGACAATGGAGTGTAACCGATTTTATTCCTTCCAGAATGGCCTACGATCCTGAGACCGGGCATCTGTTTATCACCGGATACAACACCACCTATGTCTACGAATACACTCAGGACGGAAATCTGGTGCGTTCCATCAGTTTTATAGACGGAGGGGTAAACCCCTGTTTGAAAAAAGGCGACCATTGCTGGTATGTCTACTGCTCTCCCGCCAATCCTGAAAGCGACCTGATTTTTTATACCTATTCCGAAGACTGGCACCTGATCGGTCAGGAATATGCCGGATGGGGAAACTGGGATTTTGGTCTGTTTGATAATCACATCTATTGTGATTCTCCGGAAGGGTATATTCAGGAATGGAATAAGTAAGAAAAATATTTATTGTAATAATCTGTTTTTTAGAAATAACATAAACGGTTTACCTACGGGTAAGCCGTTTTTTTTGTTTGAAATAATTTTTATTTTCGGCCCGCCGAAGCCCGTTTTTCTGATTAGTACAAAAATGCCTGTCATCCTGAGCATCGCGAAGGATCTTCTCTACATAAACCGCTGAAGTCAAGACATTACTCCAGTACTACATATATGAAATTACCAGCTGGCACCCTCGGTAGTATCAGACACAGTATTTTTGGTATATCCGGTCTATTTCTTCCACGGACGGCCGGGTTGGAGTGTTTCAGTTCCGCTCACAGTCCTCGGGGAGAGAAGAGGACTCCGGGTCAGGCCCAGGGTGGGGTGAGACCTTGTCCAATTGCCATCCTGGCAATGGACTGCGGACGTTCGCCGTCGTGGCTCACTCAGAAGACTCCTGGGCCAGACCCTAAGGTTCCCCTGTGGGTTCGCTGCACTGAGCCACCCCGCCCCGGCCTGCTGGTGGAGTAGAGCGGAGGTGCCGAAGTGGGGAGAGGAGACACCCACCCTACATGGATGCATACAGGGTTCATTCATCCCACCTGCCTGGTGAGTGGATTAGGGCGGGATGTACGACGCCCACCCTCATATTTTTGAGTATTAAGTACTGATTGACCTATATTGATGTTTGTATTAGAATAGTATTCAAGTCTGAAATGTTTTATAAAAGAAGAGGCGTTTTGAAAAAAAAAGTAATATCAATTCTATTTTTATTTTTATGCAATACCTTTTGGGGGGAATTAGAGCTAAAAATTGAGACTGATAAAAAGAAATATATAATCTATGAACCGATTGTAGTAAAAGTGACTTTGCATAATAGCGGCAATAGTGATATTGCATACCTTCCTTACTTAAAACTAGGTTTAGGAGTCTATAAATATATAATTATTCAAAATAATTCTACAAATTTCTTATCACCTTGGTATATGGTCAGTATATTGCCTAAAGAAAAAGTTTTGAAACCTAATGAATCGATTTATGAATTATTTGAATTGATTTATGAAAGCACTTGGCGGCCATTGACCAATGGACAGTATCAGATTTATGTAAAACACCAGAATATTAAAAGTGACTTATATTCTTTTGAAATTGTATCGCCTGAATATGAAGCTGACAAAATATTATTTCATGAATATAAATCGGAACTTTTAAATTATTTAAATATGTTAGAAACAAAGTGGTTTATATCGATTAAGACATTGCCAGAACTAAAAAAGAGATTTGAACATAAAAAAAGTGTATATTTAGAGGCAATGAATTATTCATTATTAAGTTGGAGTCTTAGTAGAACATGCAAAGCACCAATGGAAAATGAACCAGATTTTAAAAACGCAGAATTATATTACAACAAAATCATTTCTGGTTCACACACGAAATTATATAAAATGTGGGTAATAAGGAAAATGTATCAGAAATATAAAAGTAGCGGATTAGAGAAAAAAATGAAGGTAATGCAAGAGCAATATTATAAATTATCTAATGAATATATTAAATTGAATTAAATAACAAAAGACAGGATATTCCTTCGTTCACAGTGCACCCCCCACCAATACCTCAAATCCAACAGAATAGTCGAAACCCACCAAAAATCTCCATCCCACCCGCCCTCAGTGCCCTCCGTGGCTCCGTGGTGCACCTCCCACCTTCTCCCTTTGACATACCCCCCGCCGTCCCTTATACTAAAGTATATCAAAAACACACAGGATGGGCAAAGTGGAACTGTCATCATTTGGAAAGAAGCTATCGAACCGCTCCGGCATACTGGAGCTGATGGACGACCTGGGCCGGGTCATGGGGGGACAGGATGACCTCATCATGATGGGTGGGGGCAATCCCGCGCATATCCCCGCGGTCAAGGACATCTTCTTCCGCCGCATGCAGGAGCTCATGTCCGACCGGAGCGGCTTTGACCGCATGCTCACCAATTACGATACCCCCCAGGGCAATATGGAGTTTATCGACACCCTGGCCGCATTTTTCCGCGACCGGCTGGGCTGGCGGGTGACCCGCGACAATATCACCATCACCAACGGCAGCCAGACTGCCTTCTTCTACCTGTTCAACATGTTTGCCGGCGAGTTTGACGGGGGACGCCGTAAACAGGTCCTCCTGCCTCTCAGTCCTGAGTATATCGGCTATACTGACCAGGGCCTGACCCCGGGGCTGTTCCGCGCCGACAAGCCCCTCATCACTGAGACCGGCCCCCACCGTTTCAAATACCATGTCGACTTTGACCGCCTGCGTGTGGACGACACCACCGGCTGTCTGTGCGTGTCCCGTCCTACTAATCCCAGCGGCAATGTCCTCACCGACGAGGAGATCAGCCGCCTCTCCGCTCTGGCCCGTCAGGCCGATGTCCCCCTCCTCATCGACAATGCCTACGGTCTGCCCTTTCCCGGCATTATCTTCCGGGACGCCGACATCCACTGGGAGGACCACATGGTCCTGTCCATGAGCCTGTCCAAGCTGGGCCTGCCCGGTACCCGCACAGGGATACTGGTGGCTAATCCCGAAGTCATTCAGGCTATCTCTGCTATCCACGCCATCGTCTCCCTGGCCAATGGCAATATCGGCCAGGCACTGACCCGCGACCTCTTCGCCACCGGTGAGATCCTGTCCCTGAGCCGCGACACCATCCGTCCTTTTTACCGGGAGCGTTCCCTGGCTGCCTTGGGCTGTATGGACCGCTCTTTCGCGGGCCGCTTCCCCTGGCGGGTGCACGAGAGCGAAGGTGCCCTGTTCCAGTGGCTCAATCTCCCCGGCCTGCCCATCTCCTCCCAGGAATTGTACCAGCGCCTCAAGAAAAAAGGCGTGCTGGTGGTCCCCGGGCATTATTTCTTCGCCGGTATGGATGAAGACTGGCCCCATAAACAGGAATGCCTGCGCCTGAATTATAGCATGGATCCTGCCAGTGTGGAAAAAGGACTGAGTATTATGGCTGATGAGATCGAGGCGGTGTACCAGCGGGGCTGATTCTATGGAGTCCACCCGCGGCACCCGTACTTCCTGTAGGCGCCCAGCCGGCTGAGGCCGGGTAGGGCTGTCCCACCACCGTGCCCCCAGTGGCGGCGGTAGGGGGCGTTCCCGCCTGATAGCTGGTGGGATTCTGGCAGCAGGAGCTCACGCACAGACAATTTCCCCCATTTCCCGGTGCCGTCAGGTTAACGCCTCCGGCGGGATTCATACAGGAGTACACAGATGGACACGTTCAGAAATATGCTTCACCGGCTCATGCAGACAGAAGCTCTCCGTTTTGAGGAGAGCCGCCTGGAAGAAGTTCTGGAAGATCTGCTGTACGGGGATGGATTTGACCAGGAGCAGGATATCCCGGACTGGTTTATGGATTTCTTTTACTGTATTCTCACCCAAACGGAAAAAGATAAAACCCGCTTTACCTTTGAAAATTACAAAAAATGTGACCCTTTTAATTTTATTGCTGACCTGCACGATGTGGTGGATTTTGAATTAATCGACACCGGGGAAGACATGACCCTGATTTTTTACAGATTAAGCATAAAGGCATATATCAGTCTGGAAGATGATATATACTTAGTCAGCAAGATTTAATAAAATAAAGAAAACATTTTAAAGTAATAATATGTTCTGAAGGGTAAATTGAGGTGATGCTTTCAAAAAATACTATTCTTTCTGATCCAAATAAGCCATGAATCGGTCATCTAAATCAGCATAGGATGAAATCCCCAGATCACCGATATCTAGTGAATAATAAAAATTAAAAAACATTTCAAACCCGTACATTTCTATAAGATAAGTGACCAACTTTTTGTTGATCCTGTAATATCCTCTCATATATTCCGGACCAAAAAAAGCATTGGCACGGCCGTAGCCGCCAATCCTGAGATATTTTTCAAGTCCCATGTAATCCGTACTTTTTCTATTAATATATTTTTCTGCGAACTTATTAATAAATGATAGATTCCATTGACTGGTAAGATCCTCTTTGATTGAAAGTTCTTGCATGAGATAGGCGATAAAACCTTCCTGGAGCATTCCACTGGATGACTGTTCAAAAAAAGCGTTCATGGTTTCTACAAAAAAAATGGTATAAGTTTCGGGAGAAGGACTTAAATCGATAAAGATTAATCTGAGATGTTTATTAGGACTTAATGTAAATGCTGCACTCTGAGTCTGGAGTGCGAAGTCAGGGCCATATTGGCGGTAGAGCACAGGTTTATCTACAATCAGCACAGAATTGGTGCTCCTCTTCAATTTAAACCTGTTTTCCAGTAGATAAATTATGCTCTTTAAATAATCATTAAGTTCTACAAAATATGTCTTCCCTTGGGTTATAGTATTAAATTCGTTCCGTAAGATAAATTTGTACTCCTCACTTTGAAAATTGAAAAATGTAATTTGCCACTTTGGATATAAAAGACTCCCATTTGAGACCGTAATAGGTAAGATACCTGAAGAAATATCACCAGGAATAAATTGTTTTCTTAAGATACTTTCAGAATAAGAAGTGGTATAAATGGGTATCCATGAGGAATCATTCGATGAAGGAGTTCCTATTCGAAGAAGATATTTGCCATCTGGGATTGAGGTTGTCGCTTTAAGAACAAAATAATCCTTAGAACTGAATACGCTCTGCTTTTTATCAGGGTTCATAGGGATTATAGCTACTGGTTTCCAAAATAATCTGGGGTCATAGGAAAGTTGTCCAGTTACATACGTCTCTTTGACATCATAAATTTCAACAGAAGGCGGTATAGGTGTGTTTTGCTTTGAATTCGCTAGCCAGGGATCAAGTTCTCTTACAGTTAATTGATTATCTTTACAATCCAGAAAGAAACGGGATTCTACAGTAAGTATTTCCGGCATAATGTGAGATTTAATCTTGTAAAATCCAAATTTTTTATTCAGGTGATTGTAGGATGGAATATCCATCAATTGATTAAAATTATCTTGTTTAATAGGAAACTGACAAGAAATTAAGATTAATAAAGAGATACAAAAAAGTATCATAAAAGATTTTTTCATTTGAATACCATAATTATTTTAGTATATTTTAACATATAAAGTGTTTTAAATAAACTGATCAGAAGCTGATAGTTTATAACGGTACCACAATAGTAAAGACCACGCCTTTTTCACCGGGAGATTCGCACTTTACTGTACCTCCCAGATTGGCTGTGACGATATTGTAGAGTATACTCAGCCCCAGGCCTGTACCCCCCTTGTGTTTGGACGTGGAATAAAACGGTTCAAAAATATGGTTGAGCATGGTAGCGGGGATACCTTTGCCGTCATTACTGTATACAAATTTCAGATTATTTTTTTCTTTTTTAAAGTTCAGGGTGATAACACCAGTATCATCAGGTTCATAACCGTGGATCAGCGAGTTCTGTATGAGATTGGTGATGATCTGTGACCACAGGCCCGGCAGGGAGTTGATCTCCAGGTTTTCCGCCAGTTCCAGTTTTATTTCAATGGCAGTCTTTTTCAGGCTGGGATAGAGGGCCGTCAGGACAGACTCCAGATACTGTTTTAGATTGAACACCCGTTTTTCTTCCTGCATCTGGTCCACCGACAGTTGTTTAAAATTCACGATGAGGGAAGCGGCTCTTTCCAGGTTTTTTTCCAGGGATGACTGGGCCTTTCGAATCTGCTCCATCAGGTTATCAAAACGTGATTTGGTGAGCACGCCGGATTCCATCTCTCTGGCCATTTCTTCCACACGGCCCTGAGCCAGACTGGAGGCGGTGACGCTATTACCCAGAGGGGTGTTGATCTCATGGGCCACTCCGGCTACCAGTTTACCTATGACGGCAAATTTTTCCATTTCGATCATACTTTCCCGGGTGCTGGTCAGCTCTCTGAGGGTTTTAGTGAGTTTTTTATTAGTCTTTTCAAAGCGCTGATTGATATTGAGCAGATTTTCCTGAGTAGTCACCAGCACCATTTCGAACAAAAAAGAAAATAAAGACACTACGATATAGGCTGCCATGGACCTGATGATATAGACTGTGCTATGATGCGGCATACCCAGGGGAGCCCATACCAGTAGCAGAGCCATCATAATACCATAAAAAGAGGATAAAATGATTCCTCCTTTTTTATTAAGAATAAAGAAGGTGATAAGAGGAATAGAATAAGACCAGAAGATTCCGGAACTGTCCATTCCACCCGATATAACCAGGTATAAAAAAGTAGACTGGGCAATGATTACTACCGGGTATCGTACAAATTGCTGACATTTCCTGACTCTCGCTACGAAGAAAAGGGTAAGCATAAGACCCACCACACTGAACAAAATTATAGACAGAATTTTATTACCCAGTATGAGGTCACTTACCGCGAAAAAGGATACAAATGAAATTGCCATCATGATTACGGTATTCATAAAAATGACCTGGTTTCTGTGCTGAAATTCAACAGAGTTGTAGAGTCCGCTGGTCATAATATTGGCAAAAAAACCCTTGCTCCAGTCCATTTTTTATCCTTGAAAAATTGATGTAATCACCGGCCAGCCCGGAAGATAAATGTAAGTGGTCAATACAATTTTAAAGTAAGTTGAAAAAATAACAAATATTAAATGAGTATTAAGGTGATTTCTTGAGTATTTTAGACATTCAGAATAGAATGGATTGGTAATCAGTTTTTTTTCCGGTATGGGGAGTATGTCTGTATGAAAAAGGGTTCTCAATCAGATGAGCAGGACAAGGTCTTAAAATTTGCAGCTGAGACACCACACCCCTGTAATGGTGATCCTACTCAGGGAGTCTGGAAGATTCTGATCGCGGATGACGATGAAGAAGTACATGTCATCACCAAATTTGTTCTGGAAGGCTGTCAGTTCCGCAACCGATCTTTTCAATTGCTGGATTCCTACAATTATCAACAGACTATAGATATTGTAGAACAAAATCCCGATCTGGCCCTTATTTTTCTGGATGTGGTAATGGATACGGATGATTCCGGTATCCGGGTAGCACAGTATATAAGGGAGAAACTTAATAACCATACCATTCGTATCATTCTGCGTACCGGCCAGCCCGGCTATGCCCCCGAAGAAAAAGTTATCCTGCAGTACGACATCAATGACTACAAATTGAAGACGGAACTCTCCGCCCAAAAGTTGAAGACTTCAGTGATCACATCTATCCGTAATTACACGGATATTGACACTATCATGAAAAATAACTCTGAGCTGCTCTATCTGAATAACCTGAAAAATACTTTTATCTCCCGGTTTTCCAAGGAGCTTAAACCCACCCTGGACGATCTTTCCAGCCAGTTAGGTCAACTGGAGAATACCCTGGGTGCTGACCATGAACATGTCAAACAGATCATGAAGCAGTTTAAAAAACTGGAAAATATTATTCACCAGGAATTATCCGTTATTTCTCTGGAAAACGAAGTCAAGACACTGTTTGTTGACAAGGTAGACATACTACAGTTATTAGAGGCCATCCTGGCCAGGCATCAGCAGGAATTGCAGGAAAAAAAACTGGATGTGACATTGGATATTCCTCAGGCATTCAGAGAATATCATGGTAATAATCATCTTTTTGAACTGTTGCTGGATGAATTGCTATGCAACGCCTTATATTACAATCGGCCCCAGGGCAGGATCAATATTCGGGGTTACAAAGAAGGGGCATACCTGGTCCTGAGCATTTCAGATACGGGAGTGGGCATCCCTGAAGATGAAATGAAAAACATTTTCGATGCTTTTTATCGGGGCAGATATTCGGAGCAGCTCTACAAAAACGGTGCCGGTCTGGGTCTGTTCATGGTGAAGAGGATAGTCACCAACTACAATGGTTTTATCAGGGTAGAGAGCAATGAGCAGGGTAGTAATTTTGATATCAGCTTTCTACAGAATTGAATTAATATCTGAATCTAAATTATATCTGTAAAAGAATCCCATTTTTTTAATTCAAAATTATTTATACTCATACAGACATTTTAAAACCAGGTTTGACTAATCCTATCAAAATCATTAAAATATATAGCCTGAATTTTATGTATATCAGCAAATAACCTCAGGAAGGAAATACATGCAGCAGACCAAAGGTGTCCAGACCCTATTAGGTGAACCAAAGAAAGCAATCATCCGGTTGTCCATTCCCATGATCATTGCCATGTCCGCCCAGACAATATACAACATGGCTGATGCAATCTGGGTATCGGGTATCCCCGGGACCGGGAACAGTGCACTATCTGCGGTAGGTTTTTTCTTCCCCTTTGCCATGATTATTATGGCACTGGCAGTAGGGATAGGTACCGGGGGCGGGGCTGCTATTTCCCGGCGTATCGGTTCTCAGGATTCTGAAGGTGCCAATTCTGTGGCAGTCCACACTATTATCATTATGCTGATTACTTCCACAGTGTTCACTGCATTATTCCTTATATTTCAAAAACCCCTGTTTATTTTCATGGGAGCCAAAGACGCCCTGGAACCCGCTTTGATTTACGGTACCATCATGTTTTCCGTCACTATATTAAATTTCTTCACTATTAATGCCAATTCTTTACTACGCAGTGAGGGCAGCGTCCATAAATCCATGAATGCCATCCTGATCGGTGCAGTTTTGAACATTATCCTGGACCCTATTTTTATATTTAAGAAAATCCCCTTTCTGCCTTTTGATTTTGGGCTGAATCTGGGAATCGCGGGTGCGGCCTGGGCTACAGCCTTGTCCATGTTTATTTCCGCAGTTTTTCTTTTTAAATGGCTGTTTATCGATAAAAACAACTATGTGAAATTTAATTTTAAAGGATTTCACTTTGAAAAACATTTTATCCAGGATATCATTAAGGTAGGCCTTCCCTCCAGCCTGTCCCAGGCAGCCATGGCTGTGATGAATCTGGTACTGATTATGTTTATTACCCGCCTCACAGATAATAATGGGGTAGCGGTGTTTACCGCGGGTTGGAGGATCGTGATGATAGCGATTCTGCCTATGATTGGTATGGCTACCGCGGTAACTTCCGTGTCCGGGGCTGCCTATGGGGCGCGACAGTATGACAAACTGGCTATTGCCCATGGATTTTCAGTACAAATCGGCCTAGTTATAGAGATAGTGCTCTCAGTTTTGATGTTTGTCTTTGCCCCTCAGATTGTGAAGATTTTTACCTATACAGATGCCACTTCTGCTTTGGCTCCTGAAATCACTCATATGCTTAGGGTCATGTGTCTGTTTTTCCCATCGGTGGCGGGGGGCATGCTCAGTTCTTCCATGTTTGAAGGTACAGGCCATGGTATCAAATCCCTGATCATCACACTGCTGCGCACCATCATACTGGGAGTATTTGGAGCCTGGCTGTTTGCTTTTCCTCTCAAAATGGGAGTAAGCGGTGTGTATTACGGTATAGTAGCCGGTTCCTGGATTTCCAGTATCACTGCTTTTACCTGGGGACGTTTATTCATTCACCGCTTACGTAAAAGTGTATAAAAAAAGAATTTTCAATAGGTATAAGAATGAACCGCCGTTGTACAACGGCGGTTTTTTTTTATCTGAAATATGATCACAAAGAATATCCGATAAAGAAATTGGCATAAAGGGATTTACGGAAGGCATAGCCGCTTAATTGCCGGTAATCCTGTAGATTGGACCTTATGTAAAGCAGACATTGATCCCGGGCTGCTTTTTCGGTTGTAGTCAGGGGCCTCAGCAGGGATAATTCATACCACGCCTGCAGGTTGGTGCCCAGCCAGGTCTGCTCCCAGTCTCCCGGATCAGTCATATCCCGTTGAGCCATTCTGCTGACCATTTTTTCCAGAGCAGTATTGATCTGGTTTTTCAGGGGGTGGCCATTGGTCAGCTGCTGATCCAGTGCTATCAGGCCCGAAACGATGAAGCCATGGTATTCCAGCTGGGCATTATGGCTGTCCAGGGCCTGGCCATCAGTTCCGATGCCAGGTAGTATCACGTTAGTGTGATACCAGACCGCCTTCAGGAGATAATTGGTGTTGGATGTGATACTCCAGGCCAGACACAATCCTTTGGACAGGGAGGAGAGATAATTCAGATTTTGAGTGACAGGCTTATCTAGTATCCAGTCGGCCGCCGTTTTGATACCTGGGATGAGATTAGTATTTTGGGTACGGATATATGCCTGGCATAGTGTGTACAGCGCATAACCATGATCATAGTACAGCTGCTGGACTTCATTGGTAGGTAAAGAGATAATCCATCCATTGCTGATCATATCGGGATGATTTGCCTGGATATAGGCTACAGTTGCGCCGAATTCAGGATTATCGGCATCCGCGGGAAATCCAAATACACCAGTCCCGCCATTGGACTGAGCACTGAGCAGATAGGCTACAGCCGCATCCGCTCTCTGACTATACAGGCTGGCTGAGGTTCCTCCCTGCTGTGAGAGGAAGCCATAGACATCAGCTCTCCAGTAAGAGTCTCTTAGAGCCATTTTATAGGCGTAGGCTGTTTCCCCCCAGGCCCCCGATCCATCATAAATGCTTTCACTGCTGTTATGCAGATAGTCGAACACTTCAGAAGTGGTAGGCAGTATCTCAGGGGCACAGGAAAAGAGACTGAGTATTATTAACAAAATCCATTTAGCGTACATACAGCAATCCTAAAGCGAAATTTTTAATAACATATAGTTATAATAGTATTCTGAATAATAATATCTCTTTATACTTCATTTTTCAACTAATTCACTCCATAAATGCGAAAACCCCGCCTGGACGGGGCGGGGTATCGCGAGGCAAAATGAAAAAGTTGTGTTGTTGCTACAATTTAAAACCTGATCATGGCAGTCTTATATTTTCATTAACTGGAAGGAATCTCCATTATCTTCGTGCCGGTCACTATCCAGTCCGAGTTCACAGCTGATCAGGGCTAAGACACCAAAAAACAAAGGCAAAACGATCTTAATTAAATTCTGAATCATTATTAACTCCAGGAACGTTACTAAATATGTAATAAGCATGTAACCGCTTACATATATAGTATAGCAATTCCTGGAAAAAAACACAAGGTTTTGCAAAAAAAATATTTAAAGTAATAAATGAAAAAGACAGGGTGGGCGACCCTGCCTTTTTCGAGGACAAAATGAAAAATGGGTTATAAATTAGTGATAGCGTCAGTGCAGATACAGTGTATCATTGCCTATCTTTCCGGGAGCCGGATTACCGGGCAGGTCCAGCACATAGACCCTGAGGTTTCCCTGTCCGCTGCAGTTTGCTGTCAGAGTACCATTGCTGACAACCTTGATGTCACCGGTTATAGCATCTTTATAAGTACCATTGGGGATTCCGCTAAAAGTAGCATCACCGGAAACTGTGATCAGCGCGAAGCTGTCCACATTGCCCTGGGTAAATCTCTTTTTATAGGCCATCCAGCCGCTTACATTATCGGTAGAATACTGGCCTTTCTGCAGTGCGGGAATGGCCCGGCGTATGCGATTGAGGCGGGCCAGGTGCTTAGCCAGGGGGTGATTCAGGGTATTGGCCATTTCACCGGTTGCGTTATTCCAGACGCCGAAGTCCTGTACACTTACGCTGCCCTGCAGATAATTTCCAAAGTATGCCCGGCCTGTATTTTCAATAGGTCCGTTAGGTCCTACGTCAGTCCGTGCGCCTTTCTTAAATTGTATCTCAGATCCGTAGTATACGCAAGGAATACCACGGAAGGTGAACATGAGAGAGTAGTTTTCAGCGCATTCTGATTCTGATCCGGTATAGCGGTTATCGGTATTGGGGCCGTAGTCATGGCTGTCTACATAGACGACATTCCAGGTAGCATCATTGTAGGCCCAGTCCTGGCTGTGCATGTTGAATGCCTGCCCCGCGGTACCAAAATTCCAGTGCATGGGGAAGTCTATGACTGACATGCCGCTGGCTTTGCTGTAATCAGGAGTGTGGTAGTTATTACCGTCCAGATAATGGTTTCCGCTGGAAGGTTGGCTGCCTGTGCCCAGATTATTTTCATAATTATAGGCTTCCAGAGCTGCCACTTCGTCATCAGAGGAGAATGTCCCTCTTTCTTTCCAGGTATAGAAAGGAGTGGAGAGAGGCGCCACATTATGATTCCAGATTTCGTTGACACGGGTACAGACTTCACCGAACATAAAAAAGTTTTCACCGCCCCGGGCTTTGAACGCGGGAATAAAATGACGGTTAAACATCAAACGGGAGATATGCTTGACTGTGTCAATACGGAAGGAATCGACACCCATATCGATATAACGGTTATAGGCATTAATCAGGAACTGTTGTACTGCCGCGTTTTCAGTATTGAGATCGATACAATCTTCATGGATAGAGCCAACCTGGCAGGTATAATCTTCCCAATTTTTCAGGAAATCAGGGTGGAATTTGTCATTAGGGAAGAGAGTCAGGTTAGGCCACTGGTAGTTATAGATTTTATATCCTTCGGGGCTTCTCCACTGGGTAGGCTGGCCCCAACCGGGCAGGTCTGACCAGGACAGATTGGGTTTATCTTTGGTCCATAGGTCTCCATTATAATAGCTCTTACCGCTGATGGGTTCATAATCCAGACCATTGTATTCAAAGTTAGGGTTGTACTTATCGTAGTAGTCTATTGCGGTACCGTCACCCCATTCCGGATCATTGGAGTCACCCCAGTATTTTACGGTGTAAAGGCCTTTGGCACCATAGCGGCTGGTATGATTGAGTACGATATCCTGGATCACTTTCATACCCCGGGCATGTATCTCGTTAATCAGTCTCTGATAGTCATAGCCGGGTGATTCCAGACGGGCATCTACTTTATTAAAGTCCCAGGCATGGTAGCCATGGTAGTCATAGTCGCTGCGGTTCAGTACCACGGGTGTGATCCATACAGCTGAAAATCCCAGCGCTTTGATGTAATCGAGTTTTTCAATCAGTCCCTTAAAGTCGCCTCTCCAGGCGGGATCATTATTGGCAGCATTTCCGCTGGTGACGTAGGCCCGGCTGGGTCGGTTGTTGGCAGGGTCTCCGTCATTAAAGCGGGCGGTCATAAGGAAGTAGATGGTCTCTTCACGGAAATCACCGCGGGTAGTGGGAATATTGGTAGTAATGGTCAGGGTGATGGTATCAGAAGCGCTGGCCCCTTCATTATCTTTTACAGTCAGTGTCACCTGGAAAGTACCGGTCTGAGTATAAGTCTTGGTAGGGCGTTCACCGCTCAGGCCATTACTCCACAGATATGATACAATAGTCCCATTGGGGTCATAGGAGGCACTGCCGTTGAATTCTACCGGTACACCGACATATCCGGTGATATTACCACCCGCGTTGGCTACGGGAGGGGTATTGGGGTTGGCGGTGATAGCAGATACGGGACTGGAGAAAGTACTGTTTCCGGCCGCGTCATAAGCTTTGGATTTTATGGTATGAGATCCGCTGGAAATGGTGGCGGTATTCCACACCAGGCTATAGGGGGCAGTCAGGTCTTCACCGATCAGCTTATCATCATAATAAAACTCGACTTTGGTCACACCGACGTTATCGCTGGCTGTGGCAGTCAGTGTCACATTTCCCACCAGGGTCTGTCCGGCTGTGGGCGCGGTCAGGGTGGTAGTAGGGGGCACATTGTCATCCGGGTTGGAATTGTACCACACACCATCTTTGTACCAACCGTCTCCGGTACGGGTCAGGTCAGCTGACTGGGGTGAACCATTGTTATTGAAAACGATCTTGGAGCTGGTCTGATTGGTCAGAGCCAGGTAGTACCAGTCATTGCCTACAGAAATCATCTTTTTCCCGGGCCAGGTACTGGACAGGGCATCCGGTGTGGTAGCCCAATAGTGCATATAGGGGGTAGTCCAGGTGCTGGGCTTTTTGTAGTAAATTTTGAGGATAGGTACCGTATTCTGGTCGACCTGAATACTGACAGTCTTGGTGGCAGTGGCATCACCGCTATCTTTGACTTCGACTTTTACGGTTTTCAATCCGGTAGTAGACCAGGTGTGGGTGGCAGAAGGGGTAGTAGACCAGGTAGTATCCCAGGTCCCGTCATTTTCCCAGTCAAAACGGAACTGTAATGCTTTACCGTCTTCAGCATCTGTAGAGCCGGACGCGTCCAGAGTGAACAGAGTAGCTGTGGTGCCGTTGGCTGGGTTGGAAGTAAGCTCGGCAACGGGAGGAGTATTTTGTTTCAGATTAATGGTTATGGGATGAGTGACAGTGGATACAGCTGCCTTGGAATCCATCACTTCCAGTTTGGGGCTGTATACCCCGGCTGTGAGATAGACATGGGTAATGGTTTTGGTATAGCTATAAGCTGTATCAAATGTACCATCGCCTTCAAAATCCCAGCGGACCTGGATATTAGCGCCGTCTTCAGTATCTGTAGAGGCCGATGCGTCCAGGGTAACGGTATCTCCGGTCCAGGCGGGATTGGGAGAAATGCTGAATAATGCCTGGGGAGGGGTATTGGGCTTGGGACTGACGGTGATGGTCAGGCTCTTACTGTCAGTGAGTCCTTTGGAATCACGTACCTGCAGGGTAGCCTGATAGGTACCGGCGGTATTATAGACATGGGCAATAGTCTTGGTAGTGGACCAGGTAGTATCATAGACTCCGTCACCTTCATAGTCCCAGCGTACTTCTACTGCTGCACCGTCTTCAGGGTCACTGGAAGCAGATCCGTCAAAATTCACGGTCTGGCCTTCCTGGATATTTACCGGGATAGCGCCGAGACTGGCTACAGGAGCCTGGTTAGGAGTGACATTCAGAGGCAGGAATTCCACCCAGCCTTCGCCGAAACGTACCCGGGTGATGTAGCCTTTTTTGCCCCAGTGATTGATAGAAGCCTGAGGGGTACCGGCCTGGATGATGTCATTTTCCCAGGACTGGCTGCTGCCTTGTCTGAGGAAAGCTTTGAATTCAAACCATTCCCCGGTTTTACCCTGCATATTCACATCAAATTTCCACCAGTGATTACCCCATTTATTTTCAGGGTCTTCACCGAAGCCGTCATTAACATAAGTTTTCTTGGTACCCCAGTCAGCCGGCCACAGGGAGGTTGTCCAGTCCAGGGCTGACTCAGTACTCCAGTCCAGAGACTGGTCATTGGCTTTAATGGACGCGGTAGTGGTGTTTTTGGTATTGAGATATTTTATATTTTCAGACATGGAGGGGTAGACACTGGGTACTAAACCGGCGTCATGTCCGCCTTTGATAAAGATATCCTGTCCGGAAACAGTTTCTTTGAACATAAACACAACAGTACGTACCATATTGGTTACGATGATATTGGTATTAGTGGTGCTGCCTTTGGTCCAGACCGCGTAGTTATTGCCATTGGCAGCAATGTTCCAGTCTGATCCAGGGTTCCAGTCACCGGAACCAATCTTGACAGCTACTTTATTGTCGATAATAGCGGCATATTTGGAACTGTCCGCGCTGACGATGTTGAGTGATGATTCAGAATTAATACCCTGGGTCTTTCTGATGGAGATCAGCTTATTGATCTGGGTTTTCAGACCCCAGTCATAATAATGCACCCAGTACACAGAGGGGATACCCGGGTGGGTCAGAATATAAGCATAGCCCTGCATCACTTTGTCGCCGGGGAAGGGCCAGTGGTTCTGTCCGCCGCCGGGGGAGGCGCCGGTATCATGATTATCCAGGAAGGTCACTGCCTTGGCTGGCCACCATCCAATAAAACCGATGGCTTTTCCGTCGCTATTTTTCAATCTCCAGTATTCGTTTCTGTCCACAGCCAGCATCAGCTGCCATTTTGTGGTGAAGTCAAAAACCGCTGATTTTCCGCCCGCGGCGTTGACCCAGTCAGACAGGATCTGCTTGTGATAGTTGATATTCTGACCGGAGGCATAATAATCACCGGTAATATCCGGCCAGGTTTCTGCTACTGACATAAAGGGGGAGGTGGCGTCGTTGTATATACCATTGTAGTAACCGCTGTAGCCTTTGGTGTAGTCATATCTCCAGCCGTCGTATCCGATAGAAGACTTGAGCCATTTCATCCAGTCGATGATGGATGACTGGACATAGGATTTGGTATGATCGATATCGCGGGCCGCGGCATAAGGAGCTCCGGTATCAGGAGCACCGCTGGACATGGACCATTCATCGTCAGAGGTGACAGAGTCGGTACCCCAGGCGGGCTCAGTAAAATCGCCCCAGCCGGAAGTTCCTACACGGTGATTGATAACTATATCGGCGATAGCTTTCACGTTCTTCTGGTGCAGTTGATAGATGGCGTTCTTCAGCTGAGTCTCATTTCCATAGGGGCCGCTCTGTACATAGAGTTTGCGGGGCAGGTAGCCTTCATCGCTGCCGCTATCCTGGGAAGGAGGAAACCACACCATATCGAATCCGCCATTGGCAATATCCTGCGCGTTTCCCGCGATGACATCCCACCAGGGATACGACATATGGGATTCCCAGTGGAAACCCTGCAGCATAACAGCCTTGCTATGACCGTCATGCTCCGCGCCGAATGTCTGGCCGGTCAGAACCAGGGCAACCAGTACCAGCAGACTCAGAAAAACTTTTTTCATTACAACCCCCACTTTTTGGTTTTGATTTGCACTTTGTAATAACACTAAAAGCGCTTACATATATATTGCAATTTGCGTGCCAAAAGAGGGTAACTAAATTTAATT
>CAYRWR010000050.1:0-25245 GCA_964428015.1 uncultured Brevinematales bacterium | reverse complement strand
GGCTGCTGCTGACATGGGTGTAGATCTCTGTGGTCCTAACGCTTTTATGACCCAGAAGATTCTGTATATAGCGCAGGTCCACTCCCTGCTCCAGCAGGTGGGTGGCAAAACTATGACGGAGACAGTGTATACCAAAATCTGTCCTGACATTAGCCGCTTCACAGGCTTGTTTAAATATTTTCTGTGCGCTGCGTGTGCTGAGGTGGCCGATGTCATCCTGTCCGGCAAAGAGATAATCTTTAACAGTGTATTCCTTTAGGTACTGCTCCAGCAGGCTGACTACAGACCGGGACAGCAGACTGATTCTGTCCTTGAATCCCTTACCCTGACGGATAAAGACTTCTTCCCGATCCATCCGTATATCTTTTAGTTTCAAATGGACTGCCTCCCTGACCCTTAACCCAGCTGAATAGATGAGGCTAAGCAGCAGTCTATGTTTGATATTAGTGCGGGAGTCTATGATCTTTTTTACTTCTTCCTTACTCAAAACCTTGGGCAGGTCATGGGTCTTGCGAATATGGGGGATATCCAGTACAATAGGGCTCTGCATGATATGGCGATAGTAAAACTTGAAGGCGTATACAGCTGTTTTTACTGTAGACAGGCTATTTTTAATTTCATGTAAATGAATAAGATAGTCCTTCATTTCCTGGATATTGATATCGGCCGGAACTTTCATGTGATACTTTAAAAGCTCCATCAAGTAGTAGGTATAACTGGCAATAGTCTGAGGACTGTAATGACATAACATCATTTCTTTTTTCATGTAGTCTTCGTATTGTATGAGGTCATACTTCTTCGCCTGGGGAAAATTCCTGCACAGTTTCTGCCAGTGTTCATTGATATTAATAATTTCTATACGTTTCTGTAGAAAATTCCACTTGGCTCCAAATTCCAATTTTAAACGGTTAAATATCACCGGGTCATGCCCCAATTGAACAATAATTTGCCGCGGAGTCTTCCAGATTTCCATAGTCTTCTCCTTTAACTTTTAACTGCCTTAATCGGTATTTAATTGTTAAAATATGTTAAGGCACAAAAAAAATTTTTTTCAAATACGCACTTCGCTTAACCCCCGGATGACAACATAAACCTCTGGGACACATGCCCCACTCGGTATTATAAACATGAAGAACCTCAACACATATATCCACCAGTCAGTACCCAGGTCATCTCTGCCACACCCGAGCCCTGAATCATCTACACAGGAGACCTTCTCCCCACAAAATCTCCCCGACGCCCTCTGATGCCCGGCCCTCCCCGAGGTATCAGACTCCCAAGCCTGCACCCCTGAGGCCCACCTACCACACCTTCTTCTCACCTGAGCGACAGTGAAGGCATTGGCCGCTTCCTGCCATTCCTGCGTCTTACCATCCCGGCATCATGGGCGTTAGAAGCGCTTTTTTCTTTGCCAAGCATTTCTTTTTGAGCGCTAGCAAAAAGAAATGCGACCCCCGACTCCGTTCGCCAACGGATTACGTCTTCCCCGACAAGGGGACCCCTTCTTCCACCACCGCGTAGCGAAAATACTCCCTCTAATAGCCCTGTCCTCCCCCGGCAAGGGACATTGATATCACCCCGCGTAGCGGACTCTGTTCGAAAAACAGATTGTATCCTCCTCGACAAACGGGCAGAAAGATCATAGATTTTCCTATATTATTTGAGAAAATGGAGTTAATTTTTATTAATTTTTGTGGTTTTTACCATTTTGGATTAATATTACTTAATTAGTAAAAAAGGAGTACTCCATAATGCAAAAAAGCGCTCTGTTCATAATCATGTTACTTTTTTTTTCTTCATGTACAAATGTTCTCGATTTGAAATGGAAGGATCAGGTCTATTCACCTCAGATAGGACTACTCAGCCATGTATCTGGAATGAATTATTATACCAACAAGCCTCAGGTCTTTGTATACGGGACCAGCAGTATAGGCAGTAATTTTACAGTTACTAACATTGTAATGTCCGTAAATAATACCATGGGGACATTAACCTTAAGTGCCTTGGGGATAGAAAACTGGTCAAATACGCTGATGTTACAGGAAGGCAATAACCTCATCACGATCTATGCCTATGGGGATAACGGCGAGACCGGCAGTGTCTCTTTTACCTGTACTGTAGAATATCTAATCCATGTGAGTTCCGACGGTGATGATAACAATATCGGTACCCGGACCTTCCCTATGAAAAGTATCCCGGCGGCTATTAGCAGATCTGTAGCATCTAATTATCATCTTATAAAGATTAACAACACGGTCTTCAGTCCCGGCAACGGGGTCAATGTGGAAGCCATAGGGGGGATCATCCTCAGTAATAAAAAAAACCTGACTCTATCCGGTGGATGGAACCATGACTTTAGCAGCCACACACAATATACAATAATGGATATGGCATTTTCTCAGCGCTCTTTTTACCTGGAATATGCCACTAACATAAATTTAGAGAGGTTTTTGTTTTTCCATAACCTCAGCACTACCCGGGGTGGAGCCGTCAATATGAAATACTGCAGTAATATCAATATCATCGCGTGCCGGTTTATCTCTAACACCAATACCAGCAACCTGGGAGGGGCACTGCACGCGGAGCGGTCGGATGTAGATCTGATACTAAATCTGTTTGAAGACAACCATCATCCTGGATCCCTGGGAGGAGCTATCCATTATCTGCAAAGTTCAGGAGACTTTATCTCCAATATCTTCAGAAATAACAGCTGCGCTTCAGACGGCTCCGCACTATCTATAATTGGATTAAGTACCGCGACCAATATTTATCACTTCAGTAATAATACCTTCATCAACAATTATAGCCTAAGCTCCGGATATGGTGCAATTTGGTTTAGGTATGTCCCATTTGTGTTTTATAAAAACTATATAGTAAGCAACAATATAAATTGCGGCGGTCTGTATCTGGATAATTCATCAGGCAGTCTTAATCAGGATGTAATACAGTACAATAACCCTTATGGTATTAAAATAATCATTGCTTCTTCATTCTCTCTTAATAATGTCAGCTTTCTGTCTAATCTACCTTCTAATACCAACTAATCAGACAGAATTGATGAAAAAATAAAAGTATTCACAAGGATGTAGTCCTCTTTTCCTGGGAACTAGTCCGGATGTTCCGGTTACGAGTATGGATATCTCTGGAGGGAGTCATACCCCCTACCGGGGGAATGCTTTATTATCTGAAAGGAGTAATATTATGTCTGATGATAATCTACTGGAAGATTTCAAAGCCGCGGCGCGTTTCCTGGACCATATACAGGTCAGCCCGGCTGAAATAACCCTCACCTATAAGAATCAGAACACAGAAACTCACTCTCTGGCTGACCTCAGGAAGGTCAGTATCATCACCACCGATCAGGGCCCCTGGGATGATGACGTGTTCTGGTTGATGCTTTTCGTCAAAGGGCTGATCATGATACCTCAGGGTTGTCCGGGAGAACAGGATCTCCTGTCCCTGCTGCAGGGGCTGGCCGGCTTTGATAATGAAGCAGTGATAGCAGCTATGCAGTGCACGGAAAATAACGCCTTCACAGTATGGGAAAAAGCGGAGTAAGGCCAATCGGATAAATTTGCGATACTACCGTGTCCCCCATGGAAAGACAGGGACACCTCTTTCCCCGGGTAGTTAATAATCGTAGTTAGGCTGCTGTATCAGATAGAGTTCTGAAATACAGATATCATCATATTTACTTCCGCCCACTCCATTCAATATGGTCAGCCGGAGCTGGTCTACCTGTATGGGCGGGTAGGTGTCGGCAAAGATGCCGTCCAGGTATTGCACATAGGTGTAGTAGAAATCAGGACTAAACCCCGCATACTCCGGCGCGTCCAGTTCATATTCATTTTCAAATTTGCGGGGGGCACCTTCGCTGTTATGCCCCCAGGCTTCCACCTTGAGCAGGGTGACATAGCCGTTGATCTCATATATATAGGCGCTCTTGGTATAGCCGTTCAGCACCCCCAGGCCTACCAGGGGGATGGGGTACTTGAATTTACAGGTGATGGTGACTCCCTCCCCGGTCCCTTCGGCACCCTCTACCCAGGCGGTGGCAGGGTCCTGGTCAAACAGGTTATCGGTGGAGTATGTGTTTGCTCCCTGGGGTGCTAGGGTGGAGCTGGCCTTGATTTTATCATCAGACCCAGGGGTATAAGCCCTTTCCAGGACAAAATGCTGCATGGTTATGCCGGAAACGTCAAAATAGAGGGCAATGGGATCCCCATAAGCACAATCATAGCCTGTTTGATGCATCAGGATGAAGTTAAAGTAGCTTGGGGTATATTCTTCCAGATTATCCTTCATTTTCCTGTACAGGGAACTCCCTGGTTTTAATTCCGTCCCGGGAAGTGTGTTGCTGCGGAGATTAAGCCCGGTTTGGCTGAATTGAGGGTAGATAATGACTACTTCCAGGTCATCTATGACTCCGTCACCCCAGTTTTGCGCGGGAGACAGGTCGTACAGGAAGACCCGGTCGGAATAGTAGGGCAGGCTGCTCCCGGAATATTCCCAGTCTGAATGGCTGAGTTTGACGCTATACTGTATGTTCAGGGTGTATTCCTGTTTAGCGGGGATCTGCAGTACGGCTTTATACCACACTTTCTCCTGGTTCCCCATCCCGGAATCGATATGCCACTTTGAGGGTTCGGGGATCAGCACCTGGTCGCCTTCCACTTCCTGGTAGTCATAGTGATTGTCCTCACTGTCCGCCAGGTAGAATTCCATTACCGGGAAATCTGCTTCATTTTGAGTTTCTCCCTCGAAGTGGTAATAATCAACCGGGAAAGCCATGGGTACCCGTACCGCCGGGCCAGGGTTGAACATGTGGTATTTCACATCCACCCAGGCTACGCCGGATAGATCGTCGTTGACTTCGATGTGGATAATAATAGTCTCTTTTTTGATATCTACATCGCTGTGGGCGAGGGAAAAGGAATTACCGGTAGCAATACCGGATGATTCTGAAATGGGGCTGCCGTTGCTCCACAACAGGGTGCTGCCCGCCAGGAGAGCCAGGGTCAACAATATTTTCTTCATAATGTCTACTCTCAGGATTTTATTTAATATACAGTAACACATATAACCCGGCATTGCAAATGAAAACAGACTGAGATCAAACCGGCCTGTGGGATTATGGTTACATCGGTCTTTATGGAAAAGTCTGCTGTATCAATGGAAGATCATAAAAAAGAGGCTGTCATTATGACAGCCTCATCGTGAATGATTTATAAGAATTACAGCAGTACACCCAGGGTCAAAGCAGAAATGATTCCACTGCCTGCATCAGGTGAATAACCGTAACCAGCATGTATTTCTGCGAAAACTATATTTCCTAAAGCTAACTTAAAGCCCAGGTCTCCCCCGAAAATAAGTGTGGTAGCAGACATGTTAAGCACCGTCATCCGCATCATACCAATATAAGGTGCCAGAAATAATCCTTTCAGATCTCCTCCGACCAGGTAGAGACGGGGGTGCAGCTCCAGCTTAATAATAGAGATAGAGTATCCTCCACCGATAGACTCGGAATGGTAACTTAAAGGCATATAGACCGAGAATTTTCTCGCTATAGAATACTCAGCACTAATAGTGAGAAAGCCTGTGTTATAGTTTATCTGTCCTGGAAAGATCAGGTCGCCCAGATTAAAACCAATAGCAGTTTTTTTAACTGGAGCTTCTTCCTGACAGTATACACTGCTTACACCAACTAAACCCAATAGGATTACCATAAACAACACTTTTTTCATCTAAAACCTCCTAAAATATTAACATATTGTATACATAAAATTCATAATTAACAAATAATATTAACTAAATATGTACTTTATGTTGAGCAAATATTATATTAATATCATATAAATGTGGTATATATTAAAATTATCTGGATAAAACATATTAATATTGTCAGAAATACTCTGTAGTTAAGTGTTCAGTGAGTAGTTGGAGAAGATGTTATTCACAATCTGGAAAAAAAAAGAGGCTGTCTATCTGACAGCCTCCTGCGTTTTTATGACTTTTGATTTTCCGGTTTTTTATTCCAGCTGTCCTTCAGACCCACGATGCGGTTGAAAACCGGGTGTTCGGGACTGTGGTCATAACGGTCAGTCACAAAATAACCCAGCCTTAAAAACTGGAAGTGGGCTTCAGGGGCCGCTTTGACCAGACCGGGTTCGACCCAGCCCTGTACTACTTTGAGAGAATCAGGGTTGAGATTAGCTGTGACATCCTGGCCTTCCGGCACATCAAAAGGATTTTCTTTAGTGAACAGTTGATCATACAATCGGATTTCAGCCGGTTTGGCGTGATGTATGGATACCCAGTGCAGGGTCCCTTTGACCTTACGGCCGTCATCGGTCCAGCCGCCCCGGCTCTTGGGGTCATGGGTGCAGTGGACTTCCAGGATATGTCCCTGGTCATCTTTGATGACTTCGGTACAGGTGACATAATAGGCGTGTTTGAGACGGACTTCTTTTCCGGGAGACAGGCGGAAATATTTGGGGGGAGCGTCTTCCATAAAATCTTCTTTTTCAATGTAGATTTCCCGGGAAAAGGGTACAGTACGCTTTCCGGCTGAGGGGTCTTCCGGGTTATTCTCAGCATCCATCAGCTCTACTTTATCGGCGGGGTAGTCCGTGATGACTACCTTCAAGGGGTCCAGGACTGCCATAGCGCGGTTGGCGTGGTTATTGAGGTATTCCCGCAGAGAGTATTCCAGCATCTGGAATTCCACCGTGGAATTGGCTTTGGCTACACCTATCATGTCCGCGAAATTGCGGATAGCAGGGGCGGGATATCCCCGGCGGCGTATCCCTGCCAGGGTGGGCATACGGGGGTCATCCCAGCCGGATACTACTCCGTCTTTGACCAGTTTGAGAAGATATCTTTTACTCATCATGGTATAGGTGAGCTGGAGACGGGCGAATTCGTACTGATGTGAGGGAAACAGACCCAGCTGCTCAATAAACCAGTCATAGAGGGGGCGATGGTCTTCAAACTCCAGAGTACAGATGGAATGAGTAATATTTTCCAGAGCGTCACTCTGTCCATGGGTAAAATCATATGAAGGATAAATGCACCACTTGTCGCCGGTACGGTGATGGGAAGCATGCTTGATACGGTACATCACCGGGTCGCGCATATTGATATTAGGATGGGACATATCGATACGGGCCCTCAGGGTCTTGGCCCCGTCGGGGTACTTCCCGGAGCGCATCTCTTCAAACAGGCGCAGGTTCTCGTCGATAGAGCGGTCCCTGTGGGGGCTGTTTTTGCCTGGTTCTGTGAGGGTACCGCGGTACTGGCGGGTTTCTTCAGCAGTAAGGTCGTCTACATAGGCCAGCCCTTTTTTTATCATAGTGACAGCAAATTCATACAGTTTGTCGAAGTAGGAAGACGCAAAATAGAGATGATCTCCCCAGTCAAAGCCCAGCCAGCGTATATCATCCTTGATAGCGTCGATATATTCCTGTTCTTCTTTTTCGGGGTTGGTGTCGTCAAAGCGCAGGTGGCAGCGTCCCCCGAATTTCTGGGCTATACCGAAATTCAGACAGATACTTTTGGCGTGACCAATATGGAGATAACCGTTTGGTTCGGGCGGGAAACGGGTGATTACTTTACCCCCGTGTTTGCCGCTCTTTACATCATCAGCCACGATCTGTTCTATAAAATTCAGGGATTCTTTTTCGGTGTTTTCTGCCATCTCAGTATTCTCCGCTTTTAGGTTTCACTATTTTATAATCATATTACGCTTACGTCAACAAGGACTACTTGTTGTAGCCTTTACGGGGACGGGAAGGGTCCTTTTCACGGGCTTTGGTGACAATAGGCCGCTGGCCCTGTTTACCCTGAAAGGCGCGCAGGATGATCTCAGCTTCCGCGAAGGGTACGGTGATAAAGGAAAATTCCTCCAGAATAGTAAAGTCCTGGATCACCCCTTTTTCTACATGGGCTTCCTGTTCTATGAAGCTGAGCAGGCTCTTGGGTCCCATACCGTGCTTCTTGCCTTTGGCAACAAACAGGCGGGTGGTACCCCGTTTATCCAGGCTCATCTCCCGGACTTCACGTATTTCACGGTAATTTTTCTCATCCAGGTCTTCTTCAAAGAAATACTGCAGTATCCCGGATAGAGCGGCGCGGCTATCAAAATCCTCCAGGATTTTTTCCGCCATTTCCTGGAAGATCCCCGAGGCTTCCTCCTGGAACATCCCCGTGATATCTGTCAGAATACGCTGTTTTTTAAAGGCGATGATCTCATCCACCTGGGGCAGTTTTTCCTTGCGTATCTTGGTCTTGGCTACCCGTTCTATAAACAGGAGTTTACGGTATTCAGAAGGTGTGATAAAAGTAATAGCTGTGCCCTCATTGCCGGCCCGTCCGGTACGTCCGATACGGTGCACATAACTTTCCGGGTCCTGGGGCAGAGAGTAGTTGATGACATGGGTGAGATTGTTGACATCGATACCCCGGGCGGCCACATCAGTAGCCACCACAATATTGATCTGCTGACGCTTAAATTTATCCATGATGCGTTCTCTCTGGTGCTGAGAGATGTCACCGTGCAGAGCCTCGGCATCGTAGCCCCGATCCAGCAGACGGCGGGACAGGTCATCCACATCCAGCTTGGTACGGCAGAAGATCAGGCCGTAGAAATCCGGCTCCACGTCAATGATACGGCATAACGCTTCAAAACGGTCTTCAGAACGCACTTCAAAGTAAATCTGGTCAGTGAGGTGGGTAGTGAGTTCATTTTGGGTCACCTTGACCAGTTCGTAGTCAGGCATATGCCGGCGGGCCAGTCCCAGTATATGGTCGGGCATGGTAGCTGAAAACAGCAGAGTCTGGCGGTGCTCAGGAGTCTGGGCCATGATCTGTTCCACATCATCTATGAAGCCCATGTTGAGCATCTCATCGGCTTCATCCAGGATAAAGTACTGGACCGCGTCCAGCTTGAGACTCTTACGCTGGATGTGATCGATCACACGGCCCGGAGTCCCTACTACAATGTCCGCGCCTTTATGCAGACGGCGCAGTTGTTCGCTCATACTCTGCCCGCCGTAGACAGTTACGATAGAGAGCTTTTTTTGGGGTGAAAGAGAGTGGATCTCCTCAGCTACCTGCAGGGCCAGCTCACGGGTAGGGGTCAGGATAATTGCCTGCACATGACCCATGCCGGGACTGAGATTCTGTATCAATGGGATACCAAAGGCGGCAGTCTTACCGGTACCGGTACGGGCCTGGCCGATGATATTTCCCGCTCCCTGGAGGAGCAGGGGGATAGTTTTTTCCTGTATCTCGGTAGGTTCTTCAAAACCTTTTTTATCGAGGCATTCTAATATCGGTTCTGAGATCCCCAGAACCCTGAATTTTTCCAGATTAGCCATAATTTTTGTCTTCCTGTAAGTTTATTTTATATCTTTTTAATACCGTATTTATCCAGTTTGGCATAGAGCGTCTTGCGGGTGATACCCAGGACACTGGCTGCTTCACTTATGTTGCTTTCATGCCGTTCCATCACACTGCGGATAAAAACACTTTCCAGTGAGTCCAGACTCATATCCTGATTCAGTAACTGGTCACCTATACCTTTGACATCAGGTGCCTGCCGTATCTCGGGGGGGAGCTGCTGGGTAGTGATCCTGTCACCGCTGCAGCTTAAAACCATGCGGTTGGTCAGATTTTCCAGTTCGCGGATATTACCCGGCCAGGCATAATTCAGCATGACCTGATAGGCGTTGTTTTCAAATTCTACTTTTTTATGATAGAGCTGGTTGTACTTGGTGAGAAAGTGGCTCATGAGCATGGGCAGATCTTCCTTGCGCTCTCTCAGTGGGGGCAGATCAATGGGTATCACGTTCAGGCGGTAAAACAGGTCTTCACGGAACTCGCCTCTCTGGATCATAGCCCGCAGGTCTTTGTTGGAGGCGCTGACGATGCGCACATCTACCTGGATGTTTTTGCTGCTGCCCAGGCGGTTAAATTCTTTTTCCTGCAGTACACGCAGCAGTTTAGCCTGCGCTTCCAGAGTGATATTGGATATTTCATCCAGGAATAAGGTGCCTCCATTGGCCATCTCAAATTTTCCGGGAGTAGCCTTGGTAGCGCCGGTAAAGGCTCCTTTTTCATAACCAAACAACTCCGCTTCTATCAAAGTGGAAGGGAATGAGGCGCAATCCACCGGGATAAAAGGCTTCTGGGCACGGTTACCGCTGAAATGAATAGCTCGGGCGATTAGTTCTTTACCCGTTCCGCTTTCTCCGTTGACCAGGACAGTGATGTCATTGTTGGTGACGTTTTCGATCTGCTGAAAAACAGCCCGCATGGACTTGGACTGGCCGATGATATTAGGAAAAGCGATGTTAGGCATCACCTCTTTTTCCAGGATGTCCAGCTTCTGCTCCAGGGACTTTTTCTCCATGGCATTACGCACTATGATGGACAGTTTCTGATAATCCAATGGTTTGGGAATGTAGTCGTATGCCCCCAGTTTCATGGCATCGACCGCGTGGGAAACATCCCGGTCGGCGGTAATAATAATAGCTATGGTGCCCTTCCCGTTTTCACTCATATAATTGAGGACATCCAGGCCGGTTTTCTTAGGCATACGGACATCGAGCAGGGCCACTTCCGGGTTTTCACGGTTCAGTACATCGATGGCTTCTTCACCGTTTTCAGCCAGGAGTACCTGATAATCATCCTTAAAGAGTTCAAACATGAACTCGCGGATACCGTATTCATCGTCTGCCACGAGGATTTTATTTTTCATTTGCTGTCCTTTTCCAAGTGTATAGGAAATCTCAAAATAACCCGGGTAAATTTTCCAGGCTTTGACTCAATGTTGATACTGCCATTGTGTTCCTGCATGATACGGTGCGATATGGACAGTCCCAGACCGCTGCCTTTGGGCTTGGTGGTATAAAAGGGGTCAAAAATGCGGGTTATGTTTTTTTCTTCAATCCCGGGACCATTATCCTCCACCACCAGATCTACATAATCTTTATTCAGATCGAGGAAAATGGCAATATTTTTACTATCTTTTTCACTTTCGGCCAGGGCCTGACTGGCATTGAGCATAATATTGATCAGGACCTGTAGTATAAGGTCACGGGTACCGTTGATTTTGATGCCGGGTTTAACCTGATTTGTCAGCACTATATGGTTCCGGTCCAGATTAAAGGTCACGATTTCCGACATTTCCTTGACCAGGGTGGAGAGTTCAATTTCAGACATTTCGCCTATCTGAGGACGGGCAAAACTCTGGAATCTCTCAATGATCGTGTTCAGACGATTGATCTCACTACCCACAATACTGGCAAATTTGAGGACAAACTCCTTGTCGTCAATTCTTTTCCAGAGGAGGTCGGTAAAACCTTTCATGGAGGTCAGGGGATTCTTGATTTCATGGGCTATTCCGGCAATGAGCTCCCCGGCTACGGCCAGACGCTCGGTACGGCGCATCTGGAGTTCAAACTCTTTTTCCAGACTGATATCGCTGATGGTATACAGAAACACAGGCTGACTGACCCCGATCTGCAGAAAGCGTTTGGAAACACGAAGATACAGTCCATTATCCCCTTTTTCCAGATAAAATTCCCGGTTGAAAAATTCCTGATTGTCACCGCCCTCAATGCTGCTGAAAAGATCATCTTGTCCAAAGCCGGTTTTTTCCAGTAATTCCCGCAGATAACGGTTCATAAACAAAACTTCGTGCTGGGTTGACAGGGTCAGGATTCCTACCGGCATATTTTCCAGTACCTGTTCATTAAATTCCTTAAGCTCTGTGGTCTCCTGGTAGAGCAGGGCATTGGTAATACTGGAACCTATAGAGACCGACATACTGGAAAGCAGATTTTTATCTTTTAGTGTAAAGGATAAATCTTCCGAGGAGGTGTTTTTGTTGACCAGACAGAGCAGAGCCACCATTTTCCCTTTATTGACTACGGGTGTGATCAGCATACTTTTAATCAATCCGGGATTGCGGTTCTTGATGACCAGGTTTGGTTCCTGTGTGACGTCAGGGAATACCAGAGCCATGCGGTGCTCATCCAGATATTGCCTGAGCGGGATATCATTGTAAGTGATTTGCTCCAGGTCATTGGCATTGAATCCCAGAGCCATATTAATGGTGGTATCTCCGGTAAAAATCTGAAGCAGACCCACTTCCGCGTTGAATTTACGCTGTACCAGGCTGATCAGATATGAAAACAGAAATTCATCCCCAATGTCAACTACCAGGGCATCATCCAGTTCAGAAAATCTGGCTTCCAGATCACCCAGGGGGATATCCTGACCTAACACCAGGCGGTGCAGTAACTGGTTGATCTGGGTGTCGAAGGAAGGGGCCTTTTTAACCCAGCAATAGAGATCCAATTGAGTATCAGTAAGGGTAAAATCAAAGACCAGGCCACGGGTTTCGATCTCTGTCCGGACTTCAGAGATATTCCCGCATTCAGTGGGCCAGTCAGAAATGTTGGTGCTGCATTCGTTTTTAAAAAACAGGATATAATACTGACTATGTTCTTCTAACAGTGATTTAAAAGAGGGATGGTATATAAGATCAGCTGCCCACGGCATCTCGTAACTCGTCGAGGTCTATTTTCCCCGCCTTAATAAAATTATCCAGGTTGTAGAAGCTGCGTGTCTCATTCAGAAAGATATTGATGATAATATCTCCGTAATCCATGATCAGCCACCCCCCTTTCCAGTCTTCATTGGGGTTTTTTAAGCGCAGCTTTGTGGGATGCATGATCTCCAGAATCCGGTTTCGGGCTCCGTCTATCTGGGTCATACTATCAGCTGAAGCTATCAGAAACTGATCGGTCAGAGGAGATATTTTGGACACATCATACTGCGCGATTTCAGTCAGCTTGAGGTTTTCCAGCGCATCAATCAGCGCAGTCATAAATTCCATTATTTATTTTCCTGTTTATAAAATTTGGCAATAGTCTTGGCGGCTGCTTCCTTATCCATCTGACGGAAAGCAATATCGCGGTAGACTTCCAGTAATTGCAGGTTGCTGAGATGAGTCATAGTGGTGCGGGTTTTTAAAGCGTCAAAACTGCGTTTAAACAGAAAACTGCTTTTTAATCCTGCTTCGAGCAGCTGGTCACATTGACTGAGATCTCCCGAGACAAAAGAAGGTACAGCTTTAACTTCATTGAGAGCTGTCAGTATATAATACAACTGTCGGCGTGAAGCTTCGGGATAAGGTATCTCATGCAGAAATTCGAAAACTGCCTCATTGGAAAATCCATAGAGCCGGTATTCAGTCTTCATCCTGTCTATCATGCGTTTGAAATTTTTATCTTTATCGTAAAGAGAGGATAATAAGGTCTGATAATCACGGCCCATAGCAAAAGCGTATTGATTTTCAGCATCCAGGGCGTTCATAAATTCCCGGAAATGATCCCGGTGGATCTCTCTTAAGATTATGGTATAGAAAAAGTCAGCTGCCTGCAGGGTCGAAAAGGTAGAGATGGACTCCCCGTCTTTTATTTCGGACCAGGCAGTGATTAAGTTAGTGTTACCTTCCATTCTTTTATCCAGACTAAGTGCAAGAGCAGGCAGATCGTTGCCGGCAAAGTAATTTTTTTCATCCTGGGATAAAAATTCATAAAAACGGTCAAATCTTTTTTTGAAGCGGTGTTCTTCAGTGAGATTTCCGCAGGAAGTAAGAATTGAAAGAAGTATCAGCAGGCTAAAAATCCTGGTGCCGTTTTTCATGTGGAGCTCCTTGTTTGCTATGGTCTTTACTGGTTGGCGTCTATTTCCCAGATATTTTCAAATGTCTGGGTGTTTTCATCGGGTTCAAATTCAAAATTGTCATCATTTACCGGGTTGTTGAAGGAACGGTAATTAATGCTCATTTCCAAAGTTTTGCCCAGCTGATTCTGAGCGTTTACTTTCTGAATCAGACCGTCATCAGTAACTATCATTTCAATAAAGCGGAAACCCGCGGTATTGGATTTAGGCACAAACATGAGACGGTAAGCTGGTTTGTTGGCGGTGCCGTAGGTGACTTTGTATCCGTTCTGGGGCAGAGTGGCTGTGTATTCCCGCAGAAGACGTTTGATATTCCAGCCGGTCATGGGATTCTTTTCATTATCCCCCAGAAATTCTTTTACAGCTATATTCTGGCCTTTGAAATCGATATAAAGGTACTTCCCATCAGAAAAAATGTGGGCTCCGGTATTCAATGCCAGGGAAAATTTTGAAGGCTGTTTATAAACTATGGTGCCGGTATAGGACTTGGATTCCAGCCGGTAGACAAACCCTCCGGTAAAAGATTTGATAGTCGCAGTCTTGGTCTGTATCAGATCAGTGATAGTCTTGGCGTTAAAGACCTCAATGTTTTTGGCTGAGACCAGGCTCAGATTCATGGCAATAAGCGCTAGTAATATAAATAATTTCTTCATAGGTAACTCCATGTCTAATCAGTCCTTCAAAATAAAAACCATATTTATTATAGAGAAAAACCTGGTAAATGGCAAGCCGGCAGAGGATGATTGTTTCAAAATTACCCGATTGAGGGGATTTCTCTGCCTTACTTGAGCGTGAGTTGGGGTGTCGCGTTAGAAAGGAGGGAGTTTGTTTGTGGAAAAAAAGCCGCCAGGGTATTGTAATTAGATCCGTCCAGCGGGCCCAGACTGACTGGTCCCAGAGGCGCAGAGATGGCGGTAAAATGGCTTCTCCAGGCTATAGATTCAGCCTGGTCCAGGGGGCGGGGCATATAGTCATTATAATCCTTGATAAAGGGATAGACCAGGATGGATTTAGAGAAGTTGGTATTACCTTGCGGGGTGATCACCCGGCTGATTTGGAACTCTCCCACCATGGTATAGCGGGTCTTGAGCTCTTTTTTCTGATCAAAGATAAAATTACCCATACTATAGAAGATATAACCATCCCGGTATTTCTCCACACCCTGCAGGACATGAGGATGATGTCCGATGATCAGGTCGGCTCCGGAATCAATATATTGATGAGCTATGCTGATCTGATAAGATTTGGGCATGTCTTCGTATTCCCAGCCCCAGTGCAGGGACACAATCAGGATATCGACCCGGGGACGTAATGCGGCGACTACCGGCAGGGCTCGTTTTGGATCTACCCCGGCTACTCCGGGATGATGATCGCTGGCATACAGGTTCAGAGGGAAGATGTCGCCAAAGGCCAGAAAACCGATACGTATACCATTATTGGTGATGATGACAGGCTGACTGGCCTGGTTATAATCGGCACCCGCCCCGCTGTACAGGATGCGGTATTTTTCCAGGTTGGCCCTGGTCTGTTGGATAGCGGGGAGACCGTAGTCCATGGTATGGTTATTGGCGATGCTGACCACATCCACCCCGGCATTGGTCAGGATAGACAGGGTTTCAGGTGCGCTCATAAAATTAAACAGCTTGGTGATTTTAGTGCCATTGGTAGCGACGGTAGTCTCCAGGTTGACCATCATTATGTCGGCATTGGTGGATAGGTTCAGGATATGGCGGAAGGGTTTTACACCGCTTTTCAGTACCCTTTTTATACCCCGGTCGAACATCACATCTCCTGCGAAACGGAAGATCACCCGGCTGGTCTTTTCCCGGGGCGGGGTACTGCAGGCAGTAATAAATAATAAAAACACTAAAAAGAATCTATTCATGGATGTCATCCCCCGGCATTTTAGAATCCTTGAAGAAAGCAAGGATTCGGGATAGTATAACATCTCTGGTAGAATCATACAAAAACAAAGCGTGATGACTATGCCGGTATTGTCTGGTATCCAGGAGCAGCCGTTCCCGGTAACCGGAGGAGGTATTCTTCCAGATATGAGCCAGGTTGGCCCAGGGAACGGTCCTGTCCCCCCGGGATTGGCAGAGAAACAGAGGGGTGGTGATGTACCGCAGATCTTTCAGGATGGATTTCAGACCCATTTTAAGACTATGAATCTGCCTGGGCAGTAGAGCATGGTAGCCTCTCCAGCGGTCAGCCCCGTCCTCCCGGTACAGATGAGAGCGGGGATAAGGTATTACGGCGGGAAATAATAGGGCCATCCAACGGGAAAAATACAGTAGAGGCTGGTGCAGTACACCATGACGAAATAGGCTGTTTAAAAAAACCGGACTGCTGCACACCGCTGCCGCCCGGGGCGGCTTGCTTTCCGAAAACTCTTCCGCCAGTTTGAGGCAGAGGGCTCCGCCCAGAGACAGTCCCAGCAGATAGACTTCATCATATTGCTCATGCAGTTGCAGGTAGTAATGTCTGACATAGGCGTACCACCCCGAAAAAGTCTGCTCAAAAATATCTTCCGGCTGGCCTCCCAATCCGGGCAACAGAGGGGCATGGACATCGTAGCCCGCCCGATCCAATAGAGGGGCGTAGTATTGGTAGGTTGCGGGCGAGGAGGGAAAGCCGTGCAGGCAGAGGACCGCTTTTTTTCGGCCTTTGGCTATAATAATGGGACCGCAATCTGGATCATTGATGTGTTCGGAGGGAGTGGGGGTATAGTCACTGCTCTCCCGGAAGAACAGGGGGCTTTCATTAAACAGGTAATTCAGCAGGACTGTTATGATGAAGAGGCTTAGCCAGAAACAGGGCAGGGAGGGCCTCCTTTTTTCTATATTATAGCTGGTTTAGGGTCCGTGAGCAAGGGGTAAGGGGAAATGCAGAAAACTCCAAGTGAAATAACACAGATGAAAGGAAGTAAAAAAATTAATATTTATGCTTTATTTTCCTGCCGGCAATATATTTTTCATAGCTTTCTTTTCCATCAAAACAATTTTTGCCTCTTTTCTGAATAAAATGCTCAGTACACCAATGGTACAGATGATCAGTTAACTCTTCAAACCGCGAAGATTTATCTGTTAACACATTTTTATCCAGAAATTGGTTGCAGTAATGAATGTAATAAAGCATGCCATAACCTGCCATATTCACCGGTGATGCAAGTTGTATTAATTCATTTTTTCTCCAGATGTCCTGCAGAAGATACACACCATTTTCATCTGAAAATTCTATCATGGATTCAATGTCAATTTGTTCCAGGGAGAAGAAGAAATTAAGATATCTGTGTTTGGGAATTATTTCCTGCAGAGTTTCATGCAGGGAAACTTGTTTAAAAAAGCGTTGTTTTTCAGGGTTCCGGAAAAACCAGCAGTATACATTTATTCCAGGAATAGAAAAAAGAAAAGACAACAAATTGGAAAAATCTTTCAGAGACCAATAACCATTAATTTCAGTTAATTTATACCTGATATCAGGATATTCACAAAAAGTAAGGGGGGTTTCAAATAAATGACCGGATGGGGAATAATCTATGTCGATTGAAAGTGATTTTGAAATTTTTCCGCAACTGGTACAGGTGGTATAAACGATGATGTGTTTAAAATCATTATTCTCTCTTTTAATATATTCAAATTTTACTTTGAACCATTCATTTTTACAGGTACATTTTTTCTTACCAGGATATTGCTTCTGGATAAGATCAAACCAGTAATCCAGGCTATCAAGCATCAAATAATTTTTACCGCTACGGGTGGTGAGCAGTCCTACGCCTTCTTCTTTTAAAAGACGTACCTGAAATTCGTTTTCGCTGGAATCTGTTGCTATTTCTAGGGTATCTGGAATATTCATGTCTATTTATCTCTCCCTGGATCGCATAATACTAAGACCTGAAGCAGGAAAAATCCAGATTTTTTTTATGATATTCTGGATTAAAAGTCATTAAAAAAGATATTTTAATACAAGCTCCATTTGGATAATGTAAAAAATTTTTTAAATCAAGTCTCCATAGCAAAGGGCGGCTTTACAGCCGCCCTTGGTTTATACTTCAGACCTGGTCCTTACTCAAATTTACCGCTCTTGATTATCTTTTCCAGCGAATCCTTTTCTTTCAGCATGGGATATGCTTTGTTGAGATCCGGAGTCTGGAATTTCAGATTGCCGATAATCGAGGATTCATCGGGGATCAAAGTCTCCATCTTCAGGGGCGCGCCGTCCAGGGTGACGGTTTTGGCCGAGGTATCGTAGCTCAGTACTACTTTCTGGTCAGGCTTCAGGGGTACAGTGCCGATGAGCCGGCCCTTGCCCGCGGCAGGCTGGAAGCGCAGAGTCAGGTTTTTAGAGTAGCCGGTGTACCATAGGGTGAATTTCTGTACGCTGCCTTCCTGATTAAATTCCACATTGAACTCGCCTTTGACCCCAAAGGCCAGACGGGATACGGTGTTTTTCCATACGCCGGGGATGGAGGGAGCCAGAGTGATCTGTCCCTGGATCAGGTCGGGCCGGAAGCCGGCATAATCCTGGTAGGCATTGCGGGCAAATTCCGCCTGGCTCCAGGCCTGGGAAAAGGTCCCGGTCAGTTTCAGTTTGAGAGGGTCCTTCTGGATGGCATCCATGACTTCACTCATGGCGCCGCGGCAGCCCTGATACAGTATCTGGTGAGACAGATTCTGACTGAGCTGGTAAGCCAAATCGGTATAATTGAAACGGGTCATAGCGGTGACAGTAGGTCCGGCATTCCAGCCCCATACGGTACCGTTATGGTAGGCGGCATCCTTGTGATAATCCTTGTATTCATGATAGGGGTGGAAATAGGAGTCGTTCTGGCTCAGTGAGGCAATACCATAGGGATAGAGCAGTTCGGACACGGCATTTTTCACGATATAGGCCTCGGTGGTATTATCCACCAGCCGGTCTTCAAAGGGCACGGAGATCACCATCAGCTGGTTGGGACGCACTTTATAGTCAGCCCGGCCTTTTTCAGTGACACGGTCGGCCATGATCTTTTTGGAGCTGTTCCAGAATAATTTAGGGAAATTAACCTTAAGTTTGTCTGCCAGCTGCTGGTATTCAGCGGCTTTGTCCTTGTCGCCCATTTCCCGGGAAAGTGTCTCCCCGATACGCAGGGCATTGTACCACAGAACCTGTATATCCACGGCGCGGTTGCCCCGGGCAGACCAGGGCTCAGCACCGGCGATGCGGGCATCCATCCAGGTATCAGCATCAGCATGGGTTAAAAAGCCGTCTTTGTCGGCATAGTTCTTTATGGCACCGTCCAGGGCTAGTTTTATCACGGGATATATCTCTTTTTTAAAGGATTCATCACCGGTATAGCGGAGGTAGTCCCAGGCTTCCCGGATCAGCCAGGGGGTACCGTCGGTGGTATTGTAGATGATGCTGTCACCGGATACCCGGTTGGGGATACGCCCGTATTCCTGATTGATGATCAGTTCTGTCTCGAATTTGATGCCGGGCAGGTCTTTCTTCATTTTTTCCAGTTTGGCTTTGAGCTCTTCAGGATGGTCCAGGAAATAGCGGTCAATAGAGTGACCGATGGTGCCGCTTTCCCCCTCTCCTTTTTTAGTCTTGATCCCGCTGCCCCAGTTATCCTTGATATAGTCTTTGATCTTATCTTTTTCGTCTTTATTCTTATATTCCAGGGTCAGATACTGGGTCCCCCGGTTCTGAAAAACGGAGAAATTGGTGATCACATCTCTGGCCTGGTTAAACTGTCCGCTAACCAGGAGGGTGCCGGGAAGGGAGATAAAGGTATCCCGGCCCCAGTTATCCTTGAACCAGGGCAGGCCGGCCCAGATGCCCCAGCCGTACTCCTGGCTGACCAGGGAGTAGGCGCTGATTTTAGACCACATCACGGCACGGTTGAATTCCATATCATCCGTCCAGAAATAGCTGCGGGTCAGAAAATCATAGGTCTTTTTTTTCTGCTGGGCAACTGCATCAGACTCAGCAGCCCCTTTAGCCCTTTGGATGGCTTCTTCTTTAGTGTAGCCGAAACCGATATAGACCACAAAATCGGTGGTATTCTTTTTGGTCTCAAATACGGGGGCCAGCACTCCTTTGGCTATGCGGATAGTATCTTTGAGATCGCTGTCTTTTTCCCGGTCACCCAGGCTATATTTGAAATCCACCGGGCTGGACACAGCCATATATACCGGGTAGTTGATGCTTTTGGGAGGAGAGCTGGGGGAGATCACGATGATTTTGCCCTTCTGTTCTATAGAAGTGGATTTATCACGGCTGGTCAGCAGGGGCAGTAGGCGCTGCTTCTCTGCCTTTTCACTGTGTACACTCAGCGAGACCAGGTATTCCCGGGGGTGCAGGATAAACTCATCGTAGGTCCCTCCGGCATATACAGTCCTGACCCCATAGGGATAGAGCAGGGTATATTCCGGTTCTTTTTTGTTATTGATATCCTTTCCGGTAAAAGAAGCAAAATCCTTGTACAGCGCGGAATTGAGCAGTTTATAACCCTCCCCTTTCTGGTAGGTACTGGTATAACCTTCAAAATACCCCTTGATATTGTCACCATAGACATATTGGGCTTTTTCTCCGGCAGGCACTTTTATAGCCAGCTGATCCAGCAATTGGTCCTGGGGCAATACCATAGCGAAACCTCCTGTGTAGATAAGGGTGAGCAGCAGCAAAAAGAGTAGTTTTTTCATTCCGGTCCTCCAAAAAGATTTGGTTCAGTATAAAAAGGAGCAAAGTAAGCGTCAAGTGTAAATGCACAATGGGAATTAACTTGTCGTATCCCGGAAAGTGATGCTATAATGACAAAAACAAAGGGGGCCAAAATGGCTGCAAATTCTGAAGGAAAGGGCTGCCTGGCCAGTCTCATTGCTGTTTTTTTATTTGCGTCCTGGTCGGGGGCCCTGATGATCAGCCTGGTCTCCGCGGTGATATCCCCCCCGGCATTGAAAGCTTTCACCACAATGGGACTGAAGTTCTATGTGAAAGAAGAATTAAAGACTACCGATGATGTTTTTTTTAAAACAATACAGGACCAGGCTCGAAAAAAGGAATCAATTAAAGCCATAAAAGAATTCAAACTGGAGATCAGCAGCAAAGACATCCTGAACCTGAAGTCTCCCGATGAATTATATAAGCTTATTTCTGACAGGATGATAGACCCGGTCTGTGCCAAGGACGCATCCACCGTTACCGGGACCAGTCGACTGGATGAGATTCTCAAGGAAATCACCCAGGTCAACCCCAAATGGGAAGGAAAGAATCTTTTTGCTATTCAGGCCGAAGTACGGCGCTGGTTCAACATTTTCCTGATGATCAGCCTGGGATTAGTGGTACTATTTGTGCTATTGTCCCAGGGAAGCAGAAGACTGCGAGGGCCGGGGATCGTGGCCTTTCTGGCTGCATTACCTCTCAATGTGACCGGTTTCGCGGTGAGCCGGGGTGAAAAATGGTTAAAAGAGATTGATCTGCTGGAAAATGACTTTCCTCACGGATTATTCGTGGCCCTGAGTGAAGTTTTCAATAAATCTCTTCTGCTCAGCCAGATATCCATGTGGGCAGGACTGGCTCTGATTATTTTGTCATTTCTGGTAGCCCGTCAGATGAATAATGAAAAAGAGGACTCTTATAGCCAAAGCGGACCTACACCGGTCTGAGCAGAATACTAAAACAGTATTATGGATTCGTCTTCTGAAGTGTTGAAGCCATCCCCTGCAGGTTGGCCGCTACCACCCTCATGGGTGACATTGATATCGTACATGTCCTTGTATTTCTGCAAAATGGCACGTTCGTTCTTGGTGGTAATGATTTTTTCTATATTTTCCAGTATCTGAACCTGTATAGCTCTTCTATCTTCTGAAGTAACTATGCCTTCCAGTTCAATCTCTTTGCGTCCTTTTTGAGCGGTATTGAAAATCTCTTCAATGAACACACTGAGGTGTTCTATTTCCTGACTGGTGATATCATAGTACTGGAGTTTACCGATAATATGTTTGAGTCCTGAATCAACTTTATGGGCAAATTCCTGTAGTACCAGGATGATGCTCTGAATCTTTTCAAAACTGGCCTCGATGATGTTTTTAAAGTTCACAATCGACTCTTTCATTTCTTTTACGAAATCGTAGACTGTATTCATATTATCCAGGTAGTCGCCTTTGAGCTCAGAGGTGGAATCAATGGTATCCTGAACTTTAGCCTTTACATCTCCCGCGAATTTCAGGGTCTTCTGGGCAAATTCTCTGAGGTCGCGGGCCAGCACCTGGAAGCCTCGCGCGCTGCTCCCGGTATTGGCGGCCTCAATACTGACATTAAGAGAGATGACCTTGATGGTCTCAGCTATATCTTCAATCGATACCGCGAATTCAGCGATATTGTTGAGCTTTTCGATAGAACTGTCCACGAAATGATTGGACACGTTTTTCAGGTTTTCCAGGCTGTGGAAGAATTCTTCGAAATCCGTGACCAGAGTATGGGTCTGCTGGATAATATATACCAGGGAGTCATTTCTGTTTTCATCCATGAGTTCCTGCATACGGGTCTGGATTTCCTTAGTTACTTCCATGGAAAAATGGGCTATCTCTTCAAACAGAGAAATCACTTCTTTTATAATTGTACGGGAGAACTGGTTGGATGAATCAGAAAAGTCACTGATCATGGGGATGGTATTAGACAGGTAGTAAATCAGGGTGGCCAGATGTTTCTGGCTGATGTTCATACCGCTGCTGGCTTTTCTGAAATTAGTGGAGAATTGTTCGACTACATCCAGTATGGAGACTCCGGCATGTGTGATGGAATGGTTCAGTTTATGAATATGTTCTTTAGCTTTAAAATAACTGCTTTCAGAATTCTCGGTCTCTATCTCAGTCTTAATTTTTTTCCAGTCCAGCCGGCAGGTCTCCAGCATTTCAGCTTGAGGTTTAGCTTTCAGCAGAATAGAGCGTAGCTTAGGATCACTATCGGTACGTGTGGAACTTTCCAGGGTGTAATACAACTTGAGTATCATCTGGCATAATGATTCCATACTAAGAAGATTGAAAAGGATTCGTTCTTTTTCATTTTTTTGCAGAAGTCTTTTCAACCCATATACAGTGTTTTTACCTCGCAGAACAATAAAAATAGAAAAAAAGATGAAAATAATAAAAATGAGAATCATATCTATAGTAATAGTGTGTTTGACTGTACGCATATGATGGAAAAACAGAAATATAAAAACTGAAATCATTAGTAATATAGAGATAATCTGTATAAATACATGACGTGCAACAAACACCTTGACTTCTAAATTAACATCCGGTTTTTGCTTCAATTCTTCCTCTTTAAAGTATTTCTATCTCCATTATAGAGACGGTGTCATAAAAGCGCAAGGCATTATTTATATCATCGAAATTTTTACCTGTAAAACTGAAGAATCAGGGGACAGCGCTTTATCTTTTTTTTGCTTTCCTTTATAATTTAATACAGAAATATTCAGGAGATAAGAATGCACCCCAAAGCCATAGAGCTGATGCAGAAATACCAGGACCTGGGGGATAAGCTGGCCCAGGTCACCCCGGGCGGATCAGAATACATCCGGATGTCCAAGGAGAGGGCGGAAATGCAGCCCTTTGTGGATAAATACAATCAGATATCTTTGATCGAAAGGTCTATAAAAGACAACACCGAGATTGCCTACAACGACCCTGACAGTGATATGAGAGAGATGGCTAAAGCAGAACTGGATACCCTGAAAGAACAGCAGGAACAACTGGAAAAAGAAGTGCTCATGATGCTGCTGCCTCAGGATAAGATGAGAAACCGCAATATCATTGTGGAAATTCGGGCCGGGGCGGGTGGTGATGAAGCCGCTCTGTTCGCGGGAGACCTCTTCCGCATGCTGACCCGTTATGCCGAGATCAAGCGCTGGAAGTATGAAATTATGAGCAGTAATGAAATCGGTATCGGCGGTTATAAGGAAATCATCTTGGCTATCAAAGGGAAGGAAGTCTATGGCCACCTCAAATATGAAAGCGGGGTACACCGGGTACAGAGAGTCCCGGTAACCGAGTCCGGGGGCCGCATCCACACCTCCACGGCTTCGGTGGCGGTTATGCCTGAAGCCAATGATATCGATATCCATATTGAGGACAAAGACCTTAAAATCGACGTGTTCCGGGCCAGCGGTGCCGGCGGGCAGCATGTCAATAAAACCGACAGCGCCGTACGTATCACTCACTTGCCTACGGGTGTGGTTGTGGGCTGTCAGGATGAACGTTCTCAGATCCAGAACCGGGAAAGAGCCATGCAGGTACTGCGCGCCAAACTCCTGGATATGGAAGAGCAAAAGCAGATGCAGGCTGAAGTAGAAAAACGTCGCGCCATGATCGGCAGCGGGGACAGAGCTGAGAAGATCCGGACTTATAATTACCCCCAGGGCCGGGTGACGGATCACCGTATCAATCTGACCCTGTATAAACTGGAAGCGATACTGAACGGGGAAATGGATGAACTGGTTAATTCCCTGATCCTGCATGAGCAGGAGGCACTGATTAAAAATCTGGAAGGGGATGAGTGACGGTATTCCATTCTCTACAGAAGACTATTATAAAACTGCAGTCCGTGGGTATTGAAGATGCCACACTGGATGCTTCCCTGCTTACCGCGCATGTGCTGGGTATCTCCCGGTCTGTTCTGGCAGCCTGGTACGACAGGAGACTCAGTCTCCCCCAGCTGTGGAGACTGAACCGGGCAATCCGGAAAAGAGTGTGGCATGTTCCGGTAGCCTATATCCTGGGAAAACGGGATTTTTACCGGGATACCTTTTTGGTCCGACCGGGGTGCCTCATACCGCGTCCGGACAGCGAGCATCTGCTTTACACAGCCGAAAAGCTGATTTCAGATAGAAGTGCGGTACATGATATTCTGGATCTGGGTACAGGGAGCGGCTGTCTGCTGTTGAGTGCCCGTCATCTTTTTCCGGGAGCGACGCTGTGGGGACTGGATGTTTATACCGATGACCTGATGCGGAATATCAGGCATCTGGGTGTTAACAATGTGCATGTGATAAAAGCGGATATGCGGAACTGGAACCCGCCGGGTGATCAGCAGTTCGAGCTTATTTTTTCCAATCCTCCCTATCTGGATGAGACTGACATGACTCGTATACAGGGAGATGTCAGACACGAGCCGGTCCGGGCGCTGAGAGGTGAGGCTGATGGTATGGAATACTATCGGGTAGTAGCCCAGCGCAGCATCTCCTGGCTGAGACCGGGAGGCTGGCTGATTCTGGAAGTGGATTACAAATGGCGCCGGGTACAGGAGATTTTTGAAGCGGGGACCTGGCAGATGATTGATCTGGTGGCGGACTATGGCGGCCGGGAAAGAGTGATGGTACTTAAAAAGAAAAATTAAAATATCGGGGAAGAACGTGCGGCATAATTGGAAATGGTTAGTATTGGTGCTGATGTTATTAACCGGGGGAGGTCTGTTATCACTGCCTGCCTGCAACAGTCAGGTCTATAG
>CAYRWR010000049.1:0-25519 GCA_964428015.1 uncultured Brevinematales bacterium | reverse complement strand
AATGAGCGTATATATTTAATCCTATAATTCCGACTGTCAATCCCCATCCGGTATAAGTGAGTATCCAGGCATTTCTCTTGGTTACATCAGAAGAACCTTCATAATCTTTCAGAACAGCTTTCACTCTGAGGTTTTCTTCTATTTTCCTAAGATAAAACTCTTTGTAATAGGGCTTAAGATTCGATGTGTCTGATAGTATTTTCAGTCTATGTTGTTTATTCAATTCTAAATTTGTAATAGTTAGTGGAGTCTGCCCGACATACAATGAATCCAGAAAGACCTGTGAATTGGTAGGACTGGATTTAACTTCCAGAACTCCGCCTTTTTCCCAGGAATTAATACTGGAAGTAATCAGATTTGTCATATCCGGAACTATTTGTACCTGAATCCTTCCCTGCTGATACCCTTCTTTTAGAAGCACCAGGCTGTGAGTACCTTTAGTCAAAGCGGGGTAATATAAGGGACTTTTTCCTATGTAACTACCATCCAGATAAATATTAGCATCCCTGGGATTAGTATCCAGTATCAAATCCCCATGAGGACGATTGAGAAAAGCGGCACGGATGTCTTTAAGCACAGTGGGCAATTTCTCAGATATTTCATCTTCCCGGCAATTGACGAAAAGATCACGGGAATTTGTGGAGTCATTCTGTATCTTCATATGAATAGTAATCTTAACCTGGTTGGGGCCATTTTTTGAACTTACAGCCTGAAATTCTCCATCCAGGGACAGCAGAAACATCCCCTGGTTCGTTATCGAATTTGTCTTCCGACTCAGATTATTTACAGATACCGGAATATAAGAAAGGGTATCCACCAAACCCGGAAATTCATTAGTGATAAACTGCAGATACATTTCCGTATTGAAGACAGTTTTATTACTTAATATAAAATTAGTACTGAGAGAATTGGTTTTAAGTATATAGGAATACACATTGGTGGCGTTCTGCATCATGACATTGGTTTCTAGTACTGTATGGGCAGAGATTTGTGTTAAAGTGGTCTCTGTTACTTTTCCATAGGCAGAAAATAATGAATTACTGGAATTAAAAAATTGGTTTAGGCCATCAGGAATCTTGGGATGAAATTTATTCATATCGATATAGGCGTTTTCTTTTTTTGCCGGATTAAGCAGTCCATCAATGATATCAGGTATAGCCTGTTCCAGATAGTCTACTTCCTTGTTCTTGGACTTGTTTTTAAAACTCCCAATAAATATGGGGAATTCTGAGGGATAGGAGGAAGAAACTATATTTTTTGCCTTATCTCTGGTTTGTAAGTCTGATTGAGTAACAGAAGTAGTACAGGAGAACAAAAACGGTATAAAAAGTGATAAAAAAAGTGTTGGAAAACGCATTACGGTCAGTTCTTCTCGAAGATCACCGTCAGGCTGGCAATCGTCTCATCAAAGTCACTTTCGTAAACACGGAATATGGTCTCAAAATCATATTTTTCTTTCATCTCATCTTTAAAGAAATTCACGAAGAATAATCCCAGGCCAGCTCCGATCTTGTCATCCATTTCACCTATAAAGCCATCAGCAATGGTATTCAGCTTGGTAGAAACCTTGTATTTGATATTATTCAGCCCCATAGGATCAATAGGAGTATTGTTTTTTACTTCCAATTTGAAAATTTTATGGGTAAATTTCCAGGAAACCCTTACCCACTTCTTGTCCTGATTACCAAATACCAGCAGCTTTTCGCGGTCCGCCCGGATTACGGCAGGTACTTCAGAAGCGTCAGCGGCTAGTTTTCTGTTAAAGACGATCCATTCCAAATTAGCTTTTTCTGCGTTAGCAGTAAGTTCGTGGATGATATTGACTGAGGTTTCCAATTCCTTACGATCAATAAAATCCAGGATTATATCATTCATATAAGTGATCAGCTTTCTTCTTTTTTGCGGAGCTGCCACTTTAAGAGCTACTCCTTTGGTATAAGGGAATAAACGGGGAATTTTTTCAATAACCAGTTGGATATTTTCCGGTCTCAGAGGAAGGGTGTAAAGAGGCATGGTGCCGTCATGCGGACTGGTTAGCATATTTTTAAATTTTAACAGTCCCAGATTATTAAACATAATACCCAGAGAGTCATTATCATAGGGATTGTTTTTTGCTTCTTCGATGATATCCGCGATATCTATAGTTGACTGTACGGTTTCCACGCGTATCCTCCAATTAAAGGATATTTTAAACTACATCCCGGGGTGTGTCAACCCACAAATTGTTTTATTAAAACCGGGGGGTTTTATCCCCCCGGTTGGATGAGCATCAGGATTTCATACCAATCAGTTCATAAATTTTGACCGGTAGATTCTTTCCTTTAACACGGATAAGGTCTAACTCACGGGCTATGACTTGGTCTTTTACTTTTTCATAAGTATATTCTGAAATAATGATATTCGTCTTATAAAACTTATTGGCACCTTCCAGACGGGAAGCCAGGTTCACACCGTCACCAATAACTGTGTAGTTTTTACGTTTTTCACTACCCACGTTACCCACATTGACAATATTGGAATTGAGTCCTATACCAATGTCAATAGGTTTATCCCCTACCACTGTACGTTCCTGATTAAACTTGACCAAGGCCTCCATCATCATTACAGATGCCCGGCAAGCAGCCACAGCATGATCTTTGAGCTCAATCGGAGCTCCCCAGAAGGCCATAACAGCATCACCTATATATTTATCCAGTGTCCCCTGGGTATCCATTACAATATCCGTCATCCTGGTAAGATAGTCATTCAGATATCCGATGAGATATTCAGGGGTCATCCCTTCTGACATAGTGGTAAAGCTCCGTATATCAGAGAACAGAATTGTGAGATCTTTGGAGTCTCCCCCCAGTTTCATCATATCAGGATTCTGAATCAGGATATCTACCAGATCAGGGTTAACATAACTGGAGAAGGTGTTCTTAATGAATTTCTTTTCTTTTTCTTCAGTCAACAAGAGGTAGATTTCACCGGCGATCAGTGTCAGAATACCGGAAAGTAGTGGTATCATAGTCACTATCTCTATATTAAACTGGAAGAGAGTAAAACCAATCACAAGAGGTACTAAAATACCTACTAAACCCGCTAATACTGTTGATCTTATTCCTCGGGAAATCAGAAGGGCTATCAGCATGGTAAACAGTATCGTATAGATGATATTAAGCCATACCGGGACTTCATGAATAAAATCCTGATTCATCACTGTGCCTAGTCCATAGGCCAGGTGATAAATACCAGACATATTCCCCAGAGGTGAAAGCCAAACGTCAGTACCGCCTAAAATGGTCAACCCTACCATGACCACAGCGTTTTTAGGTAGACCGGAACGGAACATATCTTTATAAGAAATGGTTCTGATATACTGTGAATCCACATTGGCTTTGTAATTAATATTGAGGCGCAGACGGTTATCAACGGGTATTTTAAAATCTTTACGCTTGCCGTCAATCAATGCATTTTTTATAATGATTTCATTCTTTTTTACCAAAACATTGCTTAACGAAGAATCCAGCAGTTTAACAGTCATAGCCAGGACAATATCTGGATAATATTTATGAACAAAAAAGATGTTTTCATTAGTTTCACCATTCACGACCACAAATTGGTTAGAGTAATATGTTGTCTTTACAATAAGAGGTTTTTTGCGGATTGTGGCGGTTGAGCTATCCATGTTGGCAGCTCCCATCACATCCAGAGAATTTGCCAGTTCAGGCAGCATGGGTTCGACTTTATTCATATGCAGGATGTCTAAAGTTTCAGGATTGACACTGAAGTTTTTTACCGGATCCAGTTCAAATCTTTTCAATGAAATGGGATGGGGATCTTTATTATAATCCATCCCCTCACTTTTCTGCTTTTTCTTCTGATGTTCTATTCTGGACTCTTCCGTACCTTTAGCTGCATAAAATCCTTTAATGGAAGTTAAAATGATATCCTCTGCCAATGTTCCCTGATAGTTTTTAAAGGCATCAATCAATATTTTATCACTGGCAGGGTTACTGGCGCCTTTAAAGATGACGTCAAAAAAGACCATAGCCGGACGTCTTTCTTTGTCCAGACTGTTAAAATGATTCAGGAGATCACCATGGACTTTTCTATCAAAAGGCCATCTACCGAAGACATCTTCTGAATCAGAATCAATGGAGGCGATTACCAGACGTTTATAAAAACCCGCTTTTTCAGGAATTTTAGTAGCGCCTTGCCCCAGGGCAATAGTCCCTGAAGTCAGTGCTTTGGAAACAAATCTCCAGTTTACAGAAGTCTGTTCCAGACTGGCAAATGCACTTTTTATACCGCCAATTCCCCAGACTTCATCCACTCCCGGAATATAATATGGCCCCATAAGGACCAGCAGAATACCGGCAGCGATGATCATAATACTCGCAATCTTACTGAGTTTCTTTTTATTTTTTTCAGGTTCTTTTTTTGTCATTTCAGCCATGGCCGACTCCTTACCTATTTTTCCAATCTGAAAATAATTCCAGCCAGAGGGGGTATAGTCAGGTTGATGGAATAGGATTTCCCCTGCCAGCTGACATGATCCGCCCAGACACCGCCATTGTTCCCGATATTTGCGCCGTAATATTCGCTGGAATCAGAATTAAAGATTTCTTTATAAAACCCTTCGAAGAAGACCCCTACCCGGTAATTTTCCCGGGGGACGGGAGTAAAATTGAGAATAACGACAACAAAACTGCCGTCTCTGGCTCTGCGTATAAAGCTGAGAATGGAATTATCAGAATCATAAAAATCAATCCATTCAAAACCAAATGGTTCAAAATCTACTTCATAAAGGGCGGGTTCATTGATATAGAGTTTGTTAAGATCAGACAGCATCTTCTGAAGGCGCCAGTGCGGTTCGTACTGACAGAGGTGCCAGTCTATGCTGTGCTCTTCCTTCCATTCGTCCCACTGGCCAAAATCCTGTCCCTGAAAGAGCAGTTTCTTACCGGGATGCGTCCACATATAGGTATAGAGCAGACGTGTGTTGGCAAATTTCTGCCAGACATCCCCCGGCATCTTATTGAGGATAGATCCTTTGCCGTGTACCACTTCATCGTGTGACAAAACCAGTACGAAGTTTTCAGAAAACGCGTATATGAGGGAGAAGGTCAATTCGCCCTGGTGATACTTACGGTGAATGGCTTCTTTTGAAAAATAATCCAGGGTGTCATTCATCCAGCCCATGTTCCACTTGAACTCAAATCCCAGACCCCCTACATAGGTAGGACGGCTCACGCCGCCAAAGGCAGTGGATTCTTCCGCGGCGGTAGTAGCTCCGGGATAGAGAGAATAGACCAGTTCATTCAGCTTTTTCATAAAGTCAATGGCTTCCAGGTTCTCCCGTCCGCCGAACTGATTAGGTACCCATTCACCCGCCTTACGGCTGTAGTCGAGATACAGCATGGAGGCTACCGCGTCCACTCTCAGTCCGTCGACATGGTATTTTCCCAGCCAGAACAGGGCATTGGAAATCAGGAAATTCTTGACCTCGTTGCGGCCGTAGTTGAAGATCAGCGTCCCCCAGTCCATGTGTTCCCCTTTGCGGGGATCCTGGTGTTCATACAGGGCAGTTCCGTCAAACCAGGCCAGGCCGTGGACGTCTTTGGGAAAATGGCCGGGAACCCAGTCGATGATGATACCGATATCGTTCTGGTGGAGATAGTCCACAAAGTACATAAATTCATCAGGATTTCCAAAACGGCTGGTAGGCGCATAGTATCCTGTGACCTGGTAGCCCCAGCTTCCGTCAAAGGGGTGCTCGGCTACCGGCATCAGTTCTACATGGGTATAGTTCATATACTTAACGTATTCAGTGAGTTCATGGGCCAGTTCTTTATAGGTCAGGTAGCGGTTCCCCTCATCGGGGCGCTTACGCCAGGATCCCAGGTGGACTTCATAGATAGACATGGGCTTGTCCAGATTCTGGCTTTGAGCCCTCTTCTTCATCCACTTGGAATCTTTCCATTTATATTTACTGATGTCCCAGACCACAGAGCCGGTCTTGGGACGCAGTTCACTGAAGCGGCCGTAAGGGTCTGCTTTTTCCAGGATATGTCCGTTCTGGGCTTTGATGGAGAATTTATAGACCTCCCCTTCCCCTATACCGGGAATGAAGATCTCCCACACCCCGGACTGCCCCAGAACCCGCATGGGATGACGGCGCTGGTCCCAGGAATTAAAGTCACCGGTAACCGCAACCGCGCGGGCATTGGGTGCCCAGACCGCGAAGTGTGTGCCTTTGACGCCATTAATGGTCATGATGTGAGCGCCCAGTTTTTCGTAGGCTTCCTGGTGCTCACCCTGGCTGAACAGGTGCAGGTCAAAATCTGTCAGTACAGGTAGAAAACAATAAGGATCTTTGTAACTGTGAACATGGCCGTTGAAATATTCTACTTTTAATTCGTACTCAAAGACATCTTTTTTTCCGGTAATGACCAGTTCAAACAAGCCATCCATATGAGTCTTTTCCATGGGTGTTTCTTTTTTGGCTTCTTTGGTCTTTTCCACCATCCACATTTTTTGTGCCGCTGGATTGACTGCCCGGATCACAAACGCTTTTTTTCCTTCCTGTTCTATTTCGTGCAACCCCAGCACCTGAAACGGGTCATAATGGTCAAAAGACAGAATCCTGTTAATCATATCCTGGGCAGCATGCTTTGCCATATACACTCCTCCAATACTAGAAAGACAATTTTCTTTTCTATATCATAACTAAACTTGGAGAATATGCAATAATTTTAGTATTATTTTTGGAGAAAGGGAGTATGAAGTTCAACTTCTCCCGGAAGCCTGGAATAAGATGCGATAACTCCACTTTATCTTATGTTAACTCCATTCTGTTTCACTATCTACTCAATATACTGAGTAAAAAAGCTGAGCTTGCCATCCTGATAGTGATAGATCCTATAGCTGGGTTGGCGTTTCCAGTACGTAGCAACCGAAGGTGCCACAAAAAGGGGAATATTTCCCAGCCAATGTAGTTCAGCTCGGTGGTAGTGTCCGGCAAATACACCCTGAACCGGATATGCTGAGATAAGAGTAGTGAATTCCTCGATATTTGGTGCCGGCCAGCTGTCATGGAATGTATTTCCGTAAAAGTCAGGGGCCGGAGGGGTATGCAGGAAAAGCAGAACTGCTTTTCCCTGTGCTTCGTTTAAAGATTGTTCCAGCCATTCCAGAGGTTTATAATCCTTGAAATCCAGACCGGTGGAGTGATAGGGTTCATCGTACCAGAAGATACAGTCCACACCATGATGCTGAACCGAATAAAATGCTTTACCGAAGTACTTTTTAAAAAGCTTAGCCATTACATCCTTGTTCTGAGGCCGGATATCATGGTTGCCGGGTAAAACATGAAGCGGTGCTTTAAGTTGTTTTAATATGTCTGTCCCCTCCATCATAATTTCCCGGTTTTCAATATTTTCTGAAGTGAGGTCTCCGGTAATAACCACGAATTCTATATCCATGGGAAGATTGTTTATATAGGTCACAATCTTTTTTAATGATGTAATGTGCTTAGGAGTACCAAAATGGGTGTCTGTTACCTGGACGAAATAAAAGTCATTGGTAACTGCCCCAGCCCATCCTGTTACAAGCAGTACTATGGTTAATAGGAGATATATTTGTTTTTTCATGATTTCCTCCTGGTGTAGGGTTATTATAGGGAGGAGTAGCCTGAAAGTAAAGTACAAATAAATGGGGTTTCTGGATGAATAATATTTTTCTTCCAGTGTTTGGACTATTCCTGAATGATATTACTCAATTCAAAGTACCATGTTAAAGAATAAATAAAGTAATATGTCCTGACTAGCTAACGTTCAGCCTGTTTATAGTCTTTAAATCGATTCAGGGATATGGGCGCAACTACTTTTTCCCCACTTTTGACTTACCTACCCCTGTATGCTACAATCTTAGGGCTCAAAACCATACCTGAGGATCGGATTATGCGTATTGCATCCCTTTTACTGATACTGTCCCTGCTTCCGGCACTAAGCTACGGGGCCAGGCTCAAGTATAAATTTATGCCCCTGGAAGCAAGAGTCGATCTGATTAACGGGGACACTACAAACAAACTGGCTAATCCCGGCTCCCTATCCCTGAAAAACGGCACCTATACCCTCCATGTGGAACATAAAGACTATCACTCCGCTTCTATCCCTGTGACTATTTCCAATAAAAATGTCAGCCTGGAAGCCAAGCTGGAAAAAGTATACCCTGGCCTGGAGCTGGTCTCCATTATCCCGGTAGAAGGTCAGCCCAAATCTGTAGTATGGCTGGATAACCAGCGTTTTGTGATCAACCTGCTCAGCGGTGCCGGTTTGCAGCTCTTCCATTTTACCAATAATATGGGAGTCATCTCCCCTACCAACGGCGACGGTAAACTCAAAGGGTTCGTAGAGGGCTGGGTTGACCGTGAAAAAAACATCTACCTGCAGTCCCAGATGACCACTGCCAAATTTCACCTTTATGACCTGATGACCCTGAAATATATCCGGGCCTACCCCACCGGCGGGGACTGGACCAAAGTGATCACGGCTGATTCACGATATTATTATTTTTCCAACTGGCTGGCCAAAACCGTGACCGTCATTTCCCGAACTAATTTCCAGCTGGTCAAAGCCATCAAAACCGCGGGCATCCCCCGGGGAATGGCCATCACCCCTGATGAAAAGTTCCTCTATGTGGCTGATTTTGACGACGCCCTGATCCAGAAAATAGACCTGGACAAATTAAAGGTGATCAAAGATATCCGTCTGAGTCCCTCCAAAGGGGCGGCCCGCCATATTGTCATAGATCCCCGGCAGCAGGTGCTGTACATTGCCGACATGGGCCGGGCTGAAGTCCATAAATTCGACTATGTCCATGATAAAATCCTGGCGACCACCAAAGTCTACTCTAAGCCCAATACCATCGTACTTTCCCCCGATGGCCACCGTCTGTTTGTGAGCTGCCGCGGCCCCAACGGACCTGATGGATACCTGGAACGAGGTATATACTTCGGGCAGGTCCAGGTCATCGACACTCCCAGTATGAAGGTGGAGGACTGGATCTGGGGGCTTAACCAGCCTACCGCACTGGATATCTCACCGGACGGCCGCTACCTGGTCATTGGAGACTTTATTGACCACAAGATAGAAATTTACAAAGTCTGGACAGGCCTGAAGCATGCCTCTTACCAGCAATAGGTGTGAAGCCTGTCACTTGATAAATGTCCGGAATAACCCTATACTATAAATAGACAAAGCAATATATTGGGAGGCCGTATTATGCGTAAATTTATTATTATTCTGGCATGGGCACTGCTGACTGTGAACGGGCTTTGGTCCGCTGAACGTGCCAGTGGAAAATGGTGGGACAGTGCCGTGTTTTACCAGATATTCCCTCTGAGTTTCCAGGACAGCGATGAAGATGGCCGGGGCGACCTCAAGGGCATCATCTCCCGTCTGGACTATATAGAAAAACTGGGTGTCACAGCAGTATGGCTGACTCCTTTTCATCCCCGCAGCCAGGGATTTTACCACGGTTATGCCGTAAATGATTATTATGGTGTGGAGCCGGAGCTGGGTACCATGGCTGATTACGAAAAGCTCATCCAGGAAGCCCATAAAAAAGGCATCAAGGTGATACTGGACCTGGTAATGAACCATTCATCCACTGACAATCCCTGGTTTGTCGCCGACGGTAATAATACAGGCAACAAAGACTACTACCTCTGGAAAAAATCCTCTCCTTCCGGATGGGGAAATGCCTCAGGTAACTCCACCATGCCGGCCTGGAATGAGTACACTGTCGAAGGCGCCAAACGCAAAGGCCAGTATTTCTACGCTGCCTTTAACTTCACCCTGCCTGACCTTAACCATACCAACCCCGAAGTACAAAAAGAATTCCGCAAGGTAGCCAAGTTCTGGCTGGACAAGGGCGTGGACGGCTTCCGTATCGACGCTGCCCGTTATATGATCGAAACCGGCCCCGGTGAAGGCCAGACCGATACTCCTGAAACCATCCAGTACCTCAATGACTATGCGCGTTACATCAAAAGTGTCAACCCCAACGCCTACGTGATAGCCGAAGTCTACACCGGTATGGACAATATCGCGCGTTATTATCAGGCCGGCGGTCTGGACGCCTGCTACAATTTTGATTTTGGAGGCAAGGGCGGCACCATTCAGGGCAGCATGCAGACCGGTAAGACCCGGGCTCTCCAGCAGAACATGGACACCATCCTGGGCCTGGATAAAAAAGGTATCCCCTATACCTACTACGCCCAGTACTTTTCCAATCATGACTCCGGGCGTATGCCTGAAAACCTGCGCACTCCCGACAAGATTAAAGCCGCGGCAGTTATCCTGTTCACCATTCCGGGCGGAGCCCCCTATATATACTACGGGGATGAAATCGGCGAACGTGAAGGCTATAATCTGATAGGCGATGCCAATAAACGCAACCCTATGTATTGGGACAGCTCCCTCAATGCCGGCTTTACCACCAAGAAAGGTGTGTGGCTGCGCAAGATGAAAAAATACTATATGGATCCCAAAGATACCGACAATGACAAGGATGCCAAAGAAGCCCAGAACCTCAATGTGGCTTTTGAAGAAAAAGACCCTCAATCCACCCTGCACCTGTTTAAAAAATTGATCCAGCTCCGTAAATCCAGTCCCGCCCTGCAGTCCGGTGATTACACTGAGATCAAGATAGATATGGACAAGATGAAAATCGACAGCGAAAAGGAAAAGAAAAACAATCCGCTGGTCAGTTTCGTGCGTACCAAAGAGAATGAAATAGTCGTGGTTCTGATCAACACCGGCAAGGATAAAGTGACCCTGAATCAGCCTCTGGATATCAAAGCTTTGTCAGACAAAGGCTGGAAGATGACCGCTTCTCTGGACGGTTCAGACCTGACCAAAGACGTGAATGCTGCCGTGGTAAAAAACATCCTGGCCGGTAAACTTAACCTGACCCTGGACTCACGTTCCTACCTGGTGGTGCAGTTAAAAAAGTAAGCACACTTTTATATTACCTATAGTTCCCGGGGGCTGACACTCTATTGTAGTGCCAGCCCTCTTTTTTTTTACTTTATTGCATGGGAACAGGCGTCTGATGACGCGCCTCCATTATTCCCACGCCCTGCAGGGCTGGTCGCGAGGTGGCGGCGGTAGGGGCTCACGCCTGCCCGCAGCTCTGCATTTCAACGGAAAGTATTCAATTATGACTGTATCTATAATCCGAAGGATGCCGTCACTGTAACGCTCCGCGTAAACGAATGTGATCTTGGAGATAGATTATATTTCTTTATTACTTGAAAGTCTGTTTCAGGTATGATATGGTATCTAAAAATATCAGGCAGGTAATCATGTCTAATAACTTTGCCAGGGATCGTATATTAAATATCCTGATAAGTCTCCTTTCGGTTATTACTCTGGCTACGGCTCTCACCGGACTATTTTTTCCGGTAATCTACCAGGGCCGGCTCAACTTGATTTCTTTACCGGAGTTGGCCGGCCAGGACACCATCTCTACAGCGATTGCCCTGATACTCCTCCTTAGGATGGCATTACCCAGCCGAAAAAATACTCTTTCCAGGATCACCACTGGGGGACTACTCCTCTATATACTTTATGTCTATGGTTATATGCTGTTTACTTTTACTTCTATACCTATGACTCTGGTTTACATGATAATCTCAGGTCTTACACTGTTTAGTCTGATATTTTTGATTTCGGGATGCAGAGGGTCAGTAAGCCAGCTTTGTACTGAAAACCACTATCCCCGCCGTTCCATTTCTGTGTTCTTTTTCATTATTACCGGGCTGGTAGCGGTAATGGAGATCAGAGATCTGGTGACCCACACTCTATTTTCAACCGAAGGTATTCCCATAAAACAGTCTTTTGTTTATTTGGACTTATGCTTCTTATTCCCGGCCATGATCATGGCCGGCATCTGGAACTGGAAAAAACAGAGTTGGGGTGTTCTATTGACCGGGATGTTTCTGATCAAAACCGTGACACTCATGCCGGCTATTGCACTCAGCGATGTTTACTATTATATTGACACTGGTAGTTTTCTGGATAGCGGATTCGATATCCTGGCTGCTGTTATCACACTGATATCCGCTCTTTTTCTGGTGCTTTATTATCGAAACATTTCGTTTTCTCAAGTGATAAGTCAGAATGAGGTTTGAGGCTTACTGTAGTCCTGCTGAACGCCGCATCCGGTTCATGAGGGCATGCCCTACTCCGTCATCAGAGACAGCAGTACAGGCTATGACCTGTATATTCCTGCTGTCCAGAGTCTGTAGACTGCGGTAATACTCCCGGGCATAAGTATCCACATCAGGAAAGCTGATTACCTGTGAAGCCCTGGCCTCAGAGACATCCTTGTCCAGACAAAGCAAACCTAATGATGCTGTATCTACTCCCCGCAGCGCTTCATCCCAAAGTGAAGAATCCTGCGGGAGGAGTATGACTCTGGCTCGGGGCCGGTAATGGGGATGTCGTGTACCTGGTGAAGCTTTGGAGTGCTGTTCCTGGACGGATTCATCCAGAAAATCAGCCGGCAGCCCGCTTACCTGCTGCAGTACCTCCCGGGTGATCTGCCCGGGACGCAATATTATGAGCCTGTCCTGTTTACACAGCACTACTGTGGACTCCAGACCAATGTGGCAGGGTCCGCCGTCAATAATCGCAGCAACCCTTCCCTCCATGTATTCCCGGGCCATTTGAAAGTCTGTGGGGCTGGGCCGGCCTGAGATGTTGGCTGAAGGTGCAGCCACCGGTACCCCGCTTTGTTTTAACAGTTCCAGGGCCACTGGATGTGAGGGTATGCGCACAGCAATCGTGTCCAGGCCCGCGGATACTATATCCGGTATTTGAGGGTGGCGGTCCAGGACCAGAGTCAGGGGACCGGGAGACAGCTTTTCCAGTAATACAAAAGCTACCTGCGGGATATTCACTGCCAGTTCATTTATCTGAGCAGGATGATGAATATGAACAATCAGAGGGTTATCTGCGGGACGTCCTTTGGCCTGATAGATACTTGTAACAGCTGCCCGGTCCAGGGAATTGGCCCCCAGGCCGTACACCGTCTCGGTAGGAAACACGACCAGCTTCCCTGACTTTAAAAGGATTGCCGCCTTTGCCAGGTCGCCATCAGCCGCTATCAGCCTGGTATGCAAAGTGAATTACCTTTCCGGCCAGTATTGGTATTGAATCTCCTGATAGCTGTAGGGCTGCAGACCTTCCTGTCTGTCCTGATTGACCTGCATGACCCATTTGCGTATTACATTGCCATGCTTATCAAATTCATAATAATTATGATATAAGTTCTTCTGTCCTTTTGATTTAATAATCAGGGACTGATTGACTAGTCCATGGATATTATAATCATGTATTCTCACTTCGCCATTGAGCATATCCAGCTCTCTCTTTCGGAAGAGTTTATTAAAATCATCATAGATCCATTCGCTGATATTGGTGAGACTACCTATAATTTGCAGCTGATTGGTTGGCTGACCCAGGAATGAATTCTGATAGTAGCTGATATAGTTTTCCGGCTGGCCCATATATTCCCCCGAATAACGCTCTTCCACCAGATTGCCGTTTTTGTCATATATTTTTTCGAGGAAATAGTTTTCACGGGTTTTGGAATCTTCCATACCGTAACCTTCGCCAATCAATAAGCCCTGTTTATCATATACCCACTGCTGTTCCTGATGTAGTTTTCCCGAAAACTGAAAGTTGGTATACAATCCTGTCTTAAAATAACTGCCGGCACGGTTGGTATATTCATAAAAAATTGCAGATTCTGCCCGTAGCACCAGATCTTCTTTTCTGACCAGGTCTGTTTTATTAGCCATCTTTTTCTGATAAAAAGGAGTGGAAAAAACTGTGACTTCCAGTTTATCTCCCGCGGATGAATATTTGGTTATCTCTTTCAGAATGAGTTGTTTATTATGGTTAGTCTGGGAGATGTCATTGAGAAAGTAGGTCAGGACCACCTTTTCTTTCACATTATCTTTTATTCCATCTGTTTCCCAGTCGCTGGACCGACCGGGTATAGCCTGTCCGCTGTTTTTCCCGCAGGACAATATACTTAGTACTCCGGCTAATACAATAAAAAACTTTTTCAATTCATTCCTCCTGAAGTTTACTGCCGCAAAATTTGCAATGGATCGCGTCAGGTTCATGCCCTTCTTTTCCACATACGGGGCAGGCCTGGGTGGACACAGACTTACGGTTTTCCCGGGCTATCTCTACACTGACTATGCCGGTGGGGACCGCGATAATACCATACCCCAGTATCATAATCACTGAGGCAATAAACTGACCCAAAGGGGTATGCGGCGCTATATCTCCATAACCCACTGTGGTCATAGTTACCACTGTCCAATACATAGCCACTGGAATGGAAGTGAAGCCGCTATCCGAGCCCTCTACACTATACATGACCGATGCCATGATCACCATCAGAGTCAGCACAGCTCCCAGGAAGACAATGATCTTGGGCATACTGGCTTTCATAGCCCGGCGCAGGTGCATGGCTTCTTCTACAAACTGGCCTAATTTAAAGACACGGAAAATTCGTAATAACCGTAATACACGGATAAAAATCAATGAAGGGATACCGCCCCAGACCAGTCCCAGATATGTGGGAATAACCGCCACCAGGTCTATAAAACCCCAGAAAGACACCGCGTATCTCCAGGGCCGTTTCAGTGAAATCAAACGCAGGATGTATTCTACGGTAAATAGTATGGTAAAAAACCACTCCCCCCAGGAAAAAAAATTTCCGGCAAATTTATGAATTGAGTCCACACTATCCAGAATATTGAAACTGATACTGATAAGAATAGCCAGAATGATGGTGACGTCAAAAAACTTGCCCCACCAGGTATCCGCTTCGTATACTATTTCATGCAGTCTGTCCCGCCATTTCGCTCGGGGCCGGATTATTAGACGAGAATACTTCATTTTTTCTCCCGGCTAATATTATAGAGTAACCCTTCCCTCCTGACAAGTCTCAGAAATTTTCATTTTTATATCAGAATAATTAAAGTATCTGATCTTCAAGTTGAAAAATAAAAATCCTGTGATAGAGTATTTTTAATGCAATAGACTAAAATAAAATGCAATATGACTTCACTTTAGTCGGTAAAAATCAGTAATATAAGCAACAATCAAGAAATATAAGGAGATGCCATGAAAAAGTTATTGTTGGTTCTGAGTGTGATGGGGTTCTTTGTGTATTCCGCTTGTGGTAAATTAGTTGATTACAGCGGTGACGTGTCCATGACCATAACCGTCCGCGGTGCCCAGCCCCAGGGTATGGCCCATACCAGTGCTTATATTGATGTTGATCCTCTTATGATTACACAGGCTAATGTCACTGTAACCAGTCCGGCTGGTATTGATACTCTCTATACCTGGGTACCCGCCACTACCGCCCCTTTTCAGTACTCTTCCACTGGACAGGGAAATTATACCATTTCTGTAGATGAATGGGATGTAAATGGACATTTTTCTCAAAGTTCCAGCGTAGTCAGCATGACTCCCGGTTACAATTATCAGGTTACTATTACTCTGGGTGGTACCATCTGGGTAGAAGTTTCCTCAAATGAAATTATCATACCCGTAACCAATACCAATACTTATACTAATGAATATACAAACACATATACAAATACATATACAAATACTAATACCATTTATTCTACCAACCAAACTATCTCTGATCAGATTTTGACCATAACCTGGCAAAACATACCCAGCTCCATTACAAACTGGAATAATAATATCTGGTATCCTCTCACCAGTACTACTTTTACTACTAATTATTCCTATCTTACTAATTCGTATCCAGTCATTACTGGTTCTGCAGGCTGGATGCATGAGAATGGTACTGACACCTGGACACCTGCTCAAGGTAAACCGGTAACCATCAGCAACAATACCGCAAGCATAAGTCTATTAGTTCCAGCTGGTTCTATACGTAACATAGAGTTTATGGTTGTATCAAAATTAGGATGGGATTTTGGCTTAGAAGGCTTCACACAAGTAGGTAACCATCCCTATACTCTACCTCAATCCGGAGGGGCAAATGTAATTGTTCAGTGGTCCCAACCTTAATTCTATTTCAGAATATATCAGCCGTCCTGATTTTTCAGGACGGCTTTATTTTTTTAACCAGACTTTTTTTAAGAAGAAATCCCGGCCGGAAGCCATTCGATAAAACTGGTAACGGGTGGGATTTTTTTATAATAATCCTGATGGTAGTCTTCCGCTTCATAAAACTTCTGCAAAGTGAGTATCTGAGTAGTAATAGGTTTTTCAAACACACCGCTCAGTTCCAGTTTACGGCGGCTGGATAAAGCCTGCTGTCTCTGGTCTTCACCCTCACAGAATATAGCCGTGAGGTACTGACTACCCCTGTCCACAAACTGGCCTCCCTCATCAGTGGGATCAATCTGGGTCCAGAAAATTTCCAATAGCTCCTGATAGCTAATTAGTGTTTCATCATAGGTAATCTGGACAGCTTCATAATGACCCGTGTCCCCCCTGCAGACATCATCATAAGTAGGATTTTCTGTTTCACCCCCTGTATAACCAGAAACTACACTGATGACACCATTCATCTGTTGAAAGGGATGAACCATGCACCAGAAACAGCCTCCCGCAAATGTAGCTTTGCGAATATTAACCTGTTTAGACATGCTGCCCCCTTTAAATTTCCTACTATATATATAGTAATATAATTCTGACAGTATGAAAAAGCAAGAAAAGTCTGCAACTTGCTCAAACTTCATCCCCAAAGTATAATAGTATATCGCCTCCAGGGAGAAAAGCATGCTAACCTACCAGGACGTCATCCATAAACTCAAAGAATTCTGGGCTGCCCAGGGTTGCCTTATACGTGAACCTTACGACCTGGAAAAAGGAGCTGGTACCTTTAATCCTGACACTTTTCTGCGGTCCATAGGGCCTGAACCCTGGAATGTAGCCTATGTCGAACCCTCCCGGCGTCCCAAGGACGGCCGCTATGGAGAAAACCCCAACCGTTTGGGCTATTATTTCCAGTTCCAGGTCATCATGAAACCTTCTCCGCAAAACATTCAGGATCTCTATCTGGATTCTTTACGTTATCTGGGACTCAAGATAGAAGAGCACGATATACGTTTCGTGCATGATGACTGGGAATCCCCTACTCTGGGTGCCTGGGGACTGGGCTGGGAAGTCTGGCTGAATGGAATGGAGATTACCCAATTCACTTATTTCCAACAGGTAGGCGGTTTGAATTTAACTTCCATTCCTGCTGAAATCACCTACGGCACAGAAAGGATTGCCATGTATCTCCAAAATGTGGATAGTGTCTTTGATATCCAATGGAATGAAAATTTTACCTATGGAGACCTCCATCGTGAACTGGAAGTAGATTTTTCACGTTACAATTTTGAAGTCGCTGATATCGAGCTCCATCAAAATCTGTTCGATTGTTTTGAAAAAGAATGTTTTCGGGCTATAGAGAAGGATTCCGTCCTTCCTGCCTATGATCTGACCATGAAGTGTTCCCATGTTTTCAATGTCCTGGACGCCAGAGGGGCTATCTCAGTCACACAAAGAGAAAGCTATATCCTGAGAGTCAGAAAAATGGCCGCCGCGGTAGCTCAGGCTTACTATAATAAGCGTGAATCCTTAGGTTTTCCTTTGTTAAAGAACTCACCTGTCTCTAAATGATCTTTTTTTCAGTCTTATCCTTTTGACTGTTTTTCCGATAAGTAGATATGACATGTCGGAGGATGCAAATGGGAAAAAACCTTTCTTTACAACAATATGAAACACTTACCTATCAGGGAGCAGAATTATATAATCAACAGGATTTTGAGTCTGCTCTGGATATATTTATCAAGCTTTCCGAAAACAATTGGGATAATCCCAAAGTGCATGAGATTCTCAGTTATATCTATTTAAACCTGGGTAATGTGGAAAAATCCAAGGAAGAGTTCCATATTTATATGGATCTGCTCCGTAGAGAAAACCCGGATCTAATCCAACCCCGCAGTTTTGATGAGATCGTAGAAGATGCGGGAGAACTCGTAAAAGTAAAAGCTGAATATGATAAAATTATGAAAAAAAAGACCTGTAAAGATCCCTTTGCACAGTTTGAAATTCCTGCCAGACTCTCCGTATTATATATGTCTGAGGGGAAATACAAAAAAGCGGAAGAAGTTCTGGTAAAGTATAAAGAACGTTTCGTGGATAAACTCCTTAAATCAAAAATAAACTGATTGCTTTACAGGCTGTAGGGGTTGATGCTATAATCTGGTAATGAAGTTGGAGGATGAAAAGTGGAGAAAATAATCTGTCTGAATTTTAATAACAGCAATGACACTATGATGCAGACTGTGAACGCAGACTACCACATCCACTATGCTTCCAATCTGAGAGATTCCGTATTATTTATGGTGGACAATCCCGATGTTAGTCACCTCGTTTTTCATTTCAAGGGACAAGGCAATGAATATCAGGGGACAATTCGGATTATTCAGGAAATCAATAATCTTCTGCCCATTATCCTGGTTCCGCAGCAAAATTATGAAATGGTGAAAAATGATTTTCTGCAGCAGCCCAATGTCATAGTACTGGGTCCCGGTATGGATCTCTCAAAAATTCTGGCACGTACTACACCTAATCGTAGAAGAGCCAATAGAATCACGTGGCCTTTGAGAGCCACTTTCTATAATGCTGACAAGCCGGATCTGGCCGAAACTGGTCAGGTAATCTCTTTATCTATTCTGGGTGCCTATATCAAGACCCCTAACCTGGATCTCTTAACTAAAGAAAAGATTATGATGGAGATCGCATTCACAGACTTTAAATTCCTGGTGGAAGGTATATTAAGAAGAATTAATCGTGAGATGAATCAGAAAACTCCCCTGGGATTTGCAGTGGAATTTGTACATATTTCACCGGCCACTTCAGCTTATATCAATTCGCTTATTAATGATAAATTAATTCATGCCCTGGTAGAAACCTCCCTGGAAAATTAAGAAAAAAGCAATAATAGCCAGAACTTTAAAAATAAGCTAAAATATGTGACTTATGAAGAAAATAAATACCCCCTCATCCACTATTTCACTGAAGCTTTTTCCTACTAAAGTACCTGAACAACTCATGCTGATAACCCGAATACTACAGGAAAATGGATTCGATGCCTACCTGGTTGGTGGAGCTATACGTGACCTCATCCTCAAACCTGACCAGACTGATCATGTAAAAGATTTTGATTTTGCCACTAATGCCGATCCTGTTTCTGTACAGAAGCTTTTCAAACAAAAAGGATACGCAACTGTACCTACTGGAATCAAACACGGTACTATCACCGTTATCATTCAGGATATCCATTATGAGATCACCACCTATAGGATTGATGGTGATTATAGCGACGGCAGAAGGCCTGATTCGGTGGTTTTTTCCAGCTCTATCATTGAGGATTTATCACGCAGAGATTTTACGATCAATGCCATGGCTTATGATCTGGTTAATGAAAGTTTATTGGATCCTTTTAATGGCTTTGAAGATCTGAAAAAAAAGATCATCAGGACAGTAGGTGATCCTATATCCCGTTTCCAGGAAGATGGGCTGCGACCTATTAGAGCTTGCCGTTTTGCCGCGGTTCTGCAATTTGAAATAGAAACACAGACTTTTGAGGCTATCGCTCAAACATTAGATATCGTTAAAAATGTTTCTATGGAAAGAGTGCATGATGAATTATTTAAACTAATGGCCGCGCCTCTGCCCAGTGTGGGATTGGAATATATGCGTAAATCAGGCATCCTGCCACTGTTCATACCGGAATTATTGGAAGGTTACAACATCCCCCAGAATGAATTTCATAAATATGATATCTACTATCATAACTTATACGCCTGTGATGCAGCTCCGTCTCATCTGCCCTTAATACGCTTCGCGGCACTGTTTCATGATATCGGCAAGGCCAGAGCCAAGGAATATGCCTTAAAGGTTGGCAATGGTAATGTTTTCTATAATCATGAAGTAATTGGTGAAAAGATGGTCTATAAAATCATGCATAGATTAAAATTCAGTAATCATGATATAAATTATATTAAATTGCTGGTTAAGATGCATATGTTTTATTATACGGAAGACTGGACTGATGGAGCAATACGCCGTTTTTTGCGGAAAATAGATGGCGATATGGACATTTTACAGGACTTATTTTTACTCAGAAGAGCGGACAGAAAAGGCAGTGGTCTGCGCGACGGTGAAGCAGAGATCCTCAAAGTTTTCAGGGAACGTATAGGCAATATCATGGAACAGGATTCCGCCCTGAAAGTAACTGATCTGGATATAGATGGTACCATCTTAATAGAGGAATTAAAATTACGTCCGGGCCCTATTATAGGGAGAATACTGAATTACTTACTGGAAATAGTATTGGATCAGCCTGAATATAATAATAAAGATAAATTGCTTGAATTATCCAGAAACTATGTACATAATATAGAAGAGGATTAATAAAAATCCCTGGAGGCTTCTATGCGTACAAGAATCACCTTAATGTCTTTTGTGTTCCTGTTTTTTGTGGTCAGTCTCAATTTTGGTGAAGGACTCCAGCTCTTTACTGATTCAGAATTGATCCATAAACGGAACAGTAAATCTTCTTTACTGGAATTAATCGCTGAAGCAAAAACCAATGTGGAAAGCAACCCTCAGTCCTATGACTTTAACTGGCAATATGCCGGAGTCTTATATTTTTATGGGGATTTTTATCTTACTGATAAAAAAACCAGAAAATACTATTTCAATCTGGCCAGGAATTACGCTCAGTATGCTATCAACATAAATCCTGATGGAGTGGAAGGTTATTTCCTGATGGGAGTAGCTTCGGCAATGTGGGCAGAGTCCAATGGGGTGCTGCAGAGTCTGTTCATGGCTGATGATGTCGCGCGTTATATGACAAAGGTCATCAACCTTGATCCTGCATTTTACGAAGGTATTCCCTGGGCAATTCGAGCTCAGGTTTACGGATTGGCCCCGGGTAAACCCATTTCCGTGGGCGACCGCACTAAAGCCTATGCTGATTTTGAACAGGCCTATAAATATTGTCATGATTACAGAGTTGTGTATCAATTAAATGTTTTTATGCTGACCCAGCTAAAACAGTGGGAAGAAGCCCAGAATGTCCTCACCAAAGCTCTGGCTATTCCTATGGATGAAAACCGACCCCGTGAAGAAAAAATTTCCTTCCAGAAACTGCAAGAATATAAGAAGTTAATCAGCAGGAATCTTAAAACTAAGCCCTGATATACCGGATATTTACTACATCCCTCCATTTTTCTTCCGATAATCTGAAAAGTACTATTGGCGGTTGCGCTGTCAAATCCGGAGGAAGTATGTCCAGTAAATTTTTGAAACCTATCTTAATCAATTTGTCTATACTGGTGCTGGTATTTACGGCCTTTATTTTTTTTGATAAAAGTTTTTCCAATTCCCCAATCATAAAGACTCCGCAATCTGTTAAACCGACCAATCTAACTATCTCTATTCCGGAATCAAAAGACTCAGTGCCGGTATTTGACTGGAAGGAATCGCACTATCTGAATAAAAATATTTTAAATACTGACACAAACTACCTGGTTTTAAAGATCAACAGTAATGAAACCAAGAAAATCGCCTTTTACTCGGAGAAAATTGCCTACTACCGTTTTGAGATAGCCCGTTTTATAGTCAGAGGTATCAATCCCCAGAGATGTATAGTCACGGTACAGCAGGGTGAAACCACACTACCCTCTTATTTAGGCCCCAGGACATTGAATTTGGTGAAGTATGGCAGTGACTATGTGGCTTCATGGTTCTACGACTGGAATACACCGGTGGGAAAATACAATGCAGTACTTTGGATTGACGGAGTAGCTGTGGCCCGGACATTCTTTGCCTACATTAAGAGAGAACCTGTCAAATTTAACCGCAGCTTTTCCGTACTCAATCTGGAATTCCCGATCTTTGATAAAACCATCCGAAGCCCCCAATTGGAACCTGTAGCCTTTAATCAGGGTATCAAACAATGGATGGACTATGGTGAAATCGACGGCTTTTTGACTCTGGCAGGTCAGACCTCCGGTTATGACAATGTTTCTATTTCAAAGCCCTGGTCTCCGGTCCACTTAAAGAATGTACAAAAGATTGGAAAAGAGATCCATGACAGCGGTAGATTGTTTGGTGCCTATATCATGTGTTTTTATACCCCAGAGCAGGGCTGGAAAAAGGCCGGCTACAACTCTGCCCTGGGCGTGGGCTTCAGTAGTAATGGTACTGCCGTAGCGCAGACTTCAAAATTTACTTCTTTTACCGACCCTAAGAGATTTAACGATATAGTGTCTCTGGCTCAACAGTTAAATAACCTGCCCTATGTAGACATGATTGGTTTTGATTTTATCCGGTTTGGTGAAAAAGTGGGGTATGAAAACGCGGATGAATTTGCCAGAGATATGAATATCACTCTGCCCCAGTACTGGTCCAGCTACACCCTCAATCAGAAAGTGATATGGATGGCTGGAATACTCAAAAAATCCACTAATCAGCAGAAATGGTGGCTTTGGAAGGCACATAAATCCGCGGAATTAATCTACCGGGTCATTCAGGAAGGAAAATTGACCAAACCTGTATGGGTATTTACACTGGGCTGGGACCACGGTACTGACCATGGCCAGGATCCTATTTTATTTCAGGACGCTGGAGTATTGGCTGATTTTGTCATGTTATACGAAGCCAGCCCTCAGATGTTTACTACCATGAAAAATCAGTGGACAACCTATCTGAAGCAGGAAAGAGTCAATTATATTCCCGGTAATCAGATCGATGCTGTAGTAAATAAATCCCTGGGGGGACGTAATCCAGTGGAAGAATATACATACCGTCTGAATCAGGGGGAAACATACGCGGAGTATCTGGCTCGCGGGGTGTTTATTCATGACATACATAGAGCCTTCTTTTCCAAACGAAGATCCCAATATAGCTATCTGGAATGGTTATACGCGGGGCTGGCTAGTTCCGGTCAATTACGTTATCTTAAAGGTGAAACTCCCTTTAAAGTAGATTTTAACCGTCAGGACATCAATTACAGTAAAAATCAGACCACTGTAAATGTACCTGTAACTATATCATTCAGGCCAGACAAATTGGCTGAACTTCAGGGAAAAAGTCTGACTCTGGAAGGTGGAGGTAAAACCTACATAAAAAAACTTGACATTAAATCTGAAACCAATGTAACATTATACATCAAGGTTAATCCTAAAGAAAAAGGGGCAAGATATCAGTCCCTCAAGGCAAAGATCGAAGGATACCCTTCTTATTTTGCTTTTCGGTATTTGAATTTCAAGAAGAATTCTGAATAAGTCTAAAATAAAAACAGTAAGATTACTCACCCGAGTATTTTTTTAAACCTAAATCCTACGGATAGCAAGCTAAGGAGCCCTGAATGCCCAGGAAGATTAAATTAAAAAATGACTCAGCCGTCACTGATACAGCTGACAGTACAGAGCAGGAACTAAATAACGACGGTATGCTGCCCCTGACTACCGATACAGAAGATTCTCCCCGAAAAAAAGGGAGAAAACGTCAGGATACTGAAGCAAACACTTCCAATTCAGAAAGTACTTTTCAGGAAGGTACCACAGAAGGTTTATTTAACCATTTTGTACATTCCAACGATCCTGAAGTCATTTTATCACAAGTTTTCCATGAAGACGGCAAGCTCTTTATCAATGTTCTGAAACAGTTATCCATTACTGAACTTTCTCTGCTGGCTGAACATCTGGGACTGGAGAATTTTGAATCCATGCACACCCAGGAGCTGGTATATAGTATCCTGCGTAAACACTCCGATAATGAAGGGGTCATCTGGGGCGGCGGAGTGCTCCAGGTCATTGAAGGAGGATTCGGTTTTCTGAGGTCTCCCCGTTATAATTACCTTCCCTCTTCTGACGATATCTATGTCTCTCCTTCACAGATATCCCTTTTCCGTCTCCGTTCCGGAGATACAATTGAAGGTCAGATACGTCCTCCTAAGAAAACTGAAGAAGAAAAGTTTTTTGCCATTCTACGCATAGAAAAAATCAATGAAAAATCCCCCGAAGTAGCTAAAAAGCGCACATTATTTGATAACCTCACCCCGCTTTTCCCTGATGAGAGAATAACTCTGGACCGCGGCAAAGAAGAAGTCGCTATGCGTCTCATGGATTTGTTCACTCCCATCGGCAAGGGACAGAGAGGTCTGATCGTTTCCCCTCCCAAAGCCGGTAAGACTGTACTCTTAAAAAAGATAGCCAATTCAATTACCCATAATCATCCTGAAATTAAACTGATCATTTTTCTGGTGGATGAACGCCCGGAAGAAGTGACGGATATGATGCGCGGAGTGAACGCGGAAGTGGTGTCTTCCACTTTTGATGAACCGGCTCATAAACATGTCACTGTAGCCAATATGGTCATCGAAAAAGCCCGTCGTTTGACAGAAATGGGTTACGATGTGGTGATTTTATTGGATTCCATTACCCGTCTGGCCCGTGCTTTTAACCAGACGGAACCGTCTACCGGTAAGGTCCTCTCCGGAGGTATCGATAGCGGTGCTTTGCACAAGCCCAAGAAATTCTTCGGAGCTGCCCGTAACATTGAGGAAGGCGGCTCTCTGACTATCCTGGCCACAGCTCTGGTTGATACCGGTTCAAAAATGGATGAAGTCATCTATGAAGAGTTCAAAGGTACAGGCAATATGGAAATCCACCTGGATCGCAATCTTTCAAATATACGGATATTCCCGGCTATTGATATCAAACTGTCCGGGACACGCAGAGAAGATCTGCTTATGCCGGAAGATGATCTGGAAAAAATCCGGATGCTGCGCCGGGTGTTAGCGGATATGGGCAATGATGAAATCATCCGCAAACTGTCCACGGCCATGCGCAAAGCCGAATCTTTGGCAGATTTTCTGACCAATATGCAGTATTTCACTAAGTAATTTATCAGACAATTAATCTATGAATTGACTCGCATTTACCCGCATGCTAATATTTTGCAGGGGGTTCTTATGTCTAAATTCTATTTTTTTATTTTATTTATTCTTTTCATTACCGTAATCCCAGGACACACCAGCTTTAATCCTGACCGCTACCTGAGTGAACTCTATCATGCAGAAGGAGAGAGCCGGGCTTCATTAGGAATCACTTTTGGCAAGATCAATCTAATCCAGATAGGTTTTTGTGGTGAATTCCGCTTTCTGGAAAGAGTCAGTGTGGAATTGTTATTACAAATCTACTGGAGAAATGTTTTCCGATTTGATACTCCCCTGTTGGAATATGATACGCTGGGACTGGGTCTACGTTTCAAATACTATCTGGCTCAGCAATTTTTTAATGGAGAGCCCACTCCTGGTTGGGGTATATGGGCAGGACTGGAATATATGGGAGCACTTACAGTGGCACCCCCGGCGGATGCTTATAGTCTGT
>CAYRWR010000048.1:0-25558 GCA_964428015.1 uncultured Brevinematales bacterium | reverse complement strand
ATAGATTATACCATCTATTGAACTCTTTTCTTGTTGATTTATCATATAATCGCCTGGCAAAGAAAAAGACGCCCGTCGAGTGATGCCGGGTTATCCGAACAGGATAATGGTCGAATCGGGACAATGCCTTTCGCTGCGCTGCAGGTGAGTGCAGGCTAGGGTATAACGTCCCTCAGGGGGTACAGGTTGGGGTAGAATATACCTCGGGAAGGGCCGGGCATCAGACGACGGGGGAGCTAGTCAGTCATACACTTGGTGATTTTTCATTTCGGTACATTTTTTGTAAGTGGAAGGATTATGGTTTTTCTACAGTGTTATGATCAATCATTCCGCCCAATTTTCCAGTTTCAAACCGAGAATCCGGGAAAATTCAGCGGTGTTATTGGTGACCAAGATCAGGTCGCGAGACAGGGCCTGGGCGGCGATCTGCAGGTCATAGGGGCCGATGATCTGTCCCCGCTGTTCCAGATCCGCGCGGATCATACCGTAGAGTTCCGCGTCCAGGTCATTAAAATCCAGGATGTCAAATCCTGACACAAAATCCACCAGGGCGTTCCGGTTTTTTTCCCGGTGTCGGCTTTTTGATACACCATATTCCAGCTCACCCAGGGAAATGGAAGACAGCTTGACCTGATTGGGCTTCAGTTTTTTAATATGATTGACTACCTGCTGCGGTTTGTTATTGATGATGTAGATACAGATATTGGTGTCCAGCAGATACATTATAATCCATCTCTCTTCGGTGTCTCCGGCTGGAGTCGCCCTTCGGTCATAAAATCATCTGAGAATTCGTTAAGGCTTTTTTCAAAAGTATGCCAGGGATTTTTTTTGGGAAAAAGGATCAGGGTATCCCCGACTTTCTGGATGTACATTTCTTTTTCATCCAACTGATACTCTTTAGGGAGTCTCACAGCCTGGCTGTTACCGCTTGTAAAAACTTTGGAACTCAGCATAGATTTACCTCCTGATTGTAGTATATACTTACGTATATACTTTGTCAAGGAGATTTTTATAACTTTAGTAAATTTAGTTCAGGGCTTCTCACAAAGGCACAAAGGGTCATACGGTATTGAGTTTTTATTAATTTTGATAGACTAGTCTGCTCTTTATATCTTTTCCATTAGAATTCACCACAGAGTCACCGGGGAGACTGGGGTACTTAAATTTTCTTTAATCGGAAAAGTCCTATCCTCAGTGACTAAGCTCAAGGGACCAGACTTAAAAATTGGTGATACATCTGCCAAATCAACAGGATCAGAATAACCAGAGACAGCAGTTTTCCCAGGATTTTTCGGGAGGGCTGAAGAGCCACCAACAGGCGAAGTGGAATGGGGCCGATGAGAAGAAGTAAGATAAAATCAGAAAAGTTCAGCACCTGACGGTCAGCCAGGATGTTGCGGATCACTGTGTGCATCATACTATCATTCCAAAGATATAGCACAAAAGAAACCAGAGTGATGAGAACAAAGGGCAGCCACTTCTGTGTCTGGAGCCTGGCTCTGAATTCCGGTTTATTTTTGTAGAATAATATCAGTCTTTTCAACAGCATGGGGAGTATCCCTACTACTATAAGGGCTCCGGCTATCAAAATTGCCATAAATATCTGAATCTGGTAAGGGCCTCTTGCTATCTGACGCAGGCTATTCATCCAGAGAGGCAGAGTCGCCACATACAGCAATCCCGCAATAAAACGGACCAGGCGGATAAAAGGTTTGACTGAGGGAATATTAAGACCATTTTTAAGGGCAAAACCCAGTCCTACAAAGCCAAAAGGGGCCGCCATGGAAAAAATGGTAAAAAATGAAATTTCACCCTTGTCCGAAATAAATCCCCCCAGAGATTGAGCGATAGGGGAGAAGAGAAGTACAGGATGCACCACAATAATGGCAATGCCATATAGCGCGAACACTGCCATGAATAAATAGGACAATATCCTGCCGGACTTTTTTTCCAGATCCAGACCATCCAGATAGTCCTGCAAAAGACTGCCGGCAAAACCTCCCATCAAAGTCAGTGAAAGACAGGTCAATAAAATAAATAACACCGGCCGGGGCACCAATCCCTGAGGAAAGATCAATCCGAATAAAAAGCGCACCACCAGGAATCCCACTAAAAGTCCCAAATCAATGGATAATTGCTGCCAGCTGAATTGACCTGATAATTTTTCCCTTAATGAAGACATATATTGCCTCCAACAACGAAATATTGCACTTGTCCTGAAGAAACCATACCAGGTTGACCCCCAGGGAGTATGGATAGATAGAAAAAGACGATCTTTTCAATCATAGGAATACCCTCAATTACCAATAATATGTGTAATTGTAATGAGCTCCCCCATAGTGGTCAAGGATAATTTATTAGTGATTTATTTTATTTAAGATTGGTGTCAATAATAGAATCAAAGGCTGAGCTCTATCTATCTCAGTTATTAACTTTCCGGGCATGCGGTGAGTCCCCCCACTCTCCATATCCCACACTCTCCCCTACCATACGGACCCGGGCGTCCAGACAGCTCACGCACTGGGCGGCGTTCTCGTCTGTACAGGGTTTATTATCGTAGAGTTTGTAGTCTTCCCGGTATTCCACCGGGGTGATATTGGGCATGATGATATTGGCGCCTGCTTCCACTCCTTTTTCCCGGCCGTTGGGGTCCAGGGCCTGCAGGGCTGTGGTGGCGGCGATATTGACGTCCCTAAGGTACAGCCGGGTCACGGCGATCATCTTGAGGGCCAGCTCCATGCGTTCCGCTTCGCTCTTGAGCTCCCCGGAACTGGTCGCCAGGGGAGTGTCGGGATGAGGGATATAGGGGCCCATACCGATCATGTCCAGGTCCATTTCCCGGAAGAACACCACGTCATCAGCCAGCTGCTCCAGGGTCTGGCCGGGCAGGCCTATCATAACTCCCGAGCCCACCTGGTAACCGATGGCTTTGAGGTCACGCAGGGACTGGAGGCGTTCAGTATAGCTGTGATCGGAGGGATGCAGCCGGGCATAATAGACAGGGTCGCTGGTCTCGATGCGCAGGAGATAGCGGTGCGCTCCGGCCTGGTACCAGCGCCGGTAAGTGTCGGGGGTCTGCTCTCCCAGACTGAGGGTGATACCCAGCTCGCCGCGGCTGTCGGACTTGAGCCGCTGTAGGACCCGCTCCACCATATCGATGTAGGTGGCATCCATACGCTCGCCGCTCTGCAGTACCACGCTGCCGTAGCCCTGCTCCCAGGCCCACAGTCCGCTCTCCACGATCCCGTCTTCATCCATGAGATAGCGGCGGACTTTGTCATTGGAGGCGCGTATACCGCAGTAGTAGCAGTCTTTGGCGCAGATATTGGAAAATTCCACGATGCCGCGGTAGTAGACCTTGTTGCCTACTTCGCGCAGCTTGCAATCATAAGCCTGCCGGTAGAGAGCACGGATAGCGGCGGGGTCGGTGAGGGCCAGGTAGCCCAGGATATCCTGTCTGTCCATTTAGAATCCTGTCATTTTACTGGAATTATGTTAACGGAAAGGGCCCGAACTGTCAAGGACTAACCGGATTGCAAATTGACATTACCCAAAATCCAGATACAATATGAGCAGGATGGAATATGAATATATTGTTTTATTTTGACAATTTATTTTATTACTTTGCAATAATGACTGGCGCCGCCCTGGTAATTCTGCTCATTTTTCTGTCAATTTACCTTTATAATAAAAAAAATATAGTCTGGTATATCGTCAGTTATTCGCTTATGATAATTAGTTATGCTGTGGTCTATATACACAATTTTCAAAGCTCAACATTCACTTTTTATTTCAGCCTGGTTTTAGCCTGGCTGTCCTATTTGAGTATGCTGTATTTTGCCTATCTTCTCAGGACTCTGAATTCCCGCCAGGCCATTCTATTCTCCATTTTATTGACCATTCCCACCATTATCAAGCTTTTTATAGTGGGACTGCCAGCCTGGTATTTATTTTTATTCCAGGGCGGGGTGATGGCCCTGCTGTATTTTCTGACTAACGTCAAATTGTATAATATAAAGGTTAAAAGCCCGGATTTAATGGTGTTTATTTTGTCCACTATATCCTTATTTTTGGCGGTCACTCTGGAAACTTACCGGTTTGACACTCATTCTATTCTGGTGAATATTCCTGGTAAACATCTGTTATTTACCCTGCATTTCCTAGGGGTCGCCTATCTTATCTTTAATAATTCCCAATGGTTTCCCAGTCTCAGAAAAATTCAAATCAATCTTATGCTTCTATTATACACAGTATTCTTAAGTGTCACCTCCTTGATGTATTTTATGGGTATATATCATTGGACACGATTCCTGATATCCATAATCTCTTCTGTGATACAGAGGGGTATAGGACATATCTCTAATTATATGATAGGCCACTTACCTTTGAATGCCAGTTTAGCCCTGCTGGTATTTGGATTATTTACCATCCTTTTATTGGCAGGATTTATTCTGCGCAGTTACCGTAAGCAGATACAAATTCAGGACCTGGTGGATTTTAACAATAAGGTATTCGAAACTGCCAGTAACCCCATTATTATTCTGCAACAAGACAGGATTGTACGCGTCAACCCCTCCTTTAAAGATTTATTTGAATACAATGACACAATTCTGTCTAAAATTTCCTTTAGTGATTTCCTGATGCAGCCTATGCCGGAATGGAACCGCAAAAAAATACACCATCTTTTACTGAAAAAACAGGATGGCAGTACTATACAGTGCGCCCTACAACCCAGTTCCTTTGAAGATAAGTCCAAACTGTATACCATGCTGGTAGTGGAAAATCTGGACCGTGTCCACCGGGAATTGGCCGACAGTGTTTTCTATAATAACATACTGCAGGTATTGATCACAGATTCTTCCTGGCAGATGCGCCTTAAACTTCTTTTTCAGCTCATCCGGAGTCACCTGTCACCTCAGGAGCTATATTTGGAATGTGATACCTTCCAGGGCAGGGAACAGTATGGTATGCTGCCAACACGATTCCAGGAACAGACAGAAGAGTTTATACATGAAAGTCGAGAACTTTTTCAAGTGTCAGCGATGGAGCAGGAAGAACTGTGGGTCTTCCGCTTCACTAAACCTGATAAAAACTATGGTTTTATGGCCCTGGTTTTTGAATCTGTGTCCGACTCTGCCGGATACCAGTCTCAACTCAGTATAGTCAGTTATGTAGTAACACAGTTTCTGGAAGAGGCGTATCTCCATGCCCGCCTTACTAATTCTGAGATGACGTATAAAGCTCTGGTGGAAAACAGTTTAACCGGTATCTTTATCTATCAGGACAGCAGCATCATCTACTGTAACCAGAAATTCCTGGCTCTGACTGGGTATAACAGTGTCACAGTTAAAACCTTACAGCCGGAAAATCTGGCCTGGGAAAATACTGATCAAAAGTATTTTAAACAAAAATTACAGGATGCGCTGCGAAATAATTCTGCTTCGGGCATGGCCAGCTTCCGATCGGTACGTCCCGACGGACAGGATCAGTGGTATTCTATTTATATCTCTCATATCATTTATCATGAAGAGGATGCGGCTATCTGTCATGTTCTGGATATTACTGCTCAGGTGGAAGCCACCCGGCAAAGAAAAAAGCTCACTGACCTACTGATAAAAGATCAGAAAATGAACACCCTGCGAAACCTGGTTAGGGGGATTGCTCACGAATTTAATAATGTCTTTGCCATTATCAAAGGCTATGCCGAACTTCTTCAGGTAAGCTTGAAGGACCAGGTACAAGCCAGTGAAGACGTTGGGACTATTCTGGGAACCATAAAAAGAGGTATGGATATTACCAACCGGATGCATATTTTCATCAAACAGGAGAATATAGAAATCAAAGCCATTCCGGTAAAAGCTTTCTTTGAATCCAGTCTGGCTTCTCTGGATAGTATCCTCAATCGAAGCGGAAAAAAAATACAGCTACATGTGGAACTGGAAGTCAATAACGAAAAAGTTCTGGCTGATGAATTCAGTTTAGAACACGTAATACAAAATCTTTTCAATAATTCTATTGATGCAATAGAAACAGAGGGAGATATTTTCCTCCGAGTGTCTATATTGGAAAAGAATCATCTCCAAATCCAGGTGGAAGATTCAGGTAGAGGTATACCCTCAGATAACGTGCGTTTTGTTTTTGACCCCTTTTATACCACCAAAGAAGGGAAACAGGGAGCCGGTCTGGGTCTCTATATCTGCCATGAGATGATGGACAGAATGGCAGGGGAAATCAGCCTGGAAAGTAACTTTGGAAAATATACCAAAGTTACCTTGACTTTACCCCTGGCTCAGGATCAGTAAAAGTAACTCTCAGGCATTTCGCTGAAATTCCGATATTTGTATTATATCCAAGGGGAGGTAGGCATGCAGATATCCAATGACATCACTTTTGACCACCAGAATCAGATGCGCCTGCAAAAAGCGGAATCATTATCCGGTCATGATATGAAAAAAATGAAAGATCAGGAACTGCGTCAGGTCTCCAAGGAATTTGCCAGTCTGTTTATCAATGAAGTCTATAAATCCATGCGTAAAACTGTAGAAAAAGATGGATTTTTAGACGGTGGTCAGCACCGGGAAGTGTTTGAGGACATGCTCTATTCTGAATATGCTAAGATGACAGCTCAGCAGGATGAAAGCGGCCTGGGTCGGATGGTGTATGACTTTTTGAAGAGATCCACATAGTATTTAAAGTCCAGCAACCATTATCATTCATTAAAAAGCGATTTTAATTTAAAATTAATCCATCAGCAGAGAAATATCCAGAGGCCGGATGGTATGGGTTAATGCTCCCATCGACACAAAATCTACCCCAATTTCTCCCAGGCTGCGCAGCCTTTCTCCATTAACATTGCCCGAAACTTCCAGGTATTTATGCTGACCGGCTATTTCGACAGCCTGACGTACCATATCGTTATCCATATTATCCAGCATGACGATATCTGCGCTGGTACCCAGGGCCTCACGCACCTGTTCCAGGGTCTCCACCTCTACTTCTATGACCTGATCCGGATTGTTGACACGCGCCTGCGAGACAGCCAGGCTGAGACTGGAGACTGCTTTTATATGATTTTCCTTTATCAGGACCATATCATCCAGGCTGAGACGATGATTATAACCTCCGCCTTTGGCCACCGCGTATTTGGAAATCTGACGGTAGCCGGGTATAGTCTTACGGGTATCCAACAAGCGGGTGGGCGTACCTTTGAGATACTGGACCAGTTCCCAGGTCCGGGTGGAAATACCCGACATCAGGCCCATAAAATTCAAACCGATACGTTCACCCAGGGTAATGATACCGGGTGTCGCGGAAAGCCGAATGATGACATCGCCCTTCTCCACCTGATCGCCATCCTGGTAATAAATATCGATACTTACCGGAGCTTCACCGGCAACTGTCTCAAAAACCTGCTTTACAATATTGACTCCGCAAATCACTCCCTTTTCCTTGGCTAGAATGCGGGCCTGGGTAGTAGCCCCCTGCAAATCACGAAACACAGCACTGGAAGTGATATCTTCTTTTTGATTGATATCTTCCTGGATAGCCAGGTAGATGAGGGTACTGATATAGGTTGGTTCTATGTGCTGGAGACGACGGGGAAAATCAATTGCCGGCTTTGGCATATTTACATCCTTTCGAAAATGAACTGTGAAAGGACATCACGGTCACCCTGAGACATATGGGTAAACCGGATAGCACAAAAACGTTTTTGATAAACTACTATCACACCGTCAGCCAAAACATCTTTGGTATCCAGGATGAACTGCATCCCCTTTATCTCCATATTGGTTTCCAAAGCTTCAGGGTCAAAAGTACCTACCAACTCTACGGCCACCCCACCGGCACTGATATCCTTTATCACTCCCATGAGCAGCTGCATGTTTTTCTGACTGCGAAATTTAATACTGACTCGTTGACCGGGATCTTCCACATTGAGTGTAACACGCCGGAATTTTCTCTCCGGAGTCACCCCTTTTGTCTTGGAATAGATTTCGGTGACATACTGAGAAATCGCTTCTTCACGGGCATTGCTCTTAATGAATCCGATTGCACCCAGCTGAAGGGCCTGGGTGATGGCTGTTTTATCCACGCTACCAATGAGCAGTATGACCCCTACTTTTTTCTCACCCAACATAGTACCATTTTTGATCTGACCCATAGGCACAAAGACATTACGGTAATTTTCCTGTATGACATCAAAAACCACAATATCAATATCATTGCTGATGATAGCTTCCCCCAGATTGTCCAGGTTTTCCACATGATACAAGGAGATACCGTTTGGAATTAAAGCGTTGACAAAGGTTTTTCTTACGTAATAGGATTCTGTATAAATAAGGACATTCATCGATTACCTCATTTCTTCCCGTTATCCTTTAATCTTTGAAGGCGTTCCAGGACAGTGGCGGAAACCGCAGGAGGAATTCCCGCATTTTCCAGCTCTTGTTTTGTCAGTTTTTTTATTATATCATATGCTAGAAATTTATCCAGTATTAATTTCTTTCTTTTTTGGCCTATACCCGGTATTCCATCCAGGATACTGGCCAGATTATCTTTTGCTTTCAGTTTCCTGAAAAATGTATTGGCAAAACGGTGAGTCTCATCCCTGACTCTCTGCAGCACGTGCAGGGCAGGAGAGTTGAGAGGCAGAATAACCGGTTTAGATTCCCCCGGCAGATATATCTCTTCGTTCTTTTTGGCCAGTGATGCCAGTGGGAGATCCAGACCCAGTTCTTCCAGGGCCTGTAGAGCGGCACCCAATTGTCCTTTACCCCCATCGATCAGAATCAGGTCCGGGAAGGTCTGCTCCTCGTCCCTGAGACGGCGGTAGCGCCGATACACCGCTTCATGGATCATGGCAAAGTCGTCGGGGCTGTCCTTGGACCGGATCTTCAGACTGCGGTAATTCTTTTTGTCAGGCTCTCCACCCCAGAAACTGACCAGACTGGCTACAGCCTGCTGTCCCAGAATATTAGCTATATCAAAACCTTCAATACGCATGGGGATGTTTTTCATTCCCAGAGCTTGAGCCAATTCTTTCAAGCCCTCAGAACTGTCCACCCGAGAGATCATTTGCTGGAGATGCAGCCGGGCATTTTCCGCAGCCATACGGCACAGGCTGAGATGGTCTTTATCTTTAGCCAAAGATACACGGCAGGTGATTTTAAGTTCTTCTTTTAGGTACCGGTTCAATGTCTGCACCTTTCCCTTGTACTCGCCTCCCACCACTATCAGTTCCTGCTTGAGATCTGTACCGGGCAGGTATTCCAGAATAAAACGTTCCATGACCTCACTCAATTCTTCCTCTACCTGGATGGAGGCGGAATAACTGCGCTTTCCCACCATTTTACCACCCCTAAGTACAGACACCACAAATAAAATCCGCCCCAGGTCCTGAGCCATGCCAATAAAGTCAGCATTAAGACGGTCGCTTAAATAGACATTCTGACTATTCTCAAAATAGGCCACCGCGTCCAGGGTTTCCTTGATGGTCTGGGCTTTTTCGAATAACAACTCCGCTGCAGCCTGCCGCATATTCTGTTCCAGCCGGGAGCGTAAGCCTTCGAAATCCCCTTCCAGCAGACTGAGAGCCTGTTCCAGGTGGGCGCGGTACTCCACCTGGTCTATTGCCTGGATGCAGGGTGCTGAACAACGCCCGATATGATAATTGAGACAGGCCTTTTTGGGCATGACCGGACAGGTACGTATTTTAAAAAGCCGCTGTACCAGTTCGATGTAACGCCGCACGCTGTTGGCTGAGGTATAGGGTCCAAAATACCGGGCACCGTCTTTTTCAACCGAGCGGCAGAAAAGAATGCGCGGAAACTCTTCCCAGACAGTAACTTTAATAAAGGGATAAAATTTATTATCCTTGAACATGACATTGTAACGGGGTGAATATTTTTTTATCAGATTAGCTTCCAGGATAAGAGCCTCGAACTCACTCTCTACTGTGAAATAGTCTATCAAAGCAATATTCTGAACCAGCATCCTGGTCTTGATATCCGCATGGTTTTTCTGGAAATAGGAAGACACCCTTTTTTTTAACCGGATAGCCTTGCCTACATAGATGACCACATCGTGATCATCTTTCATCAGATAAACACCGGGTGTATCTGGTAGTCCGGATAGATCATCCGGCCGGACATAGCCATGGTTTTCTTGAATGTTATATTCAGACATGGGGGCTTCCTAGTGCCGGCAGCACAGGATATCCTCCCGGTGAAAGGCTTCACTTTCCGGCTGCAGCACAGTATGGGTAAAGTGGAACTTCTCTAGTGTTTTTTTCAGACTGGCGATCAGGTTGTCAATGGCAGCCAGATTCAGATTTTTCTGCAGTACCACATGGGCACTGAAGTGTCTGGCTTCTGAACTGGGCTGAGTGATGTGTACATCATGCAGACTGAGCACGCCGGGCTGATTTCTCAATTCACTCAGAATTGTCTCCAGTTCCTCAGGACTTACCCGGCTGGCATCCATCAGGCTGACAAAAGCAGTCCGCAGTATCTTCACAGCTTCAAAAATGATGTATACCGAAAAAGACAGACTGAGAACCGGGTCCAGCCAGTACCAGCGTCCTACGGTGACCAGGATGCCCCCTATCAGGACCGCTGCGGATATCCCCACATCAGAGAGAAGATGCAGTACTGCTGCTTTGATATTAATATTCTGTTCATGTTTGTGATCATGTGAATGTTCCGATTCAGAATGGATATGGCCGCCATGCAGATGCATATCTTTCAATACGAATAGCGACAGGATGTTGGCCAGCATGGCTACACCAGCGACAGCCATCATTACCGGGCCCTGGATTTCGACCGGCTGGATGAGGCGTTGAATGGATTCAAAAACCACTATACCCATGGCTCCCACCAGAACCAGAGAGTTGATAAAACCCGCCATCATTTCCGAGCGGATATAGCCCCAGGTCATTCGTTCATTAGCCTGCCGAGTGGAGAAGTACATTGCCAGCCAGGCTACAAATATTGCTGCCACATCGCTTAGATTGTGCAGGGCGTCTGCCACCAGTCCCATGGAATGACTGATAATCCCCGCTCCCACTTCAACAATGACAATGATCAGATTCAGCAGCATGACCAGAAACAGCCGGTTTTGTTTTTTCATTTTTCCCTCATATTAAGTATAACTTTTTAGTGTGATTTCGTCCATAATTGATTTATTCCCGTTATTTAACTGGGATTTTTATATTTACAAGTACCCCGGTACGTGCTATAATGCTTCGGGAGGGATATATGAAATTCCTGCATACCGCCGACCTGCACTTGTCTGATCAGGACAGCCTGGAATGTCTCCAAGTAATCGTCGCTCGCGCTGAAAAAGAAAAATGCGCCTATATTTTGATCGCGGGAGATATGTTTGACAAGGATTCCAGCTATCTGGCTATAGAGCAACAGGTACTGCAAATCCTGGAGGGCTTTTCCGGTGAGATTTTGATCCTGCCCGGTAATCATGACGCAGGCTTTCTGGCCCAGCGTAAAACTCTGTCACGTAATAGCCGTGTATTTACTCCCGATCAGATCCTCTATCAGGAAAAGTTAGGTGAAGTGACCCTGTGGGCTATCCCCTTTCGGGAAGACAGCGACATGTCCCGCTTTGCGGATCTGGAAACTGATGCCCGTTCATCCATCCTCATGGCTCACGGCACCTATTATTCCAACAGCTTTTTTTATAATGATGAGCATAAGGTATACTTTCCCATTTTTGAAAAGGACCTGCGTGACCGTTTCGCCTATGTGGCTCTGGGTCACTACCACCGGCCTATTCTGGTACAACTGGGGGCCACTCAGGTGGTCAATCCGGGTGCTCCCCGTATCACCCGGGCCAGCGATCTCGGCCCCCGTCAGGCAGCCCTGGTAGATACCTCAGGCTGGTCTGTTGTAATGATCGACCTGCCTCTCTCCTATATTCAGCCTCTGGATCTGCATGTCACTCCGGGAGACAGCCTGGAGACCATAAATGGACGTCTGGATGCCTTGCTGAGACAATCCCACCTGCAGACCGCCTGGGCCAGAGTTCAGGTGCATTTTATGGGTATCCTGTCCCCTGATATCACTCTTCAGATGCTGAGGGACCAGGCAGAAGTGATATTGAAAAATAACAAGCTGGACTTTGCCCCACCCGAATTGCGTGACGTGGCACAGCTCCAGCCCGAACTACTCCAAAACAGTTATGTGCAGAACCTCCTGCAGGAGCTGGACCGTCAAGCCCGGGAGCAGGGCCTGGATGGCGAAGCACTGAAAGCGTTTAGTTTGGCCCGTCTGCAAAGCATCCTCCAATAGTTAGAAAAGCCCGCAATTTGCCAAAGATTTTATTTCATAGTATAATTATATGAATTATACACATTGGAGGAAATCATGTCTGTACTGGTAGGGCGCAGCGCCCCTGACTTTACCGCCAACGCGGTGAAAGGGCTGGAGATTATTGAAAACTTCTCTTTGTCCCATTTTAAAGGAAAATATATTCTGTTGTTCTTTTACCCCCTGGACTTCACTTTTGTCTGCCCCACTGAGATTCTGGCATTTAATGAAAGGCTGGACGAGTTTAAAAAGCGCGGTGTGGAGCTCATTGCGGTCAGTGTGGACTCCCATTACAGCCACTATGCCTGGCTGTCCACCCCTCAGATAGAGGGTGGTATCAAGGGTGTTAACTACCCTATCGTATCTGACCTCACCAAGCAAATCTCGCGTGACTACGACGTCCTCAAAGAGGATGAAGGGGTAGCCTATCGGGGTCTTTTCCTGATCGACCAGAATTTCGTGGTACGTCATGAAGTGGTAAACGACCTGCCTCTGGGACGTAGTGTGGAAGAAGCTATCCGTATGGTAGATGCTCTGCAGTACCATGAAGAAAACGGTGAAGTCTGTCCGGCTAACTGGAAACCGGGAGAAGCTACTATGAAAGAGTCCCAGGAAAGCCTCAAAGAATACATGAAAGGAAAAAATTAAAAGATTTTCTTGAAAAAAAAGCGCCTGTTTCAGGCGCTTTTTTATTTACATTCCCAGTTTTTTAAAAATATCCCGCAGGGAATTGCCGGCCAGGGTATCACTGCTCATTGCTATATCTTTGAGCTTACCCAGACTGATTCTGTTCCCGCCTACCATGTTCTTGATTTCCCGGATGTCCAGAGTATTGGACTCGGGGTTTTGCTCCAGACTGTCCAGGTCAACCTGGATATCGTTATTATTCATGCCGTTTTGATTGAGCATCTGAAATTTCTGCAAGAGATTTCCCTGGCCGCCCATGAGATTGGCCATGTTTCCCTGCAGCAGGTTACCCAATCCACCCATTCCACCCATGTTTCCCATATTGTTCATATTGCCCGCGGCCCTGCCGCTCAGAGTGTTGAGCAGCAGATTGCTTAACAATCCCATTTACGCCTCCTTTGTTTTGATGTCTAATCATAGTATATCCGGGGGGAATGTCAAGAAAGAAGAGGTTCTTCGGCGCGCCGAAGCCCGCTAAGGCTCATTATTTGACCATCTCTTCCTGAGCATCATCAAGGATCTCTTACCTATTGCCCGACAAAGTCTCCTTATCCCCCCAACCCGACTCTTCCTTTTGCTACCGGCGCCAACCCGCAGACTGAGAGAATCTAGTGGAGTGGTCAGGGACGGGTTATCCCACAGACGGCCGGGGCAGGGTGATTTTGTCCGGACCAGGGGGGATCGCGCGAAACTCGACGTCCTGTCTCGGGAGTAAAATCGAATGCTCCGACTCCGCAAGTTTTTTAAATATAGAAACTATTTAATGAATATTTCTTTTTTGCCAACGAAAGAACAGCAATGAATATGTACGTCGCAGCATTCTCAGGAGATGCGCAACAAACCGCGCTCAGCCGCTCGCGTCAGCTCGCTGGGTACAGGCTGTGGTAAGCGGCCCGGACAAAATCTCCCTGCCCCGGCCTTCCGGATATACCGACAAGGGCGCCCGAGGTGGGAGGTACGACACCCACCCTCCAGGTATCCCAGAGAATATTCGGATGTATACTGACTATTCTGTGCAGACGAAGTGGCCACGCGACAGGCCCGCCCTGGCTATTTTAACGAAAATGATTTTCATCCTTTCCCTTCCTATACCTGAACTTTTCTTTTCCCTGACGACCACATTGTGATATATTTCACAGATTTAAAAAATAATTCCTTCTTTTTGCTTGACAGATATTTTCAAATAAACTATACTTAGTGAAATATTTCACAGGTAAAAATATGGAAATGTCGGTCCCCCTCAGGAGTATCCGCCGTCTCACTTCCCTGTACCAGACCGCTTTGGGTCTGCTGCAGCAGGGACGGGGACGGGCCTCTTCCGCGGAGCTGGAGAGCATCACCGGCATCCCCGCCGCTACCATCCGCAAGGATCTGCAGTACATCGGCAGTGTGGGACAGAATGGAGCCGGTTATGATACCCGGACCCTGGCTGATGCCATCTGTGAACGGTTCCACCTGGACCGCAGAGTCCGGGCCTGCATAGTAGGGCTGGGCAATCTGGGCCAGGCGATTTTGAATTACGAAAACATTGCCCGGAGCGGCTACCAGATCATTGCCGGTTTTGATGCCAATACCAACAAGATAGAGACTCTGCCTACCGAGGTCAGCCTCTATCCCACCTGGGAGATGCCCGACATTATCCGGCGCTTTGATATCAGGTTGGGCATAATCGCCGTGCCCGCGGCAGCAGCTCAGGAGACAGCAGATACCCTGATCGGGGCGGGTATCGATTCGCTGATTAATTTCGCCCCGGTGCTGTTAAATACCGACCGCGAAGGCGTGATTATACGGAACATCGACATCATGCAGGAATTCCGTATTGTCTCCGCCCTACGCAGTTTAAATAACGAAGAATAAACAATCTCATACCCAGGAGGTATACTATGAATCGGGTTTATAATTTTTCGGCCGGGCCTGCCATGATCTTTGAAGATGTGCTGTTACAGGCTCAGTCAGAGATGCTGGATTACCAGGGCACGGGCATGTCCGTGATGGAAATGTCCCACCGCTCTTCCACATATGATAAGATCATCAGCGACACCGAAGCTGTACTGCGTGAGATCATGAACATCCCCTCTAATTACCAGGTACTGTTCCTGCAGGGCGGTGCTTCCACCCAGTTCGCCATGATCCCTCTGAATCTGTTCAGCGGCTCCAAAAAGGCCGACTTTGTCAATACCGGTGCCTGGTCCAAGAAGGCCATATCCGAAGCCAAGCGCTATGGTACCGTAAATGTGCTGGCATCTTCCGAAGATAAGAACTTCAGCTATATCCCCACTCTGGATAAGAGCAAGTTCGACCCCCAGGCGGATTATTTCCACATCACCAGCAACAATACCATCTACGGCACCGTTTTTACCGAACTGCCCGACACCGGCAAGGTACCCCTGGTAGCCGATATGTCTTCCAATATTCTGTCCCAGGTCTATGATGTTTCCAAATTCGGCCTGATCTACGCCGGCGCCCAGAAGAACATCGGACCCGCCGGGCTGACTATCGTGATCATCCGCGATGACCTGGTAGGCAAAGCCATGGACATCACTCCCACCATGCTGAACTACAAGACCCATACTGAAGAAAAATCCATGTACAACACCCCGCCTACCTATGGCATCTATATTGCCAAACTGACCTTTGAACACATCAAAAAGCTGGGCGGTGTACCCGCCATGGAAAAAATCAACCGGGCCAAGGCCAAAAAGCTCTACGATTTCCTGGACCAGTCCAAACTCTTCTCCTGCCCCACTAATAAAAAGGACCGTTCTATCATGAACATCCCCTTCGTCACGGGCAGTGATGATCTGGACGCGGCCTTTATCAAGACCGCCAGCAGCCAGGGCCTGGTAACCCTCAAGGGTCACCGTTCCGTAGGCGGCATGCGCGCCAGTATCTACAATGCCATGCCCGAAGCCGGTGTGGACAAGCTGATACAGGTCATGGACAAATTTGAAAAAGAAAACAAAAAATAAGGAGAATCTGAATGTTTAAGATACAGACACTCAATAAAATCGACACCAAGGGCCTGGACCTGCTGGACCGTTCCAGCTACGAAGTGGCCTCAGAGATCAGCAATCCCGACGGTATCCTGGTACGCAGTGCCAAGATGCACGACATGGAGCTCCCCCCTTCTCTCAAAGCCATCGCCCGGGCCGGCGCCGGTGTAAACAATATCCCCATCGAAAAATGTTCCGAGCGGGGCATCGTGGTGTTCAACACCCCCGGTGCCAATGCCAATGCCGTAAAAGAACTGGTACTGGCTTCCATGTTCCTGGCCAGCCGTAAGATAGTGGAGGGCATCAACTGGGTCAACAGCCTCAAGGGTACCAAAGATGATGTTTCCAAGCTGGTGGAAGACAACAAGAGTAAGTTCGGCGGTCATGAAGTCATGGGCAAGACCCTGATCGTGATCGGTCTGGGCGCCATTGGAGCCATGGTAGCTAATAACGCTATCGACCTGGGCATGAAGGTAATAGGCTATGACCCCACCATCTCCATTGAATCCGCCTGGGGCCTGTCCCGAGATGTAGAACGCGCCACCGTCCTGGAGTCCTGCATATCCCGCGCCGACTTTATCACTGTGCATGTCCCTCTCAATGACGCTACCCGGGGCATGTTTAATAACGAGCGCTTCAATCTCATGAAGGGCGGTGTTAACCTGCTGAACTTCTCCCGCAACGGCCTGGTCAACAATGACGACCTCAAAAAAGCCATCGCCAATGGTAAAATTGCCAGCTACATCACCGACTTTCCTGATGCTGAACTGATCGAGATGGATAATGTGGTCTGTATCCCCCACCTGGGTGCTTCTACCGAGGAGTCCGAGACCAATTGTGCCCTCATGGCTGTAAAGCAGATGAAGGACTTCCTCACCTCGGGAAACCTCAAGAATTCAGTCAACTTCCCCGACTGTGAGCTTCCTGAAACCGGCGCCACCCGTATCATCATCGCCAACAAGAACATCCCCAATATGCTGGGCCAGTTCACCAGCATCCTGGCTGACAACAAGGTCAACATCGCCGATATGATCAACAAGCACAAACAGGACTATGCCTACACCATCATAGACACCGATTCCCCTATCACTGACGAGATCCTCAACAAGATCCGCGGTATCGAAGGGGTGACCATGGTCCGTCTGCTGGAAAAATAAGGTTTACTGATTAGTCAACCGGGCTGTCTGATATAGGCAGCCCGGTTTTTTTATGGAGAAAGTAAGGTTTCTTTTTTTTTCAGACTGAGACAGGACACTGCCCCTCGCTGGTGAGGGAGAGCCCCAGCCTAGCTCTGCCTATTTCCATAGTAGAGGCGTCCTGAGGGCCGCGGCAGATTATCCCACTGTGGCGGGGGTCTGGTTGTGCCTTCTCACGGGAGATTCAGGACAGACTGTAGTGAGTCATATCCCGCGACGGGCGTTATACCGACCCCGGGGCGGTACCCTGGCCTGAACGCACCGCGGATTTTGGACAAATTTACCCCTATTTCCATTTCAACCGGAAATATTTTAGAAACAGCGTCCCGTTTTCTCTTTTTGGCAATCTTCATCGCATTGATAGCACACTTCATTTTTCACGGTTTTATTCCCAAAATAAGCCTGAATATTTTCCAAGGTGGTAGCAGCAATATTGTGCAGGGCTTCCCGGGTGAAAAATGCCTGGTGTGAAGTGATCAGGACATTATTGAAAGTCATCAGGCGGGCCAGCACATCATCATCGATCACTTCCTGTGAAAAATCTTCAAAGAAATATTCATTTTCTTCTTCGTAGACATCCAGGCCCGCGTATCCGATCTTTCGGGATTTGAGGCCATTGATCAGGGCCAAAGTATCAATCAGAGGCCCACGGCCGGTATTGATGATCATCACCCCGTCTTTCATTTTAGAAATGCTTTTTTTATCGATCATGTGATAGGTTTCATTGGTGAGAGGACAGTTCAGGGATAGGATGTCGGCCCGGGCATACAGTTCATCCAGTTCTACATACCGGCATTTGCCCTGCTCCTGCAGGCTTTTATCTGGAAATTTATCATAGGCCAGAACTTCCATGCCCAACCCATTCATAATATCTATCAATATACGCCCGATCTTGCCGGTACCTATTACTCCCATGGTCTTGCCGTGCATGTCAAAACCCAACAGGCCGCTGATTGTGAAATTGTTATCCCGAATGCGGTTGTAGGCTTTATGCGTCTTCCGGTTCAGGGTGAGCATCATAGCCAGAGTGTGTTCCGCTACGGCATAGGGGGAGTATGCCGGTACCCGGACCACATGTATGTTTTTGTAGGCTGCCTTTAGATCCACATTGTTATAACCCGCGCAGCGCATAGCAATGAGCTGGACACCCTGGGATTTGAGCGATGTCACTACCGGTTGGGACAGATCATCATTAACAAAGGCACAAACAACATCATAACCCTGTGCCAGTGAAACGGTGTCCGGATTCAGATGATTTTTAAAGTATTTAATCTCGTAACCGAAGTCTTTATTGACCACATTAAAAGACTCCTGATCATAGGGCTTGGTATCAAAAAAAGCTATCTTTATCTTTTTCATACTTTACTCTCCTTGTTCATTGTAAACAACCCTCCATTCCAAGAGAATACACCTTCCTACAGAAAACTAGAAGGTTAAAGTATGGCCAAACTGCTTAATTTCCTCCAGTTTTACTTCATCCGGATTCCATAATGCTTTGATCCCTTCGTTTAGAATTTCGAAACCGCATTCTCTTAGTTTTTCTGTAATGACCTTTACCGATTCACCGCTCCATCCATAACTGCCGAAGGCCGCGGCCTTTTTGTTCTGAAATTTCAGTCCTTTAATTTCTTCCAGTATACCGGCCACTGAGACCAGTATTCCATTATTAATAGTCGGTGAACCTATAAGTACGGCTCTGGATTTGAAGATCTCAGTGATCATATCATTTTTATCTGACCGTGAGATGTTGAACAACTTAATCGTACTGTGGGGATTTTGCAATTTAACCCCTTCCGCTATGGACTCGGCCATCCGGCGGGTGGCATTCCACATGGTATCATACAGGATAGTGATTTGGTCTTCCTGATAACAATCCGCCCATTCCAGATATTTTTTTACTATTTGTGCAGGGTTATCCCTCCAGATTACACCATGGCTGGTGCAGATCATGTCCAACGGTAATTCCAGGGATAACACTTCATTAATTTTCTTTGTGGCCTGTTTACTGAACGGCGTCAGGATATTGGCATAGTATTTTATGCTTTCCTGCCACAATTCATCCTGGTCTACTTTGTCATTGAACAGGTTTTCACTGGCATAATGCTGTCCGAAGGCATCGTTACTGAACATGACAGCGTCTCCGGTGAGGTAGGTCAGCATACTATCCGGCCAGTGCAGCATCGGCATTTCCACGAACACCAATTTTTTCCCATTGCCTACCTCAATACTGTCACCAGTTTTGACCACCTTGAAGTTCCAATCCTGGTGATACTGCCCTTTTATAGACTTTACTGCCTGCGCAGTACAATAGATCGGTGTATCCGGTATATATCTCATCAATTCAGGCAGGGCCCCGCTGTGGTCAATCTCGCCATGATTGGCCACTATAAAGTCAATTTTATCCAGATCTATCTCTTTTTTCAGATTCGCGACAAATTCTTTGGCAAAGGGCATCCACACTGTGTCAATAAGAAAAGTTTTTTCTTCCCGGACCAGATAGGAGTTATAGCTGGAACCCCGGTGGGTAGAGTATTCATCTCCATGAAATTTCCGCAATTCCCAATCTATTTTTCCAACCCATCGGATATTATTTTTTACCATTTTGGACATTTAGGGCCTCCTTTAATTTACGTTCCGCTCTCTTTTATGTTAATATTACTATTAATTAAAAGTAATTATCAAGGAATATCCAGTGTTCATAGGGGATAATGTCCCCTCTTCCTTTCATTTAAAGTAAGGAGAGTGCGGCAGGAAACAGGATATTATTCTCCAGGTGCACATGAATGTGCAGGTCATCTTCAAACTCCTTTAACAGCCTGAGGCTGATTTCATAAGTCGGACAGGCGTCTCCCGGCACCTCATAGCCCCTGGTCAGGACTCTGATCTTATCCATGGACTCACCGGCAGTCTCATGTTGTTTCGTTAATCTTTGTATCTCCTGCCGGAGGATAGTCTTCCGGGGCCGGGATGGACTTTTCAGCATGGCTTTTACCGCAGGGAACAGGACTTCTTCCTCCTGCCTCAGATGCGGGATCAATTCCGCTTCCAGTTCATTGAAAATTTTCGCGACTTCCGGTAATTCCGGATGGCGGCCCCCATGGACTTCGGCTATCTTTCGGGTATATTCCAGTATTGGGGACAACTTATTTTTTACGAATCTGTGATGTACGTTAACAATATAGTCTGCCAGAAAATCTGGTGCCCAGAATTGATAGTCTTGGGCAGGGTCAACTGGCTGGCTGGATACCGCAATTAACTTTTCAGAAAAAGAGTCAATATCGATATCATTTTCCAGGCAGGCCTGTTTTAAGGTTTTTTTACCCCCACAACAAAAGTCGATACCGGCAGCTCTGAAAAGCTCAGCAGTCCTTATATTTTCCGTCACTATTTCAGCTAATGTCCTGTTCTGGTAATCAGGCCTGCTCATACCCTTCTCCTTTTAACGTAATGGGAAAGTTCATTGCCGTCTCTTTATTCATACATATATTATAGTATTATAAACCCGAAATGTCTGTACCTTTTGTTACCATTTACATTTTTTTCAGAATCACAGTTGATCCCTGTTAAGGGACTGTAGATTTATAATTAAATGAGGTGAATACTGAAGACTGAATCCTGGAAAGAGAATGCTATTTTCTAAATCCATAAGACCATAAAAACAGAAGGGATTGTACTCTATAAATCCTGATGTGAAACAATGGATGAAAAGATCTGAATCACTTATAAAAAGTATTGCTCAGAAACTCCAGCACGTTGCTCCAACTGTCCTCGTTGGCATGAGCGGTGGCCTCTGGGGTACCGCCCATTTGGACTTTTCCATAGGAGTTCCAAAAATACCTGGGTGCCGTGGACCAAAATGGCATCCAGATACCATGGCCCGCCTCTTTGTACAGCAGATACTTGTCATCAAAAGGGTGGTGAAAGTTGGTCAATCGATAATATGCGGTATCCAGGTAAATAGCCGGTTCCTGCATACGGTCATCCCCTGCCCCGATCAGCAGTACCGGGCCGTTAATGTTTTCGACTTTGATTATTGTATTCTTCACAATGGGTTTACCCTGCCAGGTCCAGGAGGTTTTCATAGAACCTAAAAGATAATTGCCAGCGTAGCTGTCTCTGACTAATCCACTCCCACAATAAGAAACTACGGCTTTAATATCCGGGTCGACCGAGCCCAGCAAGAGATCGAGTTGCCCGCCTTGTGAAAATCCAATGGCGCCAATTTTATCCAGATCGACGATGGGCTGTTGTTTTACCCACCGGATGATTCCCTGTAAGTATTCCAGGGGTATATTTACGCAGTAGGGGGGAAGATTTCCTTTACCGAAATAACTAACGGCCAGCGTCACATAGCCGTAACGGGCGAGATTGGCAGCGTAGGAGTAAAAAGGAGAATTTTTTCCTCCTTCTGAACCATGCAGGATCAGCAAAGCGGGATATTTACCCTCATTAGAAGGCTGGTAAAGTGTGAAAAGAAAATTGTTATTGCTGATGGTCTTGTACTTTATATCATTATTTGCGATCATTGAGATATAATCAAATGTGTTAATTGCCACTGTTCTGTTCCTGCTGTCTTTTACCTCAAAGTAAAAGCGGTAAGAATTGGTGCTGTTTTTGATGTAGTCTGGAATATCTCCCAGGTTTGTTTCAGCTGTTCTTGACCAGAACAGCCCCATAGAATCAGCAGTGTGGTAAGACCCTGATGAAGGTGCAGTCCGATTCAGATCTATTCTGCCGGAAAAGCCGGTCTTAAACTCAGCTGTGGAATGGCCCAACAGATTTGTCCCCCAATGCTGGTACATATCAATGGTATAAGTAGAGAACGGACGGCAGTGATCCAGAACGATCCTTAAACGTTTATCAACGTATGCCGTTTTGGGCGTGATTTCCAGGGACACACTTTCAGAGCAGGCGGTACTGGAGATGATAAACAATATAAAAACAAACAGGAACAACAATCTACCGGAAAATCTCATTTTATATATACCTCCGTCAATTGTATCATTTCACTTCCTGAGCTTACCCCATAGTATATACTCCATTGCAGAGCATTTTTTTGTGCATTTTCAAGGCAATTTACATCTTACCGTCTCTTTTTCTGAAAGGGCTTTTCGGCCCGGAGCTTCTTACGACAATCCAGGCAGTGCAGGCATTTGGACTGTACCCAGAATTTGAGCTCCTCATACCAATACTTCTGCTCTTCCTTGGAAAACACAAAGTCTTTATGACATTTTTTGCACTTTTTGTGCAGATCGTAATAAGCCAGGTATGGCCACTGGTCAGCCCATCTCTGTTTTTCCCCATCACCCGGTATGGCTTTCCCCGAATCCAGGCAGTTATCACAGGCCCACAGGCTATCGAGGATGAGCAGATCCTGTTCTGTGATCACATGTTTATAGTGTTGGCTTCCTATTTCCCGGCCTATAGTCCGGGAACATTCTGAGCGGGTGACGACACTGCCGCAGCAGGGGCAGACGATACCCTTTTCCCCGGGTAACGCTCCTTCCCTGAACTTTTTAAAAAATTCTATCTGGCGGGAGGGTTCTATCATATCATAGGGTATAAATTGCTTCCGCAACGTCATCCCTTTGAAAGCACCCTTTTCCACAGAGAATTTAAGATGATAGGTGCCATAGCGGTCGTCCTCTGCTACCAGATTCTCGCGCAGGGTAAATTCATCCGGTTTTTTATCCACTGAAAAGCTCATTTTGAATTCTTTAATCTCTCCCGGCTGAAAGGATACTATATGGTCATCCCCATAACCAAACATCTTTTTATAAGTATACAGATCCAGTACATAATCGCTATAAACCCGGATGTTTTTGGCGGATTTAGTCTGCTTATCCCCTGCAATCAGGATCTCATTACTGATATGGATAGGGATCTGAAAAGCATGGTCATAGCGGTTGCACAAGCTGAAGCAGATTTCGATACCTTCTGCGTCAGAATATTCTATAGTATCTATGCTCTTAATAAAAAAATATGCTGAATCAGCTATCTCATATAGATATTCCACCAGTTTAGCCAAAATAGCCCCTCCTGAAAACCTGATTCCTGTATTTCATCTATCTAGCCCATACCCCTTTCTCTCACTCTGCTCATTCTAGAGTATAAACTTTAAAACTACTAATTTTGAACTATTCCCTGTCCATCCCAGGGTTATTTCGAAAGAGTGTTTTGCATTGCTGAATAGAAATCGTGATGAAATATTTACTACATCTCCGTTCCCGCTAATTTGAAAAATTCCCCATCCCCTTTTATACTATATGCCTGAATTTTGAACCCTAGATCAGGAGTATCAATGGTACCAGTTTCTGAAAAGACACTGTTTAAAAAAATCCGCCCGGCACTTGTCCAGCTAATTAAAGCGATTGTTATCGTGCATATCAGCATTATTGCACTTTTTCTCCTGCTTTCCGCCGGTCTGGCCCTGTCCAATCCCAAAGTCACCAGCCTGATGTTGTACCGATCCGTGTTTTTCCGACAGAAGATACGGCCTGTGGTGTATCTTCCCATCAAAAAGATTCCTGATGTCTTCCAGCAAATGGTGGTACACCTGGAAGATGATTCTTTTTATAACCACTGGGGCATTGACCCTTCGGCTATCAGTTATGCCTGGACCAAAAACCAGGGCCTGGGTCATCGAAAATACGGAGGCAGCACCATCACCCAGCAGCTGGCCCGCACCCTGTTTCTGATTCCTAAAAAGTGGTATATCAGAAAATACCTGGAAGCCTGGCTGGCTGTGGAAATGGACCTTATCCTGTCTAAAAACCGCATTCTGGAACTGTATCTCAATTACGCCGAATGGGGAAAAGGAGTTTTCGGTATTGGGGAGGCCGCCCGTTATTATTACGGCCGCAATCTCAGCGACCTTACCCTGGATGAAATGAAACGACTAGCCGCCATTCTTCCCAACCCCCTGCGCTATAAACCCCACAGCTTGGATAACAGAATCGCTTTTCCGGGCAGATATAATGAATTGTCTAATTTCACAGATTTTAATTCCCTCACTCTATCTAATGAGGCTGTCCCCTTATCCCTGACCAATCCGGGACATGCATCCAATATCGTTATGCTCCCACCTGTCAGTGCCGATTCAGCTGTCAGCAATACTATTCCAGGTATAAATCCCATCGAAAATACCATCGAATAACCCTTTGTCAGGCCGTTTTTTTTAGTTTTGGGTTACCGGCAGTCCAGTGCTGGCTAAAACATGACTTGATAGAATTTCCTTTCTTCACAACTCATAAAAATATATTCAGAACTACTTGTGATTATTTTTAGCACAAAATAAGTTTTTGAAAATAGTTAGACACTTCTATCTTATTTTATTTTGAAAAGTCTAAATACAGTGGTATAGTATGAATATCAGGGAATGTTTTTATAGACAACCCCTGAAGAGAAAGAGGAAATAAAGAGGTCCGGTTAGGCCTTTTTAGACAGGAATCTTTCAAAAGGAAGTAGCTATGGAAAACAAGAGATTTCAGTTGAAGACGTTTAAGGCCGGAAGTTGGCCTGAAATGGAAGGTTCCGCTCAACCAGTTGAATTTTATATTATCAAAGAAGGCAGAATGATAAGGTCTTCCAATCACCTGCCAGCCCATCTTACTATCGAAGAGGAACTGGAACCGGGTGATTTCTTCGGTGTAGTGAGCTGTATGGCTCAAAGACCGCATCTCCACACGGTTATGGCTTTAGAAGACAGTAAAGTGATTGCGGTAAAACGGGAAGATTTTGATGTCTTTATTTCCCAGCATACTTCTATAGCCTTTAAACTCATCCGCTATTACAGCCAGCAGCTTCGCCACTGTGATATAAATTTCGCGAAATTATCATTTCAAATGGAACCAGCGCGGGATTCATCTCAGTTAGTTAGAAATGGTGAATATCTGCTTAAAATCAAAAAAAATCCCCGTCAGGCTGCTTTTGCCTTCGACCGGTTTTTAAAGTTTAATCCGGATCATCCTCATGCCGACAAAGCCCGGTTTTATCTAAACCAGATTCAAAAAAGGCATCTGCCCGATTATAAAAGGATAGAACAAGGGATTTATACTATATATGAAGACGGCAGCCCTATTTTTATGGAGCAAGTCCCGGGAGATACTTTGTATTTGATCCAATCCGGAGAAGTCAGTATCACAACGATCTATGACAACCGCGAATTACTGCTGAAAGTACTGGGTCCGGGAGACATTTTTGGTGAAATGGCTATATTGGACAACAAACCCCGCACTGCCAATGCCTTTGCTCACGGCCCTGTGACCCTGCTCAGAGTCACCCGGGAAAATTTTTATAACCTCATTGAAAAAGCGCCCCATGTGGCAACCCGAGTGATTGAGCTGCTCTCTACACGTATCTG
>CAYRWR010000047.1:0-26251 GCA_964428015.1 uncultured Brevinematales bacterium | reverse complement strand
AACTTTTTTCCAGTTGATCCTGGTTAATTTTATAAATATTTTTTTTCTGGGCGCAGCTCTCTACATCATTTCCGCTATCTTCCCCCAGGTCATCGGTTATGAAAATATTTTCCTAATAGGATTTATGATCAATATCTCCTCTATCTTTTTAATGGTATTTGTGCTCAGAAATCTGTATTTTCTGGGAGTGAATGAAAAGAAGGAAGAATCTATTCGAATTCTGCCTTTTTTCCTGGGAACAGTTTTAGTCATGACTGGTTTGTTTTTTATCATCCGGGACAAAAACCTATTGTTTCATATCCTGTCCATAATGATGATTTCAACCGGTGTACTTCACATCATCAGCTATATTGACCTCCTTACCCGTTTCATAAAAGATTATACGGAGATCCAATCTTACGTAATCCGTAAAGCCAGTTTGTTTATTTTTATCCTAGGTGGAGTCTTCATACCTATCCTGTACAGTATCCTCATTCTGGATTACCTATTCTATGGGAGTACTAAGGATCTGACCCGCTTCATCTACGAAACTATAAACAACTCAGATCTTCGCCACACCCTGATGTACAACGTGTCTGTCCTGTCCTATCACCTTCTATTCCATAGTTTCAGTATTTTTTACATTGCCCGGTATTATTTCCGTTCCAATGACGATAGTCTACTGGCTATAGATGAAAAACAAGCTATAGAACTGAATCTTTCCAGACGGGAAGTAGAGATTGCCAACCTGATGCTGCGTGGACTAAAAAACAAAAATATCCGTGAAAAATTATTTATAGCTGACGGCACCCTGCGTAATCATATAACCAACATCTATCAGAAGACCAATGTAAAGAGCAGAGAAGAGTTCCTGATTCTCATCCAAAATCACAATTGATATAATTTTTAATTTTGGAAATTTTTTAAGAATCTGTTTGATTTAACTGCCGAAAAATGCTATAGTCTATTATAAAACCGTGATTTTCAATGAAATATTTTGTCCCTGTGGCTATTTTAATCAAATGAGTCAGAGTAAGTAAGATATATGATTTCCGGATTATAGTAATGTTTCTCATCTGAGAAATAAATCCGGGAGTCAAAGCATGATAACCATCCATCAGGTAAAAACCAAAGCAGAATACCGTCAATTTATCGACGTCCCTTTTTCCTTATATCCTCAAGGCAGCAATTGGGTCCCCCCTATTAAATCGGATGAGATGGCTGTTTTTCACCCCTCTCAGAATCCTTCCTACAAAACAGCTGAAGCGGCCTTTTGGCTAGCCCGTGACGGTAAAAAAAATGTGGGGCGTATCTGTGCCATCATGAATCATGCCGCCCAGGAAAAATGGCATAACAAACTGGGAAGATTCAGTTATGTGAATTTTATCGACAATAGTGAGGTCAGCAAAGCTTTGTTTGATACCGCTGAAGAGTGGCTGAGGAGCCGGGGTTGTGATGGAGTCATAGGACCCATGGGATTTACCGACGTAGATGAAGAAGGCTTGCTGGTGGAAGGGTTCGACGAGCCCGGTACCCTGCCCATGCTCTACGCCCATTCCTGGTACAAGACCCATATTGAAGCTCTGGGGTATACCAAAGAAATAGACTGGCTGGAACACCGCCTGGAAGTCCCCGCTGAAATACCCGGTAAGATCGTACGTGCCGCGGAATGGGCCCGGGAGCTCCTCCCCGGCGTCACAATTCTGGAAGCTAAAAAACGCTCTGAATTTAAGCCCTATATAGCCGGGGTATTTGACCTCTTAAATGCCACCTACAAGGACCTGTATGGTACCTCTGAATTTACCACGGAACAGGCTGAATTCTACGCGGAGAAGTACTTCTCTTTTCTGCACCCCTCCTTTACCAAACTGGCCTTGAGCCCCGAAAACAAGGTGATCGGGTTGATGATAGCCATGCCCACACTGACCAAAGCCTTCCAGAAAGCCCGCGGCCACCTCTTCCCCTTCGGCTTTTTACATATACTCAAAGATATGAAAAACACTCAGGAAGTGGATGTCTATCTGGCAGCTACCCATCCTGATTACGACAATTCCGGTCTGATCGCTATGATTGCGGAGTCATTTATTCAATCCCTCCATGACAATGGAGTAAAATGGGTGGAAACCAGCGCTAATCTGGAAACCAACCAGCGCGTACTGTCTTTCTGGAAGGAATTCCAGCACCGTCAGCATAAACGTCGTCGGGTCTACCAGAAAAAGCTGCATTAATACCTAAGAGTTCAGCTGCTTTTTCAAATCTTTGTTACAAAGCTCAAAGAATTAATTGAAATATGAAGACAAAGAGGAATATTGCCAGCATGACTAACATCTCGGATTTATCAAAATAACTTGTAAAAGTGGTGCCACGACTTATCCTAGCCCTTAAAAAATAGACCAATGAAGGCACAACGGCGATAAAAATACTAATTAGTAGTTTCTCGAAAATAGTCATTTCGGGATTTTCCACAATTTACTATTCTGATTTATTGCTGGACACCCACATTTTTTACTGCAGAATAATATGCCCGAAAAAGTCAGCGTTCTTATAGGCTACGTTCTTATCAGCCTGGTCAATGATGTTCATACCCATGAAGATTTGACGGTTGCTGCCCCCGTCATTGTCGCAATAGGCCATAGTCAGTCCCATGATCTTGCCCACTGCCATAGCACCAATAGGGTTGAGAGAGGAGTTATACACCGTCACGGCAAACTCCCAATAGTTGGTGGTTCCAGTAGCCTGGCGGGCAAAAGAGACATGGCTATTGTACAGGACAGTGCCGCTGGAATTAATATCGACCGCATCTCCCAGGATAGAACAGTGGTAGGCATAGGCGTTTTCATTTAGTTCATGGTCACCGCCGGAGTTATCCTCATCTATAAAGATCTCAAAGGTATCATCCTCCCAGTAGTTATCATCCCAGTTGGCATGGGCATCGTTAATCACATCATCTATGACTTCTCCCAGCACATACAGCACATTGCCCTTCCATACCATCTTGGCCCGTCCCGTGAAGTCAGCCGCGGCGGGATAGCCGAATGAGCCGAAATCCAGCCACAGCTGGTCTATAGACGCCCAGGTCACAGTGGACCAGCAGGCATCCCCGGGATTTCCATCAATAGTAGGGACCGTAGAGGCCTGTTTGGCCACATAAATCCCGTTCATCCAGCGGCTGTCCGGCGCGCTGTTGGTATAGGCATTTCCGGCTATCACACTCAGTTCAAAAGTCATAGCTGAAAAGCTCTTTATGTCCACAGTGGCATTGGTCAGGTTATTGCTGAGGATAGCCGCGGTCAGTCCGTTGACCCTGACGTCTACCCAGTCAGCCGGACCACTCAGGGAGAGTGTGAGGGTCAGATCCGCTCCGCTAACCGCAGCGGAAGAAATTGAGATATGTAGAGGCACAATAGTAATATTGGTGATGATGTTTGTGATAAAATTGGTGTAATAATTAGTTGTGATATTGGTCAGAGTCAGCTGGTTGGTGATATTCAAAACATTAGTAACTGTCTGGGTCACAGCATTGGTATAGGTGTTAGTGACAGTATTAGTGACCACGGGCTGGTTGGCAGTGGGATCCGTAGTCCCTGCCGGGGCAGTAGGACAGGCTGTAATAGACAGGACTGAAAAGATCGCTGTTATACAAAAAAATGTACCAAAATATATCCGCCCTGGTACCCGCATCTACGCCTCCTGAATAATAATTTGTTATGTTCAGTTACCTTTTATGTTATTATACTATGAAATCCAGATAATGCCATATTATTTCTCTACTAACAGAAAAAATACCTGAAATATGTTATTTTAAGCCTTCTTTTAGGTAAATTTCATAAGGAAGCAGTATTTTATTAAAATACAGATAGGCTACCAGCAGTACCGAGAGTATCCCTGCTACTGTCAGAAGCAACGCCACTAGTCTGGTACGGGGCCACCTCACCAGGCTGTATATACCCGCTCCGGTACTGATACCATACAGCCAGATTAACTGAGGAAAAACTAAACCGGTGTGGCTGGAATGCCGGAAGACTACTGTAAACACAAGATAACCGGCTGAAATCAGATCCAGAAGCAGCATTACCCACAAAACCAATTTTATCAGCCGGAGAGTGTACACAATGTTCTGCTCCGTCTCCCTGGTGCTGTCAAGTTTGTTCATCCTCTTGCTACTCCCACCCTGGCGGGGAAGATGACACCTTTTTCTTCATAAATCCGGGTAAATATTTCATCCCCGAAGATAAAAAAGTGTAATAGCCGTGCTAACTTCATATTTTACCTTTATGGATTATTACCGTGTTCCAATGTGTGTAGTCATCTAAGAATATAGCTCATTATGGCACTTTTTTCCAGCAGTTGCTCTAAAAAAACCCCTGATTATCCGGGAAATGCAGCTGTGACTTGCTTATTACAATTTTTACTTTACAATATCCCATATCTTCAGGAGTAAAACATGCCCATTCAAAAAGCTGACAAAGCCTATAACAACCATGAATTTTTAAACAGCCACGACGCGCGGCCCATCCGCATCCTCAGCGAATACCTGGAGCCCAAACAGCGTTTTGAAAAAATGCATGTCCACCACACCGTGGTATTTTTCGGCTCCGCCCGGATCGAAGCAAAAAACGGCCCCCTGAGCTCCTATTATCAGGCCGCGGAGGAATTCGCCTACCGGCTGGCTATGTGGTCAAAAGAGCTGAAAAGGGAACATAAAAATTTTCTGATCTGTACCGGAGGAGGGCCCGGTATCATGGAAGCCGCCAATAAAGGCGCCCATCGTGCCGGAGAAAAGAGCATCGGGCTGAATATCTCCCTGCCTTTTGAGCAGGAGCCCAATCAATATATCACCCCTGAGCTCAACCTGGAATTTCACTATTTCTATATGCGCAAGCTATGGTTTATGTACCAGGCTAAGGCCCTGGTGGTATTTCCGGGAGGCTATGGTACCATGGATGAGCTGTTTGAGATGCTCACCCTGATACAGAATAAAAAGATCCAGAAGCCCAATATCCCCATCATGCTGTATGGATCGGATTTCTGGAAAAAAATGGTCAATTTTGAATATATGGCGGAATGCGGCCTTATTTCCCGGGATGACCTGGACCTGTTCTGCTTTTTCGACAGCCCCGAAGAAGGTATGAATTACATCCGGCCTCTTCTGGACCAGGCTCTTAGTGACTTCAATGGAAAAAACGGTATATAAAAGAATCAGGATCAGTCTGATACTGAGTCTGTCCTGTCTGGGGCTAAGTATCCTGTTTTTTATCCGGACCATTCATATGATGGGACCTTTTGGTATGGCCGCCTCTTCCGAAAGTGAAACCACGGCACTGTTAAGTTTTATTTTTTATCTGGTTTCTTTGGGAAATTCCCTGTATGGACTGATTTTGAGCATCAAAAGCAAAGCCCCGGTTATTTTTTTCCTGGTTTTGGGATTGCCTGTGCTTGCAGGAATAATCTTAGGTTTCAGATTGCTTATCTAAAAAACACTACAAGTTATGGAACAGCTAAAATAGGCCATATATCCATCACATAAGTAGAAGCAGGTGGGCAGTGTTGGGCTTAAAAAATTGATAAAGGAAGCACTTTGCTTACGATAGGCCGGCTAAGCCTTCAATACAAAGTACAACGCACCTAATTCTCCGCTATAATGGGCATCTGTAGGGATTTCCTGGTAAGTCTGATTAAATACCCCTTGCAGACTAAAGCCGTGTTCATCAAAGATCTCCATCAAATCCTGATAGTGCCACAGCCTCAGAACATGATGATCTTCATAACGGGAGACTTCGCCGTTTTCATTGACTTCCATAGTACAGGTGATGTGGCGGAGTTTATTGTCGTAATCATAAGTATGGGGACACCAGGTCACGGTGATGTCAGTGGTATCTTCTGATGCATACCAGGTTTCATCAGGGCCGTGCTCTCCCTGGATATCGTCATAGGCTAGAACTATTTCGATGATATAGATTCCTCCGGGATTGAGGATCTTCTTCATACTGCTGAAATGAGAGCGGATTTTTTCATCACTGTTACAGTAGCTCAGTGTACTGATCAGAGTGATAGCCGCATCATAATTGTCGGTGATACTGAGTTCTGTCATGTCAGCTACCAGGGCGGAACATTTATCATCCAGTCCTTCTTTGGCTAAAAGTTCGTTGGCGTAGTCCACCATCTCGGGGCTGAGGTCATAGCCGGTCATACGGTAACCCTGCTTGCCCAGACCTACCAAAAAGATTCCCATACCGCAGCCGGCTTCCAGGATGGAATGTATCGGCAGATCAGTATATTTTTTAAAACAGTTCTTAAAAAATTCCATTTCGGTACTGATCTCTCGGGAAAAAGCGATATCATAATAACGGGGCAGACCATAAAGAGTTGAACTCATAGTTAACACCTCATCTTTAAAATTATTCTGACATTAAGCCCAATATATTATTGGAAATTATATTTTAAAGCCTGATTTTTTTTTATACAAATAAGTCAGGGGATTTCCCTGTATAATCCATAAAATTGATAAATCTGGCGGGTTCCTTTATCTTATGGGGCACAATAAAATCTTTGTACAGGAGTATCTTATGACAAAAAAACTCAAGCTCATCCTATTGGTGGTGATAACCATCATTGTCAATATGGGACTGGATCAATATACCAAAGTTCTGGCTCGTGAACATATTCGGGGAAAGGGTACAATTCAGGTAGTGGGCAATTTTCTGGTCCTGGTCTATGCTGAAAACACCGGGGCTTTTCTTAGCCTGGGGTCTACACTTCCTCAACCCTGGAAAAGTATCATGATGGTTATCTTTCCCCTTATCATAGTAGGGGCGTCACTGGCTTATATCATTCTCAATAAAAAAATGACTACCGGGCAGGTCATAGCCCTGTCCAGTGTGATAGCTGGAGGTTTGTCCAATCTCCTGGACCGTATATTGTTTAATGGCAGTGTTTCCGATTTTATCAATCTGGGAATAGGACGCCTGCGTACAGGTGTGCTCAATGTAGCCGATCTTTCCATTACATTTGGAGCTTTGGTTTTTATTATTCTGGAATTCCAGAGAGAGAAGAAAGAGAAACAGGAAATGCAGGTTTCATAGTAATAGATTAAAAAAAACCCCCGGAAGATTATTTCCGGGGGTTTTTTCTATAATTTTAGATGGAAAAGGTCATACCGGTCATGTTTTCGGAGACTTCCCAAAGTGCCCGGGCGATATCGGCATCCTGAGACAATGCATTGGAGCTGACCTTGACCGGATAGCCTCTGGTCTCCATGAATCCCTGCGGCCCGTAATAATCCCCCGGCAGAGCATCCGGGTCCAAAGCTGCCCGTAGAGTGGGTAGGGCTCCCATGGAGGCAGGCTGAGCCATGAGACGGCTGGCCATCGGTCCTCCCCCCACATGACGTACCAGTTCAGTAGAGGTCCAGCCGGGATGTGCCGCGGTGACCAGGGGGGTTTTACCCTTCAGACGGCGAGCCAGTTCATAGGTAAAGTACAGATTGGCAATTTTACTGGCGCCATAGGCTTTGATCTTACTATATTTCCTTTTCTGCCAGTTGAGGTCATTGAGGTCAAGCTGGCTGAAACGGTGAGCCATACTAGCCACATTGACCAGACGGCTGTCCGAGGTACGGGCCAGGAGGTCAAACAGCTGGGCAGTCAGAGCAAAGTGGCCCAGGTGATTGGTACCTATCTGCAATTCAAAACCGTCATTGGTTAATGAGTAGGGGGGGATCATGACTCCGGCGTTATTGATCAGAATATCCAGTTTTTTGTATTTCTTTTTAAACTCGGCTGCGAATTTTTCAATACTTTTCAGATCGGCCAGATCCAGGCTCATGACCTGGGCATCCGCCTGGGAATACTGAGCCATGATAGACTGTAGTGCCTGTTGTCCTTTGGCTGGATTACGTACTGCCAATATCACAGTGGCATTTTTCATAGCCAGGACACGAGCTGCTTCCAGACCGATACCACTGGAAGAACCGGTAACAATGACAATTTTACCTGAGAGATCGGGAATCTTTTCCGCAGTCCAGGGGGTGGGTTTGGGCATTAGTTTGCTCCTTTAGGAATTTCTTCTCAGGAAATATAGACAATTTTCAATAATTCAGCAAGTACTGGTATTTTTATTGGATCTGTACCGGTGCCAGGCCATCTCCGAACGCCCCTCCGTACAAATATACTGGAGATACTGCCACTGTACCGTCTTCACTCAGAAATCCCCATTTCCCTGTATCATCTTTGAACAGGTGATAACCATCCGTGGCATTTGCCATCCAGCTGATAGATATAGAGCTGAAAGGTTCACCGGAAAACTTAAGATAGAGTGTGACTCCATTCTTTACCGCACGAAGGGCATTTTTGCCCAGCAGGTCTACCGAATCATAGACTAAGGGTACCACTACTTTTCCCTCATGGTCGATATACCCGGATTTATTATCTATGGTGACTTTAGCCAGGCCGTCTTTAAAATAGGCAGAAAACTGGTATTTGGGCTTAATGGCTAGTTTTCCGGAAATGTTGAAGTATCCCCATTTCCCTTCGATCCTGACCTGGGCCAGCCCTTCACTGAATCCGCCCAGATAACTGTATTCCGGGGGAATCACAAATTTTCCAGTCTTATCAATATTACCGGTAAGACCTTTTACTTTGACATGGGCATACCCTTCCACGAAAGGATCCACTTCCTGAAATGGCCCCGGAATGACTATTTTACCACTTTTATTGATAAAAGCATAGCCCTTGTCCAGGGTGATAGCCGCCAGCCCGTCGCTGAATGGCCCACCCCAGGACAGAGTTGGTTCTATTATAATATTTCCGTTGGTATCCACATAGCCGGTCTTTCCGTTTTCTTTAAAGGGAGCCAGACCCTCACTGAAGAAAAGAGGCTCGCTAAAACCCTTTAATCCCAGAGTCTCTCCCCGGGTATTGATCAGATACCATTCCGGTTTTCCCCAGTATTTTACAGAGGTCACCCCATTTTTAAAGGGATATACCTGGGCATATCCGGCTGGGATGACCAGATTACCACTAGTATCAATAAATCCCCAGTAGTCACCCATCTTAACCGCGGCACGTTGATCGGAAAAAGGTCCGGCATAATCGTATTGGGCCTGGATTATTATTTCTCCCTTATGGTTGATAAATCCCCATTTTCCTGCGGCAAATAGAGGTGAAGTGTGGAAGGTGAGGGCTAAAAGAAAGAAACCCGGCAGGATAGTTTTCCTGAAGATAGGGCTTTCAATTTTATAGGTAATATTTTTCATGATTGTTTCTCCTGATGAATATTCACTGTAAAAAGATTCTGTTTATTTAAAATATTCTGCATGGGTCAGCCAGATTTCCTCGATACGGTACATATGCCAGTATTCATGAAACAGCATATGTTTTACAATAATAGGGATACTGTATTGTTTGTATTCTTTATGGACAGCGGTTTTCTTCAGAATTTTTTTGGAGCAGTTTTTCAGCAGTTTGAGTTGTTTTTTGCGGAATTTTTTGTACACCGACAGGGCATCCTGGATACTGTCGAATTTTTGAGAGAGAGCAGTCTCCTTTTCCGGAAAGAAAGGCTCAATGACCGGTTCGGCTGTATCTCTGATCAGCTTCATCCGTCCCAGCAGCAAAGCCTGCACATCAGCTATATGGTAGATGTGTTCCCGGATAGTCCAGGTATTTTTATTACGTTTGATGTCCAATTCCTCTTCTGGAATTTGGCTGATATATTCCTCAATAACCCCGGGTACACTGGAAAAGGCCTGAACATCTCTTTTAGTTAATTTCATGTGACTCTCCTTTATTCTGTTTAAGTCTAACAGATACATTCATTACTGTCTACCTTTTGTTTATGTCTGACTTTTGCCTATTAACCGGGTTTTAATTATACTGATTTCATCAGTTTCGATTATTCTTTAAACGGGGTAAATTATAAAATCATCCGGACTCCTGTTCAGCCTAATATTTATATTTTCAAGTAAGTCCTGGCTGGTATCTGAAGCTTATGGGGAAAAGGCTTATTCTCCCGTGATAGCCTACACCAACGGTCTACTGATTTATGACCTGACCAGATACGGCAGAATAGATGAAAAAAAAAGTGTATTACCACAAAATTTGGATGGCTGTTCCTAAAATGTTTAAATAGGATTTCGAAAAACAATGGGCTTCACAGCTCCAAGTGTAATGATTCCCGAAATATAGGATGAATTTTTTAAATCAGGATTCTTTTTCCTGTGTTTTCACCATCTTTTCCACCCAGCTGTGAATTTTATCTTTGTGGATAAAGCCCAGTATAAACAGCAGCACGGCTACTCCCAGCACAATCCCGAATAACACCCATTGCTGGGCTCCGGCGGCATTTCCCAGGATCACGCTGCCCAGTAGAGCCGGAAGCCTGCCCAGGAAGGAGATAGTGATAAATAAACGAAGGGGCATGGCAGACAGTCCCGCGGCATAGCACAGGACATCCTTGGGTATCCCCGGGATCAGAAACAACAAAAAGAATCCGATTATGGCTTTGGGATTATTGATAAAGTTTTTCATTTTTTCCAGGGATTCCTTGCCCAGGAGACTGGAGATAAAGGTCTTGCCCAACAGGCGGGCCAGTAAAAAATTAAACACAGACCCTGCCAGTATTCCAATCACGGAATATACAAAGCCCGGGACAATTCCAAACAGATACCCTCCCGCGACCTGGACCACTTCTCCCGGAATGATAAAGATCACAACCTGTATAAACTGTAATAGAATGAACACCAGCGGAGCCCAGGCCCCAAACCCTTTGATCCAGGCCCTGAGCCGGGCCGGATCTTTAAATATCTGTATCAGGTCTTTCCAGAATACGATAGTCAGAGTCACCAGGGCTGATACAATGATCACCAGTATCAGTTTTTCCAGCCAGCCTCCGGAAGGTTTCTTCACTTCGGACTGAGGTACTTCCTGTAAATGTGGCATATACCAATCTCCCAGAATTCTTCAGATATGAATGAGTATATATTAATTTCTGGTTTTTTCAATAGTAAATAAAAAATCCCGGACCTCGAATCGCCCGGGATTAATTTTTGCCCTACTAGAACAGGTTTTCAAACAATCTGGCTCCACCGATAGCGCCTACGATTCCCAGGATCCAGAATACTACAGCAAATACCTTGATCAGAACGGAAAGGATCTGAACCATTTTGTACTCGGGGCCCTTAGCCTCTTTCCGGGTATTGATGGCGATCTCCCTCTGAATCATAGGCAGGTCTGAACTGGCCCAGATGGCCAAACCGATAATTCCAAAAAGAACCACAGATAAAATACTGATCAACTCACACCTCCTGAGTTTATTTCACTCAGTATAGTATGGGTTTATAAATGAATCTATTTTTATAGGATATTTATACCCGCAAAAAAGTCCCTTCCTGCAGATCGCGCAGCGCGGTACGGATTTCCTCCTGGGTATTCATGACGATAGGGCCATGCCAGGCGACAGGTTCACCCAGGGGTCGGCCTGATGCCAGCAAAAAGCGCAGCCCTCCTTTGCCCCCCGTCACTACTACTTCATCTCCCCTGTCAAAGAGAATCAGGTGGCGATTAGCGGCCGGGACAGCGCGGGTCACTCTATCGGTAGCCAGATCTTCCACTAACACGCCCTGAGGAGGAGAGGCCTGGTGGAAAAAACCTTCCCCTTCAAACACATAGGCAAAGGCGTGACGGTCGACCTCCACCGGCAGACTGCGGGTCACCCCCTCCGGGATAGTAATATCCAGATAGCGTGGATCAGCAGCCACGCCCTCTACCGGCCCGGTCCTGCCCCAGAAGCTGCCGCACAGAATCCTGGCCACTGTGCCGTCATCTTCGATCACTTCCGGTATCTGTGTAGACTGGATATCCTGGTAACGCGGCGCGGTCATCTTCAGACTAGCGGGCAGATTTGCCCAAAGCTGGAAGCCATGCATACGGCCCCGGTTGTCTCCCTGAGGCATCTCCTGGTGGATGATACCGGAACCGGCTGTCATCCACTGGATATCCCCGGGCTTCATGATGCCGGTATTACCCAGACTGTCTTTGTGCTCTACACTGCCGGCCAGGACGTAGGTGATGGTCTCTATCCCCCTATGAGGATGCCAGGGAAACCCGGCGATATATTCCTCAGGATTATCCCCCCTGAAATCGTCAAACAATAGAAAAGGGTCAAAATCACTGGTCTTACCGAATCCGAAGGCCCGTCTTAAGTGAACACCCGCGCCTTCCAGGGTGGGCTGGGAGGGTGTAATAGTTCTGATACCTCGAATAGACATATAAGCCTCCTTTTTTATTCATACCTCTTTACTATAATTTAATAATAATAATACCTTTCAGCAAATGTATATACTACTTACCATTCCAACTGTTCTTTTTCTCTTCCATTTGAATAATAGTATTTAATATCATTCTGAGATAGAATAGGATATAACTACTGAAGAAGACCACTTTACCTCTGTTTTTGTGGATAAATATTGACCGGGGAAACCTTTTTTTCAAAATCCATTGGAAGAGTGTTTTCATTAAACTTTATTACTGATTCAGTACCATGGAGGGCGCACAGAAAATGAATGCGATTCTGGAATTTCTTAAGAATAATCCCCGGGCAGCGATACTGCTGGGACTGATTATCATTTATATCAGAGCCAGGATCCGTTTTAAACTGGAAGATCAAAGAGACTTTAAAAATGATTCTTCCTTCAAGCCGGATATCAGACCCATCTTTAATAATACCGCTCCAGCTAAAAAATCTACAAATTATCCCCTGGTATTTTTAATTCTTTTTGTAACAGTCATGATAATTATTTATTTTAATAAAAATAAACAGGATACCCATCCAACCCCATCTCCGGCCATTTCCCGGGAAAATACCACGGAAAAATTAAAGCTTCCTATTGATGATTTATTCTCAGTCAAACCGGTATATACAAAACCTATTGAGAAAAGTAAACCGTACCTGCAAACTCCAGGAAACTGGAAAGGATTTATGAAAGAATTTAAACAGGCGGTCAATGACCAAGACTGGAGTATTGTCTATAATCTGACCCATCCCGGGTCCAGCTTGTATAGTTTAAGTGGAGAAGAAATAACAATTAAATCCAGTGAAGATATGGAAGTCCTTTTTATAGCTTTTTGGGGTTATATTCAAGCTAACATGAATACTTCCACTTATTACCCCGAGTATGAGATAAAAGGACATAATTATCCCGCCTTTATTTTGCAATATTCCAAGAATAATTACTATGCCTTGTTTTATTATGACCCGGCTCATAACGGCTGGGGTTTTGGCGGTAGCATCAGAAGATGAAATTATATATTGAGAGCGAATCGTATATTCAGTAGCAATAGATGCCGGTCTATTATCTAAAGTGCAAAATAGGATTAGAGAGAATTTGGACTTTTACACTTCATCCTTTAAAATAATACAAAACAATAGAGGTGCGTAATGAGAACTGCTGTCTACCCCGGAAGTTTTGATCCTCCCACTAACGGACATATCGATATCGCCCTGCGCGCTGCCCATATTTTTGACAAGCTGATCATCTCCGTGTCGGATAATCCCTCCAAGTCGCCTTTATTTGCCATAGAAGAAAGAATGGCTATGCTGCAGGAAATCTTTAAAGACCATGCCAATGTTGAGATACATACTTTTGACAATCTGCTGATTCATTATGTCAAGGAGATCGGTGCTCAGGCCATCGTGCGCGGTTTACGGGCGGTTTCTGATTTTGAATATGAACTCCAGATGGCCAGCTTCAATGCTTTTCTAAATGAAGAGATTGATACGGTGTTTTTTATGGCTAAAGATGAGAATCTGTTTGTTTCTTCTTCAATTATCAAAGAAGTGGCCCTCTATGGAGGAGACGTATCCGCCAAAGTACATCCCGCGGTATGGAAACTTCTGCGGGAAAAGGTAAAAATCAAGTCCAAAAGATAACCAGAGCTTGAATTTTGCGCTCAAATCAAGTATATTTAGAGTAATACTACACCATGGGGGTGAATCATGTTTTATTGGGACCCGACCATGCTCCTGCTCATCCCGGCTTTGCTTTTAGCCTGGTGGGCACAGCGCAAGGTCAATACCACTTTTAAACAATATAGCGACGTAGGTAATGCCCGTAATCTCACCGGCAGTATGGTAGCCCGGGAGATACTGGCTAATAACGGCATCACTGATGTCGAGGTCGAACAGGTAGCCGGTGATCTCACTGACCACTATAGTCCCCGTGAGAAAAAACTGCGGCTGTCACAGTCAGTCTACAACAGTACCTCCGTGGCCGCCATCGGAGTAGCCGCTCACGAAGCCGGCCATGCCATTCAGTACAAAAAAGGCTGGCTGCCTATCCGTCTGCGTAATACCATAGTACCGGTAGTCAATATCGGCTCCTACCTGGCCTGGCCCCTGTTTATTCTGGGGATGTTTATCGGTGCAGGTGGGCATCTGCTCATCCAGATCGGTATCTGGGCGTTTTCCGCGGTAGTAGTTTTCCACCTGGTCACTCTGCCGGTGGAATTCGATGCCTCCCGCCGGGCCCTGGCTGTGATCAAGACTTCCAGTTATCTCAACCCCGAAGAATACGATGGAGCCAAACGGGTCCTGCAAGCCGCGGCTATGACCTATATCGCTGCCGCTTTGATGGCTATATTGAACCTGGTACGTATGCTTTTCCTGAGTAATCGCCGCTAAGGTTAAAAAAAGATAAAAAAAGCCGGAATTTCCAGATTCCGGCTTTTTTTGGTAACTAAAATTTTTTTACAGGTCAACCCAAATTTTCCCCTGACCCAATCGCCCTGTACTCCCCAGGAAAGTGCCCCCGCAGAAATACCACTCCAATCCTTCCAACACAACCTGTGCGTTTTGAGGGGTGACCGTTTCAGCCTCTCCGGAAGAAATCAAACCCCGGTACCAGCGCCCTGAGCCGGAAAAACCTTCATACTCTACTGCATATTTCAGCCAGAGCCGTCCGCATTTCCGGCATGTCTCAACACTGACCTCGGCATATCTTCCTTTTGTCTCATCTGTACCCAGAAGCCGCGAGTTATAGTCACGGTAGTGAAAAGGTGGGTGCAGACAGACACAATCAGTTACATTTATCATTTCTTCCCGAGATTTTTTTATCATTGTCATTCTCCGGGTCCAGTCAGCCCTATTATCACACCAAAATCACCACCGAACTGGTATCCCAGTTCCGGTAAAAAAATCCGGGATACAAATCCGTCCAAATACAATGCGTTCTTACAGCCCATTTCTTGAAAATATTGGGCGAATTCGTAGAAACTGACCTGTTGTCTGGAGATCACAAACAAAACCCGCTGATCAGGCAGTATTCCCACCCCGTTTCTGATATTCAGATTGACTGATTTTTTATTAAATGCAGGGTGAATTTTGCCGTTAATAACCAGCATAGGCCCGGATTGGGTCGCATATTGTATCTTTTTAGTTAATTTAAAGTCCTCGGTTTTACACACTACGGCTTTTCCCTGGGTGGTAAGGTAAAACACTCCGTTGGGCTTGAGATAAAAATTGGCTTTTCCCGACCGGGTATTCAGGGCATGGAGCATCTTTTGATCCTGGATATACAGACCCAGGGGGCCAAAATCCGTGGTGTACATCCCCCCGTTCATGGCAAAGAGCAGATTCTGTCCCTGTCCTTCCACATACTTTTTCAGATTGTCGAAGTTTCCTATGATCTTATCCTGATCATCTTTCCAGTACATTTTAAGCTCAGACGTTCCTGTATCTACTATATAAGTGATAAAACTGTCTTCGATTGTATATTTTTCTGAACTGTACATTTTTATTAAAGCCAAAAGTAGAAATACTGTAATAAATGCTGTTATTCGAAAAAAAGTGTTCATTTCTTTCTCCAACAAAACTGTAGCATATTATTTTCATCTATACAAAAAAAGACAATTGATCAGTATGCATCAATAATAGAGTATATAAATTATCCATTGATAAATCCCGGAATAAGATTTACAATACTGATAATTGAACCAGGGAAGACTATGAAAATACTTCACCGGCAGACCCTTTATATCCTATTAGCCGCCCTTATACCATTATTTATTATAATAACGGTTATTTTCTTAGTAAACCAGGCACAAACCCAGAAATACATCGGAAAGCAGATGTCGGCCTATATTCAGGACTTTAAGACTACTCTGGATACGGATTTGAGTAAATACCGGGATTATGCCTATTTTATCGGTAAAGAATCTGATGAATTTATCGTGGGTGAAAAATGGACAACTTCCAACTTCCCGGTAAATATTGAAAGTTTTGATATGCGTATGTATGAGGTATTTTATAAATACAAAACTCTCTACCAGGACACATATTCCTGGGAAGATAGTATTTATTTTGCCCCGCCCACCAGTGTATCTAATATCTGGCATGAAATGAAGAGTCAAAATCACTCCATTTTCTATAAAATGTCCTTCCCTGAAGTCCTATCTAATACACTGGTGATCCGCAATACCGCTATTCTGACTAAAACGTCTTTTGACCGTATAGGATTTGTTTCTGTGATAGCTCCCCTGGATACAGCTTACCTATCCAGGATACCTTTTGTAAATAATGATATCATCCTATTCATACGGACTGCATCCAATATAACCTTCAGTAATCCCGACTTAAATAAACCTGAAGTACTTAAAACAATTTTAAAAATGCCTATGGGGGTCAGTCGTGGAAAGAACCTGATCTATTTCAGGAATCTGGGAAAATATTACCTTAGTCAGGAAAGCTTGTATTCCCAGAGGATAAAAGTGGAAAACCGTTTTCAACAGGTATTTATAGCGGATGTGGGTATTATATTCCGGCAACAGGCAGCAAATCGGGATTTTCTAATGTATCAGCGGGTAATCTTGATCATTTTATTGCTCAGTCTCATTGCTTTTCCTGTAATCGCGTATTTTTCTGCAAAAAGCATTTCCCACCCCATTTTATACCTCAAAGAGCAGGTGGATAAGTTTAAGCAAAATTATACCAAAGTACCTGAACCCCCACAAATTAGAGATGAAATATCCATGCTGCAGCATAGTTTCAGTGAAATGTCACAAACCGTGATCCATAAATCAGATGAACTGACTGAAGCTCTCACCGAGTTGGCACTTGCCAATGAGAAATTGGGTGAACTTACCGTTACAGACGGCCTGACAGGTATCAATAACCGCCGTTATTTTAATCAAAAGATTGAATCAGAAATCAGGCGGGCTTCCCGATTAAATGAGACCTTATCCTTATTAATGGTCGATATCGACTTCTTTAAAAAAATCAATGACCATTATGGTCATGAAGCCGGGGATTACTGCCTGAAGCAGCTTGCCGGAATTCTGAAAAAACATGCCGTACGAAGCGGAGATAGTGTAAACCGCTTCGGGGGTGAAGAGTTTTCTTTGATTTTACCAAATACAGATGTTAAAGGGGCTAAAATCATCGCTGAAAGAATTCGAAAAGAAGTGGAGCAAACCTCCATGGTATTTCATGATCTGGTGATCCAAATGACAGTCAGCATTGGCGTGGCAGGATTTAAAGCGTCACATGATAAAGAATATCTGGATAGTATCCTGTCCTACGCGGATAAAGCATTATATCAAGCCAAGGAAAGCGGGAGAAATAAAGTCATGGTATATAAAAAAGAACGAAATAAGTAATGTACTATATAATAGTTGTAGAAATAAGCTTTTCTGAAGATCAGACCTTTATTAATTATCCTCCGTTCTAAAAAAGAATCAATACAATTCTTCAAACATCCGGATCAGAGCATTATCTTCTTCCAGTCCTGTCTCTACAGCCTGATAGTTCCCTATGGTTTCGGGACTAAGCCAAATCAACTCCTCTGTTTCCAGACTTCCGGGCGCTCCGGGCATCCAGCCGCCCTTTTGTCTCAACAATATCAGCAGCAGTGGTTTTTGATGGTTGTTTTTATCAGACAGATCAAACCAGTACGGTTCCAGGCTGAGATATCCAGTGTACTGGTTATCCCCTTTAATAACAGCCAGAGGAAAGGCATTTAAGCTCCTGCCCGGCTGTCCCGGTTTAAGCCGGGTGGATTCCAGATTCAGGAATAGCCAGCGGAAAGGAGCGTTGTCCTGACCCACCAAGGGCTGACTGGCGGTCAGTCTGTACTTCCCGGAGGGACTGATAAATGTAGAAGCGGGAATGGTAAATTTTCCCTGCTGGAGATGTGTAGTGATAAGATCTTTACCCAAAACTTCTCCCTCCAGATAGTCCTGGATGGGCAGACTGTATCCCGTTTTTACTTTTCTAAGAGCACTGAAGAGCTCCTGGTTGTCTGAAAATAGAAAACGCCGTTTAATGGTCCCGTCCTGGTTGTACACTTTTATGAAACTAAAGTGGAATTCATCTGGGGTTTTTACTCCAAGTACTTTCAATTCCTGGTAAAATTCCGGTCCCTCCGCACAGAAGGAAAAATCTTCCCGGACTGCAAATTGACTGTAGATACGGGAATGTCCCAGAAAAGTTAGTTCATGACTAAAATCTTCACAGGGTCCAATGGAGTAAAGGGAGGTAAAAGACAGCAGAAAGAGAAAGCCAGAAATAAAAAAATGACCAGCCCTAATTTTCACATAATAACCTTATAAAACTTTCTCCAGGCTCACATACCGATTTATATAACCCTGACAATTAACCGCGCCGCATTTACATTCAAAATTCCAGGTGTTGTCCCAGAAATATTCAGGGTCATCCTCATTTTCATCCAGCAGATTGTAGGAAAAAGTCAGTTCTTCATTCTGCCGTACATTTCTAATGGTTACCAGATTGAGACTATCATCAATTCTGCAGTTGGGGTCGCAGGAATGATTGGCTCTGATAGCGTCAGTATCAGATGCAATCCATTTATCTTCCTGTTTATCCCCTACGCAGATCACATAATTTTTCTTCTCAGGCGGCACTTCACTATACGGGATTACATCTCCCCGAAATTGCTGTACGATAGTGCCTGCCGGCAGATCCCGGGTGGCCACCAGTGCTTTTCCATAGGAATTTTCTATTACTCTGGAGGGATAGTTTGCCATATATAATCCTTATTTAAATATTTTATATATACCAAAAAAAAGCTAAATACTATCCCCGTATCTTCTGAGCCATCAGAAAGGCCATCTCCAGGCTCTGGGTGTAGTTCAGCCGGGGGTCGCAGTAGGTCTGATAGTTGATGCTGAGTTCTTCCCCTTTGAGATCCTGGGCTCCTCCTACACATTCGGTGACATCGTCCCCGGTGAGCTCAAAATGGACTCCTCCCAGATAGCTGTCATTTTCCCGGTGAACACTGAACGCCATGGATAGCTCATCCAGTATCATGTCAAAGGGACGGGTTTTCATTCCGTTATCCAGTTTGATGGTATTGGAGTGCATAGGGTCAGAAGTCCAGGTCACGATCTGGCCCGCGTCCTGTACCGCCCGTATGAGCCGGGGCAGGACTTCCCGGATTTTTTCCTTGCCCATGCGGGTGATGAGTGTGAGTCGGCCCGGTTCATTATGGGGATTGAGGATTTTGATCAGTTTGACCAGTTCTTCCGCTTCCATAGTGGGGCCTACTTTTACGCCAATGGGATTGGCAATACCCCGGAAGTATTCGATATGGGCACCATCCAGTTGTCGGGTACGTTCCCCTATCCACAGCATATGGGCGCCCAGGTTGTAGTATTTTTCCGTACGGGGCGGATTAAGTGTCAGGGCGGACTCATAACCTAAGAGCAGGCCTTCGTGCGAAGTATAGAATTCTATCTTACCCAGTTCGTCGGGTTTGGTTTCGGTAAAAGCTTCCATAAAATAGACGCTATCCAGGATACGGTCTATTGTCTCTTCATATTCCGCCCAGCGTTCCGTCTTACGGATGTTGGCCAGCTCCCAGCGCTCGGGGTGATGCAGATCAGCGAAGCCTCCGTCAATCATGGCCCGGATGAAGTTAAGGGTAGAAGCGGAATGAAAGTATCCCTTTAACATTCGCGCGGGATCAGGCACACGGGCGGCTGGAGTTGCCTCAAAATCATTGACTATGTCCCCGAAATAAGAGTACATGGTCTCACCGTTTACCACTTCTTTGACGGTGGAGCGGGGTTTGCCGTACTGCCCGGCAATACGGCCGATACGGATCACAGGCTTTCGGGCGCCATGGGCCAGTACAACACTCATCTGCAGCAGAATCTTTAGTTTATTGGCAATGGTAGTAGAATTACAATCGATAAACCGTTCAGCACAATCGCCTCCCTGCAGGATAAAACGCTGACCTAAACCGGCCTGGGCTATCTCGCTTTTAAGTTTTTCCACTTCTCCGGAAAATACCAGGGGGGGGTGTTTACTGATGGATGTCAGTATATTTTCAACAACAGCCTGATCTGGATATTCGGGCTGCTGTTTGGCGGGAAAATCTTTCCAGGAATGTATTTTCCAGGGTTTCATTTTGTCCTTCCTCAAAAATTATCAGAATATTATAGCCTGTTCCCCGGGAAAATTCCAAATCAGAGGGTAAATCCCAGCAGATTGGCATAGATTTGAGCTTTTTCCTGCACTGAACCCCGGGCTCGGGGTGAGCTGGAGGGCAGACGCAGGCAATTTACGCTTTGCTTGAGGTCAGGAAAGGCTTTGATGAAATGTTTTTCGACAAAATGGCTGGTAAAACAGATTTGTTTAATACCTGAAAAGCGGGATATCCACTCATTGAGAGGTTGATAGGACAGGATTTCCAGTGAATCATCGCTGGAATCCGGCCTGATTCTGCGGCAGGTCAGGATAATGTCCGCCACACCTGTGTGTAACTCTGCCAGGGTAGCTTTGATTTGATCCAGACTGTTTTCTTTATCCAGACCGTCCTCCGGATGAGATACCCGTAGAGGTTTTCCGCTTAATAATTCCCAGATTTTCCACATCTGATTTCGGGAAGAACCGTAATAAAAAGCCAGATCCCCCTCTCCCAGTGCCTGTGATTCTACCAGACTGAGGGGAGGAAAACTGCCCAGGAGAAGACGCTGAGTGCCTTGCGGTATAAAGGGTTCCCAGGGGTGCTGTATTATCTCATTCATTTATGGGGCAAAGATTGACCCAGGTCAGTTTATCCAGTAGCGGGTAATCTTCCTGAAACCACTGCCGGGTATTGCTTAGCTGGTCCTCTATCTGTAAATTCCAACCCGCGGCATATTGCAGGGACAGGTTATGTTTAGCCCAACCTGCCTGTAGATAGGAGAATGGCGGCATGGTACCGGGAGCAGCATTGCTGGACCAGGTTTCCCGGTGCAGCTCCATTGTACCCAGATAATGCACAGTACCAGCCTGGAGTCTGGTTTGTATATTCAGTCCCAGAGTCCCGATACGGCTACCATTTCCGGACATTTCCAGGCGGCGCAGTTGATACACTCCGGGAGGAAGGTGATAAACAAACAAATGGGTATTGGTATCAGAAGGTATCCGGCAGTTAAACCCGCTGCGTCCTTTCTGGTAAAAGTCCAGGGTAAGGTGGTAATCTGCTGGAGGTAAGACCCCTGTTATTCGGGTCTGAAACACCACCAGGGCGTTTTTGTCCTGGGTCTCTACCATGGATTGATAATTTTCCGGACTGAGTCTATTACTCTGACAGGATACCAGAAATATCGTCATTAACAGAACTATTTTATTCATTTTCATCATCTGACAGGACCTCCTCATAATGGCTGATGTTCCCTACATAGTCGATCCTGATAGCCTGACCATGTATCTCTATCCGGCTGATACTGGCCGGAGGTACCAGACCCCGGTCCCACAGGGTGGAAAGCTCAGTATTCTCCAGAATATGCAGTAATGCCAGCAATGTTGCTCCATGAGTCACCACCAGGACATTCTGTTCAGGATATTTCTGCCTGATCTCCCGCAGAATAGAACCAGCTCTTTTTACCAGGTCCTGGTAATCCTCTGCAGAATCAAAATGGAAGCGGTGGGGATTATCACAGAAATCTTTAAATTCCTGGGGATATTTCTTCTCTACCTGAGCAAAACTCATTCCTTCCCAATCACCCATATCAATCTCTTTGAGGCGGTCATCCTGCTGAATCATACTTTCCCTGCCCGGCAATATCAGACGCGCAGTAGTATAAGCTCTCCCGGTAGGACTGGAATAGACCGCGTCCAATGGTTCATTTTTCAGCCTTTCTCCCAGTAAAATCGCCTGTTCTCTTCCCAGCGGGGTCAAAGGGCTGTCCAGTCTGCCCTGCATACGGCCTTCCTGGTTCCATTCCGTCTGTCCGTGACGGACCAGATATAATATCATGCAGTTTCCTTCTCAAATAAATTTCATGTATATTATAGCTTAGATTCTGCAAGCTTACCAGTACCATTTTCTTGGCAACTTGATATTTAACTGATAATCCCCTAAACTGTTTATCCAAGGAGTGTTTATGGTACCTGATAAGCGGAAACGGCTGCGCCGCATTTCCACTATTCCTATCATGCTAACTATTTTTGCCGTGCTGTTTTTTCTGACCATATTTAATCCATCTAATGAAGAATTTAACCAGTTAAAATACGCTGAATATTACCGGTCTGCTTCTCCTGACCTGATTCTGAGATTACCCAATTTTCCCCTGGTAGTACAGACTAACCGGCACTCCAGCGGCTATGCCGTGATCAGTATGGTCAGTACCTACCTGGGTGCGTCAGTAAGTGAAGATGATGTTATGCGCCAGTTTTTAAAACGGGAAAAGCGGAATCTTTATCCCGCCAGTTTTCTATATTATTTAAAATACAATCTTCCTGATATGCATCTCAGTCTGATTAATCCCACCAACCAGGAGAGTTTTCTGGGAATAGTACTTGAAGAGCTCCGTCAGGGATATCCTGTTCCCATCCTTATTTCCAGTACCAATTACCTGATCAAAAAGAAAAAGTTGACCCTGAACTATGCTGTGATAATCGGTTTTAACAACAAAACCAAAGATTTTGATCTGGCTACTACTTTTGGATTTTATCAGAAAATGTCTCTGAAAGAACTAATGGAAGCTCTGGATCACCGCAATCTTTCCAGCCGCCCTTTATTATTCAGCATCACCGAAAAACTCAATTTGTATCATATCAACAATGTCTTTCGTATTCAGAAAAAACCCGTAGTCTCTACAAATTCAGCTCTTTAGAAATAAGATTGATCCAATCCTGACTCTGGTTAAAAAAACTGGATCCGGGGAAATCTTTCATAATCTTTTGAAAAATGGCCAAAGCTTTGGCTTTTTTATCCTGTTCATAGGCCAGGGTACCCAGCCTGAAATATGCAGCATCATCAGAATAAAAGATAGTGTTATTGACTACTTTCTGGTAAAAATCTTCCGCAGCGGTATTTTTTCCGTTCTGGTAATATATTTCACCAATCTGATATAGAGCCGCGTCATAGAAATTGGTATCCCGAAAACGGTTAACTATTCTCAGATAGTACTGCAAAGCTTCTTCATAACGCTTTTTGCTCTGCAGAATTCCGGCGTAATAATAAGTCTGTTTAAGGAATTCCTGCTTAACATCAGTAAAACGCTGTGAGGAAGGATACCTGCGAAAAAATTCTTCATAACGTTCAATGGCCTGGGGGTAATCTTCCTGGGCCAGATAAACCAGGGCCAGACCGGTTAAAGCCCATTCATCAGTACCTTCATTAAATTTTAAGAGAGCGTCGTCCATGTCTTTCTTGAAATAATAGGCATAACCCAGATTTACTGCCACTTCCTGACGCTTGATATCCTTTACTTTCAGATAGGCATTTTCCAGGTAGTCCAGAGTGATACTGTCAAATTTCCCTGTATCTCTCAATATCCATCCCAATACCTGTACCGCGTCCACAAAATCTTCATTCTGCAGAGTGTTTTCACCCAGTACTTTGGTGGCATAATCACGAGCGGCATTATAGTCTTTTTTGTGATAGAGTGTGACAGCGGCTTGTATCATTACTTTATTTTTGAGTGGGCTCTGGGGATATTCCACCAGAAAATCGCTTATGCTATCCAGGGTCTTCTGATAATCAGACAGTTCAGAGGAAATTTTTATTTTCTGATACATCTTTTCATCACCCTGTTTTAATTGAGAAAAAATGAGAAAATAGGAAAATACCCCGATCAGCCCCAGCATGATGATGAGTATCAGGGTCCCCAGAAATTTTTCAGTACGACTCATTGTTTTTCTCCCCAACGATTCATTGTCAGTTTAATCCATAATTCTGAAGTCTGTGGTTTAGCTGCTTCCAGTTTTTTAAAATACACTAATGCCATCCTGTATTCTTCCAGATAATAGGCAGCCTTGCCTTTTAATTCCAGGGCAGCCGGACCATCCTGATTTTTCAAAATATCCAGCACTTTTTTATATTGCTCTTTCTTAAAATATCCGGCGGCCGCTTCTACTACAGCTGTATCATTTTTTGATTTTTTTACCGGCATATTTTGTTTTTTTTCCGGTTCAGGAGCCACAAACCATTCTTCTTCGACTTTCATTTTTTTGGAGGCTTTAGTGATCTCCGGTGAAGTAATATTGGTGGTAATCTTCCTCTGCTCCTGTTTTACCGTTAATTCATTAGTTTTTTTAACTATAATTAATTTTTCTACCCGGTTGGTCAGGGTAATATAATTGGTTACCACTTTCTTTTCAGTTTTAATATCGGAAAGGTTCTGAGGTATATTTTCCGTCTTTTTTTCTGTTTTTTTACCATTTAAACCTTTATTTAACACCAGATATCCGGGTTTTTCAGTACCTTGCAATTCTATCCACTGATCCTGATCTTTTTCTCTTTGTTTCTGGTTTATTTTAACAGGAGTTTCCTTTTTCACAACTTTTTGTTCCTGGCTTTGCTTAGTAACTGAGGATGAGGAATTAGTTTTATTTTCTTTGATTACCATCTGGTTGGTTTTTAAAGAATCCAGTTTGATTTTTTCGTAATAGACTTCCTGAACCAGTGTAATATCCTGGATATTTTTTCCATAGGTTAGACCCTGCCGATTCATATTCAAACCCTTGGTAATACGAGGGTTTTGGGATAATACTACTGCATAGTAATAATTTTTTCCCAATTTAAGATCATAATCTTCATAGAATAATTCATTTTCTATAATTTTAAAAGGTTTTCTGCCTTTAACTGAATTTATGGGATGGCTATCTTTATAGAGTAGAAACTGCATGTCTTCATCATCCATGCGATTGACTTGCCAAAGCAGTAAAAAGGAATTAGGGTTTCTTATGATGTCCATTTTTACTATACTCAAATCTTCCAGAATAACTGGTTGTATGGTTTTAGTCTGATTTGTCCGGGGAATCATAATCTTATTGGTTATAGTAACTATTCTGGTTTCTACTATATTATTTGTTTCTACCGGGCTATGAATGACAATATCCACTTGATTGGTAATAACCCTGTTTGTCTGTACCACTGGAGCTATATTAGTTTCAACTTTGACAGGCTCAACTTTAACCACCTGATTGGTAGCCTGATTAGTTTTCTTTTCCTGGGTAATGACTGTATTGGTATTGGTGGGTGTGTTTACATTGGTTATAACATTAGAAATTACAGGTTGTACCGGGATTTGTGATCTATCCACAGTGGTAGGCCATAAGCTGGTATTAATATTAGGCGTCAGACTGGTATCTGTGGGTGGTTTTTCAGCAGGAATTACCGCATAAAAATAATTTCCGCTTTCCTGTGGCTCATCCACCACTAAAGGAAAATAAAACAGACTCCCTTTGGGCTTACCATAAACTGTTTCTTTCCATATCTGAAGAGAATTTGTAAGATCTTCAAACTTTTCGATTTTTTTAGGGGAACGGTAAATGGAAAAAGTACCATTGGAATAATTTGATTTCCATTTAATAGCTACCTGATAGGGAGTGACATTGTAAAGATCCAGACCGGTTGTAAAAATATCATCTGCCCATAACGGGAAAGTAGAAAAGAAGAAAAGCACAGAAAAAAAAGTAATGTGCAGAATTTGTTTCAAAGTTTTATACATTAAAAGTTACTCCCCTTCCATAATCGGAAAAACAGTCTTTAATCTGAAGCTGTGCAGATTTCTGTGCTGTGTATTTGCTTTTACTGTGTTTTTTCTGAAGGTTCTTTTACACATTTTTTTAAATTTATTCTTTTTTAAAGGGAAATGTGCCGATGAACATAATTATATGGGGTGATTCCGGCAGATGTGCACAGAGTTTTTTCAGGCTATTTTATTATGTTTTTTAAAGTTAGCTTTGTATTTTGTACAAAAGCATTATACACTAATATATACTACTAAAAAATGAACAAAAAATAAATAAGAATTATAATATATAG
>CAYRWR010000046.1:0-26910 GCA_964428015.1 uncultured Brevinematales bacterium | reverse complement strand
AACCTTGTAAAAAAGTTTTTTTTAGTTTAGAGATGGTTCAGATAATTGTCAAGTCCTATTTTTGGGAATTAAATATAAGTCACCAAAGATTCTTTAATCTTTTGTACAGCTTTTTGATTCATTTGCGGATAACAAGGCAGACTGATTTCGTTCTCATACATATGATATGCACTAGGAAAATTTAAAATATTATACCCTAATTCACGGAATAAAGGATGGAGCGGTAAGGGTATAAAATGAACATTGACCCCTATTCCACATTCAGCCATTTGAACAATAATTCTATCCCTTTTTTCTTCCCCGGCATCACGGATACGTACTGGAAATAAATGCCAGGACGAAATCGTAGTGTTATGGTGTTTTAAAAAAGGAGGTAATAATACATTTTCCGCTCCCTCCAGATATTCCCGGTATTTTTCATGGATTTCCTGTCGCTTTTTCAACATCCCAGGGTAACGCTGTAGTTGTACTATCCCCAAAGCCGCGGCTAAATCAGTCATATTGTATTTATAACCGGGTAACTGAATTTCATACTTCCAGGAACCGGCCATCTGTTTGGTATGGGCATCTTTGTTCTGGCCGTGTAGACTCCACAATTTCAATTCCCGATAGAGTTCCAGGCCTGGCAGAGTGTCAGAAAAAGAAACCGCCCCCCCCTCTCCTGTGGTCAGATTTTTGACCGCGTGAAAAGAAAAGACAGAAATATCAGCTACTCCTCCCAGTTTGCGCCCCCGATATTCAGCCCCAAAAGCGTGGGCTGAGTCAGCCAGCAGCAAAATACGCCCCAGAGCCTCCTGATGAGGATGAGAAGGCCTGAAATCTGCCCGATGGGATTCCAGAACAGCAAATATCTCATCGTAGTCTACCGGCCATCCCCCGAAATCCACAGGAATAACTGCTTTAGTCCGGGGTGTGATGAGCTTATCAATCTGCAGGGGATCAATATTAAAACTATCCGGAGCGCAATCAGCCATGACAGGGACGGCACCGACATGCAGCACTACATTAGCTGTAGCAGCATAGGTATAGGCTGGGACGATTACTTCATCACCCGGCCCTATCCCCCATATTCTCAATATCAGCTCCAGGCCGGCTGTGGCAGAATTCAGACATAGGACAAGGCTGGTACCCAGGTAAGCAGCTAATTCGGCTTCAAATTGTTTCACTTTGGGACCGGTGGTGATCCAGCCTGACCTCAATACTTCGGTGACAGCCTGGATCTCCTGCTCAGTGATATCAGGTGGAGAGAAAGGAATTGAAAGGTGCATCAAATGACTCTCTGGAACTCTGGCAACTTATCCAACAGGATATTAATGATGGCGCTATTATCTGAACTCCGGGCAGCTTCTTCCAGTACTTTTAAAATTTCAATCATTTCCTTGCGATCCAGATTTAACACTGATTCATGAGAGACGAACAGCTTATCAAACTGTGAAATGGAAAGATTTTCCGATTCTGTTAAAATCTCTTCGTGCAGCTTTTCTCCCGGCCGTAATCCGGTAAAGATGATAGGTATCTCTTCTTCTTCAAAACCGGAAAGGCGGATCATCTTGCGAGCCAGATCCAGTATACGCAGAGGTTTACCCATATCCAGGACAAAAATATTGCCGCTATCCAGACTGGCCGACTTTATTACCAGACGGGCTGCTTCCCTGATCGACATAAAATACCGGGTAATATCCGGATGGGTCACCGACAATGGTCCGCCCTGACGAATCTGCTGCTGAAACAGTGGGATGACAGAACCGCGTGAACCCAGCACATTGCCGAAACGTGTCAGGGAAAAATGAGTAATATCCTGCTGGCGGTTGAGAGATAGAATGATCCTCTCTGCCATTCTTTTACTGGCTCCCATCACTGAAGTGGGATTGACTGCTTTGTCTGTGGATACCAGAATAAACCGGGCTACCCCTTGTTGAATCGCGGCCTGAGCCACATTATAGGTACCCAGAATATTATTTTTTACAGCTTCATCAGGAAATTCTTCCATTAGCGGGACATGCTTGTGGGCGGCAGCGTGGAAAATAACCTGGGGTTGAAATTGCCGAAGTACCATCTGCAGCTTTTCCGGATCTCTGATATCAGCAATGACATAGGAGAAACGCTTATCTTTTCCGATCTCATTGATGAGAGTGTGTATAGAATTTTCACCATGTCCCAGGGCAATAACCCTGTCAACGGGTAATGCCAGTAACTGGCGCACGATTTCCGAACCTATAGAACCGCCGCCACCGGTAACCAGTACCGTTTTATTTTTGTAAAAAGGGATAAGTTGTTCCCTATCAAAACCTACTTCTTCCCGGCCTAATAAGTCAGCCGCTTCAAAACCTCTTAAATATCTGAGGGACAGATCACCCTCTATTATTTCAAATAAACCGGGAATAATTTTAATCTGTACACTATTTTGGGGGATAGAATTTAAGATTCGGTTTATGGTATCCTGACCTGCAGAAGGAATAGCGATGATGACGTCTGTGATTTGGTATTTTTTAATAACGGATGGCGCTTCATCAATAGTACCCAGTACCACAATACCATCTTCTTTTCTTTTTCTGGTATCATCGTCCAGAAAACCTAGTAGCTGATATCTGGAGGTCATCCTGGATTGTACCTGGATTTCCCTGGCGACCATCTTCCCTGCTTCACCAGCACCTATTATCAGAAGATTTCTCATAATGCTATCCCCTGTTTTACTTAAGTTGCAATTCCCTTTCTACAATTTCCTTGTCACTGAAATGATGCTTGGTCTTACCGATTATCTGGTAGTCTTCATGACCTTTGCCGGCAATTACAACTATATCTTGATTTTCGGCTAGTTTTAATGCTTTGATTATAGCAGATTCCCGGTCTATTTCTATCTGGTATGGTTTGCTGTTATCTGTCATACCTGCCGTAATATCTTCAATGATAAATCCGGGATCTTCAGTGCGGGGATTATCGGAAGTCACAATGACAATATCAGATATAGACTGGGCAATATTACCCATAACAGGCCTTTTCGACTTATCCCTGTCTCCTCCGGCACCGAATACACAAATGATTCTACCCTGTCCCTTAATGACTGACTTACAGGTTGTTAGTAAATTCTGCAGGGCATCGGGACTATGCGCATAGTCTATAATGACGCTAAACCCTTTTGGAGAATGCAGTGACTCCATCCTGCCTCGTACCTTTATCTCTTTTAAAAATTCCAGATAACTTTTTATATCTATACCTAATTCACATAGAACAGCATGGGCCAAAGTGAAATTGTACACATTGGGCAAACCTATCATACTGATGTTAAAAATCTGATGGTTAACAGAAAACCGGGTGTTTACCGGGCTGAGGTCTTCAATCCTGGCATAATAGTCAGATTCAGGATCCTGAATAGAATAATTCATCATTTTAATTTGGGGAAAATGCTTAATGTGTTCCTCAATAATGCTATACTCTTGAATATCCTTATTTATTAAAGCGCATAGGTGCACTTTTTTAGAAGAAGTCTGTAAGCTGAACAGTTTCAGTTTTGCCTTAAGATAGCTCTCCATGTCTTTGTGAAAATCCAGATGATCCTGTGTAAGATTAGTGAAACAGGTGATATCAAATTCCAGTCCTTCTACTCTGCCCAGTTCCAGGGCATGTGAAGACACTTCCATTACCACTATGTCCACGCCTTCCTGTTTCATCTGGGCTAATAACTTATATAAAACCAGCAGATCCGGAGTAGTATTGGATGCAGGATACACCCTGTCATTTATTCTGTACTCAATAGTTCCAATCAATCCGGCTGGTATTCCCAGATATCTCAAGGTCCTGAAAATTACTGTTGAAGTAGTAGTTTTGCCATTGGTACCGGTTATACCAATAATTTTCAGGGCAGTTGATAAATCCCCAAAAAAAATCTTGCAGATATTTACCAATGCCTTATGTGTATCGTTAACCTCTACAAAAACAGCCCCAGAAAAACTTTCCTGGAGCGAATGATATGAAGTGTGAATCACAAATGCACGGCATCCTTTTTCAAAAGCGGATGCAATGTAAGGGTGTACATCCTCTACATAACCTGATGCTGCCACAAACAGACTATTAGTTGCAGCTTCACGGGAATCATTGCATACATCCCTTATTTGTAAATTTACCGAGTCCTCAACTTTTTGATTAAGACTCTGATAAATTAAATCTGATAATAGCATATCAGTCCTTACTGTTTTCAATTTTAATTTTAAGATCTTTTAAAAGTTCTTTCAGAATTACAATAGTAACACTGAAAATCAATGAGAAAATAATAATCAAAAATTCCCTTTTTATGGCTTCTTTCATGTTCAGAAGTTTTTCGGAAGTAATTGAATAGGATGTACCGGCATTCTGATACTGCTTTAGTATATTGGGAAACCAGGTCACCTGATTACTGATCTGTAAACCAGACAAATCTGCTACATTTGTAATATGATCCAGACTAACTTTTCTCCACTCTGAAAGGAAACCATCAATTTGAGTATTCTGTTTATTCAAGAGGTCAACCTGATATTTCAGTAATCTTATATAATTTTCTAAAAATGCCAGAGCATCTTTCTTACTCATATAAGCCAGATATGTTAAAAATTTTTGATTTAAGGTATCTGTGTTATCCATATCATAGGTCTGAGCGATATCCATATTTTTTTCCTGTTGTAATCCACCATATTGAAACGGGTCGGTTTTCATTTCATCCAAGTACTTCTCCAGCACATCAATACTGGAATCAAGTGCAATCACTTTTTTTGCATCCGTAAACTTATTATTCATGGCAATTTTTTTAATGTTGGCAGAGAGACTGTTAAGGAGGATGTGCTGAATCAATTGGTCTAATTTTTTATCGTTTATGGAGGTATGAATGACTTCAAACAACACACCTTCTTTATTGTATTCTGTGTGTACGGATTTGACTTCATGAAACTTACCGGTTAGTGGTACCGTTTGTCTGGAGATATCATAAGGCAAAATATTGGTCACCAGTATGGAAGTTTTTTTCTGAAAGAGAGGTATTATTACAAAAATGATATTTAAAACTAATCCTAAAAAGATTAAAATTAGTAATAAAAATTTTGTATTAGTTTTCAATTTATTATAAAAATTGATAATATCAAATTCTCCGCTTCTACTTTGTTCAGACATCTATAACTCCTATATTTGAAATAATTATAGTTTCGGGGAACTATTTTATCAAGCTAAATTTCATTTCCGGATTTGAGATAAATCATTAATATCTGTATTGCTGCCGGCCTGATTCCGGGAATGCGAGCTGCTTGCCCCAGATTAACCGGTCTAATCTTACTGAGTTTTTCCACTTCCTCCAGTCTCAAACCGGAAATATTCTCATAATTGAGATCAGTAGGTATAATCGTCTTTTCCCCTTTGACAAATTGCTGAACGGTAATACGTTCTTCCTGTATATACCCCTGGTACTTGATTTCAATTTCTACCTGTTCTTTGACCCGTTCGCTCAATTCCTGATTGGGTCGGGAAAGAGTATATATATCTGACAGTTTCAGTTCTGTCCTTTTCAATAAATCTGCCAGTGAATGAGGCTTATTCATGGCTACTGTCCCCAATTCTTTGAGTATCTGGTTATTTGCTGCTGTGGGGGTCAGATTGGTTTTTTCCAGACGGGAAATCTCATCCGTGATAGCAGCCTGATCCAGGGATACCTGCCGGAATCTTTCATCAGGTAATATTCCCAATGAATGGCCAATCCCTGATAATCTGAGATCAGCATTGTCTTCCCTTAATAAAAGTCTATACTCCACTCTGGATGTAAACATACGGTAGGGTTCATTAGTTCCGCGGGTAGTTAGGTCATCCAGCAGGACGCCGATATAGCCCTGAGACCTGTCCATTACAAAGTCCCCTTTTCCCAGTACCCGACCTGCGGCATTAATCCCGGCAATGAGTCCCTGAGCTGCAGCTTCTTCATAGCCGGTAGTACCGTTTATCTGCCCAGCCATATACAGGTTTCTTATCTTTTTAGTTTCCATAGTCGGCAATAGTTCTGTAGGGTCTATGTGATCATGTTCTATGGCATAGGCAGGCCGGGTCAAGACTGCTTTTTCCAAACCCGGTACCGAATGGATCAGAGCTATCTGGACTTCCAGGGGGAATCCGTTGGATAATCCATTAGGATAGTATTCACCGCTATGCAGTCCCTCCGGCTCTACAAACACATGATGTCTTTCCCTGTCGGGAAATTTCATTACTTTGTCTTCTACAGAAGGGCAATAACGCACTCCGGTTGCCTGGATGACACCGGAATACATAGGTGCCCGGTGAATATTTTCTCTAATGATACGATGTGTCTCCTGTGTGGTGTGAGTGAGATAACAGGGCATCTGGGGCAAGGTAATTTCTTTCGTCCAAAAGGAAAAAGGGCGTGGATTATTATCTCCATCCTGTCTTTCCATTTTATCAAAATCTATTGTCCTGATATCCAGTCGAGCAGGCGTTCCGGTTTTAAACCGTCCCATCCTGAAACCTTTGTCCCTCAAAGTCCTGGACAAGCCCTGTGATGACTTTTCACCCAATCTACCTGAGGGAAAATGCTGTTCTCCTATATGCACGACACCATCCAGAAAAGTTCCGGGAGTGATTACTACACTGTCACAACTGATGGCCGTATCCTGTGCCGTAAATACTCCACTCACATGATCATTGTCTATGCGTATATCCAGTACTTCATCCTGTCTTACATCCAGATTGTCCTGTTTAAATAATATACTCTGCATATAATTTCTATAGAGCATTTTATCAGCCTGGGCCCGGCTGGACTGAACAGCTGGCCCCTTTCGTGTATTTAATCTACGGTATTGAATTCCTGAATGATCCGTCGCCAGCCCCATCTCTCCGCCCAATGCATCCACTTCTTTCACCAATTGGCCCTTGCCTATACCTCCAATGGAAGGATTGCAGGGCATTTGACCAATCAAGTCGATATTATGACTGATCAGCAGGGTGGCTGCACCACGGCGAGCACTGGCCAGAGCTGCCTCAATACCCGCATGCCCTCCCCCTATTACGATGACCTGATATTTTTTAGGATATTGGTACATACTTTATCCTGCCTGTGAAATTCTCAGAAGAAAAGTATAAATCCAATTGTATACTATGACAAGAAATGCGCCAGCAACCTGAATCTTTATTTTTTTTGTCCCTTGGTTTATAATTTACCCTATTATCAGGAGGTTTGAATGAAAAAGAGAACGATTGTGTTTTTTATTGCTTTGACAACTTTGTCCTTTCTGACTGCTACCCTGCTGACCATCCTGATTTATAATATTGTACCGGAAAAAGGAAAGTTGATATGGCTCATTTCACCTGGTGTAGGAGCTTTATTTGGACTTCTGGTATTTCCCACCTTTAAAAAATTGGCAGAAAAAGAATAGGAGATTCCCATGAAATTTTTCAGGATTTTTACCCTTGCCCTGGCTTTTGCCCTGTTTTCCATCCTGGTACTGGGAAATCTTTTTCCCCAGACGCTGCGTAACTGGATTAAGAAGGACTCCATTGTACTTGACATCAATGATACTGAAATAAAAAAACTCTCTTTACTTCAAATGGGAGATTATGCTTTTAATGTGGTTTCCAGAAAAAACCTTTATTCACCCTATGAAAGAATTGTTCTGGTGGGAAGCATTGTCAGTAAACAAGATCGCTCCATTCCGACTGACGCTGTTATTGAAGTAGAATTCCAGCAAAATGGACAAACTCTTCGAAGTATAGATGGTAAATCCAGTGTAAAAATGAATTATAATCCCGATCAAAAAATATGGGCTGCTCTGTGGTATCCGGAAAACCCCAATATTACAGGTGAGATCACAATAATCGGAAGAGGTTACTTGAATACTCCTGAAAAATCTCTGGTCATCGAAAATAAATTCTACATTGACAGTTCTCATAATTTCCAAAAACTGGTTAAAGGCATCTCCTATCTGGGGATTTCAGACAAGAACTTAATTAGTAAACGTTCTATTCTTTCTGCTCAGGCTAAGACTGTCAACTGGACATATATTCCTAACTGGATGAATATCATATCCGCTGATGGTATCATGATGCTGGGAGGTTTAACTGAAACATATAAAGACGAAACGACTCTGGAACGTCCCTGGCAAAAAGCCAAGATCACGGAAACCTTAGGGTTGGCTGACCGTATTAAGCAGATTGGTGGCACTTTTGCTGTTTGGATCAAAGGTCTGGAAGTTGAAGGAAGACGTCTGGAAAAAGTCGGTTACCAGCCTTCTATTCTTAATACAGATAAGGGGTACGAAAAAGATCTGGCCAGGGTATCTCTTTTAGATAATGAAAGGAAAAAACACATCATACAGCTCTTAAATCAATATCTCCTGGATAAAAGCATCGATTCAGCCGGTATATCACATATATTCCAATCCAGAAAAAATGATGTAGAATTGTTTGAACAGTTCATGAAAGAGCTTAATCTTTACCTGATAGATAATCTGGATAAACTCAGTCCGGAACAAAAATGGGACAGATTCCAGCAAAAATTAAATGATCCAATAATTTCTTCTCTGTTTAATAAGTGGAAAAGCTATGCCTATTATGATTATCTGAAATCAATCCTCAAAGAAGTCTCTCATCAAAAATCCATATTTTATTATGCCAATATGGAAGAATTAATCGAATTCCCGGATCTGATTTCCATAGTGTTTAATGCAGGGTTTGATTATATCACCTTAAATATAACCGGAAATTTTCTGGACATTGAAAATAAAATCTCCAAGTTAAAGAATACACCTGATTTTGAAAAGAATTTTTACCGGGTAATTTTAAGTTATGAAGTAGATATTGATGATTTTGAGAATCAGGATTTTGAAATGAGTGCCATTGAAAATTATATCCACGCGAATATGGATCTTATCCATAACAGCAGCCGTTATTTTCCGGCGCAGGGTTTGATGATAAACGGTTTGTTCCGAATTATGCCAGGCCGTAGAGGTCCTTATCCTTCCAACGCCTGGATGCTGGGTTTTGGTGAATTACTTACAGAATACCAGACAAGTATGAAAGGATATCCGTTAGGTTCACAGTATATTATTTCTCAAAACAATCCTTATTCATTGACAATTAGTCTTAAAAACATTTCACAGAAAAGATTGGACAATATACGGATTCAGTTTTTCCCTACAAAAGATAAACAGGATTTGGATAAATATAGTACCATGGTACCCGGATTGAAAGCCGGACAGCAGACAAATGTAACACTGAATTTAAATCTCAGTTTCAGTAATTCCCAATTTCTGGAAAAGAAACAATTCTTTGGTATGCGGATATCCTGGAATAAACAAAATGAAGCTCAGATTAATAATGGGCTATTATACCTTATTGATCTCAACAAAAACGCGAAGCCAAACAATTAATTTACTTAGGAATTGGTTGATAAATTTGCACTTCATAAATTTGACTAACTTATTGAAATAGAATAAAATATATTACTTTGAATGCATAGGTAGGAGGAAACGGTGCCTATAATTAAATCCGCAAAAAAGCGTGTAAGACAAAACGAAAAAAGAAGAGATGCCAATAAAGCATTACGTACTTACATGAAAAACCTTCGTAAGAAGACATTAGTTATCATCGAAACTGAAGGTAGTACCCCCGAACAAATAAAAAAGGCTGTTGATCTTTACAAATCAAGACTGGATAAGGCTTGGGCTAAAGGATTGTTTAAAAGAAACAAGTCTTCCCGCCTGAAATCAAATATTGATACACTGGTCAATAAAAAATTAAATAGCAGTGTTGCCGGGGAGGCATAAAATGGGAAAAAGTAAACTCACCAAATCAGATATCGTCGATATTGTTTTTGATGATCCTGAAGTTAAGGAGTATGGAATTTCCCGTAAAGAGGTCAGCCTCGTAGTCTCTACTTTTGTTGAAAAATTAAGAGAAGAGATTGAGAAATTAGATGACGATGACCGCATAGAATTAAGAGGATTTGGTACTTTTGGTATTAAAAAACGCAAACCCCGTGTTGCCCGCAATCCTAAAACCGGTGAGCCTGTTAAGGTACCCGAAAGGAAATCACCTTATTTTAAAGCTGGACGTGAAATGCGTCAGGCTATCCTGGGTAGCTCTTAAAAACACATTTAAACATTAAAATAAAAGCCTACTTTACTTAAAGTAGGCTTTTTTCATTAAGTAGAATTTTGATTTTACCGATAAAATAAAGTAGTATCTGTATATTAATAAGTGAGATAATTATGATTACAGAAGAAATTTACGACGATGAGAAGGAAGTTACCAGAGTAGTTTCCTTATTTTGTAACAACCAGATACAAGCTAAAATCAGTGATCATGGCACTACTTTTGAAGTGCGCCTCAAAGACGTCAGAAATGGTGAGATCAATTTTACTCAGGTAACTACAGAGACTCCCGGTGCAGATTTTAATGATTATCTCATGCGCCCCATGTCCGGTGAAGTGTCCCTGGGAACTTCTGTTTATTTATTCGAAACAATTCCCTTATCCAAATCCACACTAAGTCTGCCTGAAATCATTAAAGCACACCCTAAAAGAAAACACTCCCGTATAACGATTCGGGGGAATCAGTATATTACAAATATGTATAGTACCATTTCCATGAAAGTAGTGGATTTTACTATTCAGGATGAAGAACTGGCAAAAAAAATACATCTGATCATATCAACCATAGAAAGCCATCTGACCCGTTCAGAAAATTTTGACATGGCCAAAGTCACCTTATTTGATGGTACGGAAAAAAATATTATTACTCGTTTAATCAAAAAACAAAAGAAACCCTTTATTGTATTTGATTCCAACAATTTTAAAGTAAAAGATGATATGTTTTTATCTTATACTGATTATATTAAATTTCTCAGTGAAGAAGGCTATGATATTAAAAATATTATGTCCCAACTGGATAAAGTTAAAGATTTCTATCTCCAAAATAATATTAGAAGTGAAGCCATTGTCCCGCTGGTTTTTGAAGATGAAGCTATTGGACAGATAAGAGTAGTCTCCCTGAAAGAAAAGATACAATCTCCCCAGGCACGCAGATTGGTATCATTATCTCAAAACGCAGTTGAAAACCTGTTTGAAAAATGCGCCTTTGAAATTGTCTCCAAGACTCCTCAGGAAATCATTGATATCAGTGTGGGTGGGGGTAAATTCAGTATTACCGCACAGGATATGTTCAAATATATTCGTCAAATGAAGCGAATCTACATACAACTAAAATTTCCTGATGAAAGCGTCATCAAGACCATGGCGACTATTGTAAATACATATGACTATGAAAGTACACCTACAGAAAGACTAATCGGTATTAAATTCTCCGCTAATATTGACTGGAGAGACAAAGAAAAACTCAACGAATTTATTCAGAGTGTCGTACGTCTGGAAAACCGCAGCTAAAATCTACCACCCAGTAGGTTTATCAATAAAGATAGTATTAATACCAGGAAAACGTTTACTTATCATCTCCTGTAAAGCCTGAACCCCAAACACTTCAGAGTTATAATGCCCGCAAAAAGCTATGTTCATACCTAATTCTTGAGCCGGATAATAGAGCAATGATGGTGAACTTCCTTCACCAGTCACAACGGTTTGTATACCTTGCTCTCTAAGTGCCAAGAGCCAATTAGGTCTAAAACTTCCGGTAGAGACTGCTATCCGATCAACTTTTTCAGGTCCAAAAGAAAGGGAAGAAATCAGGCCGCATACATTCCTTAAACGCTCCTGGAGCTTTTCCCAGGCTAAAGGTTCACAAAAATCAGCAGTGTAACCAACCTCCAGTATGGGGTTTAAAATTGTGGCATCCAGTTTTTTAATTAATTGTACATTATTACCCCATTTAGGATGGCGGTCTAATGGAAGATGTGAGACATAAAGGTTTATATTATATTCCAGTAGAAGTGAAAGTTTTTGACGATCAGCTCCTTTTATGTTTTTCCATCCTCCCCAGATCAATCCATGATGTACTATTAGCATATCGCATTGATCGGTCACAGCTTGTTCAAAAACAGGGAGGCAGGAATCCACAGCAAAGCCAATTTTAGTGATTTGTGAACTGCCTTCTATCTGCAGTCCATTATAAGTTGAATCCTCAATAAGATCCTTTTCAAGTTCACGATCCAGAAAATCGACTAATTCTGTACGTTCCATTTATTTCCTTTTTTGATATATCTTTACGTTCATATTATGCTCTTCTAAAGTTTTTGAAAAAACATGTGTGCCATCAGCTGGATTGGCTACAAAATAAACGTACTCTACATCAGCCGGAAAAATCGCCGCTAAAATGGATGATTTCCCGGGATTAGCAATGGGTCCTGGTGGTAACCCGTATATGTAGTAGGTATTGTAGGGACTGGGCCAGGGTGGACGTAAATGTTTAAACTTTATATCTCCGTCATATTCCCCATCGAGTATCAGAGCATAGATTAAGGTGGGATCAGCCTGCAGACGCATCCCCGTCTTTAATCTGCGATAATAAACCCCGGCGATTATCGGTTTTTCATACTGTACTCTGGCTTCTTTTTCTACAATGGCTGCCATGGATAAAACCTGATGCAAAGTCATTCCCTTGGCTTTGATTTTTGCCATCACTTTGTCATCTACAATTTCGTCAAACCGCTTCAACATCATTTTAATAATGTCATCTGATTTAAAATGAAGAGGTATGAAATAGGTATCCGGGTATAGATATCCTTCCAGACTTTGTCCCTTTGGAATATTGTATCTTTCCAGGTAGGTATTACTTTTACATCTTTCAACAAAATCCGCGGAATCAACTAATCCTTTTGATGCTAATAGTTCAGCGATCTGAAAAATTGAATAACCTTCAGGTATAGTCAATTTGAGAAACTGTGTCTTACCAGTTGCAAACTTAATGATCAGATCACGATATTTTTCATTAGGTTCAATAGTATATATGCCTACTTTCATTTCACGGTCTTTTCGCATCAGTTTAGCGATCACTCTAAATCTTGTTACATCAGTTATAATCCCTTTTTGTTTAAGATCACGGGCTATACTGGAAAATGAATCACCCTTTTTGATTTCGTACACTGTATCCTGAGTGTTGGAAGTGATATCCCTACCACAGGAAAAAAGAAACAAAGAAAAAAATGCGGCTACCAGCATTTTCTTGTTCATCGTATGAACTCCTTTATTTAACGCAGTTTCATATTATAACACATTGTATTTCTTAAAACAAAATCCCCCAGGGTATGGGGGATTATTTTATTAAAAATATTCTTACTAATGATAAATGGGTCTATCGTTCATATGTTTTTTGCATTTATCAGTGTAAGGAATAGCTTCCAGTCTTTCTTCTTCTATAGGTTCACCACTGATAATACAAGTTCCATATGTTCCGTCTTTAACCCGTTGTAAGGCTTGTTGAACTTTTTCCAGAATCTCTCTGTGATTGGAGGAAAGGCCTTCACTGATAGCAACTGTAGTCAGAGCCTCGGCTCTATCCACTAAATCCCCATCAATTTCAAAGGGGTTTTCTTCATCTGCTGTTTCATCAATGATATTCTGAAGAATCTCTTCACGCATCTTCAGAAGCTTCGCCTTATAATAATCCAGTTTCTTTGTTGTCATGAGTTGCCTCAGTTTTTCAAGAATTGACGACGTTTACAATACTTTTGCCCATTCTACTTGAAAACTGGACAACACCATCCTGCAGAGCAAACAGAGTGTCATCATTTCCACGACCTACCCCTACTCCAGGATGAAACTTTGTACCACGCTGACGAATAATAATGTTACCGGCAATTACAGACTCACCGCCATATTTTTTTACACCAAGGCGTTTGGCTTCTGAATCGCGACCGTTTTTAGCTGATCCACCGGATTTCTTATGTGCCATGGATATCCTCCGAGCTTACTTTTAGATTTTCCGGGTACTGATTTTGCAGTATTCCCAGGTTCAGGACAAGTGACTGAGTCAGAATCACTGTCTCCACACTCATTCCCGTATTTGCTTTCAAATGTCCGGATTTGATCCGGTATTCTGTTTCAACTTTGGCTAATTTCTGGCACGCTGTAAGCCAGCTTTGTAGCAAAGTGCTGACTGAACAACAAACCAGATCCTGACCTTTTTTATCAAATAGAGCATGTCCGTCTGCTTCCACAGAAAAGCCATTTCCAGTACTCAGGATACTAACGGTTATCACATTGTAATCCTGTCTGATAACTCTAAAATTCTCTTATTCAGCAGACTCTTTCTTCTTGGTCGCAGGCTTTTCTGCACTTTCTTCAGTAGCAGCTACTTTAGCAGCGGCTTTACCAATATTCGTAATCTGGAGCATAGAATACTTTTGTCTATGACCGGTTTTAACCCGATAATTGGTTTTGGATTTATATTTGAATACATCAATCTTTTTTCCAGGTACAATGGGTTCCACAAGCTTGGCTTCCACGACTGCTTTTTTTACGTAAGGCTGGCCAATTTCAATGGACTTGTCATCACGCAGGAGAGTGACTGTCTCAAAAATCAGCTTAGCGCCTTTTTTGTCCTGGATCAGATCTACCAGTATTTCATCGTTTTTTTCTACTTTCCATTGACTGCCGCCAATCTCTACAATAGCATACATGGGTTGCTCCTCTTAATTTCTCACACACCTGAATCGTGCAGGGCGATATTTGAGAGACATAAATGATAACTGGGAATAGAGTTTTTGTCAAATCTCATGATGTTTTTTAGAAGTAGTTTAAACAGACTTGCTATACAAAACTTTATTTTACTTCCAGGCTGGCTTTCAGATTGCCATTTTGATATAGCATCTGAAGTATATTAATTATATCTTTGGTATTTGCGCCCAGAGAATTCAAACCCTCTACTAAATCATTGACTGTAGTCACATTACCCATCTGGTAGACCTCTTTCTTGGCACCTGGGCCTGTACTCCATCCTGAGTTCCCGGTGATTTCGACAGTCGTACCCTTATAACTTACCGCTGATTCGCTAATGATAACATTGCCGCCAGACACAACCATACCGTTCCTGCTATCAATAAGTACCTTAGGTTCCTGGATAAGATCTACACTCAGATCCATCAATTCCGAGATAAAACCATAAGCATCTTTTCCTGAGGGAATAGTTATTTCCAATTGATTTTGCCATTTGTTTTTTATTGATTTGGGATAACTCTGTTCAATAATTTCTGCTACTTTCTGTACGCTCTCTATTCCCAGATTGTTATGTACTAAAACCGTAATAGTGCTCTGTCCGTTCAAATCTTCGTGAGGTATATCTTTCTGAATAATCGCCCCCATGGAAATTCGTCCAGTCACAGCCTTGGTGTCTGTGCCGGTGTCCAGGGTACCTTGTGCCACTGCATAGAGTATACCATCCCCTCCCATCAAAGGCGTAATCACAAGCTCACCCCCGGACAAGGATCTGGCATCAAAAATGGAAGAAACCTGGACATCGATACGGTTACCTGTTGCAGTCAAAGGTGGAATGGATGCTGTGACCATAACAATCGCAGAATTCTTTGTCTGCATTTTATCGTAATCAAGATAATATCCAAATTTCAGAGCTATTTTGGAGAGTATATCCTTAGTTTGTGAGTTTTTTATACTATCGCCTGTTCCTTTTAATCCTACCACCACTCCATAACCAATGACAGGATTATCCTGCATCCCCTTGATATTTATTATATTCCTCAACGGAACAGTAAGACTGTACCCCAAAGATGATACTAAAATCATTAAGAAAGCAATCAATGTTTTCATTTCTGTACTCCGTTTAAATCCAGTTTTACTTCAAATGTCTTACCGCTTTGAGGATTCATTACCAAATACCGTCCATTGCCCAGATCACGTAGAATGGGTGCCTTCATATGCATAAGGAGGCCACCTTTCCTAAAAACAATTAAAGCTGCATGGCCCTGAACGTTCTGTATGTACATATTGGAGTTGCTGAGAGGTTTTTCTGTAGATGGAGTGACATCCAGTTTTAACAGGTACTGGGCTTCTTTATATTTTGTTTCATCAGGAGAAATGACTTTTAGAGAAAGATTTAATCTATTAGATGAAACCTGGCCTTGTAAATCCTGAATATAAAAAATTTCCAGGGGAAATGTGAAAGTGGACCAATTTATTTCATATTGAGAAAATACATCTGAAATCTGCCTGATCAAATCCTTTGGACTTTGCCACTGACTGATATATACAAGATTTACACCTTTTCCTAATATCGTAGGAGCGGTCCCGGTCATGTCCCTCACAAGGGTACTGATTTCAGAATTATCAAAATATTTGCTATTCTGTAAAGTTATGCTATAATTTTTCCATTCAGGGGCGTTTTCAAACAGAGATGCCAAAGAAATTATATTGGTAGAAGAAATAACTGTATCCTTTAAGCGGTATACGGATGCGCTCATGGATATATCCAGAGCCAGAAAAACAAAGAAAACGACGGTTATGAATATTTTTTTATTCATTCTGCCTCCCTCTGAATTATCGGTAAATTCAGAGAAATATTGAGAAACGTTGCCTGGATAAATAGATGCAAAGTGCACATTTAGTTTATTGTGCACTCCGGAAATATCACAATCTTATAGATATCTCTTTTATTTCCGGTATTTATTTTCACTTGAAAAAAGTGGCATGGAATTTGCATAATTTAATTACACCCCCCAATACAAGATCATGGCTTTTGCCAGGATCGGCCTCCTCGAAAGAGGAGGTTTTTTTATGCCTGATAAACTATGGTCTCGATATGATACCGGCTGATAATATCAGGATAAAATCTTTCCACCAGATTAAAAGCGTTGGATAAAACACTCTGGACATAAGCATTGTCTGAATTCACAGCACATATCGCTATACTGGTCTGGCCCCTGAGACCGTTTTCCAGGGGTACTTCCGCTATTGAGACATTAAATTTCTGGCGGACTTTATCACGGATAGAACGGGTGATATTTCGTTGTTCTTTTATAGTTTCCAGAATGGGGACACTGATTTCTATGGTCAGAATGCCGATTGTCATTCTAATCCTTTCAGCAGGTGTCTCATAGCTGGGACCCTTGAGAGCACAATAGACTAACTGCTGTAATTTACATCCATCCAGAAGACTATACCAGGATGTATCATATGCCTGCGTCATATCAATAAAAGCATGCGGTGCACCTGTTAAGCAATTCTCTCCCTGTAGATTGATATGGTCCCGAATGACAGCTATTTCTCCCTGGGACAAACCTGGTTTGATACCCCCGCTGGCATTAGTGATTATAAGATTACTGATACCGAGACCCGCCATCATGGCTACACTGAGAGCAGTCTCAAAAGCTGTGTATCCCTGGTAAAGATGCACTCTGCCTCTCTGGACAAGAATGCGGAGACTATTTACCTCAATGACCTGAAAGATATTTTGATGACCCTCGACTCTGATAGAATCAGCTAAGGGCAATATGGAAAAGGGGATTTCTGTTATTAATTCCGCATTAGAAAAAACTAAATCCAGACCAGAACCTAATATCACAGCACCATTTATTTTTTCATTGTAATATTCCTGAAAAGAATGAACTGCCAGTTTAATCCGGTCTTCACTCCAGGACATCAGGAAAAAAATCTTCTCTGATTTTCTTCCAGAATAGCCAGGGTGTTTCTATATATCTCTCCCGGAGCCAGAGGATAACGGGCAACACCTTCCTTGATTGCCTGCTGACCTACCGCTTCAGCTTCATGGGCAAATACCTGAAAATCAAACACGCTGGGTATAATAATCCCCTGTTCCAGGTTTTTTTCCGGTAAGAAATCAGCAATCGCCCGGGCTGCTGCCGTCTTCATACTGTCAGTTACCGCTGTTGCCCCTACATCCAATAAACCTCTGAATATTGCAGGAAAGCCCAGTACATTATTGACCTGATTAGGGAAATCACTGCGCCCGGTGGCCACTATCCTGGCCCCTGCAGCTAAAGCGGCGTCGGGCAAAATCTCAGGGTCAGGGTTAGCCATGGCAAAGACAATGGCGTCCCGGTGCATGGATTTTACCATGTCCCCGTTGAGCATATCTTTAGCAGATACTCCCAGAAATACATCCGCCTCGCGAATCACATCAGATAAGGAGCCTTTTTCAGCGGCTGGATTAGTCAGACGGGCAATTTCTTCCTTACTGGAATTCATATTTTGGGTACGTCCCTGATAAATGGAACCCTTGGTATCACACATGATGATATTTCGGGCACCATAGAACAGCAACAGCTTTGCAATAGCTACACCTGCAGCCCCGCTCCCGTTTATAACTATCTTAATATCCGCCATAGACTTGCCGGTGACTTTCAGAGAATTGATCAGACCGGCCAGACATACTACCGCAGTACCATGCTGATCGTCATGAAATACCGGTATATCCAAATCCCGGGTCAGGGTTTCTTCCACTTCAAAACAGCGCGGAGCTGAGATATCTTCCAGATTGATACCACCTGTTCCGCCGGCTATTCTTTTGACTGTTTCTATGATCACGGCGCTGTCCTGACTATTTATGATGATAGGATAGGCGTCTACTCCACCAAAAACCTTAAAAAGTAGAGCTTTACCTTCCATGACGGGCAAAGAAGCCTGAGCTCCGATGTTGCCTAATCCCAATACCGCGGAGCCGTCGCTGACTACAAACACGGAATTTCTGCGGAAGGTATAATCATAGACTTTGTCCTGATCTTCGGCTATAGCCAGACAAGGCTGGGCTACTCCTGGGGTATAAGCCAGCGACAAATCTTCACGTGTCCTCACACTGACTTTGGGTATGACTTCTATCTTGCCATTGCCCACACCATTATTTTTATGATAATCCAGAGCTCTCTGTCTCAGGTCACTCATGTTTTTGTCTCCTTTGAGAATGTAATTTGTGATAAAAAGTGTAGCCAGAATATCGTCTTTACACAAAACCAGTCGAAGGTCTTCTATACGCCAGGCAATCCCGTCCCGTTTCTGGTCTCTCATAAATGCTTTGAGATATTTATCATAATCCAGGGATTGGATATTGCTGGGTAATTCCAGACGTAACCGGGTCAGCTCTTCCAGGTTCAATCTTTCATTCCACCGTACTGCATGCCGGGCGCGTCATGCGGGCGAACTACAAAGCCCATTTTTTTATAAAAATCCTGTTTTCCGGTGGCGCAGAAAAGCTGGATATATTCAATTCCGGCTTCGTGACACCGCTCCAGTACTTTTTCCAGCATCCTTTTCCCGATGCGTTTCCTCTGGTACATAGGATCGATGATCATTTCTACAATAAAGGCATGCAGATAACCGTCAGAAAGCACACGGCAGGTACCCACCAGACGTTCACCCATATAGGCATTGATGATATACCAGGAATGCTGTATAGCGTCAAAGAGGCGATCCGGATCAACCCGCATCTCCCTATCCCAGCCTGTGGTCTGAAAAAGGTCATAATATTCCCGTGCGTCGGGGACGTTTTCGCTGAACTTGATCTGCATATCCGGTCCTGTCTACTAGAATCATCCATATTATAGCGCAGCACCCAGAAAATTTCATCCTTTTATATATTCCCTTTATAATCTCCAGGGAGTCAGCATGGAAAATATTTTTATCTCAGATTTCGATGGTACCATTACACGCCGTGATTTTTATTGGATGGTGATCGACCGTTATATCGGCTCAGAAGGGATTGCTCTGTATCACAGATGGCAGGCCAAAGAGATGACCGACATTGATTTTTTAAACCGGGTCTTTAATTCTATCGGCCAGCCAGAAAAAAAGATTCTCCAAGATATCAGTATGATACCCCTGGATGAAAGCTTCTTTTCGTTTATTAACTGGCTCAGGGGGGAGGGAGACCAGGTACATATAGTCAGCGCGGGCTGCGGTTATTATATACAGGCAGTACTGCAGCAGCATGGCCTGGCTGAAATCCCCGTTCTGTCAAATCCCGGATACTACAGAGATGGCGGAATTTATATGGAAACTGATACTGCCAGCCCCTGGTACCACCCTGTCTACGGAGTGGACAAAGGCAAATATGTACGATCGTTTAAACAACCAGGTAGAACAGTCTGGTTCGCGGGAGACTCCCGACCCGATCTGGATGCGGCCCGGTCAGCTGACATTGCCTTTGCCATCCGGGGATCGCAGCTGGCGGAAATGATGGATGCCGGGGGATGGGATTATGTTCCCTTCTCTGATTTTGATGAGATACGTCAATGGATGGAAAATCATACCTGAAGTGACCCCGGCCTGATCTCAGCCGGAGGCTTTAAACAATATTAAGCCCAGAAAATACCGAAAAACCCGGTCAGAGACCCTGAAGATGAACAGAAATACTCTGCCGTATCCCGTCCTACCCAGGCGACCCCAAAGCGTGGCTGGAAATAAACCACGCGGCTTCAGCCGTCCCCACTCCCGGGACTTCATGGAATCAGACAGGACTCAACTGTATGTAGAACCTCGGCATCGCGGATTCATCCTGCAAAAAAAAAGACAGGCTTTCACCTGTCCTTTTTTATTATTGACAATTAAAAATCAGGAATTAGCATAGGCTTCGATAGCGGCATCATCAATGTCGGCATTGGAGGAATAATCCTGCACGTCATCATGGTTTTCCAGTTCATCGAAGAGTTTTAACAGTGTAGTGGCTTTATCGGGCTCGACTTTGACCTTGTTTTGGGGAACGCGGGTGATTTCAGAAGAGAGAATGGTAAAACCTTTGCCTTCCAGGGCGTCCAGTACAGTACCATAGTCCTCCATTTGGGTCAGGACCACGATTTCATCTCCGTCCTGTTTGACGTCTTCGGCACCGACTTCCAGGGCGGCTTCCATGACTTCATCTTCGGAATGTTTATGGGAGTCAATTGCAATATAACCGCGGCGGTCAAACATCCAGCCTACACAACCCGCTTCACCCATGTTGCCATTGTGGCGGGAAAAAATCTTGCGCAGCTCGGGTGCGGTACGGTTGCGGTTGTCGGTGGTGACATCCACAATGACAGCGATACCGCCGGGGCCGTAGCCTTCGTAGGTGATTTCTTCGTAGGTCACGCCTTCCAGCTCTCCGGTTCCGCGCTTGATGGCTTTTTCCACGTTGTCCTTGGGCATATTGGCAGCTTTAGCCTTGTCTACCGCGGCGCGCAGACGTATATTGGAGGCGGGATCACCTCCCCCGTCACGGGCGGCTATAATGATATCTTTTACGATCTTGGAAAATAGGTTGCTGCGTTTGGCGTCCTGGGCCCCTTTGCGGTGCTGAATATTGGCCCACTTATTATGTCCGGACATGAATCCCTCCTCATAAAACTCAAATATTTTAACATGTAACAGGAATTAACTCAACTGAAACAGTTGACGCGACGGCACACTAAGGTTATAATCAGGCTCTCAGGAGGGAAAATGGACACTTCTCTGGATTTTTCACAGCTGGATGTGGCAGAATTACTGGATGTTCTGAAAGAAGGTATCTATATCGTCAATCCCCAACGCATCATCGTGTATTGGAATAAAGAAGCGGAACGGATCAGCGGCTTTTCCAAAGAGGAAGTGATCGGACATCCCTGCGCCGCCAATATCCTGACCCATATCGATAAAGATGGAAATGCTTTATGCCACGGCATGTGCCCTCTGGCGCATACCATTGATGATGCTCAGCCCCGGGAATCGGAAATATATCTGCATCATAAAAAAGGACATCGGGTTCCGGTCAATGTCAAAGTGCATCAGCTCAGGGATATGTCAGGTAAGGTCATCGGGGGGCTGGAAAGTTTTGTGGCCATCACTAATAACATGGAGAATGAAAATCGGGTCAAGGAATTATCCCGTCTGGCCCTGCTTGATCCTTTGACCCAACTGGGAAACCGGGCTGCCCTGGACCAGGAACTGGAAAAAAGTATGCTGGAATTTAAAGAGCTACAACTCAGCTTCGCAGTGTTGTTTTTTGATATCGATCATTTCAAAGCTTTTAATGATGAGTATGGACATGATGTTGGTGATAAAATACTCAAATCGGTTGCCAGTACTTTACTGGTCAATTCACGCCCCTTTGATTTTTACGGACGATGGGGAGGGGAAGAATTTATGGCAATCATTCCCAATGTGAGTATCCAACACCTGAAAAATATGGCCGAACGTCTGCGAATTTTAATTGAAAATTCCTATGTCCTGCACCAAAATAGTCGACTGAATGTAACTGTCTCTATAGGGGGGACAATAATAAAACAGGAAGATGACACCAATAGTCTTTTCCAGAGGACCGACCAGCTCCTCTACCTCAGTAAGCATTCCGGTAGAAATACCTGCAGTGTTGCGTAATCAAAAAAGGCTGCCTTTATAAAAAGACAGCCTTTTTTTATAGATAAGATACTCTGTGACTACTTTGCGGGTGTCAGATTGGCTGAAGGATCATCACCGTCTACTTCTACGGTGAGGGATACTTCAGGACTGACATTACCCAGAAGATCCACAGCCTGGACTTTGATGGTATGGATACCATTAGGCAATCTGAGAGGTTCAGAATATTCTGCCACATCACTGTTATCTACAGAATAGATGATAACTTCTACACTGGTCTCTTTATCCTGAGCTGTAAGAATAAAGCGTGAGTCTTTACCAGCATAGTTTTTCTCACCCACTTTGACCAGTGTTGGGGTTACTTCAATGCCAGCGGTGGGAGCAGAATTGTCTACAAAGACCATAAAACTTTTGATCTGAGATGTATTTCCCACCTGGTCTGTGGCCTTGTACTGTAGTTTATGAAAGCCATTACTGAGACCGGAAGCTATGGGTTCAGAATAAGTTTTCCAGTTGCCTCCATCAAAACTGTATTCAACAGTCTTAACTCCGGACAGTTCGTCGATGGCTTTTAGCTCCAGACGGTTTGATACAGATATGTAAAGAGTATCACCCAGTTTAACTCCTTTGTCCAAAGTACGTACGGAAACTTCCGGAGCGGTAGCATCGACAGTAAATTCATAATTTTTGACCGGACTAACATTCCCGACCTGATCTTCGACTTTGTAGGCTATTATATGTCTACCTTCTTCAGGAACATTCACTGCATGGGTGTAGACTCCAAATGCTGCATTATCCACCACTACCCAAATATGCTTTACCCCGGAACCGCTATCCGTAGCCGTAATCTGGAAGCGTACTCCAGGCGCTACATAATTCACTTTTCCGTCACTATATACTAATCCACTGGATGCAACGACTTCTTTCTCTTCTGTCACAGCCGGTTTATCATTCTGCATGGTAGCAGGTTCATTTTGATCCGGTGCGTCAGTTACCTGGGCAAATATTCCAGTAGTGGATAAAAGCATTACAGTTAATACTAACCAAAATTTTCTCATTAAAGACTCCTCCTATTTTTTCCCCGTTTATTCAATAATCTCATCTTTTATATACTGTTTTTCTTCAACATCCAGAAGTTTTTTGGCATTGAGGATGATGTAGACTTCTTCGCCCAGCCGGGCTACCCCGTCCACCATATTACGGTCAACACCGCTGGCTACACCTTCCGCGGGCTGAATGGTTTCTTCTTCTACGCTGAATACTCTTTCCAGGCTGTCTACCATAAAACCAACCCAGACTCCTTCGATATTCACAATGATAAGCTTCATAGCTTTTTGACGGGTTTTTACCTGTGTCTTAGCTGCAGAAGTAGTATCCTGGCTTACAAAATCAGGAATCTGAGCTAAGTCTTCCACATCCTCCGTTTTATCCTGAAGACTTAATTTCTTCCTGATTGAGATAACCGGAATTACTATCCCTCTCAAATTGATAATCCCTTCAACAAAAGGAGGGACATCAGGCATATGGGTGATCTTATCTTCCCTGTATACTTCCTGAACGTCCATGATGTCAACACAGTATTTGATATCGGCGATACGGAAACTGACAAACTGTTTTTCCATGATATCCCCTTATTCTCCCTTAAACTCAACACATATATTAATGTAAATTAATGGGAAGTCAATCTTATGACTTATTGGTAAAATTGTATGTGAACCTCAGCAGACCATCCATAGGGCAATTCCCCTTTTTCAGGCTGAATTTCCACCTGGATATCTTTGATACCTGTCATCAGATCCTGGTTAAATTTCAATTGTGAAGGCTGGATATTGCCTAAAAGGCCCTGAACATCCAGCAACAGATAAATCCCGGATTTATTGTTAAGTGAAGCCTGACTGAAAATCGAGGGAAGGTTTTCCAGGTATCCTTTTTTATCTTCAAAAATATTCTTTACCACTTGCACCAGTGTTTCCTTCTGGGAAGAAATAAAAAAATCCTGCTCTATAGCACCAAAAAATAGATCTACACCTTTATATTCATAGTGATACACCGGATTGGTGAATATCTCAAAAGAATATAATTTTGCGCCTGATTTGAGAATAGCATCTCTCAAACTATCCATGAACAATTGAGCTTGTGCCTTATTCTTGATTCCCAAAGAACCGTAAAAATCATATTTTTTATTTTTGGGGTCAAACTGATTCACTACTAATTTAACCCTTCCATCGGTATTGGCAATCATATCTCTTATGATATCAACCTGGTAATCATCTTTTAGATGATTGAGCACAGAGGTGATTCCCAGAATATTTAACTGGTCAATATCTGTAATATACCTGTAAAGATTCATAACATCCAATCTGGCATGCAGCATAATAGCAGGATTTCCCCAGCCATAATCCAAAATATCAAATTTTCCATTACTGACAGGACCAATCATACTACGCATAAATTTTAGCGATTCAGATCGCAGAGAAACGGAATATGCATGGACATCCAGCGCATTAATTTTTATATCAAAGGAAAGAAGAGTAGCTCCAGAGGGTAATCCCAGGTAAGAAGTCACTCCCTGAGCTACTGAAACCTCGCCCAGATATGTAGAATCAATCCAAACCATGAATTTATCCCATTTAAAGGCAGACATTTTGATGGCGTATTTAAAATCTGCCCCGGACAGTAACATGTTGGTCCTGCTTTGAAGGTTTTTACTATCTGCGGACAAATACGCTATACCTTGTTTTATCTCAAAAAAAAGACCTTTGGGATACTTATTCTTAAGAAAAGTGGAAAATTTATACTCATCCTTTACACTTATCATCAGGTAACCATTGTCTTTTTGTACATGAATGTAAGCAAGAGGACCAGCCGGATCAATGCCTATGTCCATCAATTCTTTATTGGAATAAAGATTCACTCCATATTTTTGCTGGGAAACAAGTTTTATTTCTTCCAGCATCTGGGTATAATTAGGACCATAAAAACGCTGCATCAAAGCTGAACTATTATCTTGAAAATATGTCAGTGATGGAGAGTATATGACCATACTGCCTTTGCCGATATTTTCCGCAAATTTCTCCGTCCAGGCAGTTGCATTCAGGATAAATATTAAAAAGACCAGAATCAGTCTTTTCACATGATCACCTCATTTTCAAAATAGCTCTTCACATTTCCTGCTATTATATCCTTGTCAAAAGGAATCATCGCAGTATCCTGGCTGAACCTGTTTTGTTTTTGTGATTCCAGCAGTTCAGGCATAATTTGAATGTTTTTTTTATGGACCAATGCCAGGGAGATAGCCTCATTTACAGGGAGATTGATTCTTTTTATCCTGCCGCCAATTTTGAAATGACAATCCCCTCTTGTACCCTGGATTCCATCTTTGAAAAGCCGAATACTTTGAAGATGAACCTGCAGTTTTTCCAGAAGATCTGACATTTCTTCATGAACCATTTGTGTAGACTGCATATCAATATCCATGTCAGGAGTGATATCCAAAACCAGTATACTTGCTTTATGCTGAATGTTATCATGTAAAATCAATACTTCTCTATTCCATTCCAGATCAAAGACAATTTTATCTATACTGTATGACTGATTTTTTTTAGATTTTTTTCCCAGTCTTCTGAGAAAGTTTATAAGGGACATGACTGCCTTCTCTTTTATTATTTCGATGTATTAATTTAATAAAAGACAGGATAAAAAGCAAGATTCATCCTTCTCACAAGTCCTGACTGTTACAAATTAAAGTGTACAATTATATATTTAAAATCTAACATCAGTCCCGGTACCAATACCACGTATAAAAAAAACAGCCCCTCTTTAGGGGGCTGTCTTCTTCATTTTTTGAAAATATTATTCTTTGGCAAAAGAGAAAGGAGCCCACAGCCAACCACCGATATTGGGTGAACCCAGAATGGAGTTTACTCCCAGAGAAATCTGGTTATCTCCGGCATTGATGAAAATACCAGCGCCCATATCAAATGTAAAAGCACCTGTAGTCAATGCGGTATTATAATTAAAATCACCTTCAACCCAAATACCAAAATTTCCGAATTTAACTGTAGGGGCAATAAAAGCTCCTACATTGATCCCGGAAAAATCCCAGGCAGCAGTATTTAAATACACATTATATTCAAAGGCAAATACATCCAACTCATCAAATATACCATGTACCTGTAAACCAGGCCCTACACCCAGCATCAGACCCAGTATTGCCAAATTATTGCCGGAAATGTCATAACGAGGCATAATCCAGCCGGCAGCAGGAGCTACAAAAATATCGGCTTTATCAGAAAATCCATATTCAAAAATTGCCAATAGACTGCCTTTATACAATGTTGATGTATTATTAACATCGATTCCGAAACTGTAGAAAGGATTAATCGCTACAGTATTAGCTCCTGTCATTCCTACAATTGTATTATAGGAATATGCGCGGCCTGTTTCCGGTGTCATCAATACCACAGCCCCCAGGGCAATCATTCCCAGTACCATTCTTGTCATAGTTCTCATATCCATCCTCCTTTAAGTGTTTTTCTATAAAATTACTTTATATTAAAATGCTTTTTATAACAAGAAAGCTCCCGGTCATTTCTGCCGGGAGCTTTCTATTTACATCATTACAAACTTAGAGAGCTACTTCACCGCTCTCACCGGTACGGATACG
>CAYRWR010000045.1:0-27183 GCA_964428015.1 uncultured Brevinematales bacterium | reverse complement strand
TTTTTTTTATTGTTTCCTGTACAACCGTACCTTTACCTGATAATAAAATTGAAGAGGACACTTTACCGCCAACTGTATTTATACTTTCACCTTCCAATAATTGTGAAATTGGATCAGCATATGTATTTTCTGGCCGGGTGGAAGATAACAGTCAAATGGCATCGGTATTCATTAAAATCGATACAAATTTCTGGAAAGAAATTTCTATATACTCCAATCAATGGGCGACAAATTTAAATGTCACAAGCTTCGGGTATCACACTAATTCTGTGTATGCTGTCGATAATTCCGGCAATTACTCACAGACTAATTCGATATGGGTGATTAGGACCTCAATCCCCTCTGTAATTTTTGAAATTCCATATTCCTTTATTTTGACGAATATCTCTAATATCACTATAAATGGAAATGCAAGTGTGGACAATCCTTTTACTATTAAAACGGTAAAAGTTTTCAATGATGAGAATAGTTACATTACCGCTATTGGTACTACTTCCTGGTCTGTAAATTTAAATTTAAGTGAAGGTACAAATCATTTCTATGCTATGGTAATAACAGTTAATGATAAAACCAATTTTTCATCTGCATTGAATGTTATTTACCAAATTTCAATACCCAAAATAAATATTATTACACCAGATTCAGACAACTCCACCAATGTCCCCAATGTTTTAATTTCAGGTGAAGCGCTTATTGATGCCCCTTATTCAATTGATTCAGTATATTTAATTCTGAATAATCAGTCACCAGTCCTAGCTTCAGGTATTGAAAATTGGTCGAAATCTGTAGTTTTAAAAAATGGGACAAATTCCATTTATGCCATGGTGATCGCTGATAACAGGAAGACTAACTTTTCACAAATTAGGAAAATTATATATTATCCTTCTTACCCTATGCTTTCTATAACGAGCCCCATGAACTGGTATGAAGCAATCTCAAATAAAATAAGTATACATGGTACTGCTGAAATTGATTCCCCCTTCAATATTACGGAAGTGGATCTGAGTATAAATAGCAACTCGTACTTAAAAGTAAATGGTACAAGTAACTGGTCAACGAATATTATGCTTAATATAGGAACGAATCAAATTACAGCTAGAGCAATTGGAAATAATGCTATTACAAATTACTCATCTCCTATACATATTGTCTTTACTCCTCCTTCCCCTGAAATAACAATCCTCAATCCAGGAAACGGATCAATTTACTCTAATCAGTCAGTTGATATAGGCGGTACAGTTACAATTTCACCACCTTTTAATATCTCTTATATTGGAGTTAGCATAAATGGCGGAGTATATATTTCAGTTTCAAATTCCAGCTCCTGGAATAAAACTATTTCCCTGAGTGAAGGCAGTAATATAATTTTAGTCAGAGCAATTGCAAATAACCTCACGACAAACTATTCTGCACCCAGGACTTTAATATTAGATACATTAAGACCAACTATAGGATTCATCGATCCAGTAACGAATTCCAAAATAGTAGGTCCTGATTATATAATAAGCGGTATTTCATCAGACAATGGGAGTGGTGTAAAATCAGTGTGGATTTCTTTTAATGGTGGCTTGAATTGGAGGAAGTTGTCAGGAACTGCGTCCTGGTCCACAAACATTGGATATCCTGGAACGTATAACATTCAAGTGTACTCTGTAGATAATGCTGGAAATTCTAGTTTGACTAATTCCAGAGTCCTGACTTTGATAAACAAGTTTTCTCCATCTGATGGTGCGTCAAATTGGTATTATGGATATACATTGTCATTTAATTCGACCGGTAATCGCTTAGTGGTGGGGGCATATTTATCTGATCATATTGCCTCAGATAGCGGAGAAGTATATTACTATGACTTAAATAATAACAATCATTGGGTGGAATCAATTGTTCCTACTACAGGAGTGGGATATTCAGATTATTTTGGGTATTCAACTGCTGTCTCAGGAGATGGAAGTAGCATTTTATGTGGAGCAAAATGTGATACCGGTTCGGCTATGTTTACGGGGTCTGCGTTTTTATATACCTGGAATGGAGTTTTTTGGACGGAAAAGAAATTTACCGCCTATGATCAGGCGGATTCAGATTATTTCGGTGAAGCTGTATCAATTTCGGACAATGGGGAAACATTTCTAGTGACTGCATACAGAGCCGATCAATATGGTGCTAATAGTGGTTCCGCGTATGTCTACAAATGGAATGGGAGCTCTTGGATAGAAAATGAACTTTTATGTACAAATGTGGCGGCATCAGATATGTTTGGCATAAGTGCGGATATTTCCGCGGATGGAAATACTATAGTGATAGGTGCTTATTATCATACCGGAAGAGCTTCTAATTCAGGTGCGATCTATGTTATGAAGTGGAATGGTACGTCCTGGGAAGAAACTTATATTCAGGCATCAGAAGGTTCAGCATATGATTATTTTGGTAAATCAGTAGCAGTTTCTGCGGATGGAAATACTATCATAGTAGGTGCCTATTATGATGAAGGAAGTGCCACGGATTCTGGTTCTGCCTACATCTACAAATGGAATGGTTCAGTTTGGGTGGAAACAAAATTAACTGCTTCGGAAGGGGGTGCCTCCGATCATTATGGCTGTGCAGTTGCAATTTCTGATAGTGGTAACATTTGTATTGTTGGGTCAAATATGGATGATGATAATGGTACTGATAGTGGATCGATTTATGTTTATAAATGGAATGGCAGTTCTTGGGATGAAAGTAAATTGACAGCACCTGATGGCAAAGCAGGTGATCGATTTGGAAATCAGGTTACTATTTCCGGTGATGGGAATTTAGTTGGTGTTGGAGCGTATCTAGATGACACCGGGACACATACAGATGAAGGTTCGATTTATATTTTCTGCTTATAATAAGATAGAAAAGATCAATTTTACCCACAGAGGGCGGGTGTCGTACAGGCGGTCATGGATACCCTATGCAGACAATGGGAGGTATGTTCGACTATGTACCATTGGTGGGGTGGGTTGTCTCCTCCACCTCCACCGAATGATAGGCAAATCTAAAATCGTCCTACCTCATTTTCTCCTGCCGGGAGCTGTCTTAAACCACCTGGCCCTCTCCTAGACCCCACTCATCCAACTCACTCACAAATTCTACCTCAGAATCACCAATACCTCTACAAAAACTGTCTGGAAAGCAGGAAATCCAGTATCTCTGTTTAGACAGAACACAGGTAACCCATTGTGGAATATGGTATCAGATAAAAGCAGACACAGTAGTTAAAGCAATAATCTCATATTCCACCGCAGTTAAATTTCTACAGTCTTATCCAGTTGTTTTCAAATGTAATTTTTAACCGCATATTGAGGAAAGGACTGTTTCTTATATTCTATGGCATGCACCGGGCAGTTATGAATACAGCGGGTACACATCATGCACTTATTTTGATACACCGGCTTTTTTTTCATGACGATATTCCGGGTAGGGCAGTTTTTGGCGCATTTTCCGCAGGATATGCACTGGTCATTGACCGAAAAAGACCTGCCCATAAATCTGGTCATTATACTCATCAGTTCAGCAAATAGATCCATGGACAAGACTTTTTCTTTTACGGCTATTTCACTATTGTTGCTTAGTATCTGCTGAATATCCTCACGCAGACATTGATGCACATGTTTAAACATCTCTTTTGCTTCCTCTTCAGCCGCAGCGGGATACTTTTCAAAATAATAATTCCGGGGTAAAACATAGGTGAATACACCGGAAATCTTGTATCCTTTATTTATAAGTTTGCGCCCCAGTGAATGTATCCCGTTAGCTTTCTCCAGTCCTGCTGAGGTAGTAAACACAGCCGCTTTGGAATTTTGTGATGGCGGCATATTTCTGAGAACCCAGCGGATGAGTTTTTCCGGTACATTGCCGGCATATATGGGCCCCCCCAGTATGACAAAGTCATTTTCCCGGGGTACAGAAACAGTTTCTATAGACTGCACATCTACATCATGTCCCAGTTCACTCAGGATAAATGACATTTGTTCGCTTACCCATTTTGTATTCCCGGAACCGCTGAAATAATAGATGCCGAATTTCATGTTATGCCTCCAGGTTTTCTATCATCTTTAACAAAACGGTATTGCACAGATCCAAATCCGGCCGGGCAATTCCCTGGGTCATTTTCTCATTGAGAAGAGAAAGCAGGGGCGCAATGTCCCCCAGGGTCTTTTCTCCCTTTTCCGTCAGTATCAATTGATCAGGCAATTGCTCTTGTACCATGTTTTTTTCCAGTAGCTTAGTGCCGTTTCTGCTGATATTGCCTTTGTGAATCTTTAATTTTTCACCCAGCTGTTTCCTGGACATACCTTCGCCCCGCGTTCCCCCCAGGGTCATGAGGAGCTGGATCTGTCCTATACCCAGCCCTAAGGGTAATGACTTTTCCTCCAAAGCGGCTTTTAAGGATTTTGCCAATAAAATGACAGAGTCGCCTATTCTCATATGATCCATACTTTCCTCCTGGTTGCGCGCACAACAATATAATAACACATTTAAGTTGCGCGCGCAACTATTATTTTGAATATTTTTTTGCGTATATATAATGGAAAAATTCTGTTCCAGATTTTAGTAAAAGAAAAAGGGGCCATCTCTGTAAAGATGGCCCCAATAGAATGGTGTCTGAATTTTATTTGCTGATATTTTCAGGCAGGATGGGATAGCTGACCCCAAAAGAAGCACATTCGATCTTGCCGTTGGAAGTTTTCCGGAAAGTCACGGGATAAACAGTGCCGGCGCTGCCCTTGACAACTGCTACCTGGGCGCTGATGTACTGACTGGTGACCCAGCGCGCGGTCTGGTTATCGTCCTTGAGCTCAGTCCTGGTCACCCAGCCGGAGTCTACTATCACCACACGCTTTACATCCGCGTCAGAGTAGCGTTCTACATAGGCGGACTTGAGGCTGGATTCCAGGCTGGAATCAGACAACTTGGCGGCGGGCATACGGCTGGAGGCCACCTTGGCCAGCATTTTGTCAAAGTTCTTTTTAGCCTTAGGCTGTTCGGATTTCTTCAGCGTTTCTATGTCTGCGTCACCGGGAAAGAATTTGTCCAGCAGGGCAAAACTCTTGCTGATACGGTCCATGACTCCGGGGGCATACTTGAAATCAGCTTCGGGCATGGCCAGCCATTCTACATCGCCTTTGATTCCGCGCGAAAGCTCTTCCTTCAAACCCTGAATTTTATCCTTAGTCTTGGCGATGTAGCTTTTAGTCCAGGACAGCATGGAGCCGAAATAAATTTCCTGGGCTACATCATTGCGGCGCTGAAACTGGCTGGGGATTTCGATGCCGGTTTCCAGGTTCGATACTGTGCTTTCCGCCAGCTTGATGATGGACAGGGCAGTGGGGGCCATATCCAGTACAAGTTCCGTTTCATCCTGGTCGACAAAGTCCTTCATGTAATAATAACAGTTGGTGAGATTTTCCACGTTGTCAGCAAAAACCTTGTCTTCGGCCAATTCCTGCGGGGTAGGCTCTTTCTGCTTGCTGGACCCCGAAAAACCTTCAGCGGTAAACACCAGGCTGACCAGCATCGCCAGAAAAGCCCCTTTTAACAGACTCTTTGATTTCATAGCAAATTCCTCCTGCTATATTTGATAATATTTTTTACAATCCATCATCAGGCAGACGATTCAGAGTGACTAAAACTATCCGGCTGCCTGGAAAGTCCATACGGATCAGCTTTTAAATTTTGAACAAAATATTATGAAAGATTAGTTATAAACCGTCTATAGGTAGTTTTACCCTATGCCTGAAAATATGTTCGCTGGCTGCAGATTTATTTTTTGGAGGACTAAATGATAAAACTAAAATGGATCCTGTCGCATTTCCTCTATCCCCCAGTGGTCGGTAAAATCCACAATCAATAGTAATCCAGTAACCCCGCAATAATCACAAGTCTGACACATGAAGGATAACCCGGGAAAATATTTGCCAGGCCAAGAGAAAAAAACTAAAATAGGTGCAATGGGGAGCTAAATCACCCTGTCACATAACTTCGAGGCTACGCTAAGCTTTGGCACGGAGTATAGACCCCTTTCTTAGTTCCAGGACATTTCTAAATAAAAGAAGGAAGACTGAAAGGATGAAAATAAAATTCGATCTGATGGGTATTTTTGTAAAAGATATAAAAAAGATGGTCCATTTTTATCATCAAGTAATTGGAATCGATATCGATTGGGATGAAAAAGGTCCTTATGCTGAATTTAAACATGATGGAATCAGATTCGCCATGTATGAGAGGGTAAAACTGCCGGAATTGCTGGGTCAGACACCTTCCTATCCTGAGGGGATTAATGGGACATTTGAATTAGCCATAAATGTGGGTGAACCCGAAAAAGTGGATGAAACCTACCATAAATTAATCAAAGCAGGAGCTACACCTATCTATGCTCCCAGGAATGAACCCTGGAAGATGCGGTCATCCATGATAGCCGATCCGGAAGGCAATCTGATTGAAATAGGCTCAGATTTCTGGGAATAGTCAGGCAGCGCACCAGCCAGCACCAACCTGCGGTCTGCACAAATTACCTCTCCACTACCCCCTGAGCCCCACCTCTGCGCCCTCCGCGGTGAACCACCCCCAAAAGCCTTAAATTTGAAAAAATAGTCGAAATCAACCGGAAATCTCCTTCCTTCCCCATCTCTGTGTCCCCGTGTCTCCGTGAGCGCCATTCCCCCACAAAAAAAGGCCGGCTTATCCAGCCGGCCTTGTGTTTATTACAGATAGATTTATTTTTCAAAAAATCTGGCGTGCAGCAGTTTCACGGTCTGGTTGGCCAGCTCTTTTTCGATTAATTTATCCCTGGTTTTTTGGGGATTACGCTAATAATTTATTTTGCATCCAAAAAATTATAGAGTTTCTGATGATTATCCTGAATTACAAACTGAAGCCGCTTCTTCCATTTTAACGGCAAAGTTAAGTATATCTCCTGTAGCTTAATAAGCTCTTCCTCTCTGCTAAAAATAAAGTCTGATAATTCCACAGCAGTTCTGAGATCTTTTTCAGCTTTGGCCTTATTTCTATTTATAAAAGTAGATAATAAATATTTATGTAATGTATATGCGGGTAGAAGAGGTAAAGTGATGGTAAGTCCCTGATAACTCATAGTAAATATATGGTCCTGTAGTAGATGGAGGTAGCGTAGTGTCTGTGTCTTTATATGCAATCCTGGAATATCCAGTGGCCGGGTCATTCCCCTGCCCAGTTCCGGTGATAGAAATTCTATTTCTGTATCTGGGTGCACATATTTGGCGAAACCATCAAAAGCATCTACTATTAGCTGAAATTTCATCTCTTTAAGTAGTTCATCAATATTTACATTTTTGTGATTTTTCAGAGGACGCGGAACTAAAATATTTATATCCATAGTTCTAATTAATGGAATTGCGGGGTCATTTTGATAGTAGACTTTATATAGGGGTAGACACCAACCTCCAATAATGATCAGATCTTCCAGGATATCGTTTGCATCAAGTCCGCGCAGGACATCCATAAATAATCTACCTGATTCACTTTCTAAGTACATGTTCAATTTCCTTAAGATTAAGACGGGCTTTTTTCATTAAATGTTCCAGTTCTTTTCTTTTCTCGACCAGAGCCTTAATTCTGAGATATTCATCAGATAGAATAGATCCAATATATTCAAATTTTACTTTATCCTTTTCTCTATAGGCGAGATAGGCGTATTCACGGCCATGGATTTTTTTAATGGATAAAGCCCCATGGGGTAATTGATTTATTTCATTTTGATAAATTTCCAGTAATTCCGAGAGCCGTTGCTTTTCTTCCATCACTATATCGATGATTCCGGACATGGAAAACTCCTTACCTAACAAAATCACGAAAAATGCATTATGTTAGGTAATTAATATTATTATATTCTTTTTGAAAAGTAAAGTCAAGTAGTTACCTAACAAATGTAAATTAATCAAATTGTGTTAGGTAACAAAATGGGCTCTGAAATCTGACCGGAAGATAATTGAGGCCGGTGATTCTCTTGGGCATGCCCTGTATTTCAGATTATTCCACAAAGTAGTCAGTTCATCAGTTTCACATAATCTCTTTTGAGGATAAGATGACCTCTATTTTAATCAGTTTGCTCTAATACCGGCTAATTATCTGCAAACAACATTCATTTTTACTACCCTGAGCCCCACCTCTGCGCCCTTCGCGTCCTCAGCGGTGAAACACCCCCAAAAGCCTTAAATTTGAAAAAATAGTCGAAATCAACCGGAAATCTCCCTCCCTTCCCCGCTCTGTGTCCCTGTGTCTCCGTGAGCGCCATTCCCACCACAAAAAAAGGCCGGTTTATCCAGCCGGCCTTGTGTTCATTACAGATGGGTTTATTTTTCAAAGAATCTGGCGTGCAGCAGTTTCACGGTCTGGTCGGCCAGCTCCTTGTCGATGACCACGCTGATCTTGATCTCAGAGGTGGAGATCATCTCGATGTTGATCTTGTTCTGAGCCAGGACGTCGAATACCGCGCTGGCCACACCGCTGTGGGCCTTCATGCCTACTCCTACCACGGAGATGATGGCGATGTCGTCATCGTAGGTCACAGAGGCTCCCTTGAGGGAGGCGCAGATGTGTTCCATGATCTTTTTAGTGACAGCCAGATCGGTAGTCAGGACGGTGAAGGAGATCTGGGACAGACCTTCCATACCTATGCTCTGTACGATGAGGTTGATATTGATGTTCTGATCAGCCAGCTCTTTAAAAATATCGGCAGCGATGCCGGGCTGGTCGGGAATATCCGCGATATTGACCCGGGTCTCATTCATCTTTTTGGCTATACCGGTGATGACTAGATCTTCCATATTATTTTTCTCCTTTACGATCAGGGTCCCGCTGGTGGGGGTCTCTTCTTCCAGACTGGATAGTACCCTCAGGGGCACATTATAATTCATGGCAAAAATCACGCTGCGGTCATGCAGTACCTTGGCGCCCATAGAGGCCAGTTCCAGCATTTCGTCGTGTGTGACCATAGGCAGCTTGATAGCGTGGGGTACAATGCGGGGGTCAGTGGTATAGACCCCATTGACATCAGTGTAGATATCGCAGCGGTCGGCTTTGACTACGGCAGCTACAGCTACGGCTGTGGTATCGGAGCCCCCTCTGCCCAGGGTGGTGATATTGGCATGCTGGTCCACTCCCTGGAATCCGGCAATGACTACGATATTGCCTTCCCGCAGGGCTGCCTTGATCTTATCGCCGTCCATACCCAGGATCTTGGCACGGGAGAAATCATTGGTAGTACGTATGCCCACCTGGTAGCCGTTAAAACTGACGGCTTTTCCCCCCTGTGACTGGATAGCCATGGCCAGCAGGGCTATAGACACCTGCTCTCCGGTGGAGACCATCATATCCATTTCCCTTTTACTGGGATTGGGATTGATTTCTTCCGCCAGGGCGATGAGTTTGTCGGTCTGACCGCTCATGGCAGAGACTACCACGATCACGTCATTACCGTCGGACTGTGTTTTCAGGGCGCGCCGGGCGACATTCTGAATCCGCTGAACGTCTCCGACTGAAGTACCCCCGTATTTCTGTACGATGAGTGCCAAGCCTGTCCTCCTGCTTGAAAAAGTACCATAATTATAAAGCGGGGGGTATGAAATCTCAAAATTGTGGGCATAACTCTGGAAAAAGAAATAGCTCCCTTTATTTGGTTGAAAAAAAAGTGTGTCCACATAGGGGCAGAGGCAGAGCCCTCCCTGGATACCCTTGAGCTCGGGGGCGCGGGACGCCTTCCGGCGCGGCAGGTTTTCGCAGAGGCGGGCCCCTGGTGCGGTTATGCCTTCTCACGGGGTAGGTTTGGGCCACCATTCCCATTACTGCAGCTAGGGGGCGTAGCGCCGAGCGCAGGGCGGTGCCGGGGTATAACGCCTCCGGCGGGTCAACACAAAAATATATCTTGACAAAACCTATAGGAATATGTTATAATAAACACTACTAATACGATAGCAATAATAATTGCAGGCCTGATCTCCATTCCGGGGTGAATGCGCCTAGCCAGGGAGGTAAACATGTCATGTCAGATGTAGAGTGTGATTGTATTATGAGTGTACGGTATACCGCTCCCTGTAGCCGCGCATTCCCTGTTCAGGGAGCCTATTAAAAAAGGAGATTTATCATGAGCAATGAAACATTGTACAGAGAAGTGAATGGAGTCAATCTGGAACATCTGGGCCAGGCCGTGCAGTCCATACAGGAAAATCCCCGCGCCGGGGACTATCGTTTTTATACCGAGACCCGCTGGGAAAGCGGGGCGGTATCCCAGACCCAGGTCAAACGCTGGATCAGCGGAGAGGAGGGCCAGCCCGCCCGGCAATACACAGCCCATGAGATTTGGATAGACGAACCAGCCGGCCTCCTGGGTACAGATACATCAGCCAATCCGGTAGAGACCATCCTGGCTGGGCTGGCAGGCTGTCTGGCCATTGGCGTCTCCTATAATGCTGCTGCCCGGGGGATTGAACTGGAGGAGCTGCGTATCAGTCTGGAGGGTTCTTTGAACCTGCAGGGTTTTCTAGGTCTGGACCGTGAGGTACGGCCCGGCTACGACAATATACTGCTGGATTTTCATATCAAGAGCCCGGCCGCGCCGGAGGCTATACATGACCTGATCCGATATGTCAGGGAGACTTCTCCGGTCCTGGATATCATCAGCAATCCCGTGCCGGTACAGGTCGGAGTCCAGCTGCATTAAAGATTATGAGATAAAAATAAAGCTCCCCATTCCGGGGAGCTTTTTTATTGGAGAGGGCCGCTCTCGATGGATTTATTGGTTTCGTTATAATAAAACCGGGCAAAATTGGTGATAGTCTGTACTGGAAATTTCAGATCATGGATTTTGATGATTGTGCCCGGATAGGCCTTATCCTGAATTTTAATGACAGGTTTTCCTTTGAAATGGTATTTGTCTCGGATTTCCTGCATTTTAGCGTTCATGAATTCCAGTTTACTTTTTATATCCAGTCTTTCCCGGATGAGGGATAGATATTCCATCTGTTGGGGAGGCAGTAGTTTTTCAATTTCTTCCTTTACCGGTTCCATCATATGTTCCCCATAGGACAGGCTTATCTTTTGACGGATTTCTTCCTGCCTGGTCTCCCATTTGGTATAGACTTCAGACAGTTCTTTCAGTTCCAGTTCCATCATCAGGCTCTTACCCACTTCCAGAATAGTTTCATTTTCCCGGTTGGAGCCGGATACTTTGATATTGATCTCTTCCAGGGCGATGGTCTTGCCTCCGATGATCTGGCCGTGCTTTTGCAGGACTTCTACCGAATGGTTGGAGATGACTGTACTGTTTACTATACTTTCATTAATTTCAATTGTTCCTATGGCTTCCACCAAAGAGTTCATGATGTATTCCGCGCTGAGGGTCTGGCCGGCCTTAACTTTGGACTTACCGGTACCGGTGATACCCAAACGGACGGTTATACTGCCTCCCGCTTCCACTTCGGCATCCTCGATTTCTTTGTCTATGATGATGTCACCGCTGGCTTTGACTTTAAAGCCGGCTTTAACGGCACCCTTTATATTGATGCTGCCTTCAAAATCCAGGTGCCCGGTCTCATAGCCCACGTCTCCTTCAATATTGAGCAGAGGATTCACAGACAAGGTGTTATTCTTGATAACGATAACTCCGCTGGTTTCAGCCACAAAAACATTTTCTTCGGTCCTGGATCCGGCTAATCCTCCACCAGGTTTTACAGATTCTTTCTGTATTTTCTTTGCGGTCAGAGTATTTCCAAAAACGTCATAGCCGTCAATCGCCGGAATCTCAGGGTGGCGCTTTAAAACCGGCTGATTTGCCTGGACAGAGATGTAACTTTTTCTGGATTTATAGTCTATTTTGCCATTGACCTGGATTGTACCTACAGACGTAACCTCCGGGATAATCAGCTCAAAATATTCGGAATAGCCGTCTTCCGGTAATTTCCCCTGTGAGACCAATATCGGCAGGATTTTTTTATTATCTACGCTGGTACTTTCCAGTATTTTTTTTACATCCGCATCCGACACAGACTGTCTTACTCCGGCTTCGATCAATTCGTTTTTTAATTCTATCAGGGAGGGGATCAGGTCTTTTTTACCGGGATAGAGGATAAAATCAGCTTTCATTTTATCCGGTGTGATAAACAAAGGGGTTATGATACTGAAATGATTGTCTTTTTTACTGTGGATGATATAGCCGCATCTTTTGGCGATAAAGGTGGAGTCGCTTTCGTTATACTGGACTGATGAATCACAGGGAAATCCCCGGTATTCCTGGAGTCCAAAATTATCCTGATGTTCCGGGTATTTCCGGCGGGCTACCTCCAGCGATTCAATATCCACTACTTTAGCCAGGATCTCTCCACAGGCCACAAAATTATGGGGTGACTGTATGTTATGATGCAGATGGCCTGATTCGTCCTGGACATCGTGAAAGAGCTCAGTTACCTTGGGGTCAAAATAATAGATCAGTATCTGCATAATTATCCCCATCAATTTATCTGCTGTTATAATTATCGGTAGGCTATGAAAACAACATAGATTTTCAAGTATAAATTATTTTTTGTTTTAAATTTGAGGGGCTAGACTTTACGGAGCGGAATGAAAACCGTACATAGCGGACAGAATGGATTCAACCTGCTTCAGTATACGGGTTTTTTCTGCCTGTCCCAGACCGGTAGTGAGGACAAAACGGTGATATTGCACAGTGCTGAATCCGCAGAAGGCACCTATATCCTGCTCCCAGATCATACGCAGGGGCTGCTGCTTTGCGCTATGGACTTCTCCCGCGGTAGAAAGGACCAGCAGTTTTTTTTCAGAACAGAGACCAACTTTTAATCCGCTTTCATCATGTTCATAGGCCACACCGGGGCGCAGTACCTGGTCCAGCCAGCCTTTGAGTACGGCCGGTACCATCCCCCACCATTCAGGGTAGATGACCACCAGGTCTCCTGTGTCTTCAAACTGCCGGATGAGAGCCTGGGTACCTTCTTCCAGAGAGTATTTTCTATACAGTTCAGCCTGGGATAGTACTGGAGAAAAATCGGCCCGGTACAGGTCCAGTGACTGACTGCCCAACTCCTTTTCTTCAAAAAACCGGTTAACGGTGTGAAAAATCTGATGATTAAAACTACCTGCGTCGGGATGCGCTACCAGTATTAATGGTTTTTTCATATTTTTATTATAGTACAACGAAACCGATATGCACAATAAAACTCAGGCTAAAATATTTGCCATAATCCCATAAAATAAGTATAATTTAATTAGGACTAAATCAGTGGTATTTGATGAGGTATAGTATGCGGTTTAATAAGGATGTAGAGTACGCCCTGGTGGCGTTGACCCGCCTGAGCGATGGGGCAGTTTATTCTGCCAGCCGCCTGGCTGCTGAGTCCGGATTGCCTTATAAATTGCTGTGCAAGATACTGCAGAAGCTCAACCAGGCTTCAATCCTGGGATCCCAGCAGGGTGCCCAGGGGGGGTACTGGCTGATCCGGGAGCCTTCTCAGCTCACATTACAGGAGATAGTCACGGCCCTGCATGAAGAGACGCGCATCATCACCTGTGATACCACCGGCAGCTGCAGTCTTTCAGTATACTGTACAGTTCGGCCCGGCATGCAGGGATTGCAGACGGTCTGGGATACCCTGCTGGGCCATATTACACTGAGCAGTTTTCTTAAGATCGACCGGGACAATGCCCGGCAGGTGTTGATACAGGCATTATCCTGACAAGGAGTATATATGGCAGAAAAATATACCCGGGAAAATATCCTGGAGATTCTGAAGTGGGTAGTAGACCCTGAAATGGGTATGAATATAGTAGATCTGGGGCTGGTCTATGATATTGATATCACCGACGATCATGTCCAGGTGGATTTCACCCTGACCAGTCCCTACTGTCCTCTGGAAGAGCATATGATGATGAGCGTGAGTGAGGCGGTTCAGAGTGCCACCGGACTAAAATGTTATCCCAATCTGGTGTGGTCTCCCCCCTGGAGCATGGAAAGACTCAGTGAAGAAGCCCGTATAGCGTTTGGAATACAATAGGAGAGAGAATATGGCATTAACAATAAAAGGATTAACTTCCTCCATCGAAGATAAACCAATTCTTAAAGGTATAAATCTGGAAATCAGACCGGGTGAAATCCATGCTATCATGGGCCCCAATGGCTCCGGAAAAAGCACTTTGGCCAATATACTGATGGGTAATCCAGTCTACACTGTTACCGGTGGTGAAGTGGAATTTAACGGAGTCGATTTGTTATCCATGGATGTGCACCACAGGGCTTTGGCGGGGATTTTTCTGGCCTTTCAGTACCCGGTGGAGATTCCCGGTGTGACCCTGGGTAAATTCCTCATCCGGGCTAAGCAGCAGTTCTTGGGGGAAGAAAAGGTAAAACTGGGACCCTTTATCAAACAGGTCAAAGAAAATATGCGCCTGCTGGATCTGGATGAGAGTTTTATGTCCCGATATCTGAATGAAGGATTTTCCGGGGGTGAAAAAAAACGGGCGGAGATACTGCAGCTGTTGACTCTCAATCCCCGTCTGGCCATTTTAGATGAAACGGATTCGGGTCTGGATATTGATGCTCTTAAGGTGGTTTCCCAGGGTATCAACCTGATGCGCGGACCTGATTTCAGCGCCCTGATCATTACCCACTATCAGCGCATCCTCAATCTGGTCCGCCCCGACTTTGTCCATATTCTGTACCAGGGCCGGATTCTGGAGTCTGGCGATTACCACCTGGTAGATCGACTGGAAAAAGAAGGTTATGACTGGATCCGGGAAAAATACGGAATCCAGGAAGAGTTTACTGAGGCTGAAAGGGTAGAGGCCGCTCTGGCGGAAAACGTCTCCTGAGCGGAGCAAGGAGTAAAGCATGAGTAATCCTACCGTTGTAATAGATGACTATAAGTTCGGCTTTCATGATTCCGATCAGTCCATATTCAAGACCCGCAAGGGCCTGGATGAAGCGGTAGTCAATGAGATCAGCCGGATCAAGAACGAGCCGGAGTGGATGAGACAATACCGGCTCCGCTCCCTCAAGGCATTTGAGACTAAATCCATGCCCGGCTGGGGGGCCGACCTGTCTGAACTGGATTTTGACGAGTTTGTCTATTATGCCAAACCCGCCGGTGAACAGAAAAAAAGCTGGGATGATGTACCCGATAAAATCAAACAGACCTTTGACCGTATCGGAATACCGGAAGCGGAGAGGAAATTCCTGGCCGGAGTAGGAGCTCAGTACGACTCCGAAGTGGTCTACCACAATCTACAAAAAGATCTGGAAAAGAAAGGGGTGATATTCTGCGACCCGGAAACCGCGGTTCAGAAATACCCTGATCTGGTAAAACAGTACTTCGGGACTGTGATACCCTTCCTGGATAATAAATTTGCCGCACTGAACAGCGCGGTGTGGTCGGGGGGTAGTTTTATTTATGTCCCGCCCGGTGTACAGGTGGAGATCCCATTGCAGGCTTATTTCAGGATCAATCTGCAGAATTTCGGCCAGTTTGAACGTACTCTCATCATTGCCGATGAGGGGAGTTTTGTCCACTATATTGAGGGCTGTACTGCCCCGGTTTATACCACCGACTCCCTGCACAGCGCCGTGGTGGAGATCATCGCCAAAAAAGACGCCCGGGTACGTTATTCCACCGTGCAGAACTGGTCCAGTGATATCTACAATCTGGTGACCAAACGGGCGGTAGCCTACGAGGGTGCCACTGTGGAATGGGTGGACGGTAATATCGGCAGTAAACGCACCATGAAATACCCCTCGGTCTACCTGATGGGACGAAAAGCCCATGGTGAAGTCCTGTCCATAGCCTTTGCCGGTGAAGGTCAGGAGCAGGATACCGGAGGCAAAATCATCCATGCCGCGGACGAGACCAGCTCTGTCATCACAGCCAAGTCCATCAGTAAAAGCGGCGGAATATCCACCTATCGGGGCATGATCAAGGTACAGGACGGACTGAAAGACATCCGGTCACGGGTAGTATGCGACGCCCTGCTCCTGGATGAGAACTCACATTCCTATACCTATCCTACCATGGATATTGAATCGGATGATGTGAGTATAGAACATGAAGCCAGGGTCAGCCGTATCAGTGAAGACCAGATCTTTTACCTGCAGAGCCGGGGATTTTCAGAAGATGAAGCCGGCAAGATGATAGTGAACGGCTTTCTGGACCCGCTGGTCAAACAACTGCCCCTGGAATACGCGGTAGAATTGAACCGTCTCATCGAAATGGAGATGGAAGGTTCAGTAGGATAAACAGGAGACACTATGAATAATACTCCAGTATGGGAAGCTATGGCTCCCCCCATGCAGAATAATATACGGCAGGACTGGCTGGAAGAAATCCGGTCTGCCGCAGCCACACGCTTTTCAGAAATGGACTGGCCGGATCTTCGGACAGAAGACTGGCGCCGTTCCGGGATACAGGATTATAACCTGGAAAGTTTCAATCGGGTAGAACCGGATGCATCTATCCAGCCTGTCAAACCTATCCATTCTTCCTATTACAGTCAGAGTTTCCGACTGGAAGATGGACAGGTGACTTTGTATTCACCGGCAGGAAACGATGAAGGCATTCAGTCTTACGCCCTGCATCTCAGCGGAGAATGGGATAACATGCCGGAAGAACTGAGGCGAAAAGTCAGGAACATCCTGTTATCCGGTGTGTCAGGTCTGGACCATAAATTCGCAGCCTGGCATTACAGTCTGCTCAGTGAAATATTTGTAATCCAGGCCGAGCCGGGATTCCGGTCCGAACTGCCTCTCCTCATAGAAATCGTGGAGTCAGGGCGTACCCGTCTCAGTGCTCCTCATATTATCATTCTGGCGGGTAGAGGTGCTGAGCTCAAGGTGGATGTGATAAACCGTACCGCTACATCAGCGCCGGTATTGCAGTTGGGAGCAGTTACCCTCCATGCAGAGCCTCAAAGCCGGGTGGTGTTCAGTCAGAGCCAGTTTTTTAACAAAAAAAGTTTTCTGTTCCAGGACAATGCCCTGGCAGCAGGGGAAAACACGGAAATTGACTACAGGGAAAACCATCTGGGAACACAATATACCAGGGTCAAGACTTCGCTCAGTCTTTCGGGACGTGGCGCCCGGGCAGAACTCAAAGGGATAATGTACGCGGGCAAGAACCAGAAGATGGATATCCATACCCTGCAGGATCATCTTTCCCCGGATGCTTATTCCCGCGCTTATTACAAAGGGGTCAGTCGGGACAATGGTGTCTCTCAGTTCCAGGGTTTGATCAGAGTAGAGCCCGGAGCAGTACGTACCGATGCCTATCTTACCAATAAAAATCTGCTGCTCAACGACGGAGCCCGGGCTTTTTCCATGCCGGAGCTCAAGATCATGAACAATGATGTAAAATGCAGTCATGGATCTACCACCGGCAGGATCAGTCCTGACCAGATGTACTATCTGATGGCACGGGGGTTTTCCCGTAGAGAGGCTACCCGCTTACTTACGGTAGCCTTCTATAATGAACTGCTCAACGATTGTACCCCATTGGTACGGGACAGAATATTGAAATCAGTAGAAAAAGACCTGGGTACCCTGAAGGGGTTTAAAAAATGGCGAAGTGGATAAAAGTAGCCCATTTATCGGAAATGCACTCTTCCCTGGGGGTCGAATATAAAAAAAAGCGTTATGCTTTATTCCGTCAGCCTGATGGTATTTTCGCCCTGGATGACGTCTGTTCCCATGAATATTCTCTGCTATCCGAAGGCGAGATCGTAGAGGGAGAAGTATATTGCCCCATGCACGGTTCCCGATTTGATATCAGGAGCGGCGCGGTAAAAAACTTTCCCGCTACCCGTCCGGTCCGGACCTATCCGGTTAAAGTAGAAGATGATGATATCTATATTCAGGTCTAGGAGGCAGATATGACACAAACAGTATTAGACCGGCCTGTTATTCCTGCTGTATTGCAGGACAGCCGATGGGACTTTCCCCTGCTGGTCAGTGAACCTCATCTGGCCTACCTGGATAATGCGGCTACTTCTCTCAAACCCCGACAGGTCATTGACGCAATACAGAAGTATTACAGCCGTTACAGTGCCAATGTGCACCGCTCCTTTCATACTTTAGGGGAAGAGGCTACCCGGGAATATGAACTAGCACGTCAAAAAATCGCTAAATTTATCCATGCCCGCAGCGAACGGGAAATCGTGTTTACCTCGGGTGCTACCGCAGCTCTGAATCTGGCCGCCTGGTCCTACGGCATGCAGGTGCTGGGCCCGGGGGACACTGTCCTGCTCACCGAGATGGAACATCACAGCAATCTGGTACCCTGGCAGATGGTAGCACAACGTACCGGTGCCCGTCTGGCTTTCCTGCCCTTTGACGAAAAGGGCCAGCTGATCCTGGATGATCTATATACCCTTTTATCCAACCAGGTGAAAATAGTATCACTGAACCATGCCTCCAATGTCTTCGGGACCATCAATCCGGTCAAAACTATCATAGACGCGGCCCATGCCAGGAATATCCCTGTCTTTATAGACGCGGCCCAGAGTGTACCCCATCTGCCGGTTGATGTGCAGGATTTGAACTGTGACCTCCTGGCCTTTTCCGGACATAAGATGCTGGGACCAACCGGGATCGGTGTTCTGTACGGCCGCTCCGAATTTCTGGAAAAAATGGAGCCCTGGATGGGGGGAGGAGACATGATCAGCGCGGTATGGCTGGACCATTCCCGATGGAATGATGTACCCTACCGCTTTGAAGCCGGTACCCCGCCCATTGCCCAAGCCATTGGTCTGGGCGCCGCGGTGGAATACCTGGGCACTTTAGGAATGGAGACTATCAGCACCTATCTTCATGAACTGACCGGTTATGCACTATCCCGGCTGGAAGAAATAGAGGGGCTGACTGTTTACGGCCACGCGCCTCATCGCACCGGGGCCCTTTCCTTCAGCCTGGCAGGGGTCCATCCTCATGATATAGCAGAATTTGTCAATACCCGCGGCATCGCCATCCGTGCCGGTCATCATTGCGCCCAGCCGGTGATGCGCCACCTGGGCATCAGCGCCGCTGCTCGTGCCAGCCTGTATTTTTACAATACCAGTGAAGAGATAGACCGTCTCCAGGCCGCTTTACAGGAATGCCGGGAGTTTTTTACAAAATGAGCATGGAAGCACTCTATCAGGATATCATCCTGGATCATTATAAGAATCCCCGGAATTTCCGAAAACTGGACCACATCCCTGAGGACCAGGTGTTTGAAAACCCCAGCTGCGGGGATTCTCTCAAGCTGGAAGTAAAGATCGAAAACGGGATCATCCAGTCAGTCAGTCACGAATCTTCAGGATGCGCTATCAGTGTATCCAGTGCTTCCATGATGACAGCCCTCCTCAGTGGGAAAACAGTGGCCGAAGCTCAGAATATAGTTGCACGGTTTTTAGCCGCGTTCCGGGGAGAAGTGGAAGGCATCCCGGAAGAGTACGACGACCTCCTGGCCCTGGAAGGTGTGATAAAATACCCTTTGCGGGTCAAGTGTGCCACACTAGCCTGGCATGCACTGGATACAATTTTAAAATCCCAGTCTTAAATCTAAAATTCCACCACTACTTTCTCGGTCCACTTTTGAAACCTATTATTTTCATGAAACAATGACTGCTCTTTTTTGAATCAAAGGGTAACTGGGATGCCGGTCTTTTTTTAGAGTGAAAGGATATGACTGTTTGCTGTGCCTGCATTTGCGAAATTTGCTGATTTCCGATAAAATATGTCATTGGGGTCGGGAGGGGATTTAAAATGGAAGGCTTATTCGCGTTAATCATCAGCATATTAGCGGTCCTGGCATCTGTCTATCTGAGTTTTTTCCTGAGACGAAAAGATAAGCGAAACACTCAGCTCAATGTCCTGAAAACCTTCATCAACACCGCGGTCAATGATATGAACCGTATCTTTCATGAAAAAGAAAAAGAATTCCGCGACCAGACTATCGGACTGGATATATCCCTCAAGAAACTGGATAAGGCCAGTGAGTTCATCAACAAAAAACTGGGCAGTATTCAGGAGTTTATCCACCAGGCCCAGACCCTGCAGAGAGATATGGGAGAAGAAATCCGTGAGGCGCGCGGTTTTGATGCCGAGCTGAAAGCGGTAAAAAAGGAAATCACTGAAATCAAAAGTGTCCAGCAGGAGATTGAAGGTCTCAAGAAAAATATTGGCGGAATGCATAAGGAAGCGGACCTCATCCGGAAGGATGTGGAGCAGACCCGGGTGTGGGCCCAGGACAATATCGCGGAATTTGTAAAAAAGGCCGACAGCCAGATCAGTAAATTCCAGGGAGATGTGGGCAGAGACCAGGCTGAACTGAAAGAAACTCTGGAGAAAAAAATCGGGGCTCAGATCGAAGAGATGCAGTACCAGAGCTCCAAGATGGAGGAGCTCCTCAGCGAACTGAATGACCGCATGGAGACTTTTGCCAAAGATATGGATGCTGACCTGACCACCTCTCAGAATTCTCAGCTGGAAAAAGCCACTCAGCTGAAAAAGAGCCTGCATGACAGCCTGACCCAGTTTGAAGAACAATGGAAAAACTCCATTACCCATTTTGAAGAGATCAATAAACAAATGAAAGGCAATCTCAGCCGTCTGGACGGCCAGATGAAGAGCGATGAAGCAGATATCAAGCAGCGCTTTAAAGCAGTAGAAAACGATCTCATGACCAAGCTGGGTGAGTTTGAAGTAGAAATGAACCGTATCCTCAAGGATAAGAGCGGGCACTTTGACGAAGAATTCTTCCGCCTCCAGAAAAAAGTGGAAGAAAAAGCCGATACTATTGCGGTAAATATTGAAAGCAGTCTCAAAGCTAAACAGTCCAGCCTCTCCGCTGACCTGGAACAGAAGATCAAACATATCGAAAACCAGAGCAAGAGTATAGTGGATGACTTTGAAGCCCGTAAGACCAGCCTTCTCAAGCGGTTTGAAGAGCTGTCAGGGGGTATTGAAGGCCAGTTCCGCAGTATGGAGAACGATTATCAATCCAAATTGAATACGATCGAAGGCCGCTTCAGCAAGGTAACCAAGGAGATCGAGATAGCCGAATCCCGCATCGAAAAAGAAGCCAGCGGCCTGTTCCAGAGGGCCAACCAGGAGATGGGCCGGGTAGTGGATGAGCTCAAAAAGAGCGTGGAAGAAAAAGTCCGGGAAAAAATCGATACGGTGGATGACCGCTGGAATGAACAGGTCAAGAAGGTGGAGGAAAAGGTCAATACCAATATCCGCAACTATAATGAAAAGCTGAATCAGACCACCCGCAGTATCAATGATATCAACAATAAATTGACCGGATTTATCAAGGAAAACACGGACCGCTTTAAAAATGAACTGGCTGCCATCAAGACCAATTATACCTCTGAAGCCAACCGCTTCATGACGGAGATCGCCAACCGTGAAGAGAAACTCAATGAAAACCTGCGTCATCTGCAGGAAGACCTGGCTTCGGTCTCTAAACGCATCAAGGGTGAAGGAGATGAAGCCACCCGTGAAATTCTGGAAAAAATTAAACTCAAGGAACAGGACCTCTATGCCAATATCGAGAAATCATCCGGCCTGATATCTGACCGACTGGCACAGATCGACAGTTCTATCGCATCCTATGAGAGCGAGATCAACAAAAAGGTTTCTTCCCTCAGCAAGGACGTAGACGGCAAGCTGGAAAGCTACCGTGCCAACCTCAACGAACTCTCCAGTATGGCCATGAAGATCGAAAGTGACGTGGAAAAGACTATTACAGCCCGTACGCGGGAGATTGACGGCTATATGGAAAATATCAAGAAAGCTTTTGTGGATGACTATAAGCAGCTGCTCAATAATACCAAAGATGAAATGATCGCCATGCGTGACCAGCTCAAGGAACTCCAGGCCCGCTCCAACTCCCATAAAGACGCGGTTATGAAAGATATTCGGGAAGCCCTCCAGGAATTCAAGACCAACAGTATGCAGGAGATTTCCCAGGTCAGGGATGAAGTGGAGAGTACCAAACTCCGTACCCAGGGCGCCTTGGTGGATATCCAGGACAAGGTAGAAGGCATACGTGATATCCAGAAGAACGCCGACAATAATCTGGACCTGGTCAAGGAAAAATATGACGAGATGGTCAGTGTCCTGGAAAAACTGGAACAGCAGATCGAAAATGCCAAACCCGGCCTGGAACAGAGCCTGAAGGTCTATTTTGAAGAATTAAAGAACGACAGTAAAAAACTCATGCGGGAAAAACTCAGTGAGACCGGCTCCGATGTAGACAGCTTCCTGAATGAGCAGAAGAGCTTCTTCCGCCAGGAAGTGCAGAATTTCAAGGAATCCTTTATTCCTCCCCGTGAAGAAATCCTGGAGCGGATGACAGAAGAAGAAAAGAAATTCTCCCAGCGCCTCAATGAATATATCCAGGGTTCCCGTATGGAGTTCAATGAACTGTCCAATCGGGTGGAAGAAGTCAGAGAGGCACTCAAAGACACTGAAAAGATGTCCATGAAGAGCCTGACCGAAAACGCCGGCAGGATTGAAAAAGATATCACCGCTAAACTGAACAGTATATCCCATGACTTTGACTCCTACATCCGCAAGAGCGAAGATGACTTTAAGCATACGGTAGATGATATCCAGGATGAAGTGAAGTCCCTGTTCCAGGAATTGCGTGAAGCCCGCAGTGAAACCAAAGAGACAGTTATCAGGGATATCAAGGACCTGACCCGGCATAGCAAGGATATTGAAGTACGCCTGGACCAGTTCCTGAAGAAGGCCAATGTACTGGAAAGAGCCGAAACTCTGGCTCAGAAATCCGATCAGAATATCGAGACCATTTCCGCCTATCTCAAAGACCTGGAGTCCAGAAAACGGGACCTGGAAGCCACGCTGAAGAGTCTGGAAAGCATCCGGGGTGAGAGTAAGGCTGTGCAGAGTATGCTGGGTGAAATCATTCAGAATAAACATGAAGCGGAACGTCTCCAGGAGATTCTGTCCAGTACCCTGGAAAAAGCCCGGGATACCCAGGCTCTGCTGGATGTTATCCAGGAGCAACAGATCAAGGCCGAGGATACCAAGAAAATCCTGCTGGATACCCTGCGCATGTATGACGAGATCAAACAAAAAGTAGATGAACTGGAAAAGAAGAAAAAAATGATCAATGAGATCATGGAACAGGTGGATGGTACAGGTGCCCGTCTGGGAGGCATCAATGACGGCATGAACAGTCTGGAAGACCGTATCTCCATGATGAATAAAGAGACACGCCGCGTGGACGATGAGATCCGTGCCGCCCGAACTACTATCAATAGCCTGTTCGCGGAGCAGGATAAAGTTTCCAGCGCGGTGTCCAAGATCTCAGACATAGAAAATCTCCTCTATCATATTGAAGAAGAGTCCAAGAAGATCGAGCGCATGCGTGAATGGGTAGCTGCTATGCAGACTGAGCTGGAAAGAATACAGGAATCCCAGGAGGATCTTCTCCCCGGCAGCAGCCGTAAGGCTGTGAAAAAGACAGTGGACGAAGAAACCACCAAGAATGTGATCCGACTGAGAGAGCAGGGCTGGAATATTGCCGACATAGCCAAAAGCCTGAAAATCTCACGCGCCTATGTGGAATTGATATTAGAAAGATACGAAAGCTAACAGACCTGATGGAGGAAGCTGACTCATGCTGGATGTCAAGTATATACTGGAAAACACTGCCGAAGTAAAAAAACGGCTGACCACACGGGGTGATTATAGCACCCAGATAGACGAAGTGGTAAATCTCTACGAACAAAAAAAAGCTGCTCAGAAAGAAGCTGATGAGCTGCGTTCCAACCGCAATAATCTCTCCAAAGAGATCGGCGCCCTGAAGTCCAAAGGACAAAATGCTGACGCGGTCATGCAGCAGGTGGCAGAGCTCAAGACCCGTCTGGAAGAACTGGAACGTCTGGAAAAGGAACTGGATGAAAAAGTATCTTTTCGTCTGCTCAGGCTGCCAAACCTGCCTTTAGCAGAAGTACCTGTAGGAGCTGATGATTCATTTAATAAGGAAATAAAAAAATGGGGTACACCCCGGGACCTGGGTTTTCCTGCCAAGGAGCACTCCGAACTGGGAGAAGCCCTGGGCATCCTCGATCTGGAGAGGGGGGCACGCATCACTGGCAGCGGTTTTGTCCTGTACCATGGCGCTGGCGCCCGTCTGGAACGTGCCATCATCAGCTTTATGCTGGATACTCACATCGCGGATGGTTACCAGGAGAAATTCCTGCCCTTTGTAGTCAATGGAGAATCATTACTGGCTACCAGTCAGCTGCCTAAATTTAAAGAAGACCTGTACCAGCTGGAGGGAGAAGAGCTGTATCTTAATCCCACCGCGGAAGTAGCCCTGGTCAATATGTACCGGGGAGAAATACTGAACCCCGAAGATTTACCGATTTCAGTCACAGCCTACTCTCCGTCTTTCCGCAAAGAAGCAGGCAGTTATGGAAAGGACACCAAAGGGATCTTCCGGGTCCACCAGTTCAATAAAGTGGAGCTGGTCAAGGTCTGTACCCCTCAGACTTCTGAAGCGGAACACCAGGCGATCCTGGCCCAGGCCGAAAAAGTCTTACAGGCGCTGGAATTATCTTACCGCATAGTGGTCCTGAGTACAGGAGATATGGGTTTTGCCGCGGCAAAATGTTACGATGTCGAGGTTTGGCTGCCCGGTCAGCAGAAGTACCGGGAGATTTCCTCTGCTTCCAATACCCTGGATTTTCAGGCACGCAGAGGGATGATGCGCTATCGTGATCCGGAGACCGGTAAACCGGCCTTTGTGCATACTCTGAATGCTTCGGGACTGGCAGTAGGGCGCACTATGATAGCTATTCTGGAAAACTATCAGCAAGCAGATGGTTCAGTCCTGATACCTAAGGTACTTCAGCCCTATATGGGCGGCATGACCAGGATTGAAAAAGTGAAATAATAAAAAATACTTGATATATCTATATTTTAACTTATCATATAGGTGGTTCAAAGGAGGTTGCGATGCAATATGAGAGAAGAGAACTGGATGGCGGTGTACTGGAATATGCGGTGAGCGGAGATTTTACCATCTTCTTTCTGAATAATATAAAAGCGGATATTGAAAGGGATATCGCCAGTGGAAAGGTCAATCACTTTACATTTGATTTTGAAAATGTGAACTATATTGATTCCGCGGCTATCAGTCTGTTAATCATGTCCGGTAAGTTCAATGACAATAAGAGCAAGCCCCTGTATCTTAAGAAGCCCAAAGATGTAGTCAAGCGTATCATCGATAACGCGGAACTGACTTTTGTAGAGTATGTCTATTAGCCAAAACTGTTTTCATAAAAAGAGCTGCCTCGCGGCAGCTCTTTTTTTATTTCCAGTATCGTATATGGATTACTGACTTAAAATTGGTTCCGCTATTCAGATCGGTTTCATTAATCTCTGTGACATTGCCCTGCTGGTCATAGGTATAGGACATGGAATAATCATTCCCTTCCCCAAAATGCATTTTTACCGGCAGGCCGTCATCCTGATATTCCAGTATCATATCGGTGCGTCCCTTCATGGATACCAGGCGGCCCTGGCTGTCATAGAATAACTGATCTTCATACTGTTTTTTTCCGCCCCGGAATGATTCCACTTTATATAATCTCTGATCGGTTCCGTAATAAAAAATGGTAAAGAGCATATTTTCATCGGTAGGCATAAGGGGATCCGTCAGAGTACGAGGATAATTATACAGAGCTATAAAATCGAGCTGATTCAGATCATCATAATGATATTCAAACAAAGCGTCTTTTCCCATAAAAGAAAAGATCTTGCGGCTGATCTGCCCTTCCCTGTTGTAATAATACGACAGCTTGCCTTCCAGATTGGTAGTACCGCCGGCAAAAAACAATTGTTCAGCCACTTTTCCCGAGGGCCAGGTGGTGGTGCGGAACTCCACCGGGTCACCGAATACAGCCTGGGAAGTGATGGTGCCCTGGCTGTCGAATTTCATCATGAGCAGACTATATGGGCTGAGACCGCAGTCCTGGTTGAAAAAAGAGCCGGGCTGGAAAGACCAGGTACGTACCGGACCCTTGAGTCCCAGCGCGGAAGAATTCATCCGGGTAGGATCGGGGTTTGTATTGAGCAGGATGCTCAGCCACAGAAAAAGAAAAGAGGGTATCTTTGTAATCATCGACATATCAGTTACCTGCCTCTATGATAAAAAATTTGCGGGGCATAAATTTCCGGGTCACTTCTCTTACGGTTTCACTGGTCATGGTTTTTAGAATCTGTATATACTGGCGGTCATAGTCAAATCGGCCTCTGCGCATCTGGTAGGAAAGCAGTGTGTCTGCTATACTCCCGGCATTTTCATACTGGAATAAAGTGTTATTGATAGCCTGGGCTTTAAATTTTACTACCTCCATATCTGTAGGTCCGTTCTGGGTGTAGCGGTCCAGTTCCTGAAAGAAGATACCGGTAGCTTTCTTCACATCGGCGGGAGCGTTCTGCATGTACAGCCCCAGGAGACTCCAGGAACCATAGATATAGGGAAAGGTATATATGCCATAGGTCAGGCCTTCTTTGTCACGTATTACCCGCATGAGCTGGGAGGTCATACCGCCTCCTCCGAAGATCATGTTGGCCAGTTGAAATACAGTGTAATTGGTGGCATCACTATAATCCACGCTAGGGCCGGCCATTCGCACCACACTCTGCATGGAGTTGACCACATGTACCTTTTTTACAGAATTGGCCTTGGGTATTTCCGGAGCAGCCTGGGTAAAGGGGGTGGTGGTATTTTTCCAATCACCGAACAAGCGGGTAACCTCAGCTTTTACAGTTTCAAAATCTACCTTTCCTACTACTGCGATGGTGATCTGAGAGGGCTGGTATTGGGCTTTATAAAAAGCCTCCAGATCTGACAATTGAATGGACAACACATCAGCCGGCTGAGCCTGGTAATCCAGCCCCGCCCCTTTTTTCCCCAGCATAGTACGGTATAGAGCTTCCCGGGAGACACTGACGCTGGACGGATCCAGTTTTTTTAGATCCAGGATCTTGAGCATAGTCGCTTTCTTTTCTTCCAGTAACAGGGGTATAAACTTTCTGTCCCGCATGGCCAGGGCGGTTAACTGCAGAGCTGTAGAAAACTCTTCTTTGGGAATATCCAGAGAAAA
>CAYRWR010000044.1:0-28077 GCA_964428015.1 uncultured Brevinematales bacterium | reverse complement strand
AGATCCTGGGTAAACTGGGTCCCGTCCTGGGTCGTAAGAAGATGATGCCTAACCCTAAAGTAGGTACAGTGACCACTGATATTGAAAGAGTGGTAAAAGAATATAAAGCTGGAAGAACTGAAGTGCGTGCTGATAAGACCGGTAATGTTCATGTAGTGGTGGGCAAAAAATCATCCGGTGCTGCAGCCATTCTGGATAATGCTCTGGCCATCCATAAGCTCCTGGTTAAAAACAAACCTACTGATCTCAAGGGAGAATATATGGCAACTATGGCCATTTCTCCTACCATGGGCAGCTCAGTTCATATTGATTTTAAGAAAATATCTGTGTAAGCGGGGAAGACTAACATGCTTAAGAAATCAGACAAGATTACAATCGTAGATAAACTTTCTACTGACCTTAAGGAAATGGATGGCTTTGCCCTGGTTTCATTCAAGGGACTGACTATGGCTGCAACCGTCAAGCTGAAAGAAGAGCTGCGTGCCGTCAATGCTTTTGCAAAAGTTTATAAAAACCGTCTGTTAAAGATTGCTTTGCAGAACAATAAAATTGAAGGTGTGGATCCTTATCTTAAAAAATCCACCATGTTTATATCCTCCAAGACTGATTTCCTGAATGCTCTTAAGGTTCTGGTAAATTTTGCCAAGGATAATGAACAGATTTCCATGAAGGGCGGAGTCGTCAGTGGAATGGCTTATGGTGAGCAGCAGATTATAGAAATTTCAAAGCTGCCCGGACAGAAAGAACTGGTGGCCATGATCGCTGGTGCGTTAAATGGTGTGGTCGGCAAATTCGCCGGCGTGCTCAATGCTATCCTTACCAAGTTTGTGGGTACCATTGAAGCTGTTGAAAAGAAACAAGCATAATTTGAGAAAATATTCGAGGAGTATCTAGATGGCTGACAAAATTAAAGAAGTCTTGGATGTAATCAAGGCAATGACCGTTTTGGAATTAAATGATCTTCGTAAAGCAATCGAAGAAGAATTTGACGTAACTGCTGCTGCTCCTGTGGCTGTGGCTGCTGCTCCTGTAGCCGGCGCCGCTCCTGCTGCTGCAGCTGAAGAAGATGCAACCGTCAGTGTCTTCATTAAAGATGCTGGTGCTAAAAAGATTGAAGTAATCAAAGTTATCCGCACTGTTACCGGTCTGCCCCTGAAAGAAGCAAAAGACCTGGCTGAAAGCGCCGGCGCTACCCCTGTAAAAGAAGGGATTGAAAAAGCCGAAGCTGATAAGCTGGCTGCTGAACTGCAGGCTGCTGGAGCAGTGGTTGAAATCAAGTAAAACTCGATCATTTTACTTTCTTTCTTTAGTTTTTTCTGTTAACAACAACGGTTAAACATATCCCCCTTCTCTGCGTAAGTGGAGAAGGGGAATATCGCTTTTATTAAGAGATTAGAACGGAGGGTCTAATGGTAGGTAGCCAAGAACGGGTGAGTTTTGCCAAATTTCAGGATCGAGTCGCCCTCCCTGATTTGTTAGAAATACAGCTGAAATCTTACGAAGAATTTCTTCAGTTCAGCAAGAAACCCGATAATAGAGAACTCAGAGGCCTTGAAGCCGTTTTTAGAAACGTGTTTCCTATTGAAAGTGCTTCCGGGGACATTGTCGTGGAATATGTTCGCTACGAAATTGGGGAATTGAAATATCCTGAAAACGAATGTTTTGATAAAAATCTCACATACAGCGTTCCCATCAAAGCAGTATTCCGTCTCATCGACCGAAAAACCGGTGAGATAAAGGAAAAAGATATCTACATAGGGGACTTCCCTCTTATGACCGACCGCGGTACCTTTATTATTAATGGTGCCGAACGGGTTGTAGTCAACCAGATCTATAAATCCCCTGGTGTGCTTTTTTCCTATAAAAACAAAGAATTTTCATCCAAGATCGTTCCTGAAAAGGGATCCTGGCTGGAATTTATCATCGACGTTAAAAAAGACCTGATGTATGTCCGTATTGACTCCCGCAGAAAGATTCTGGTCACTATGTTCCTGCGCGCTCTGCAGATGTCCACCGCTGAAATCATCAAAGGCTTTTTCAAAGTCAGAAAAATCGATCTGAGCCGTATAGACAAGGAAGAAGCCATCTCCCGTCTGGTCGGCAAATATGTAGCAGAAGATATCCTGGATGATGATGAGACTCTCATTGTTGGTGCCGTTGATAAACTCTTCCCTGGCTCTATTAATCAGCTGTACTCCAAGGGAAAGAATATCATCAAAATCATCGATCCTAAAAGTGTAGCCAAGAATCGTCCTCTGATCAACACCCTGGAAAAAGACGATACCAAAGATGCCGTCAACAAAGCGATCAAAAAAATCTACTCTATCCTGCACCCCGGTGAAGCTGCTCCTCTGGAAGCTATCGTACGGGAACTGCATAACATGTTCTATTCTCCCAAGATGTACGACCTGGGAGAAGTGGGACGTTACAAACTGGTACTGAAGCTTTTCCCTGAATATACCCATGAAGAAAAAGAAGCCCTGATCGAGCAGCGCACCCTGTCTCCTGAAGACATCATCCGCTCTCTGGACCACCTGCTGAAAGTATACAACAAAGATGCTTCCTTGGATGATGTGGATCACCTGGGTAACCGCCGTGTCAGAAATGTAAATGAACTTATCATGAACCAGATCACATCAGCCTTTGCTAAGGTGGAGAAATCCATCCATGAAAAGCTTTCTTCCCGGGAAATTGAAGATCTGACCCCTCAGAATATCATTGCTATAAAGCCTATTGTGTCCTCTATCAATGATTTCTTCGGGATGAGTCAGCTGTCCCAGTTTATGGACCAGACTAATCCTATCTCAGAACTGACCCACAAACGTCGTCTCTCTGCTTTAGGACCCGGCGGACTGTCACGTGACAGGGCCGGATTTGAAGTACGCGACGTCCATAATACCCACTACGGCCGGGTCTGCCCTATTGAAACCCCTGAAGGACCCAATATCGGTCTGATAGTCAGTCTGGCTACCTATGCTCAGGTCAATCCTTATGGATTCCTGGAAACTCCCTATGTGGAAGTGGAAAACGGTAAGATCACCGGTAAGATAGTTTATCTGTCTGCTACTGAAGAAGAAAATAACTACATCGCTCAGGCCAACGTGCCCATGAGTGATAAAGGCGAACTGCTGGAAGAATTTGTCCAGGTCCGCTACCAGGGAGAATTTGAGCTGGCACCCCGCGACAAAGTAAAACTGATGGATATTTCACCCAAGCAGATTTTGTCCGTGTCCGCTGCCCTGATCCCCTTTATCGAACATGACGATGCTAACCGTGCTCTGATGGGCTCCAACATGATGCGCCAGGCTATGCCTCTCTTAGTCTCTGACTCTCCCACTGTGGGGACAGGGATGGAAAAGTATGTAGCCCGTGATTCACGCGCTATTGTATTATCCAAAGAAGACGGCACGGTCACCAAAGTAGACTCCACTTCTGTCACTATTAAGCACAAGTCAGGTGAAGAAGTCTATGAAATGGTAAAATTCCGCCGTACCAACCAGGATACTTCCTTTAACCAGAAGCCTCTGGTCAATGAGGGAGAAAAGGTCAAGAAAGGCGATGTTATTGCAGACGGATTTGCCAGTGAAAAAGGCGAATTGGCTCTGGGTAGAAACGTCACTGTGGCCTTCATGCCCTGGAACGGTTATAACTATGAAGACGCTGTGCTGATCAGTGAAAAGCTTCTGAAAAACGATGACTTCACCTCAATTTATACCACAGTATTTGAATGCAAGGCTCTGGAAACAAAACTGGGTAGTGAAGAAATTACCCAGGAAATCCCCAATGTGGGTGAAGATGCCCTCAAGAATCTGGATGATGAAGGTATTATCCGTGTAGGTGCCTATGTCAAACCCGGAGACATCCTGGTAGGAAAGGTAACCCCTAAGGGTGAACCGACTGAAACTCCTGAATTCAGACTGCTGCATGCTATTTTCGGTGAAAAAGCTAAAGATGTGCGCGATACCTCTCTGCGTGTACCCCACGGGGAAAGCGGAGTGATTGTGGATGTCAAGGTCTTTTCATCCGCCAATGGAGACGAGCTGCCGCCTGGAGTGATCAAACTGGTCAAAGTCTATATAGCCAAGAAAAGAAAGATCAAACCGGGTGATAAAATCGCCGGTAGACACGGAAACAAAGGGGTTATCTCCCGTGTGATGGCCGAAAATGATATGCCCTTCCTGCCCGATGGTACTCCGGTAGACCTGGTACTGAACCCTCTGGGGGTACCTTCCCGTATGAACCTGGGCCAGCTGTTTGAAACTCTGCTGGGTATGGCTGGATACAGAATGGGCATTAAATATGAGTGTCCTGTATTCGAAGGCGCCAGCCTGGAAGAGATTGAAGCTGAAATTGAAAAGGCTAATAAACTGATCCACAAACAACTGCAGGATGAGCGCAAAAAGTACGGTGAATCTGATGCCGATATCAAAGCTTATTTTGAAAGAGTGAAGCTGAGTCCCAACGGTAAGTTTAATCTCAGGGATGGCCGCACCGGTAATTCCTTTGAAAAGCCTGTGTTTGTGGGCGTGATGTATGTGCTGAAACTGCACCACATGGTTGATGATAAGATTCACGCCAGAAGTGTGGGTCCCTACTCACTGGTCACACAACAGCCCCTGCGCGGTAAAGCTAATTTCGGCGGACAGCGTCTGGGAGAAATGGAAGTCTGGGCCCTGGAAGCATATGGTGCTGCTAACCTGCTGCAGGAAATGCTCACCGTGAAATCAGACGATACTGAAGGCCGTGTCAGAATTTATGAAGGCATCATTAAAGGTAAATATGTGGCTTCTCCTGGTATTCCTGAATCCTTTAACGTATTGGTGCAGGAATTAAGAGGTCTGGCCCTGGATATCCAGGTCTACGACAAGTCAGGAAAACGTGTACCCTTGAATGACAAGGAAAAAGAAGTACTGGAAATGAAGGTACACTTAATCTAGGCGTTGGGAGTAATCCCCGGACCTGTGATATGAAAAAGAAAGGAGTTATTTGATGAAAGGATCAACAACTTTTGGATCCATTTCCATACATCTTGCTTCTTCAGAGCTGATTGAAAGCCTGTCTTATGGGGAAGTCAAGAAGCCTGAGACCATCAACTACCGCACCCTGAGACCCGAGCGGGACGGACTGTTCTGCGAACGGATATTTGGGCCTACCAAGGATTACGAATGTTCCTGTGGAAAATTCCGGTCTATCCGCTATAAAGGTATTGTGTGCGACAAGTGTGGTGTAGAAGTCACTGAATCCAAGGTGAGACGTTACCGGACCGGCCATATTGAAATGGCTGCTCCTGTGGCTCACATCTGGTATTACCGCATTGTGCCTTCCAAGATTGCCCTGCTCTTAGATGTACCTCCTTCTGATATACAGAGTATTTTGTATTTTGAAAAATACATCGTGATCGAATCCGGTGAAACAGACCTGATCCAGAATCAGGTCCTGAATGACGAAGAATACGATGAATATCGTGATAAGTACAAAGAAGCTTTTACAGCTGACACCGGTGCAGTAGCCATCAAAAAGATCCTCAAAAATCTGGACCTGGATGAACTGTCCGATGAACTGCGGGAAATGATCGAGCACAAGCCTAAGGTAGACAAGAAAGTACTGAAAAGGCTGGAACTGGTAGAAGAACTGCGTAAGTCCAACAACAAAGCTGAATGGGTAGTGCTGGACATTATCCCTGTGATCCCGCCTGATCTGCGCCCTATGGTCCCTCTGGATGGAGGACGCTTTGCCACCTCTGATATCAATGATCTGTACCGCAGGCTGATCAACCGTAACAACCGTCTGAAAAAACTCAAAAGTGTGAACGCACCTGATATTATCATCAAAAATGAAATGCGTATGGTGCAGGATGCCGTGGATTCCCTGTTTGATAACAGCCGCCGCAGCCATCCCGTTACCGGTAATGGCGACCGCCCCCTGAAATCTCTGTCAGATATTCTGAAAGGTAAACAGGGACGCTTCCGTCAAAACCTGCTGGGTAAACGCGTCGATTATTCCGGCCGTAGTGTTATTATTGTAGGACCGAATCTTAAGCTGCACCAGTGTGGTTTGCCCAAGCAAATGGCTCTGGAATTATTTAAGCCTTTTGTCATGCGTGGCCTGGTAGATCAGGGATTTGCTCATAATATTAAGGCCGCCAAGCGTATGATAGAAACTGAACATGAACTGGTCTGGGGTATCCTGGAAGAAGTGGTGCGGGATCATCCGGTGCTGCTCAACCGTGCTCCTACTCTGCACCGTCTGGGTATGCAGGCATTTGAACCCATTCTGATTGAAGAAAAAGCTATTCAGCTGCATCCTCTGGTATGTCACTCCTATAATGCTGACTTTGACGGCGACCAGATGGCAGTCCATGTGCCTCTGACACCTGAAGCTCAGATCGAAGCCTGGGTACTGATGCTGTCCAGCCGCAACCTGCTGAACCCTGCTAATGGACGGCCTATTGTTTATCCTACTCAGGATATGGTGCTGGGTATCTACTACCTGACTAAACCTGACCTGGATAAACCCGCCAAACTGCGCTCCTTTGACTCAATCAATGAGATCCAGTTTGCCATTGAAAACAATAAACTGCAGTATACCTCCTGGATTCGCTACAAGCACAGAGGCGAATGGGTAGAAACATCAGCCGGAAGAGTGGTATTTAACCAGATCGTACCGGAGAAACTGGGATTTATCAATGAGATTCTGACCAGTAAAAAAATCGAAATGCTGCTGTCTCAGTGTTACAAGATTTACGGCATCAAAGAAACCGCCTACTTTGTAGATGACCTTAAGAGTATCGGTTATAAATACGCTACCGTGTTTGGGGTGACTATTGCCATCTCTGACGTGATGATTCCCCCTCTGAAATATGAGATCGTGGAAAAAACTGAAAAAGAAGTGGAAAAGATCGAAGAAAATGCCCGTAAGGGTCTGATCACCCACGATGAAAAATACAACCAGGTAATCGACTTGTGGGCATCCGCCAATGAGAAGATTAAAAAACTGGTGGAAAAAGAACTGCGTGATTCTTATGACGGCTTTAACAGTCTATACATCATGATGGACTCCGGAGCCCGCGGTAGCCGTGAACAGATCAGACAGCTGGCCGGTATGCGCGGTTTGATGGCCAAGCCCAGCGGTGAAATCATCGAACTCGCTATTAAATCCAACTTTAAAGAAGGCTTGTCAGTGCTGGAGTACTTTATTTCCAGTCACGGGGCCCGTAAAGGTCTGGCCGATACCGCTCTAAAGACTGCTGACGCGGGATATCTGACACGTAAGCTGGTAGACGTCAGCCAGGATGTGGTGGTCACTGAAATCGACTGCGGTACCGTAAAAGGTATCGATATGGAAGCTATCAAACAGGGTGACGAAGTCATCAAACCCCTGCGTGACCGTATCCTGGGACGTACCGTGGTATCCAATATCTATGACCCCCGTAATGGTGACCTCCTGGTAAAAGGGAATACCCTGCTGGATGAGGAAAATGCCAAAGCCATAGAAGAAGCCGGTATTGAAAGAGTCAAGATTCGTTCAGTACTGACCTGTGAGACCCCCCATGGTATCTGTGCCAAATGTTATGGCTGGGATCTGTCCAGTCACAATATGGCTAATATCGGTGAAGCGGTGGGTATTATCGCGGCTGAGTCTATCGGACAACCTGGTACCCAGCTGACCATGCGTACCTTCCATATCGGTGGTACAGCGGCTACGTCTCTGGAAGAAAATGAAATTAAACTGGGTTATGACTGTTACGTGGAAGAGCTCCCGGAAATTCTGATCGAACGGGTAAAAGACGGCAAAAAGAATGTGATCGTACCCCGAAAGTCTTATATCAAAGTAAGAAAGATTTTGCGGACTTTTGAAATGGACGAGTTTGAAGATCAGAAATTTGCCCAGACCATGGATGGTAAGGAATTCATGGCTGAGTTGAATATTACTCCTCTTAAAAACGGTGAAAACCTCCGTTTTGGAAAGAGAGTGGTATTCCACCTCAAAGACAAAGTCATGTACGCACTGGAATCCAGTATGTATGAATACCCCATCCGTATCGGTTCTACATTGCTGGTCGGTCAGGGAGAAATACTCAAGAAAAACCAGTCAATTGCTGAATTTGACCCCTATAATGAACTGTTTATCAGCGAACATGATGGTATCATGGGTTATGCCCTGGAAAATGCCGGTACTGATAAAGAAGAAAAGAATAAATCCATCCTGGTCATCAATGACACCAAGGGTAATGAACTGGAGCGTTTTGTACTGGTGCCCGGAACTACTCTGGCCATGGAAGAAGGCTCAGCGGTTAAAGCCGGGGATGTCATAGCCCGACGCGGTATGGGTAGAAGAAGAACCCGTGACATCATCGGAGGTCTGCCCCGTGTTACTGAATTGTTTGAAAGCCGCAGACCCAAGAATATCGCTGTGATATCCAAAGTCAATGGTGTCGTGGATAACATTGAACAGAAGAAAGGGAAATACGGTGTATGGATCCGTGCTAAAAATGGCGAATTGTACTCCCACCTCATCCCCAGCGGTAAGAATATTTATGTCCGTATAGGTGATAAAGTCCAGGCAGCAGAACCTCTGTGTGACGGTGTAATATCTTCTCACGAGATTCTCAAGGTGCTGGGATATACCGAAGTGGAAGAATTCCTGCTCAATGAAATCCAGGGGGTGTACCGCCTGCAGGGTGTGGACATCAACGAAAAGCATATCTCCATCATCATACGTCAGATGCTCAAGAAAGTGGAGATCATAGATGCCGGAGATACTGAATTTATCGTGGGCCAGAATGTGGATAAGATAGAGTTTTATGCGGAAAATGCCAGCGTGGTACAACAGGGCGGACAACCTGCCAAGGCTCTGCCTATGCTGATGGGTTTGACCAAAGCTTCTCTGTTTACCAAGAGCTTCTTCTCAGCGGCTTCCTTCCAGGAAACTCCCCGCGTACTGTCTACCGCCGCACTCAAAGGCGCTATCGACAAGCTCCAGGGCCTGAAGGAAAATCTGGTTATCGGTCAGCTCATACCTGCCGGTACAGGTATCAAACTCTACGAAGGTATCAAACTGCGCGTCAACGAATAAACTGTATAAGCACTTTACAAGCCGTCTCAGTCCTGCTGAGACGGCTTTTTTTTTTGTATATTATGTCCGCTTTACGGAAATATATAAGATAAACTTCTATTATTATGAATTAAAACCAGCAGCCGCCCAAAGGTCAGGATCTCGCCTGGTAAGAGGGATTAAAACGATAAACTAGTCAGTAATCCACCCTGTGCCGGGGATCAGGGCGAGGGGGCACTCCACTGGGATGACCGGACGCGGCTCTGCCGCCTCTGCTCCGTAAAAATAATACTAATCAGGGTAGAATCGAGCGACTTTCTATTGAGTAACAGATTTATTCAGAAATAATCCCGACTCTCACCTAAAACGGAGTTTTTACCTTACTGCTGAGGATCCAGACGTTTAAGGAGGGTCACCACGCTATCTACATAGCGCTTCACCAATCCATCCAGGAAACCACCTTTATAATAATAGGCGAAGTACATGAGCAGAAAGGAAAGCGGGGCAGCAGCCAGAAAAAAGTAACCGGTAGACAGGAGGAGGCGCAGGGAATCAGCGGGGAGTTTCAGACCCAGGAACCGGACACTAAACCATAAGATATCCGCGCCGACTGAGACCAGAAACAGAAGAATGAGAACAGGTCCCCATAAAAACAGGACGGGAAGGAGAGGGAAAACCATAAAGGTAATAACTAGCTGGAGAATGGTCTTCCAAATCGTGTCAAAAAACCGCCCGATGATTTTTGGGAAAGGAGGTGAGGAATGGGAATGAAGCAGATCTAGGAACACAGAGATGAGGCTAATGATGACGATCAGACCTGCCAGGAACAGACTGAGAGTCCAGCCCCTGTCCACAAAACGGTGCCATAACCAACCCGATACCGGCAGCAGAAGGACAGCAAAGAGGAGACGGGGTGTAAAAGGGGAGGCTGGGGCTTTTTCCGGATCCATAGCTGATTATAGGACGGATTGCCGGTTAAGACAAAAAATTTAATCTTTTACCAATTCCCGTAAACGGGCCAGGATGCGGACCATGGCCAGGGTATCCATACGGCAGTATTCCAGGAGACGGGAACGCAGGGATTCAATCTCCCCTGGATCCTGCAGTGCTGCCATACTGACATAGGCGCTCATAGCCTCACTGCCATTGTGCACAACCTTCAGATCGGCATAGGCCTGCTCCATGTCTTCCACCCAGGCGGGCAGGACATCTTTTATAGAATTGGAGCCGTGCTGGGCATAGTGATATACCATTCGTTTCTGAAAGGGGTCCAATAAATCCACCATATTTTTTTGCACGGCCAGGAGCTGCTTTTTCAAACGGGGATAGGCCAGCGCCAGCTTTTTGATCACGGTACGTTCAAAAGTGGCATTGTAGGCCAGGACCATGGAGCCGGCCGGGATGTCCTCCACCAGACGGGCTGCCAGGCCGGGGCGGGGATCGGAACCGGTGGGAGCTAGGTATTCACGGTGCTCCAGACGGCCGTCAGCATACTCGATATGCAGGCTGTACTGGAAGGGAATCTGCTGGTAAACCCGTATTCCCTGGAATTCAGGGATGGCTTGCTGGAAGCTTTCGAAATCCAGGTGATAGAGAGGGTAGCGCAATTGATCCAGAAACTGTTTCAGAGCTGAGATGTTCACCACAATCTCCCTGTTCAGATTAGCCTGTACCTCCTGGGCCTGTTTGTCACTGAGCCCGGTCAGATCCAGATCTGACTGGCGCACCTTGCCCTGATGATACAGGGCAAATTTTTCTTCGCCGGACAAGCGCGAGACCTGGAATACCGAATAATCAGGAATAGAGGCCCAGCAGGATGAATGAGCCCGGCACTCATAGGGAGAGGCACAGTGAGTTCCTATAGGTATGTCCGGCTCAGCGCCGGTCAGTATCTGCCGCATGGCTGTGATCCTGGGGGGGATCTGCTTTTGACGGCTTTTGATGCTTTCTGTGAGGTCTAGCGTATGAAACAGTCCGCGGAGATTGAATTCTTTGCCCCGGGTGTATTCTTTGTTTAGATAGATAAGCCAGGCTGAGGTGATGTGTACTCCGGTCTGAGTCAGGACGTAATACTGGAAGGTCAGGTCCTCCAGGTAAACTTCGGAGACCCCGGTAGAGCTCTTGACTTCGTGGATTTCCCAACCTGTGCCGGCGGGATCGCGGTGCAGGATGTCCACCATCACTACCAGGCCCTGGTGTTCAAAAGTGGCCTCATAGATGGCGGGGCAGTCACCCTTCATCAACTCTATGGTATGTTCACATCGTGCGGCCAGGTCTTCTTCAGTATAGGAGATGCGGTATCCTCCCGGGAAAAGTCCGCAAGCCAGCTCTCCAACCTCGTATCCTCTCTGAAAGCGCTGGAGACGGGACATCCCCGCAGTGTCCAGCCGGGAGGGGTCATGTTTGAGGATCCAGAGCATTTTATGGCACTGCAGTCCGCTCAGATATTCGGATTTGGTCAGGGTGAAGGACACGGCTGCTCCTCAGCATTTATGAATATTTATTTTAAGGGAAGAATCTCTGTTGTCAAGGTACATTTTCCGTATAATATTAACCATTAAATAAAGCAGATATAAAAAGTGACACAGGTTGGCTAACGGTTTATAATATATCTGATACCGGAGGTGAAGAATTGACTGACCTTTTTGTATATGGCAGCCTGCTGCCGGGTATGCCTCTCCACTTTGCCCTCAAAGAGGCATCCTGCCGGGGTCCTGCTCTGCTCTCAGCTACGCTCTATGATCTGGGGCCCTATCCCGGGCTGAAACTGGAGCCGGGTCGGGTCATAGGTATGGTCTATACTGTAGATGAAGATACTCTTAAGGATATTGATGCTCTGGAGGACTATTATCCTGATATCCCGGAGGGGTCGGAATATCAGCGGCGGGATGTCCAGGTACAGCTGCTCACTGATGCCCAGGTCATTCCCTGTCAGACTTATGTCTATGCCCAGGATCTGAGTGAAGCCCGACTTGTATCCTGCGGCGACTACAGGAGATATATCCAGGAAAAATCAGGCGATACAGTCAGGATCCTGTCCTATGGCTCCAATCTGGATCCGGAAAGGCTGGAAAAAAGAGTAGGACCGGTAAAAGAATACCTGCCGGGGATTTTGCAGGACTTTAAAATGGTTTTCAGTTTTATCCATCCTGACGGCACCACCCGGGCCAATCTGGCCTACAGCCCTGGGGAGTCTTGTCCCGCCGCGGCTACTGAACTCAATACTGGTCAGCTGGAAAAACTGGACCAGGCAGAAGGTGTAGCTTCCGGCTACTATATTCGTATAGTTGTACCTTTTTTAAGGGAAGACGGTGAAGTACTATGGGGGCAGGCCTATGTAGCCCATCCGGGAAGGGTGGGTCCTGAAGCTCCCCCGCCTGATGATTATCTGGATTTCATTCATCGCGGGTATGCACGGTGGGGCTGGTGCCTGCCGCTTCATTCCTCTGACTGTGATCATGAATGAGGCCTATCCCCAGCCTGATGGTTGGGTAATCTGTACTCACTGCGGAACCATCTGGCGCGCGGTATGGCAGGGTCCTGAATGTCCTTTGGTCTGCCCGGATTGCTATGACAGCGGGGCAGTGCTGGTACCGGATGAGATATATTTCTACAGCAAGATGTATGAAGAAGACCATTGATTAAGAATGACAGGAAGGCAGTAATGTATGAAGAATTTCGAGTAGAACAAAGTACTAAAGTCAGGCTCAAAGATTATGACCCCGGCGCGGTCTGCAGCCTTTCCAAAAAAGAGATGAAAGAAAAAACCAGAGACAATTTGAAAAAAATAGATGAACTGCAGTACAAGCTGTATGCGGAAGGAAAGCGCTCCCTGCTGGTGGTCCTGCAGGCCATGGACGCGGGGGGGAAAGATGGCACCATCCGTAAAGTGTTTGGAGTCCTCAATCCCCAGGGGGTAAAGGTGACATCCTTTAAAGCACCCACCCCGGAAGAGTTGTCTCATGATTTTCTGTGGCGCATCCATAATAATACACCGAGCAAAGGATTAATCGGGATCTTTAACCGTTCCCATTATGAAGATGTGCTCATCGTCCGGGTCAACGAATGGATCGATGCCCGGGTCTGTCAACAGCGTTACCACCATATCAATGAATTTGAAAAAATGCTCACTGAACAGGGTACGGTTATATTAAAGTTTTATCTTCATATCTCCAAAGAAGAACAGAAACTACGTTTTGAGGAAAGGCTGAACGATCCTGCTAAAAACTGGAAATTTTCCAAAGGAGATCTGGATACAAGGAAACAATGGGAAAAATATATGGTCCAGTTTGAAGAGGTGTTTTACCATACTTCTAAAAAGGCTGCTCCCTGGTATATAGTGCCTGCCAATGATAAAAAATACCGGAACCTGATCATCAGCTCTGTAGTGAGGGAGACATTGGAAAAAATGAAGCTGAAATTTCCTCAGCCTGAAGAAGGATTGGATCAGATAGTGATTGAGTAAGATTAGCTTCAAATCTAGCCAGCTAAAAACCTAAAATGATGTCAAATGAAATCAAATAAACTTTCAAGGATATAAACATGAATGCAATGATGTACGCTTTTCCCGTTCTATTCGCTTTGTTCGCTGGATTTTATGGCTGGTTGAGTTTCCGGATACTGGTACGCCGTAAACCGGTGATTATGCATTCCGGCTGGCTGTACGCCATTATCATCGCCGGGCTCCTTCCGGCCATCCTGACCAGTTTATTGCAGGTTGATTTTGATTACCCTAAAAGTTTTATTCATTTCCTGGTACCTCTAATGTTTTTACTGCTTATGATCTTTTATTTCTTCATCATCAAAGGCTATACCTTTTATGGCATCAGCGGTGATGATCTGCGCTCCACTTTACTGGAGGCATTGGGCAAATTAGATATTAAATATGAAGAGACTCTCAATAAAATCAGTCTCCCTGAAAAAGATGCCGCTCTCAGTGTAGCTGTACAGGACTGGATGGGTACAGGGATGATACGCATCAATAAGCGTCAGGCTGAACTGCTTAAAGAGATCATTACCAAATTCAGGGAACTGATCGCGGGAAAGGAAATTACTCCTAAAATTGTGACCGCTATATTTTACATGATTTTTGCAGTACTGTTTTTGATTATGGTAGTGATATTCAGTGTGCTGCTGTACCGGGCCAGGGGATAGGCGGCATCGGGGCTAATAGCTCTGTGATACACAGTGTTCTGAATATGCTTATTTCATGTTTTATATTTGATAACCTGGCAGGGAATAATGGAAAAACAGGATCTGCTTAAACTCACCAACTGGACCATGCCCTTTGGCAAGTATTCCGGCAGGCTGCTCATAGATCTGCCGGAAGACTACCTTCTCTGGTTTATGCAGAAGGGACTGCCGCCGGGTGAACTGGGGCGTCTTATGAGTATTGTCTATGAGGTAAAACTGAATGGGCTGGAATCATTATTTGACCAGCTGAGATGAAAAAATGACTTTTTTGGAATATTAAATAGTTCTGAAAGTCAATTGAAGGATATACTAGCGATTAGCTTATCTAATGAATACAAGATGTAGGGTAGCCGTGATACAGTGATGACCGCGGAAATGAGGAAATGAAAATACTATTCCCAGAAAAAACCGATTCCCGTTCTGATACTTTGCGAACTATAAGTCTTTCCTACCATAAAATACTGTTTAATCTCAATTCCACTTTGCAGGTACCATTGATTCCCTAGAGGTATGCTGGCATCCATTAACCATAAAATGGTGTGCATATTACTATTGTAAATGGATACTGAATTATTTCTCAGTACCATAAAGTCCTTATAAGAATATTGTAGAGAGGGCTGATAATAATAAGAACTATATTTGGCATTAGGATGATATCTAGCTGAAATCAATAAGGAATAAGTATTTCCTAAAAGGTATTCGTTGTTGTTATCATAAAGTTTTTCCTGAAAACTTTTTCCAGGGATTAAAACCGAAGCCTGAATATTCAAATTGCAACAATTCGCCAGCGGTAGAATGAGTGATTGAATCACACTTAGATCTAATCCTCCGGAAGTAGTGTTTTGTTCAGGTAGTATTAGATTTTGTCCTTTCCCGGTGGGAATACTTAATTCACAGGTTAATAACAGGCGGACATCCCCGGCACTAAAATAGGTATAACCTCCGCTAAGGATAAGGTTTCCAAAATTACTGTTTGTATCTGTAGAAAGCATGGTTAACCAGGGTAGGCTAAGATGAAGGGAGATAGAATTTTCTTCTAGAAATAGATCTAATTTATGAGAAACCATCGATAGGGGGGTAACCTTATTTTTTAGGTTCACTAAATATTTACTCAGTAAAACCGTATTGTAGAAATAATAATCCTTGATTGTATATTGGATATTATATTGTATATCCAGTCTGGAATATAGCACGGAAAATGGCATGATTAGTGTTAGCGCTAGAAAAATAATTCTATACATATCTTATGTATACCCCCTCCATAGTATTTATTATACACAGTGCTTCCTGGAGAAGTGGGAGTAGAGGGCGGAACCACCGTTGCTGATTTATACAGGAATTCAGGAAAGACTTGTTTGAAAGAATACTCCAATAAATAGTCTTTCTTCAAAAAAGTTACGCGAATTCCCGGAATCAATAATAAAATCCCGTTGATCGGATTATCTTCAGAATAGTTACTTTTCACAGGTATAAAAGGAGAGGCATTATAACTGAAATGTGAGTCTCTGAAATGGTAGTAAAAAATATCTGCAGAGGGATGGATCCCCCATATATGGCCCAGGGAAATATTTTCCTCATAATGAAGGTATTGCAGCACAAAATCATTAACCAGCTCACCCGAAATATATCCCAGACCGAAATATTCCGGAGGTCTGTTCAGAGCAGAAAGAGAATTGCTCCCTGAAAATACCTCATAGGAGAATTCCCTGAGATTATTTTTTGCTACTTTAATACCAAAATGGAATATGGGTTGAGCACTAAGAGAAATGTCCAGATAATTATAATTTTTATGTAGTACTTTTACATTACTATTATTAAAGTTTTGTCCACCGCTAAACAACCACAAATCTATCCACGAACTGAAGAGCCATTTTTTAAATAAAAGGGTGAATTTCAGCTGAGGTTTCAGAAAGAATAAATTTAAACTCAGGAAAGGTGTTTTTTCAATCTGAGGCAAATTTTGAGATATGATTGCCTCCAGGCTGGTATCCAGAAACCATTGTCCTGATGGATTCCATTGTAGTTTGAAAATATGGGTGTCAATTCTGCTCTGTGCCTGTGACCAAAGATTCAGAAGCTGATTTTCATTGGTCAAAGAGAGATTAAGAGGGACAGTCTGGAAAGTATATTGCAGGCTTAACCAGGAGTTGGTGGATGTTTGAAAATGTATAGATTCCAGAAATACAAACTGATTCAATAAACCTATTCCTATCTCAATAGAGTAAGGTAAAAGATTCAGGGAAAACCGCAGGCTCTTTGCTACTGATTGAGTAGTGCCGGAGAATATTGACCTGAAAGCTACGGATGACACATTAGTATTTATATTTGTATTTGGCCCCAGAATATTGGTAGAATAGCTCACACTATTGGAATTTTGTACAAAATTGTAATACACCTTAAGACTATTATTATGATCAAAATATTTAACGGTAAATATAGGACTAACAGGGATAGTTAGCATTCCGGAGGAGTGAGTCATGCCAGCAAGTAAACTATCACCCTGTGATGAGTAGGTAAGGCGGTAAATATCAAAATAGTCATACCCCATTCTCAAAGTAATAGACTTTGAGTGAGAAGGTTCATTATTATAACCCAAGGTATTAAATATAAATAGTAAGAAAATCAAATAAGAACCTTTTTTAATCATGCTATTCCAAACATATGAAATTTTCTAACATCAAGGGAAATGACAGATACCCTTTTAACACTGGTCTGACTGTTATATTCTGCAATTTGTGTATCGGAAAAGACATGACTAGAGTAAAAAAAGAGAGGTGTATAAAATCTTGAGTTATTAGCTGGTGTGCACCAGTCTTTAATAAGTGTATAATTATTCATACTATAGTGTACCATATGTTAAACTATTAAGCAAAATGTACCAGCAGATGGATTTTAATTTAATAAGTGTCTAATTATTTGATAATATTATTGAGTCTAGTTATCATTAATAGCGTAAAGCTATCCCAAAAAATAAAAAATTAAATTTTCTTGAATTGTTAAATTGGTGTGGTATATTAAGATTTGTTGTATCTAATCAAAAACATATATTTTGGAGGTTACTATGAAAAAAATTGGTGTAATGATGCTGGTGTTGACCACTGTCTTAAGTGTTATGTCCTGCGGCCTGAGTGATGCTGAAACTGATTTAGTTGCGGATCAGATTCTTAATACACTTATGGCTCCCTTAAACAATGCCATGAATATCTCTTCAGTGGCGTATTCAATGGGTTCAACTTTGCCCGGTATGGTTGCCTGGACCGAAGACATTGATACTAATGCCGGTCTGGCTATTACTTTTCAGACAAATACAGACAATGGACTGACTTTTGCCAATAACTGGCTTGATGGATATATGGAAGGTTCAGTCACATTGAGTTCCAACTCTATCACATTAGCATATGGACATGGGCTGGCGGATATTAAAGGACAACTCATTCTGGATGGAGTTATTCAGCAGTTCCCTGCAACTCAGGAAGCGATATTTGCATACGTTTCAACCAATTATTTTGCTCCCTCACTGACCGTAAAAGGATCTCTGTTTGGGTCTCTTTCTCTGGTAGTGAGCGGTGATCCTGTATTCATCAGTGATCCATTTAGTTACACAATCAGTTTTGGAAATTCCACTGCTGACCCCTTCTCTTTCTCTACTTCTATGGATACCAATACTCACACTATAACTGTACAGGTGGATGGACTCATGGCTTACAGTCTGGTAAACAATGCACTGGTCGGATCCATTGATTATGATTTTAATCTGAAACTGGTGATTGATGGAAACACCGGTGATTTGGTCTTTATTGGTGGAGTAAGTGGAACAGTTCTCTACAATAATAAAGAAGTTGCTTATAGTATCAAGGTCCTGGATCCTCAGACTGTGGAAATCACAGTAGAAGGGAAAACTGTGACCCGTACCATCACTGCAATTGCCAACATGATGTCACCATATTAAACTTCATTATTTTACATAAATTAAGGGCTGCCTGTGGGCAGCCCTTAATTTTGACTTAAACAGCTGCTTTGATAGACAAAAATGTATTTTCAAGATAAATTAAAGTTGGATGGTTTGATGTTATATGGGATTTTTTTGAAAAAATATTAATCTAGCATAAAAAAGCAAAGCATGGACTATGTCTGGTACTAGTCAAAAGACGACTCAAAAAAAGCGCAAATTAGTCATTATAACAGGATGAACATGGAAACTAAGAAACTCGCAGAGTGGATAAATAAAAACGCACAAACAATAATTTTACTGAGTATTGTTCTCACCCTAATACTGGGACTTTTTATGATACGTCTGGAAATTAATAATGACCTGCTGAGGCAAGTATCTCCTCATAGTAAAATAGGACAATTACCTCATTATATCAATGAAACTTTTGGAAGTGTATCCCCTCTGATCATCGTCGTGGAAGGTGAAGATATTTTTACATATAGTAATTTACTTACAATACGAAAACTGAGTAGAATGATTGCTTCGATTGATGGGATAGAGAGAGTAATAAGTATTACAGAAGTAAGCGACTTAAAAACCAATGAAAATGGAATAATATCAGATAAATTATTCGGGGAAGAAATCCCCAATGATCACACTTTCCTATTGCATAAAAAAAAATATATTGAGTCAAATTATACCTTTTCAGGTAAACTGATTGCAAAAGATGGCAAGTATGCTCTCATCTTTGTGACAGCAGAAGCCGGCTTTCGCATTGACAAATTAGCGCGGGATATAAAGAAACAAATAAATACGCAAAATATTCAGAACAAAACCAGGGTGTATTTTGGAGGAACTCCTTCTCTGTTAAATACAATCAATGATTTAATTTCCGGTGATTTAAAAATACTGGTGCCTTTTGTCGTATTGGTGGTACTGGTTATTTTATTTTTGACATTCAGGACATGGCAAGGGGTAGTTCTACCGTTATTGTCAGTGTTCATGGCTACTATTATAGCAATTGGTTTTATGGGACTGGCTAAGTTAAACCTGAGTATGATAGGGGCTACAATTCCTGTGGTACTAATCGCTGTAGGAAGTGCCTATGGCTTACACTTTTTAAACAAATATTACGAAGAAGCACGCCTGGGTATAACGGATTCTTTTCTTCTGGTATCTATTTCTCTCCGTGATGTAGGGCGACCTATCCTCCTGGCAGGTATCACCACTTTTTTAGGTTTTGTCTCATTGGTATTTTCTGATATAAAGATGATACGTGAGTTTGGATGGATCACTTCTCTGGGTATTATATTGGCAATGGTACTGGCCCTGATTTTTATCCCGGCTGTATTATCTAAAATGAAACCATCTCCAAAAATATCCGGCATTTTAGGTAAAAATCACCATAAATTCAGTCAGCTTGCTGTTTCTTTTGCCCGTATTCTCATCCAAAAAAAGGTGTTAATATTAATCCTGTTTAGTATTTCGTCTATTTTTTGTTTTACACAGTTTTCCAAACTGAGGACAGAAATGGATTTTCTGGCTTTTTTTGGACCACAAAGTGAACCGGTAAAGGTCAATAGAATCATCACTGACAATTTTGGCGGTTTTAATGTTTTTTCTCTATATATGAAAGGGGAAATTACTGATCCTAATATTGAAAAGCTTATGGTAATCCTGGAAGAAAAAACCAGGTCTTTAAAAAAAATGGCGGTTTTGGGTGGAGTACAGGATATGGTTGCAAAATTAAATTATTTATGGACCGGTCTATATACTATTCCTGAAACAAGAGGGGAGATAGAAAATCTCTGGTTTTTTATGAATGGACAGGCAGCAATGCGGAATATGGTTTCTTCTGATAAAAGAGAGGCATTAATTTCATTCATGATCCCATCCATCTCCCGTGAATATATTGAGGAAGTTTTTCTGCCATTACAAAAAATATTAAAACCTTATCGGGAAGAGATTAAAATTATCCCTCTGAATATGACCAATGAAATATTAATTGACCTGGTATCATTGATGCTGTATAACCAGGGGATTCAATCAAATCTGGCTCTAAGCGATAATATAAGATTAAAAGCTCAGATTAGAGAAACCGGTAGGGAATTACTAAGTTATCAACCTGCATTTCCATCCAAAATGGTATCCAGTTATTTAAAAAGTCCGGAATGTGAAATATCAATTCCCGGTAACCAGATACCTGTAATCTTAATTAAATTGAATAACCTACACAATCTAAAGGAAAAAGATGTTGAGAGAGTATTAACTCAGACTTTATCACCAGGATCAGGGTATGAAAATGATGATATCCTTTCTTTGGCACAAAGTATTGTTTTTCGATACCAGGAGTACCTGAAGATTCAACGATTACATAAAGCTGTAAAAATGCTTGGAAGTAAATGGAGTGAACAAGATATTCAATATCATAATCTGGAATATGCCATTAGTCCCTTATTATGGTCATCTATGCCGGTGGGAACTGATTATAAAGGACAGGCTCAATCGATTGTACGGCTTGAATCTTTAGAAATATCAGGTTATGGTTATCTGACTGCTTTAATTAAACAAAGATTATTTAATAATCAGATCCGTAGTATTATTTTTGCTGTTTTGGCAGTTTTTATCCTCAATGCCTGGATATTCCGTTCCTTAAAACATGGGTTGATATCTATTATTACGATATTATTTACCCTCATCGTTAATTTTGGAATAATGGGGCTTTTCCATATCCCACTGGATATGGTGTCAATCACCATTGCCAGTATTGCGGTGGGAATAGGGATAGATTACAGCATTCATTTTTCAAACCGATACTATCAGGAGTGTTTGCGGAATGGAAATAATGGAGAATCAGCCATAGCTTCAACGATTGCCAGTACGGGAATAGGTATTCTATCCAATGCTTTCGCGGTCGGTTTGGGATTCTTTGTGCTGGTATTTTCCAGTCTAAGACCCATTCGGATATTGGGGGCTTTTCTGGCATTTAGTATGATGATCAGTAGCCTTTCATCTGTGACTCTTTTACCTATACTATTAGAATTTTTGGGACTGCACCAAAAAAAGAGGAGTATTCCATGAAAATATGGTTGTATGGATTGCTGGTTTTGACTTTTATAAACCCAGGATATACTTTAAGCGGTGAAGATGTATTAAAGAAAGTAGAGCAAACCCTGACCAAACCTAAGGATATGGAGTCTCTGAATAAACTGGAGATGGCCAATTTGGACGGCACTGCCAAAGAGTCCAGAGAGATGAAAATATATGTCGCGGGTGCAGACTTAAGGGTAATCAAATTCACCAAGCCTGCTCATGTTAATGGAATTGGATTACTGGTCTCCGGTCAAAATCAAATGTGGATATACCTGCCTGAGTTAAAAAGAATCAGAATGATACAGGGTTCTTTTAAAAATGATTCATTTCAAGGAACGGACTTTTCCTATAATGAAATAGGAAGCTATCAATACCGTCAAGATTATGAAGCAGATCTTGTTTCAGAAAATGATGAAAATTATGTACTGGATTTAAAAAGAAAACCCGATTCGGAAAAAACCTATGACAGAATAGTGATGACAGTGGAAAAAAAGACCTCAATCCCAGTCAAAATGGAACTTTACGTCAAAAAAGAACTCATAAAACTATTCCAGATAGAAGAGATGAATACAATTAATCAATACAATGTTCCGGTACGGGTGAAAGTCACAGATATAAAAAAACAGCATTATACAAAATTGGTTCTTCAGGACGTTAAATTTGATCAGGGATTAACAGAGAAACAGATTTTCACACAGAAATTTCTTAAGAAGAAAGAGTAGAGGGAAAATGAAGAGAAGGCTGCTTGTTTTTGGGTTTCTTTTTTGTAGCTTAGTGCCAATCTGGAGTGTAGATATAGTAACCAAATTGAGGGGAGATCTTCGGTTTTCAGCCACAAATGGTGCCATTCAATTTGATCTGATTTCCGGAAGTATTAAACTTGATTCCAGAGTCAATGAAACTTTTTATGCCATAGTGAATGCCGGATTCCGGTATTATAATATTCCAGGAGATAAAGACCTGCAATCTCATGTAATAAGTTCTTCAGATTTAACCGGCAACGATTCCATGTATCCGGTTGATTTTCTACTCAATGAGGCTTATTTTTCCATGGATGACTTTTTGTTTAAAGGTCTGGAAATATCAATTGGTAAACAGAGATTTGCCTGGGGTACAGCCGATGTTTTCAACCCCACTGATATTGTCAATCCCGGGGACTATTTTGACCTGCTTAGTTTGGGACTAAAGTCAGCATCCCTGGCCTGGTCAACCAGATATCATTTCTTTATCAGAGAGTGTGAATCTGATTTACAATTTATCTTTCAGCCTTGGAGTCCGGTGGCTAAATTTAATATCTCCCTGCTTTCCGTCCTGGAATCTGAAATTTATAACCGTATTTTCGATAGAGCAGGGGATTACTCCACCAGCTATAATGATGAAACCATCAACTGGTTAAACCCTGAGGTTGATTTACCGGAGTTTAACCTGTTTAATGCTGCATATGCCGTCAGGTATTCTATGAATATCGGACCGGTAGATTTCTCTCTCAGTGCAATATGGAGGATAAATGATCTTCCCTATGTGCAGTTTATCAAAGTGGATCATATCACAGAAATCAATACCGGAACCGATACTACCAATATTACTTTGATCAGTAAAAATTACGATCTGGCTTATTACCATGAAACTGTACTGGGCATGGATTTTTCCTGGAATACTGGGATATTTGTTCTATGGGGCGAAGCTGGACTTACTTTTCCGGATAAAAAAAACACCGTAATCATCAGTGACGGAACTTTTATTTACCTTCCTGCTGTGACTACCAATGTTTATGTGATGAATCAGACGGAAAATTTCATTACCAATGTACCTTATCTTAAATACACATTGGGCGGGGATTGTATGCTGGAGAAGGGCTGGTATCTCAATGTGCAATTCGCGCATGGTTTTTTTACAGAACGGGGACTGGTGGGTACTCAGAAGCTACAGGATTATATGACGCTGCGGGTTGAAAAAGCCCTCTTAAATGATCATTTGAAGATTGGTCTGACAGGCATCCTTAACCAGAACACCTGGTCTGAGGCTTTTCAGAGTCCTGATTTTGGAGCATATTTCAGCAGCCACTATGGAACGATGCTGAAACTGGCAGTGGACTACAAGCCTGTATCCGGATTGGTATTATCGCTGGGAGGAATGATTTTCAGGGGATCACAGGACTGTACTCTGGGTAAATATAATCAGGACGATCTGATCTACACATCTTTTGAATATACTTTCTAAACAAACATCTTTTGATTTTCAGTTTTATCCCTTTCAAAAATAGCACAGAATGCTCAAACGGATAATTACACTTTAAGACTTTAAGGCGTGGTTGATTTTCCCAGGTCTTTGTTCACCCAAGCCAGAGCCATATTGCGGTATACCGGAAAGGAAAGCTGGAACTGGGTAGGGGTCATTTTTTTTATCATTTCAGCTATGGCTTTGATGGATTTGAGATTGAGACGTCTTTGCAGATAGGTACTGAGGATGACCTCTTCCTGAGGGGAACAGCCGAGTTGACCTATGAGCAGGGCAATAGCCTGGCCGGAGCTCTGGGGATTACTGCTATCCAGCTCCCGGACCGCGGACAATACCTGGGACGGAGTGACACTCTCGATCCTGCTGACAATTACGGAACGGTCACTTTCGGTAATGGTCAGCCCAGAAGAAGTATGGATACCGGGGGAGCGGGGGATAGTAACCTGATCTGAAGTCTGGCTATTATCCCGTACCATATTCCAGGAGACAATCGCGATTACAGAAAGAATGAGTATACTGATGGCTACTATGGTACGGCGCTGGTGCAGCTTCTGGGTGAGACGGGCCTGCTGTACCGGGCTGAGAGGGTTTTGTTCCGGCATGTTGTGATTCCTGAATGAATTTTATATAGTTTATATCTCTTAGCGGTTTTTGTCATGTTCCGGGTCAGTATAATACCGGAGGTTTTAAAGAAAAACGGCACCACCCATCACAGGAACAGGTGTATCTCCGGTATCCTGGTATATGCCGGCCTGAACGGGAATCTCCCCCGTCCTACCGCCGCCACCCCAATCTTCGGTGGGATATGGGTTACGGCCCGGCAGGGACGCGGTACGTTATTGCTTAGAGGAGCGATAAAACAAAACTCCCCTCAGTTTCGCCGCGGTGACGAAAAGAGGGGAGTCTAAAAATTCCGAAAAGTATTTTTGGCTATTTAAAAATAAAATCATCACCCTTGACGTCTACCTTGATATGGTGCTCATCACCCTTGCCTCCTTTGAGAATCTCGATAGCCAGTGGATCCAGAATGTGCTTCTGGATGATCCGTTTGAGAGGACGGGCACCAAAGTCAGGGTCAAAGCCCAGACGGGCGGCCAGCTGCTTGGCGGCATCACTGACCTCGAGCTCGATATTTTTGAGCTTGAGACGTTTGCGGACCTGAGCCAGCTGGATATCCACAATAGCCAGGATGTCCTTTTGTTCCAGTGCCCGGAATGTGATAATATCGTCCACACGGTTGAGGAATTCTGGACGGAATTTCTGCTTTAGCTGGGAGTGAATATCTCCGGCCAGGGCGTGGTTTTCATCGGGACGGGGAGAAAAGCCTTTGACCTGAATGATATTGGAGCCGATATTGGAGGTCATGATGATGATGGTATTGGTAAAGTCAACGGTACGGCCCTGCCCGTCGGTTAGGCGCCCGTCGTCCAGAATCTGGAGCAGCACGTTGAAGATATCGGGATGGGCCTTTTCAATTTCGTCAAACAGGATCACGGAGAAGGGGCGGCGCCGGATCATTTCAGTAAGCTGTCCTCCCTCGTCATATCCCACGTAGCCCGGAGGAGCACCGATGAGACGCTGTACGCTGAATTTTTCCATGTATTCACTCATATCCACGCGGATCAGGGCTTTGTCGGTATCAAAGAGAATCTCGGCCAGGGCCTTGGAAGTCTCAGTCTTACCCACGCCGGTAGGACCCAGGAACATAAAGCTGCCGATAGGGCGGGTCTCTTCCTGGAGTCCGGCCCGGGTACGGCGTACGGCATTGGCTACCGCGGCAATAGCCAGGTCCTGACCTACCACACGTTTGGTAAGCTCTTCTTCCAGGCGGAGGAGTTTCTGTTTTTCCGACTCCATCATGCGGGATACGGGGATGCCTGTCCACAGACTGACTACCTGGGCGATGTCTTCCTCGGTGATTTCTTCTCTCAGCATAGGATGAGAGCCCTGTACGTCACGCAGTTTTTCCTGCAGGACAGACAGTTCTTTTTCCGCGCTGGGGATCAGGGAGTAGCGTATTTCAGCCACCCGTTCCAGGTTGTTGGCGCGCTGTACGGATTCTTCTTCCAGCTTCAGAGTTTCTATTTTTTCCTTGAGCTCCTTTATCTTTACGATCACGGAACGTTCCTTTTCCCAGGTGGCTTTTACCGCGGTGGATTTTTCCTGGACCTGGGCCAGCTCTTCTTCGATGAGTTTGAGGCGTTCCAGGGAATCCCGGTCTTTTTCCTTGGCCAGGGCCTGCTTTTCAATAGTGAGGCGCATGATCTGGCGTTCCAGGTCATCCACCTCCTGGGGCTGGCTCTCGATCTCGATACGGATCTTGGAGCTGGCCTCATCGATGAGGTCTATGGCCTTGTCGGGCAGATGGCGCTCGGTGATATAGCGGACTGACAGACGCGCCGCGGCAACCAGGGAATTATCCGAAATACGGATACCATGGTGCACTTCGTATTTTTCCTTGATGCCGCGCAGGATGGCGATGGTGTCTTCCATGTCGGGCTCATCCACCTTGACCGGTTGGAAGCGCCTTTCCAGGGCTTTGTCCTTTTCAATAAACTTGCGGTATTCGTCGGTAGTGGTGGCGCCGATGAGGCGGATCTCACCCCGGGCCAGAGCCGGCTTGAGCAGGTTGCCGGCGTCGATGGCGCCTTCGGCATTGCCCGCGCCCACCACGGTATGGATCTCGTCCACAAACAGGATAATTTCTCCATTGGAATCAATAACTTCCTTGATCAGGGCTTTGAGACGCTCTTCAAATTCGCCCCGGAATTTGGCTCCGGCGATGAGCAGTCCCAGGTCCAGAGTCAGGATGCGGCGGTTGTGCAGGGAGTCGGGTACGTCGCCGTCCACGATACGCCGGGCCAGGCCTTCGGCGATGGCGGTCTTACCCACGCCGGCTTCACCGATGAGGACAGGGTTGTTCTTGGTACGCCGGGTCAGGACCTGCATCACCCGGCGAATCTCCTGGTCCCGTCCTATGACGGGGTCCAGCTTGCCGGAGCGGGCCATCTCGGTGAGGTCTCGGGTGTACTTGTCCAGGGCCTGGTATTTGGTCTCGGGAGAGTCGCTCTGCACCCGGTGGGAGCCGCGCAGGTTTTTGATGACCAGGAGAACTGAGTCATAATGCAGGTTCATCTCGAACAGGGCCTTCTGCCACAGGGGGTCTTTGGAGTCCAGTATGGCCAGGAACAGATGTTCGGTACTGACGAATTCGTCTTTCATTTTGTCGGCTTCACGTCCGGCCCGTTCCAGTACCAGGGTGAGTTCTTTGGAGACGTAGCCCTGATTGGTACCCTGTATTTTGGGTTTGGCATTAAGGATATCTTCCAGGCCTTTATAGACCTTGTCCATATTGATCTCCAGATTCTGGAGCACTGGCTTGACCAGGCCTTCTTCCTGTTCGATCAGGGCCAGCATGAGGTGGACGCTGTCCACCTCCTGGTGCTCCCGCTGGGAGGCATTGACTACCGCTGCCTGCATGGCCTCCTGGGCCTTGATGGTCATCTTGTTGGGGTTCATGGGTCCTCCTGAAAAATGCTTCAGTATAAAATTAGTTAATATGGGGGAAGGAGTCAAGTAGGGGGCTTCGGCGCGCCGAAGGGGCGCTGTCGGAATGATGGAGATGTGTTTTACGACAATGCGACGGTTCTCCGTAGGGGCTAATGGCATTCGCCCGATTTGATTCACCGAAATGTTTTACGCTGGGATTTAATCTGTCATTTAGAAAACTCTTTATCAAGTTCATTAGATTGTAATTAATATTTGACAAAATATTTCTTAACAAATAATATGTTGTTTTATTATGATAATTATGTTAGATGATGGATTCATTAGATAACAATGGAATAACTATTTTATTAACTATAAGGAGAAAAAAATGAAGTTTCTTAAAATACTAGGTATTGTTGTATTATTATTACCCGTTTTCTTCTCAGGTCTATATGGTGAAATAAAACCAACATACAATATTTCTGGGACCTGGGTATATGGCAATAATCAAGGAATATGTAATTTTTTCCAGGACTCTACCAAAGTATTTTCTATTTTAAAAACGGAACGTTTTATACATTATTTTGTGGGTGAATACATTAATGAAACAACTATTCAAGGTTTAATGTTTAGGAAAAATTTAAATACAGGCGGAAGTACCCAGTTGTTTATTATATATAATATTAAATCCAACACTTCCTTGGAACTTAATTATAAAGCTTTGGATTCTAACGATGATCTGGCTGAAGGAAGGACAGGATCAGGGATGTACACAAAACAATAAATCTTATCTTTTTATAGAATGTATTATTTAAATATGTATTTCAGTTTACAATCAATTTTATTACACAGCTTCTTACACTAACAGACCCCGTCGAGATTTTCCAGCTGGCGCCGGGATATATTACGATGATGCTTGAAGAAATGGACATGGTATGGATATTCAACGGACGGCCAGGGCGGGGTAAATTAGTCCAAAGTCTTAAAGTCAAAAGTCAAAAATCCACTCTAAAAAACTCTTTTAACTTTCGATGTTATGATAAAAAAGAGAAATAAGATATTTGCATGGAGTTGGCCGG
>CAYRWR010000043.1:0-29505 GCA_964428015.1 uncultured Brevinematales bacterium | reverse complement strand
TTTTCCTATTAGTATAGGTGGCTGGAGTCAGCTTTGCGGTCTGCCACGGGAGGGCCTGGCCCGGTGGGGACCGGGTGGCCCAAGCGGCATTTCTTTTCCGAGAAAAGAAACGCCTGGCAAAGAAAATCTTTTTTTGTGGGGCGGGTAGCCTCGAGTGATGCCGGGTCGGTACGACGGGGTAATGGCCGAATCGGCCCAATGCCTTCGCTGGCGCTCAGGTAAGTGCAGGCTATGGTAGGTGGGCCTTAGGAGTCCAGGCTGGGGTGTGTGGTACCTCGGAAGTGGCCGGGCATCAGACTCGGTACAGAAGATTTTCATTTCTGAAATTCTCATTGGTCATGTCTCGGGCTCGGTGGGAAGAAGAAAAGGCCTTGTTGAATAATTTTTCCGGTTTATTAGACATTTATACTTGATGGGTGTATATTGTGTACGGAATAATGTACGGAGGTCGAAATGAGTAGCATGAATATTACCAATGCCCGCAAAGAGCTTTTTCATATTGTTCAGGAAGTGAATGAGACTCATGAACCTATCCATATTACCGGAAAAAACTCATCCGCGGTCTTGATTGGGGAAGAAGACTGGAGAAATATTGAAGAGACATTGTATTTGACTTCCATTCCCGGAATGAGGGAATCTATCCTCAAAGGTATGAAAGAGCCTCTGGAAAATCTATCTGATAAATTAGACTGGTAAGATGTACCGGCTTTTATTTACCAATCAAGCGCAGAAAGATGCTAAAAAACTTGCTGCTTCTCATCTCAAGGAAAAAGCCCAGGAGATCCTGAATCTACTGATTTCAGATCCTTTTTCTGAATATCCACCTTATGAAAAACTGATCGGGGACCTGGCCGGTGCTTTTTCCAGAAGGATCAATATCCAGCACAGGATAGTTTACCAGGTGATCGAAGATAAGAAAATCGTCAAAGTAATAAGGATGTGGACGCATTATGAATAGGAATCTCCCAGATTCTTCTATTGAAAGACTTGTTGATTTTATAGATCAGATCGTCTACCTAAAAAGCCCCCACATCACCGGACAGAACCGCAGGTCTACAGGTCCCCTGTACACCCACTGATGCCCCTCCGAGGTTAGTCGAAAGTCAAAAGAAGTGTTTTATTAAAATAGGACTTTCGACTTTTGACTTATCATCCTCCGTGACCTGTGTAGTTGATTTTTCTCAAAAAACAAGGTACTTTATGTTATACTGCAGCTGTATACCACAGCTGTAATGTCGGGGTGTAGGCATGAAGCAGTTTTACAGCATACTTATATTTTCATTCTTTCTTTTACTGAGCCTGTCCTGCGAACTGGGCGGGGGGAGCGGGGTAGTGATCACCAATACTGTGATCTACCAGACCCACACCAACTGGACTGCTATATCTAATGACGTCACCCTATACTCCAACAATTTTGTAGTCAACGGCACCATCACCCTCACCAATCACTACAATGAAGAAAGACTGCAGCCGACTTTTGTACTGGCAGGGACACTCACCGGGGACATCCTCCCTTATATTCCTAACGGGACCAACTATCTGAAGGTGTTTATCACCAACAGTCCCTGGACCAACTACGGACGCATTACCGACCGGGGCAGCTACAAAGAATGGTCGGTGGTGGTATACCAGCAGACCCTACCCTATATCTTCAGCCTGCTGCATTTCCAGGCTCCGGGCTGGTCGGATATATACCTGGGTATGAATTTCTACATCTCCAATATCCCCGCAGCAGACTGGGCCAAAACCTACGACGGATGGCTGACCAATAGCCCGACCATGACCTTTAGCGGCTCGGCCTGGCTGACTCAGCCCGACAGTATCACCGGGGTGACCCTGTGGTCTATAGATGAAGCCCATGTCACCAACTCACAGGCAGCCGGCCTGTCGGGTGGTACCCCCTGGACCAACACCATCACTGCCACAGACTGGAGCGCCACTCTGTCCCTGTCCTACGGAGCCAACCGGGTGTGGGCAGTAATAGACGGTGACAATGGATTGTCCTACAGCCTGGCCCCGGTGACCATCACCCGTTCCCTGGTGGGTGTAGACGGCGTTCGAGACCCCTTGTGGAACGGTGCTCCACTCCTGGGCAGCTCCACTACCCCTAAATATAATAGTTATCTGTTAGGCGATATGCGCATGACCAATGACGCCGCCAATCTTTATATCTGGATCGATGCCGGCACTGTCCCAGACCTGGGCAATAGCGGGGCCCGCATAGCCATCTCACTGGATACCAATACCGCCGGGGGGACAGACTATGATGCCTGGTCCAGCTGGAGCGGACGCTTTGTCCTGGATCCTACTCCGGTCTATCTGCCGGACTACCAGATACAGTTCCGTATCCAGGAAGGAGGGGGACAGGCGCTCTATGCTGCCACCTCTACCAATACCTGGCAGGCCCTGGCCTGGAACTGGAGCGGAGGCAATATGCAGGGTATCAAGATGGCGGTGATCCGTACCAACGGCTGGGAGCTCTCCCTGCCACTGTCTGTACTTAAAATCAGTACAGGAACTACGCTAAGGGCTTTGTGCATCTTGTCGGGTAACCAGGATACTGACGGGGTGTGGGATGTGATACCGCAACATCCCTCCAATGATGTCAAGACAGACAGCTCCAATCTGTCCAATTATACGGAAAGGGTTTATGCCCTTCCCTACACCCTGCAATAGGAGCCGGTTATGAAAAAAAGATGGATAGCCAGCCTGTTGCTTATGCTGGGACTGGTTATTTCTGCCTGGCAGTGCAGCAGCCTCAACCAACTGGGGCAGGGCCTGGGCGGGACCAATGTAGTCTGGGTGACTAACCGCCCCGGCACCATCACCAATATCACCATTACTACCAATAACAGCACCAATTTTGTAACGAACTATACCATTATATGGACCAGCACCAATCACCTTACCGCCACCAATGCCTATCAGCCTCTGCCTTCCAGCCTATGGGTATATGTCGATGCCGCTCCCCTGGCAGGAATGAGTGACCCCCGGCTGAACTACTGGTCCCAGGACTTCAGTCATACCGGTATGGTTACCCCACTAAGCAATGTCACTAATGCCGGTGTCCCCTGGCTGGTATATAATATCCCGGGGGTAGATTATTACCAGCACTATGAACTCAAGCTCAGAGACGGCCCGGCTGGTGCCTGGGAAGACCTCAACGGGGGCAACGGCGGACGCTACAAACGTGTGGTGACCTTCCCCCTGCTGACCGAGAATAGTTACAGCTATTACGCTACCACCAATATCAATACAGGTGTCACCAATATCTCCAATTTTATCTACAATCTGTATTCCACTAAAGACCAGGTCTATATATCTCCCCCCGACAACTGGTGGGAGACTTATACTTACTTCTTCTCTGATGAGACCAACCTCTTCCGTTCCTATCCCGGCAACATCTGGGATGACGAATGGTTCGGAGCGGAGTATAAAGGCAACAGCCGTACCTTCTTTAAGCTTTATGCCCCCAATGTACGCCGGGCTTATGTGACCGGTGACTTCAACAATTGGACCCGCACCCCTCTGTATCTGGACCGGGGCCGGGTGTACTGGTGGGGAGAAGTGTCCAATACCCAGGCAGGACAGGCTTACAAATTTGTGATCGAACAGTACCCTAATCAATGGGGCGGCCCTTATACCAACTATATCTCCGACCCTGCCGCCAAGAAGAATGAATACAGTCCCGCCATGAATACCGCGGGCAACAAGAGCTATATCATCGACCAGTCGTCCTACACCTGGCAGAACGGCTGGACCCGGCCCGGCTACGACTGGTACATCATCTACCAGATGCATATCCGCTCCTGGTGGACCAATGGCGCGGGGAGCTACTACGGCCAGGGGACCTTTGAGACCGCCACCCATAAATTCAGTTATCTGCAGGACCTGGGCTTTACCGCTATCGAACCCCTGCCCATCAATGAGTTCGCCGGGGACCTGTCCTGGGGCTACAATTATGTGATGTTCTACGCGCCGGAGTCGTCCTATGTCGGCACTACCCTGAACACAGTGGATCCCTTTAAAAATTTCGTGGATGAAGCCCACGGGCACGGTATGGCGGTAATACTGGACCTGGTATTCAACCACATGGGCGCCAGTGACGACGTGATCGCCAGCTATGACGGCGCAGACAACTGGGACTGGCCCGACACCTACTGGTACAACGGCAAGACCGACTGGGGCCCCCGCTTCAACTACGGCAATCCCGTGGTACGGAAGTTCCTCATCGACAGTGCCAAGTACATGATGAAGCATTACCGGGTGGACGGCTTCCGCTTTGACGCCACCGCCTATATCAATAGCTGGAGCTTTATGCAGGAGCTCACCTCAAACCTCAAAGGCTATGCCAGCGGAAACTACGACGGCTGGAACAGTCCCAATCTGTATCTCATCGCGGAAAACCTGCCCAATGATGCCTATATTACCCGTAAGACTACCTCGGGGGGTGCGGGATTTGACAGTCAGTGGAATGTCAACATGTCGCATGAGCTTAAAGATTTGTTCCGTGACGGAGATTCCGCTTTTGATATTCCCACAATATCTTCCACCATTGCCGGCTCCTACCTGGATAATGGACTGGAAAACCAGAACCCCAATGGTACCCCTGCGATAAACTATCTGGTCAGCCATGACGAAGCCGGTAACGGCAAACAGCGGCCTTCCAGTGACCTGGCTATACGTTGGTGGTCGGCAAATACAGAGTATGACTCTCAGCATCAGCAGATCACCGGACTGGCTACTTCTATTCTGTCCCGGGGCGTACCCATGATATTTATGGGTGAAGAATTTATCCAGGGTTTTTATGGGAACAACACCAAGTACTTCATTGTGGATGACGCCAACAGCTGGTACGTTAACTGGGAAAATCTGTCCAATTCCGCCCCCTGGAACCGCTGGGGGGGATATTATACTCACAAGGCTGTCAAAGACCTCATCCAGATCCGCAAAGATTCCTGGCCGGTGAGAGGAAGCAGTATACGTTTTGATGCCGGCTGGCAGGATAATGCCAATAAAATCATCCGGTTTGCCAGAGGGTCCGGAAACGGCAGTGGGGATATTTTTGTAGTTATTAATTACAAGAAATATAGCTGGACTGACTTAAGTACTTCCACCTATGGAGTAGATTTTCCCTCAACTGGAACATGGAACCTAATATTCGCATCGCCTTCTGGAACTTATGGACAAATTTGGGCTGATGCCTTTTATCCTAGTTGGATGACGACTGTAGTATATACAGGTGGCAGTTATGGACTTCGTATCCCTGAATATGGCGTACTAATTTACAGAAAACAATAGTAATACCCTGATATCGTTTCGGCTCCGCTCAACGACCGCAATAGATATGAGATATTTTTCAGGTTCACCCACAATCTGACCATCCACACCACCGACCGGGCCTGGGACATCTACAAAACTGATTAACTAACCACAAACTCTTTAATTCGCCCTCTGATGCCGAAGCCATCCCCGAGGTATCAGACACCCCAGCCTCTTCCCCTGAGGCCCACCTACCACAGATTCTTCTCACCTGAGCGAAAGCGAAGGCATTGGGCCGCTTCCTGCCCTTACCGTGTCATACCAACATGGCATCATGGGCGCTAGAAGGCCGTTTTTCTTTGCGAGCGTTTCTTTTGTCGGCCTGGACAAAAGAAATGCGGAACACCCGACTTCATTCGGCCAACAGAAAGAGTCTTCCCCGACAAGGGAACTATGCTCCAACCCCGAGGCACGAGGCCGAGTTCAGCCCGATTCCCGCTTAAAACAGGCCTTTTCTTTTGGAGCTTTTCTTTGGGCCAGCAAAGAAAAGCGGAACCCCCGACTCCGTTCGGCCAACGGAAAAAGTCTTCCCTGACCAGGGGAAAAGGTAAAACTCCGTTCAGCGCTGCATAGTCGCGCCCAACAGAATTTAAAGCTTAAAGAAATTCTTCACCCCGCTCATGATCATCTGCGCGGAGATGGCGGCCAGGATGAGCCCGGTGATTTTACTCAGTATATTAAGACCACGTTTTTTTACCAGCTTTTCTATATATCCGCTCAAGTACAGCAGGATACTGATACTGACCACGGCCAGCAACAGGGCCAGCACACCGGCTAATTTTTCCGTGAAGCCGTTTAATTCGACACCCATTACCAGGATAGTACCGGTGGTAGCCGGGCCTACCGCGATAGGTATAGCCAGAGGGACCACTGAGATATCATTACTTTCAGAGGTAGGTGTTTCTTTATCACTTTTTATCAGGGAAACAGCGGACAAGAATAAGAGAGCACCGGTACCTACTTTAAAAGAATCAATGGTAATGCCGAACAGATTAAAAATCTGCTGGCCTATAAAAAACAAAATGATCACGATAATTAGGATAGCCAGTGATACCTTTAAGGCCAGTTTTCGTCTTTCCGATTCAGTCCTGTTAGCCGTCATGGATAGAAAGGTGGATAGTATAAAAAAAGGAGTGAGAATGAAAAACACTTTCAGATAGGAAACTAGCAATATTTCCAACATGACTTTAACCTCTCAGATAATGATAGGAAAGAATGAGGTTAATGTCAATGTGTTTTTTTCAAAAAGGAAAAAAGAGAGGTAGTTAAAGCCCCTGACTCTTGAACAGGGTCACGTAGCCTTTATCGGACTTGGCGATATGCTGAAACAGCCAGTCCTTGAGAAAACCCATGACTTCAGAGGTTGCTATGGGCTGTCCGGCGTCCAGCTTCTGCTTGAACTGGACTACCTGGTCCACAAACTTCATATGGAGGTTTTTATGCTCCATAGTCTGAGGATACCGGTACTGTTCCATCAGTTTTTCTTCAGTACTGAAGTGTACTTGGGTATATTCTATCATTTCCTGGACCAGCCCGGAAAGGACATCCTGACCCTGACCCTTGCTCATAGCGTCATGCAGACTGTTGATCATAGCCACCAGTCTCTGATGCTGCTGATCTATTTCAGAGATGCCTGTTTCCAGTACAGGCTGCCAATTAAAATATGCCATAACACCACCTTTACCTTTACCTTTACCTATGAATATTATAAAAGGAAAAGCCTGAAAATACAATTAAATCTTTTTCAGAAAGACTTCAAAAGTAAAATCGGGAGGTAAGAACATGGATAAAATAATTGAATATCCCTCATATCTCATTAGGGAGACTGATGGGTCACCCCACGGTGATATTTATGAACTGGAGATCACCACCACCATCGATGTGATTCGCCGATCCGATGAGGTAATAGTCCTGAGCTTCACCGGAGAATACTCCGCCCGGCTGGGGGACAATGGTACCTGGGATCAGGGCAGCTACTGGGGTGTGGAGAAGGTAGAGCTCACTCCAGACGAGCGTCAGGCTCTGGTCTACCGCACCGGCCAGGATCAGCCGGAGAGGGTGGATTTACCGGATTAAGAAAAACTATCGGGTTTATCCACAAAAATATAAAATTCATGATTTAATAGAAAAATATCAAAAAAGCACATTGTACCACACTAATAGCCCTGAAGATTTCATATCTTTATTTAAATTGAAAACGACCTTATTACATTATTTACTTGTAGTGAAAGCTTTTTAGGTGTACTCTATACAGGGAGTTAACATGATTAAAACTTTTCCTTTTTTAGTTTTTCTATGTATTTTAGTTTCCTGCGCTATTCCTGAAGAATTTCCCTTTGATGCTTATGATTATTCCCGGAATAATGTCACTTTGGGATTATCCTTTGTGCCGGATTCCTCTCCTGATGAAAGAGGATTTAGTGCCGGGCACTTCAGGTCACTGAATATCGGGCAGGTCCGGATGGGACAGAGCTGGCACCTCAGGGAGCCGATAAACGGCACCTTCAATTGGCAGCCCCTTAGGGAGCGCCTTGACTTTTATGAATCAAACAATATTCAGGTCCTGCTCACTCTGGACACCAAACAGTTTCCTGACTGGACCAGTAATATGGATTCCAGCCAGATCCAGGTTCAATTTGCGGAATACTTGACTGCTTTGTTGACAAACTTCGCCAGCCAGATCGCCTATATTCAATTGGGGAATGAGTGGAACTGGGAGATAGACACCTATCTGAATGGTGACGTGGCTTTATTTATAGCCCTCAATAATATACTGTATGATACTGTACAAACACTCCCCCTGGGTGACAGACCGGAAGTAGTTCTGGGCTCTATCTCTATAGGGGGCCTTCGTTCCCTGGCTTTTACACAGGGACGTATCGAAAACATCTGGTTTGATGGCTTACCTCTATATACTCAGTCTGAGATCGATGCCGGTACTCTGCAAGTACTGTCCAATGCAGCACGAATTAGTAATGTCTTCAGTAATTGTGAATTCAGTAAGCTGGATCTGCATTTCTATGATGAATACTGGAACTGGCCCCTCTATAAGACGGCCTGCCTTGAGGTACTGAGCAATGCGGGTAAAACATCCACCAATTATCACAGTATTATGGTTAGTGAATTCGGAGGCCCGGAGCCTCGAATGGAGGGCAGCGATCCCGCTTTAAAAGCAGAACGTCTGGTGTCTTATATCCACACCCTGGACAATATGGGGGTAGTCAATGCATATTACTTTAAACTGGTTGAGGGGGGGGGACCCCAGCCTCATAGCACACCCTAATTCTTTTTTGATCGATTCCAGCCTGCATGAGACCTGGTCTTATGAAGTGATGCGCCGTTTTGGGCAATAAACTGCCAATTCCAGGCAGTATCTTTTCTCCTTGACCTGAAAAAACACCCTCCAGTTACTTTCATTTCCAATATTCATAAAGATACTCGGTCTTCTTTTTTTCTACTATTTTCCAGCCAATATGTTTGGTGAGCGGGTCATATACAAAGTCAGGCTCCTGCTGGATTTCCTGAATTTTGTTACCGCTCTTGTCATAGGAATAATTCCAGATATGGTTGGTGGCATTTTTATAATACTGGATTCTCTGGGCTAATTGGGATTCCCGGTTAAAATTTTCTACCATTTCTGTATAACCATATATTAACTGCCTGACATACACAAAAGGGCCTGTACCCGGCCAGGTAATAGAGTAGACCTGTGCTGAATTGGTTTTGCCGCTGCTCAGGCGATACTCAAACTCCCGTACCAATTTCAGTCCCTGGTACTCTTTTCCATAAATAAACCAGGTAGGGTAGACCTGATGAAATTGTTTCCGGAGGATCAGTTTTCCATCGGGATTATATGTGTAGGAATTAGTCCCGCATTGAACCGGTTCAGAAGCATCACGGTACAGGTTGGAATAGATACCGATAGTGCGTATTACCTTTCCCTGCGTATTATACTGATATTGATAGGTTTTTGCCTCATTATTATTTGTCAATCGGACAGACACGAGTCTGCCTTTGTCATCCAGGTTAAACCAGGTAGTTGACAAGCGGGGGGGCTGGTAATCTCCGTTCCACTCTTCCATTTTTAACAGTTCCCCTTTTTTATTATAATAGAACTGGTATTCGTCCTTTTTAGTCACTTTTCCTCTATCATCCAGGTAGGACACTTGCCGCTTGATGATGCGGTTCACTGCATCATAACTGTTATCATAACGGTATTGCCACTGGAGCCTGGGATTACCATAGCTGAAATTATAAGCTGAAACTTCCTGGCGGTTGCCCCAGGGATCATATCTGAATACCACTTTTTCACGCAGCAGGAGAGCAGGAATACCAAAATTTTCCCCATCCATAGGATAAATACGGTATTCCATTCTCCGGAATTCCTTTACTTTACCCTGGTGGCCGTCCAGCTGGACTTCGGTCCTGGAGTATGCTTCAGGGTACTCTACAAAATAATCCAGGGCCATAACCAGTACAGGCAGTATGATAAACAGCAGAATCAATTTTTTCATCCTCATCCCCCTACCTGAATTCCAGTTTATAGGTCAGCAGGGGATAGTAGGTTTCACTCCCGCTAAATCGGGCAATGACTACCGCGTAACGGGCCTTTTTACCCCATTCTGAGACATCCAGCCGGCCCTGAAAGACATTTCCGGATTTTTCCAGTGTAAGCCGTTTCAGTACCTTGGCGTATTGGGTTTGATACGGATCATCGTCTTGTTCAGTTGCTGAATAAGGATAGGGTTTATCCAGGATATCAATCCTGACCATGACAGCACCGGGCACAGTCAATTTAAAATCAGGGGCTTTTTTTGTCTTTAAGATGCCGTCACGGGGTGATTCCAGATAGGCGTCATGGATATAAAAATTTATTCTGGTACGGGGGAAAAATCGGTTTATTTCAGTATTATAGCAATTAAATACCATATAAGGCAGGCGGAAAGGATATTTTTTTACAGAATGATAATTGTAGGTGTTGAGTCCGGCCAGGAAGCTTCCGGCAAAAGGCAAATATATATCCGCCACATAACCGTCTTTTTCACGTTGTATCAGTATACGGGACAGGGTATCATCGGACAGGAGGGCAAACTCATCGGGAATGATGCCGCTGTCTGAGCGGTCACAGATCAGTTCCGGTTCAAATATCAATTGGGCTTCTGTTTTCAGGTAAAACCGGGCGGTATTATTAGTAGTAACCTGGTAATTCAGACGGGCCCAGTCTTCTATTTTTAGCGGAGGGTCTACCAGCTGAGCAGAGACAAATTTCCCCTGATATTTGACCACAGAGTCTCCCCAGTGGGAATACAGGAAAACTTCCGGTACAGTCAGAAATTGAGACCAGGTCGTATCCAGGAGCCAGGCCCGGCCATCCAGGTATAACGCGTTCCAGGCATGGGGGAGCTTATAAAAACGGCCGTAGTCATCTTTGACCTCACCGGAACAGGATTCTACTGAATCTGAAAGTCCCGCCAGCCTGCACATCCGGGAGTACAGATAGGTATAATCAGCACATACTCCTTTCTTTAAGAGAAAAGCATCTGATCCATAGGGGATTTCCCCGTATTTGATATTTTCCACTACCCAGCGGAAAAGCACATAGGCTTTTTCCAGGTCGGTGTCCAGGTCCCGGATGAGATACCTGACCAGACCCTCCATATCATTCTTGTATTTTTGGGGAGTTTCCTGCACTATCCTGTCCAGGGGGCGATAGTCCAGAAAACTATAGCCAGGCTGAATGCAAAACAGAAGCGTTAATACCAGAAAAGGGATTATTTTCATAGCCCACCCTCACAAATACAGATTACGATTAAAGTGCTTGTTTTGTTATTGTATTCACAGCCGGAATTTAATGCAAAAAATAGTATGATTTGCAGGAATTCTCAATTCAGAGCACGGAAACTTGTCCCTTAACCCCGTATCATTGTATAATATAGGAGTTCAAATCCTCAGGGAGAGTACTATGAAAAGACTAAATCTATTACTAATGCTGGCCCTGGCCCCCCTGGCCTGGGCGCAGACAGTTCCCAATACAGTCCCCACCAACACACTCCAGGTGACCAATGCCACCAACGGCGGGCAGAATTTCCTGCAGCAGTTCTACGGCGACAATACCAATGCTCCCAACCGCCGCGCTGCTAATGGGCCTTCCCCCTTCTGGAGCGCGGTCAAGGTCATCTTTTTCACCGCGCTGTTCGGTGTAGCGGCTTATTTCATCATCAAATTCCTGGTGGCTAAGACCGGCCTGCCCGCCACCGAGGACGACAATCTCCTGGAGCTGATCCTGTCCAAGCCCGCCGGCCTGGGCAACTACCTGGAGGTGATGAAGCTGGGCTCTGTCTACTATCTCCTCTCGGTGTCCAGCGACGGCCTGCGCCTGATCGACAAGATCACGGACAAGGAGACCATCGACTACATCGAGCTCAACAAAGAAAAGCTCAAACCCAAAGACAGCGGCAAATTCTTCGATATTCTGACTTTTTTCCCCAGCTTCAAAAAAATCGATAAACTGGGCTTTCTCAAAGGCCAGAAAGACAAGCTAAAAAAGATGTAGACTGCCATGGCCAATATCTTTGTAGGAATGAGCGGCGGAGTCGATAGTTCGGCTGCCGCCTGGCTGCTCCTGGACCAGGGGCATCGTGTCGAAGGCATTACTTTTGTAGGTCTTTTGGAACAGGGCAGTAAGAAATGCTGTTCTCTGGAAGAGATCAACGCCGCACGCCAGGTCTGCAAGCATCTGGGCATCCCCCATCACACCCTGGACCTCAAGGATGTCTTTCAGGCGCGCATCGTTTCGGGCTTTGTCAATGACTACCAGCAGGGCCGCACCCCTAACCCCTGCATCCTGTGCAACCGTTTTATCAAGTTCGGCGCTTTGCTGGAATACTCCCTGTCTCAGGGGGCCGACGCCATCGCTACCGGACATTATGCCCGTCTGGATGAGACATCCGGAGAGCTGCTCATCCGTCAGGGGGTGGACAAAAATAAAGACCAGAGCTACTTTTTATCCTATATTCAGCCCGACCATCTCCCCTATATGCGCTTCCCGGTAGGTGAGCTGGACAAATCTGCTGTCCGTGCCATAGTGGACCGGGCCGGCCTGCCCCTCAATCCCCACAAGTCCGAGAGCCAGGACATCTGCTTTGTCAAGGACGACTACCGTGACTTCCTGCGCGGAGAGGGCGTACAGGAGACCCCCGGCGAGTTCTACTATAATGGTAAACCGGCCGGCACTCACCAGGGTATTCCCTTTTACTCTTACGGACAGCGCCGCGGCCTCAATGTCAGCGTGGGACACCGCCTGTTTGTACGCGACTTCGACCACGTCACCAACCGCATCACCCTGGGGGATAAACCCAGCGCCCGCCGCTTTGTGGTGCGGGACCTCAATATCTTCAGCCGTCACTTCGACAGCGCTGAGCTCACCGTCCAGATACGCTACCAGAGCCGCATTCTGCCCTGCACCATACAGCGCACCGACACCTCCGCCCGGGTGGAGTGTGCCGATTCCCTGGAGATCGTGTCCCCCGGCCAGCTGGCGGTATTCTACCACGGCGACCTGGTGTACGGCTCCGGCGTCATCGACAGCGTAGAGCTGGAATAAATCCCGGGTTAAACCAGCCATTCTTGATTCTTGTAGTTCCCCACGCTCAAGCTCCTTCTCACCCCTTGACATTCCCTGATTTTGGTCACGGTTTTTGTTTGTAGAGATTTTTGGAGTTCCAAGGTAGAATTTGAGGGTGAGTTTATTTGGTAAGGAGTCTCATTATGAATAAAAACCGTTTAGAAGCTTTTAGTGATGCTGTTATAGCAATTATTATGACTATCATGGTTTTAGAATTAAAAGTCCCCCCCGGTGCAGAACTAAAGGCTCTGCTGCCCCTGTTACCAGTTTTTTTGAGTTATGTGCTGAGTTTTATCTACATCGGGATCTATTGGAACAATCACCACCACCTCCTTCAAAGTATTCAAAAGGTCAATGGCGGAATACTTTGGGCCAATCTGCACCTGCTATTCTGGCTTTCTCTCATACCATTTGTCACAGCCTGGATGGGAGAAAATCATTTTTCCAGCTGGCCGGTTTCTATGTATGGTTTAGTACTGTTAATGGCTGCGGTTGCTTATTTTATTCTGACCAAAACACTGGTCAGACATCAGGGGGCGGATTCAAAATTAGCTGTTGCTATTGGAAAAGATTATAAAGGAAAAATCTCTGTAGTAGTCTATGTCATTGCCCTTCCTCTGTCATTTGTGTTATCATGGATTGCTTTTGCCTTATACATTTTAGTGGCCTGCATGTGGTTGATACCTGATACCCGTATCGAAAAAGTACTTAAAAAATAGAAACTGCATCTCTGTTAATCAAGAGATAAAGACTGCTTCAAAGAATGTGAATGAAATGGAGTGACTATACCCGAGTAGTGTTGCTTCGCATATAGCCTGCATTTGGCAGGTCAAGATGGGATAGATGAATATTAGGTTATACTTTTTTTTAAAAGAAGGTTTTATGGACGACCACACCTTTAAACGAAACATTTTCCTACTCATGATTTTTGAGCTTTTAAAAAGTACACAATTTTTTGGAGCCATTGCTGTGGCTTTTTATCTGGACCACGCCCACGTAGATTACACTCGCATATTTCTGCTGGAAGGATTTTTTGTGGCATCTGTTTTTCTTCTGGAAGTTCCTACCGGAGTGATCGCCGATAAATTCGGCCGTAAAGTTTCGCTATTGCTGGGTACACTATTTTCTGGTGCTGGTTTTGTACTATTCGGACTGGTTAATAATTATGGTGTATTTTTTATAGCTAATTTTCTGTGCGCAGTGGGTATGACACTTTTTTCCGGCGCCGATAATGCCTTGTTGTATGATACACTCTTAGCCGCAGGCAAAACAGACCAGGGCCGCCATTACCAGGCCCGATACAGTGCCATGTCGAGCATGGGTATGATGATAGGGCCATTGGCGGGTTCACTTTTTGCGGGCAGCACTATCCTGGCTTACCCGGCCAGTCTGCCGGTTATCTTTATAGCTTCAGGAGTGATGTTTTTTTTAGCAGGTTTTGCGGCTTTAACGCTTACCGAACCCCCACGCCACGAAAAAGTTGAAAATCCGGTTCTAGAAGGCATCAAAGGTTTTCTGACTCTTTTTAAACATAAAAAGCTCAGAGGTTACGCAGTGAATGCCACTTTGATATCGGCTGTAACGTTTTTTATTTTTTGGTTTTACCAGTCTTTAACCCGGGTTGCCAACCTGCCTGTGTGGATTAACGGGTTTGTCTGTGCCGGATTTAACGGTTTTGGGATGATACTATTGTGGAACGCCGCACGTCTTGAGAAACTGGCGGGATTAAACAGGTTGTTGATTTTAACGGCTGTCCTGCCGGGAGTTTTATTTCTGGTTCTGGGAGGTTTGACCACGACAGCGGCGGTGACCATACCGGTAATTTTTCTGATCGCCGGCCTCAAAATGCTGCGCGGGCCTTTGTTAACCGACCTTATGAACAGTCAGATAGAAAGCCGCAACCGCGCCACCGTGCTTTCCGGCGTGTCCATGATGGAACGCGCCTTTATCGGGATTTTGTACCCGGTAGTGGGCTTCATAGCTGACAAATCCCTGCCCAGCGTGTTTTTCCTGTTAGGGGGCGCTGCACTGTTGATCACGATAGTGACGCGGATACCAGAGGGTGACCATTAAAAATGTGTAAATCCGGTCGGGGCCTAATATATCAGTAATTGAAACCTTATTTTAAATGAACCCGGGTCTCCATACTTTCCCAGAAAATCATAAACAACCAAAACCCTCTCTCTGCATTATATTTCTGCTATTTTATTGATATTCAATATTATATGTATTATTATATGCTCATCTTGAAAGGATTTTTTTTCATATCACTTTTTATTTAAATAATTTTACGGGAGGTATTTAATATGGCGGGAATAATTGTAGTGGACAAAAATAATTTTGACAGCGAGGTCCTTCGATCTGAAAAACCGGTTTTTGTGGGATTCTGGGCTCCCTGGTGTTCCCCCTGTACAGCTATGATTCCCATGATGAATGAAATAGCGGCAGAATATGAAAATAAACTAAGTTTTACAAAAATCAATATAGATGAGAATGAAGACTTGTCCAAGAAATACCATGTGGACACCATCCCTACCATGGCCGTTTTTAAAAAAGGAAAAATTGGAAAATTATTAGTCGGGGCCCTTACAAAAAACAAGATTATTGAATTTATTGAAGAACAGTTATAACGTCCTATAAAGGCTGATGGCGGATTTTTTTAGTTGTAAAGTGCGTCGCATCCATTCGTCTTAATTTCACCCTCCCATCAGGTAGGAGGAAAGATTTATTGGAGACAGAATGATCATCCGCGTTCTGGCACTTGCTGAATCTTCCTGCTTCAGGGCACAGATTCAAAAAACCAGGTAGCTTTTTTTTAAATTGTGATTGCAGAATAAATCTAAATTTTTTTGGAGATAATATGGGTTACAAAGAAGAATTTATCGAATTTATGGTCGAGTCCGGGGTGTTGACTTTTGGAGACTTTACTACCAAATCCGGCCGTAAGACACCTTTTTTTATCAACACCGGGAATTATGATACAGGCCGGCAGATGAGCAGACTGGGCTATTACTACGCACAGGCCATGAATGCCGCCCTGGGGACTAATTTTGACTGTCTGTTCGGACCGGCTTATAAGGGGATACCCTTAGCAGTTGCCACAGTAATGAACCTGGCCGATCGCTTTGATCACAATGTGACTTTCTGCTTTAACCGGAAGGAAGCCAAAGACCATGGTGAAGGCGGCCTGATCGTGGGCCATAAACTGAAAGCAGGTGAAAGAGTAGTAATAATAGAAGACGTCACCACAGCGGGCACATCCATCAGGGAGAGCGTCCCCCTGCTGAAAACAGTAGCCGATGTCACTATCGCCGCTTTAGTGGTTTCCGTAGACAGACAGGAAAGGGGCACTACCGCCAAATCCGCCCTGGCTCAAATACAGGAGGATTTTGGTATCCGGCCAATTCCCATAGTGACCCTGGATGAGATCGTCAGCTATCTTTACAAGAAAGAATTAAACGGAAAAATCATCATCAATGAGGATATCAAGTCCAGGATTGATGCGTATAGAAAGGAATATGGCGCTTAATTCCCCCTCGCTATAACGCTATATAAGAAACGTCCACTCCGCTTGATTTTTTTCTATGTCATTGACAGAATTGCGCTGGAATAAATTTTCTCTCCGTTTGAATTTCATGGAATTAGGACTTATACTATCTTTAAATCTGCAGGTAAAAGGAAGCAACCCATGTCTTTTCTAAAAATTGTCAGTGTACTGTTTTTACAATTATTTCTCACATCATTTGTACATTCAGAGGATGTGATTCTATCCGAGCTGATTGATAATAACGATATACCGGGCCTGTCCTCCTACATCCGTACGCATCCCGGTCAGGATCTCCGGGTAAATTACAATGAATGGAACTTGTCCGCCCTGTCCTACGCCCTTCTGACTGGCCACAAAAAAGCTGCGGCTGTACTAATAAAAGAAGAAAAAAGCATCAATGAAAAGGGGATGCTTGATGACCGGAAAATCCTCCCCCTGGAACTGGTGCTGAATAACGATAATGAATTGGAGCTGTTGTTTCTGATGCTGTTACACGGAGTGGATCTGTCCCTGACAGTCCATTCTCCTTATTATGGTGAGGAAAACCTGTGGTTTAACCTGGCACAGAAAGGTATAATGACCATTGCGGAAATGGAAACTTTAATGCCAGCCTCTATCCGGCAGTAGAAGTTGGAACTGCTGGATATACTGGAAAAAGATAACCCGGGGTGGTTTAAGGTTTTTCTGAAAAAATATCCCTGGTGGCTTAAAAACAATCTCACTATTCAGCTTGATTCCGAACCACTCAACCCTGAACAGAAATACTACTATTTATCTGAAATAGTAGTGAGTAAAGGCGCTCTCCGCTGTCTCCGCTACCTGGACCAGGCAGATCCGGTTAATGATCACAGCAATCTGGAAAATTATGCCATAGAGACCAGGCAGCCGGCCATCCTGGAGTATCTGCTCAGAGATGAATCCCAGGAAAGCTTAAGCTATTTACTGGAACGAGCCTACGCTTCCCGAGACAAGTCCATGATCAGGTCCGTTCTGGCGCGTATCCAGCACCTGGAAAAAACCTTTTTGTTCAACGGGACAACCGTGTTTGACCACGCCTTTCTGACCCTGGACCCGGAGATTGTCAAGATGACCATCCGGAGTTATAAGAACAAACAAAGTGTACAGAAAGCTTTTGACTGGGTAGAAGCAGGAGACCTGCAGAAAATCAAAAAAAATGTGACCAGCAATAATGTGACCAATTTTCAATTGACCCCCAGCTGCGGCCTGGTAGAATGGGCGACCTTTCTGGGACGTACCGATATACTGGCCTATCTGCTCAGTATAGGGGCAGATCCGGGACGGGATGGGTACTATCTGGGCTCCCAACCGGTGTATCTGGCCGTATTGATGAAGCGCACCGATTGCCTCCGTCTATTAGTCGATGCCGGAGCCGCTCTTTCCCTCTACCACGTCACCTGGATCCCGCCCGATGAGCCCTTTTCCATAGTGGATTATTGTTATCTCAATCTGGGCCGGGAAGAAGCCATTCATCTGCTGAAAAAAGGGGCTGAGATAACCATGGAGCTACTCGGTGTCGGTCTCTATTCCCATCTGCTCAATATAGCTGTGGGGCGGGATGACCGGGAGATGGTAGAATACCTGCTGACCCGATATGAGCCTGAATATGCCAAATGTGTGATCCCCCTGGAATTCGCCGTCAAAAATGGCCACAGTGAATACATTGATCTGTGGATTAAATATGGCTACAACTTCACACAGTACCAGGACCTGATGGAGTATGCTTTCCAGTATGATAACTACCCCGTTTATCAACAGCTTCTCAAACTGAACAAAGCCTATGATACCAAACTGGATCTCTACCTGGCTGTAAAAAATAATGCCACCAATATTTTGGCCCATTTACCCAAACCCAAAGGATATGCAGGTAAAAAAGTTAGGCTGGAAGACAGTTATATGGACGATGATTATAAAACTGTGACCCGATACGCAGAAACGACTCTGCTGGAGACGGCCCTGGCTTATGGCTCTCTGCCCTGCGCGGAGTACCTGTTGCGTGAAGGCGCAGACCCCCATGCCTTGAATCAAAAAGGGGAATCCCTGCTGTATCTGTGCCTGGACAGCCCCGAAAAAACACGATTACTGCTGAAATATAAGGCTAAAGTCAACCAGCTGCTCGTTATTAAAGGTGACAACAGTGACTACAGTTCTTATGATGATGACTCAGACCGCAGAACCATCCTGGATTTCACCCGGAATTATGAGACCTTCAGTATTTTGAGACAGGCCGGGGCCCTGTATTCCTGGGAGCTGGACAGTACCCAGAAATAGGGACTATCCGCAGGGATTTGGAGACAAATACTACTTGATGATATAATTACTCGTGTCTGTTTTTCCACCTGAGAAAATGTAAAGTGCATTATACAAATACACTATTAAAACATAGAGGTAAATTATGAAAAAAGTTTTCCTTTTTCTGATGCTGAGCCTGACTCTAAATCTACAGGCTGCCTTCGCTGCGGACCCGGATAAACTGATCACCATTCACGGAGCGCGATACCAGTATGACCTGAGCCTATCTCAGATCGACGATGAGTTCAGCTACCTGGTAAAATCCCTGCAATCCTCTGTACAGGGATTGGACATGACATGGATAAGTAACACCATCAGTGATATGTATGTATGGCCTATTATTATCTATCAGGACCAGTTATCCAAAGGACTGACCAACAAACTTAATTATACTACCAATATCCACACCAACCCGGAATGGTTTTCTTTGAATGTGCTGAGTAAAAAAGGTTATGAACTGCTGAGGGAAGAGGTCCAGAAGCAGAAATTCCCCTGGGTCCGGGCTTCTCACATTTTGTTTAGTGTCAATCCTGAACTGGGAGCCCTGGAAGAACAATACCAGGAAGCTACCCGTAAAGCGGAAAGGCTGCTAAAAACATTAAAATCATCAAAAAATCTGACTGCGGATTTTGCAGATAGCGCTCAGACCTACTCTCAGGACAGCAGTACTTCTTATCAGGGGGGAGATTTGGGATATTTCACTCTGGGCAATATGGTTTCTGAATTTGATGCTGCCGTGTTTTCCGTTAAGAAAAAGGGGCTGGTTAATGATCCGGTACGTTCTCAATATGGCGTCCATCTAATCCTCATCACGGATGGGCCTTATCAAAAAGATTACCAGGCTTTAAAAAAGATGTATGTGGATGGTTCCAATAACATCAATGTCTATTCTCTGGAAGAAGAATATATCAGAGGCCTGACCCAGAAAAAAGTCACACGGTATGATGTGTACCCGGAAAACACCGTTTCTTTTGGAAAAGATAAATATTCCGCCATCCGGGATATCCCTTCTAATACCCGTATCATGTCCATTTCCGGAAAAGACATATTATGGAAAGATTTTGTGAGTACTGTTAATAGCCTGGCACCGGCCGGCTATCTTTCAGAAATCACTATCGATAAATTACAGCTTAACCTGGACATCATGGCACGTATATTGATCATGGAAGAGGCCGCTCGTAATACCGGTTACGCCGATTCACCCCGCTTCCAGAATGATATCAAAAACATGGTGTTAAAAGAAAAGATGGACCTGGCTCATCAACAAGCCTATCTGGATTGTGAAACACTGGCACAGGCGGAAATGACCGAAGAGAACTTCCGGCAATATTACGCTGATAATGCGGAAAATTATTTTGAATACCCCGAATATCAGGAAAATTCACAGGATGAATCCTATCAGTACAACGAAGAATCGCAAAATAATCCGGATTATTATGACCCAGAGACCAATCAGGACCAGTCTGAAGAGTATAATTATGACTATAGCGACGAGGGAGAGTATAGTGATCAGGACGGCCAGCAAACCGATACCTCGGATGAGTACAACGACAATCCAAACTATGACAGTGATCAAAACTATTACGAAGAGCCGGAGCAGGAAACCGATAACCGGATCTTTTTGACCTATGAACAGGCCTACGAATCCGTCACCAATGATTTTTACCAGTCCCGCATAAGTTTTTACTGGGAGCAATACCGGCAGGAGTTACTGGAACAGGTCCATATAGTATATCAGCCGGGTGCCCTGGACCGGCTCAATGCACTGGTGAAAAAGTGGTTGAAATGACCGTGGTATGTGAAGAAATAATAATCAGCTGATAAGTTTTTTCAAAAAAATAATAAAAGGGGACTATGCAAAAGTCCCCTTTATGTTTAGGTGTCGGTACTGATACTATCCCAGTCTTCATCATACCCCGTCAGCCAAGCAAAGGCATACTGCCGGGATTCCACCAGGGTCTGCAGGGTCTGGAGTTCACGTTTTCCTAACTCCCTGATTTCCAGTCTGCGGTTCTGGACTATGATATCCCCGGTCTTGCTGTCCAGGGGCAGCAGACTGAGAGCTTCACAAATGGTTTCATCAAAGATACCGGGGATGACCTGGTTCATATTGACCCTGACTTTGGGGTTCAGCTGCATCTCCCTGCATCTCCAGTGGTACAATACATAGGCATGGGAGAGAGATTCCAGTTGTGCTTTCCTGGTATCCAGTACATGGGGGTCATCCAGTTGATAGGTCTGGTGGATTTCCTGCAGGACATTTTTTTTAAGAAAAAACAGTTTATTGTAATGTTCATCCTCTCCTGATATTGAAAATTCCGGCATTTCCGGAATAATCCCCAGGTACCACAGCAGAGGAATAAGCTTTTCCAGAGCCCAGGTACAGTCTGCCTGCTCATCCCTGGTCAGAGCCCCGGTGGGTTTGAGATAGACTGCCTTTTCTGCCGGACTGAGAAAATCCAGCAACCCTTCCTGTTTTATCCAGTCATTCAGTTTGACATGAATTTCAGCGGTGTTCTTTTTGTCTTTTTCACTGGCCTCAGGGTCGTGATATTCAACATCCACCCAGCCCCTGTCAATATAGAGCTGCAGTGCCAGGGCTCTCTTTACGATTTCACTGGTTTCAGGCGTTTTCATGGTCACCTCCGACTCATAGTCCAAATAATTTATGTAATCCAGTCAATTACTTACCCCAGTACATCCAGGCCCAGGTTATCTTTCAGTTCCAGAATCAATCCGTACTCCAGATTCTGATTATTACTGGTGCCACTTAAGATATACAGTTTATTTTCAGCAATAAAAGTCTGAGGGCAGATACCCAGTACCACAGGAAGATTAAACAGTAATTTGATCTCTCCACTGCAATGCCCCCGGGGGGAACCTTGTTCAAACAGGTACATCCAGCCCTGATGTGCTGCACTGACCCCATTGGGCGAACCCTGTATTATAATGATTCTGTCATTCAGAGGGTCATATAGCAGACGGGATGAAGACGAGCCGATCTGTTCACCGCAGGGCACATGCCGCCACTCCCCACTATCAGGATAATAGAAACACAGGTCGTGAAGAGTATAGGGTTTCTCTTTGTCATCCCAGTAGTAGCCGCTATAAATAACAAAAACCTGTTTTTGCGGAATAAACAGCCCCCCGGACCCATATCGGGTACAGACCTCAGTTGGAATGGGGATTTTTGTCCATTTTTTTTCAAAAAGTGAATATTTATAGAACACATTTTTACTATCTGCGGCACTGGAACCGGTCAGATGAAAGGTATAAAAGATTCTTTTTTCCGGATCATAGCCAAAAGCTTCAGAAGTAAAGAACCTCGCTTCCCGGGGACCTTCCCAGGGTACACTGGATCGGTCAGTCATATCAATACACCAGCCCACCTGACCAGGTTTTAGCTTATTGGTATGCTCTGCTGCCAGGATATAGAGCCGATTCTCCTGAAAATCATAAAACATTGCCGGATTCATTGTAGCTTCTATATCGCCTTGGATGGTAATGGTAGTTGTTTTATTAGTTTTAGGATTAAATAAGGTGATATCCGGTGGAAATAAAGAGTATTCCTCTTCTTTTATCCAGGCCCGTGACCCTCCGAAGATAAGCATACACTCCTGATAGGCGCAAACTCCCGCTCCGGTCCGGATGAGCTGGCGGGGTAATTTTTGGTATCTCCATTTTTCCGGGAGTTCCACTGACATGCGCATTATTCACCTCCGCCAGTTTCAGATTAGCCAGTACCGCCAGCCTATTAAATCCCCAGGATTTTCCGCATATTCTCTCCCAGAATCAGCTCTTTTTGGGTATCAGGCAGAGGCAATTTTTGGACCATTTCCAGGGTCTTTTCTATACAATCGACGCCCCACATGCTGTCCGACCCATAGATCAGTTTTTCACAGCCAAATTTGTCTATAGCTTCCTGCAGGGAGGATGGATTGATAAAATAATAACTGGCGATATCGAAAAAGATGTTTTGTTTCAAATCTTCCCACACTGGTATAAATTCTTTATAAAATAGCAGGTGAGATACGATGACTTTGACTTTTCTGCCTTTGAGAATTTTGATGAGCTGCAGCGCGTCTTTTTTAGCAAAGAGGTGCAAAATAACAGGTAGATTTTTCTCCTCGGCAAAGTCCAGCACCGACCGGAAAAAATCCGAATCAATTTTAAAATACCGGATACACTGATGCAGTTTAATCCCTTTAATCTGCATACGTGTAAAATCAGTCTTGAAAGTTTCCAGATAGGCGGGTGTCAGCCAGTAAAACTGGATGATCCGGTCGGGACGTAGCTGCTGTAGATAATGAACATAATGATTGCCAAAATCGATTTTTTTGGAGATATTCATAAAACGGGCAAAAAATTCCCCGAAACGGTTGGATAAACTGAGCACTTCTTTATTTTTTCCATCTGACAAATGGGTGATTTTTTCATTTCCCGTATCCCCGGGAAACAGGACGACCTTGTCCAGCTTATTCTGTTCCATTTTTTCCAGTAATTTTTCCAGTGTGGCATAATATCCCACTGCATGTCCATGAGCATCAATTCTCATACAGGGCCTCTCCAACTTTTACAATAATTTGATAAATAGTATAGAGAAAAGGGCTGGAAATCACCATTTTTAAAATCCTATATTTATACCTTATATTTTTCAGTATCAATGCGTCTGTGCTATAATGCTGGAAGCAATTTTTTCTGATTAAAGGTAAGTGAAAAATGAAAAATATGCGGAATATCAGGTTGGAGCTGGCCTTTGACGGCACGGACTACCATGGCTGGCAATATCTCCCCGACCAGACTACCCTGCAGGGTGTAGTACAGGATGTTTTATATCAGATCCTGGGCGAAAAGACAGAAGTAGAAGGCGCGGGACGTACCGACGCCGGGGTCCATGCCCTGAATTTTACCGCCAATTTCCTGACTGGGAATACACTCATACCTGTGGAGAATATAGCTTTATTGCTCAACCGCAATCTGCCCCCGTCTATCCGGGTAAAACAGGCTATGCCGGCCCCGCTGGACTTCCACAGCCGGTTCTCCTGTACTGCCCGGGAGTATCTGTATTTTGTATGGCATGACCGTGAGATCCCACCATTCTACCAGCGCTATGCCAGCCATGAGTTCAGACCTATAGACATTGACAGGATCCGGAAATGCTGCGCTTTTTTTCAGGGACGTCATGACTTCAGGAGTTTCTGTTCCGCTTATCCTGAGGGTTTTGATTATACCCGTACCATTTATCACTTCCGCGCCCGGCGCCTGGGCCCCCGAATCTATTATTTTATCAAAGGCGACGGTTTTCTGCACGGTATGATCCGCGACCTGGTGGCTCTGACTATACAGTACTCTCTGGGTAATGTGACACGGAGTGACATCCTCAGCGCCCTTCAGGGGGAAACACTATTGCCCTCTGCTTTCCGGACCCGGGCTCCCGCTCAGGGTTTGTATTTCAAAAGGGCATTCTATTCCAAAGCAGATATTTTGCGACCATAAAAAAAAGCTGCCCTGTTTCCAGGGCAGCTGTATATCTGAACCGATTATTTTACCACAGATCATCGCCCCGTACTTCACCAGCCGGGATATTGATGATATAGTTATCCAGGAAGTTGTTGTCCCAGGTGGTGTAGCCGTTTACAGCATAGGACAGAGCAAACTCGACACGGGTAGTAGCTGAAGGCACGATAGCATAAAATCTCCAGTCTTCTTCCTGATTGTCGCGGTTAAAGAGATAGATAGCCGGAGAACTGAAGGAGGTAGCCCAGCCATCCGTAGAATAGACTACGTTGATATTCTTGGGGTTGCCCATGTTTCTGACAAAAAACATCCCGGTGAATACTGAGTCATAGTTCCCGTTATTATAGATATAGGCGGTAGCATGACTTAAAGCGATCTGGCTTTTGCCGAACACCGCATCTGTGTACAGGGTATCACCTGACTGCATGAGCAGACGGTAGTTCTGGCCATTATTGTTATCCCAGTAGGTCTGGCCGTTTACCTTGTACCAGACACAGAACTGAATGTCAAAATTAAGTCCATCGTAGGGTATACCGTCGATATCAAACTGCCAGACCTGTTTGCCATAGAGATTCTTCACAAAATAAGCCGGGACATCGATCCAGGTCGCTGTGCCGCTGACAATATAGCGCACATACACTTCTTTCTGATAAGCCACATCAGCGATTTCCACGAAACCTTTTACTCTGCCGAACATCAGGTTCTTGTCATTATAATAACCCAGAGACTTGGCGTAATACAGTTTTACAAAATCAGCAGGGCTGGACTGTACTGTTGCCTGGTCGTCCATACCTTCTACAGCAGCATTCACGGAACAGCCGGCTAAAAAGGCCGCCAGACTGAGAACAGACATTAATTTTTTCATTGGGATACTCCTTGGTATTGATTATCTGTGTTTACTAAAAGCCGGGAATATTTTAAAGTGAAAGGCAATAAAAGTAAAGTAAGCGCTTACATTTCTAAATAACCGGGTTTCATACTTAAAAGCAGGGATTTTTCGTGCTTAACCCCGGTTTTTCTTTCTTTATCCATGAAAAATGATTATAATATATAGAGATAACTGTACTTTCCCAAGGAGGTTAACATGGCAGTGCTGAAAGTAGTCAAGTACGGTCATCCGGTGCTCCGCCGTAAAGCTGACCCGGTCACTACTATAGATGACGAAATAAAAAAAATAATACAAGACCTGGAAGATACTCTGGACAGCCAGGACGGGATCGGTCTGGCCGCTCCCCAGGTAGGCGTTTCCAAACGGATCTTTGTAGTAGACTTGAAAAAAGCCGACCAGGAAAAGCGGGTAGTCCTGTTAAATCCCCGTATCATTGAATCCAGTACGGACACCTCTACTACGGACGAGGGCTGTCTCTCTATACCCGAGGTCTGGGGCCCTGTGACCCGCCCGGTCCGGATCAAAATCAAAGGGGAACTGGTCAACGGGCAGACATATATGTTTACCGCGGATGGGCTGTTTGCCCGGGCTATCCAGCATGAACTGGACCATCTGGACGGCAAGCTGTTCATAGATTACGTCGATCCCTCCCATCTGGAAAAATACCGGGATAAACTGGACGCCATGATAGCCGAGAATAAAAAGGAGCTGGAGCAGATCGCTTTATGAGGATCATTTTCTGGGGCAGCTCGGATTTTTCTCTCCCTTCACTGCAGGCCCTTTTTGAACATCATACCATTGCGGCTGTGGTCACTCAGCCTGACAAACCCTACGGCAGAGGTTTGAAACAAATCCACCAGACTCCTATGAAAGAGTTCGCAGTTAAGCATGATATACCTGTGTTTCAACCCTACTCTCTTAAAAAAGTGGATATCCTGCCTGACCTGGCCAAACTGGACCCTGACCTGTCTGTCATCGTATCCTATGGCAAGATCCTGCCGGATTCCTATATTACCCTGCCCCGCTATGAATCCATCAACCTGCATGCCTCCCTCTTACCGGCTTACCGGGGTGCCAGTCCCATCCAATGGGCACTCCTGCAGGGTGAAAAACAGACCGGCAACACCGTACAGTTTATTACCAGTGAGCTGGATGCCGGGGATATAATCGGCGCAGAAAAGCTCAATATCTATGAGCTGGATGATTTTTTCAGTCTTTCAGAGCGTCTGGCCCGTTCCGGTGCTGACCTCCTGCTGCGCTGTGTCACAGAGATTGCCAATAAGACTGCACTTAGAGTCCATCAGGACCATAATCAGGCTACCTACTCCAGGATCATACACAAAAATGACGGGCAGGTTGATTTCAGTACGGAGACCGCCCAGGAAATCTGGAATAAATACCGGGCCTTTATCAGTTGGCCGGGTTTAAACGGGATTTATCATGACCTTGATCATAGTCACGAACTCCCCGTTTCTTTTACGAAAATCATGAGAGATGATACAATATCGGGCGTACCAGGAACTATCATCCAGGCTGACAAGCTGGGATTGAAAATAGCCTGCCGCCAGGGCGGAATCCAGATTCTGGAGATAAAACCTGCCGGAAAGAAAGAAATGGATTACAAAGCATTTATGAATGGTCATAAACCCCGGGTGGGGCAGCACTTTTAAGAGGAGATCGGCATGAAAGAGCATATCAGACAGGCGAGCATGGATGTAAAAAAACAGGTTAAAATCGCCATCAATGGAGCGGAAAGCCGCCTCAAAACCTACTTCAGCCCCAAAGGCGCGGATGTGTATACCCGTTTTGTACGGCGTATGTTCTTCTTCCTGATACTTGCCGGTATAGCCGCGGCTATCATTATCATGATCACCATCTTCTTTTCCCGGATCGGCGCCCCCCTGACCAAAGTCCCCGACGTAATCGGAATGGATGTGGTCAATGCTTCCATGTACCTCCAGGATAAAAATCTGGTGGTTCAGATGGATTCCAAATTTGATGAAAAGACAGAAAAGTTTACCGTTATAGACCAGTATCCTAAAAAAGGTCTCACTGTCCGGCAGGGCCGCATGGTGAAGCTGATCATCAGTATGGGTAAGGATGTCTATGAGGTGCCTGATTTATTAGGTATGGACCGGGGCGTAGCGGAAGAATTACTGCGCGGCAAGGGTATTCCCTATGTCATCACTGTCATCCAGACAGAAGACGCGGCTACCAATGCCATTATCCATCAGGATCTCAATCCCGGAAAAATGGTCCCCCGTTCCGTGAAACTGAATCTGACCGCCAACAGCGATGTAGGCCGCAACGATTACCGTGTGGTCGAATTTGTGGGCCAGAATCTGGAATACGCGGTCACCAGTCTGTATCAGAATGGTATGACCCCCCGCCTGGTAAAGGAGATCGTCAATACCCCAGACCTGGACGGTATGATCACCAAGCAGGAATACCAGCCCGGAGCTGTAATCCCCAAAAACTCCACAGTGCAGATCACAGTAGGGGTCTATGGTGAGGATGATTATGAAAAAGCCAAGTATGACTACCATATCTACCAGGCCTTTATCACCAAAAAAGCGGATGAAGGCAATGGAGAAGGCCTGGCCAGTGTAACCATCAAAGATGAACTGGGTGAAGAAAGAGATATATTCAGTGACAAGGACCAGTACGGCAAGACCATCCTGGTGACCTTTAAGAGCTTTGGTACTACCAAGCTGACCCTGGTGGTAGACAACTTCCTGAGAGAAGAAAAGACCTATGACTAAACAGCTGGCCCCTTCCATCTTCGCGGCGGATTTTGCGGATATCCCCGCGGCGCTGCGTAGCTATGAAGAAGCTGGTGTCGACCTCATACATTACGACGTGATGGACAACCACTTTGTACCCAATATTTCATTCGGCCCCAAGTTTATCGAAGATGTGACCCGTCGGACATCCATTCCGGGCGACGCCCATCTCATGATAGACCTGGAACGGGGCATCGATGACTACCTGGGACTGGATGTATCCTATATTACCCTGCATCTTGAGGCCACATCTCATTATATCCTGCCCTATCTGGAAAAAATCAAAAAAGCCGGCAAGAAAACGGGTATCTCCCTCAAACCCTATACCCCGGTGGAAGTGCTGATCCCCTATTTTGACGCGCTGGATATGATCCTGATTATGAGTGTAGAGCCGGGATTCTCAGGCCAGAGTTTTATGCCTGCCTCCCTGGACCGGCTGCGCCGCCTCAGAGACCTCCTGGGGGGACGTGATGTAGCTCTCCAGATCGACGGAGGCATCAGCCGTGCCAATTATCAGGATGCCCTGCAGGCTGGAGCGGATATACTGGTCATGGGCAGCGCTTATTTTAAAGACCCTGATATCAAGAGCCTATGCAGAGCTATTCAAAACTGGCAATCCTAAGCTCCCTGGTTTGAATAATGGAGCGTAGTATGTTATATTTTAATAACTGCGCCGTAAAAAAGCCGTCCAAGGAAAGCCCATGAAAAAATTTCTAATTATTCCTGCCCTCCTCTTCATCCTGTCTCCCCTCTATGCTGCCCGGCTCAATCCGGAGCTGTCCCAGATGCTGCTGCAGTACCAGCAGGGTGCCCCTTCACCTGACCAGGGTGCCGGCCCAGGACTACCCCGGCAGGCCCTGCCGGAGGCCATTATGGTGTGGGGTTCAGGTGATCCCAATGCAGTGGTAGAAAACGGCGGCCAGATATTGAACAGCCACTATCCCTTTTTCACGGCACGTATACCTATGAACCGGCTGGCGGGGTTTCAGCAGGAAGCCCGCATCAGTTTTTTGAACGGGGGCCAGAAAGCCCATACCCTGCTCAACCTGGCAGTACCGGCAGTCAAGGCCGATCAGAACTACGCCGCCGGCTACAAGGGTGACGATGTGATCATAGGGATCATTGATGACAGTTGCGACCCCTACCATGGAGACTTCTATAATGCCAACGGTATGTCCAGGTTTCTCTATATCTGGGATCAGTTTGCCAATGGAGTCCCTCCTGCTTTGTTTTCCTATGGACACGAATGGTCCAAGTCTGATATTGACAATAAAACATGTAACATTATCAACACCAATTATGATGGTAAATTGACTACTCACGGTGTTCACGTCACCGGTATCGCTTCCGGAGACGGCAGCTGGAGTGACGGTCTTTACCGCGGGGTCTCCCCCCAGGCCAACCTGATCATGGTACGCACCGAGGGGTACCTCTATCAGATCATCAACGCTGTGGAATATATTTTCTGGCAGTCCAAGCGTTTGGGCAAGCCCTGTGTGATCAATATCAGTAT
>CAYRWR010000042.1:29762-31053 GCA_964428015.1 uncultured Brevinematales bacterium | reverse complement strand
AGGTTACACTAAATGTCTATAAAAAGAAATTATATATATAATTCTATTTTATCTATTTTAAACATAATTTTTCCTTTAATTACTTTTCCTTATGTTACCAGAGTAATCGGTGTAGAGTATCTGGGTAAAGTAAATTTTGCTAATTCTTATGTAGCTTATTTTGTCGTTTTTGTGATGCTTGTAAACCCTTTATATGCTATAAGGGAAATTAACAATATTAAAGATCATAAAGAAAAACTGAATAGGCTATTTTCAGAATTGCTAATTGTTAGCTTCTTGGCGTCAATTATAATCGAAATAATATTTTTAGGATCATTCTTATTTGTAAATAAAATTCAGCAGGAACCATTTCTTTTTCTTATTATTGGTTCAACTATATTATTTACAGGTCTGAATACAGAATGGCTTTATCAGGGACTGGAGAAATATAAATATATAACAATTCGAAATGTGATTTTAAAAATTATTTCAATAGGAGTTTTGTTTTTATTAGTCAAAAACCCCCAAGACTATCTTCTTTATGCTGGAGTTCTGGTATTTGTTTTAGCGGGTTCAATATTCATTAATCTTTTAACTTCAAGGCGTTATGTTTCTTTTACTTTAAAAGGATTGGATATCTCAAGACATATAAAGAGTATTTCAATATTTTTTGTTATTACAATTATTTCAGCATTTTCAATAAATATTGATAAATTGGTAATTGGGTTTATTAAAGGTGATTCAAGTGTGGGTTATTTTACTTTGGCTGATAGAATTGTGTCCATTCTCCTCACTTTGGTATCTTCTTTAAGTATAGTAATACTCCCAAGAATATCGTATTATTTTTCAAAAAATGAAACTACTGAAATGTATTCGAAATTGGATCAGTCTTTAAAATTTATTTTAATGATTACACTACCCATTTGGATCGGAATGATATTCCTTTCACATGACTTAGTGGTATTATTAGGTGGAAAAGATTTTCTTCCATCAATTTTTACTTTAGATGTGTTAAGTGCGAAAATGTTTGTGATTGGTATGGCAAATTTATTAGGTCTACAAATATTATTGAGTATAAAAAAAGAAAAAGAATATCTACTTTCATTAATAATAGGTTTTTTATCAGGGCTAGGCCTGTCTTTTATTTTAGTTACAAGGTTTGACTATATTGGCGCCGCTTATGCTGTTGTAATCAGCAGTTTTATTCAGGTAATTTTGCAGTTTATTTTCGCATATTCGGAATTGAAGAATTTTGCCTTTAAATTTGAAAATCTAAAATATTTTTTAGCTGTTGTAATAATGGGTATTGGAT
>CAYRWR010000042.1:0-29752 GCA_964428015.1 uncultured Brevinematales bacterium | reverse complement strand
ATATCTATAAATTCGTTGATTATCAGAATCTTACTTCATTCGAGTAGCGGTGCATTAATTTATTTTTTAAGCCTGATTTTTTTGAGAGAAAAATTAACAATAGATACTTTCAAGAAATTGAAAATTCGATATATAAACAGGAAATAAATTCTTAAAAAATTAATGCTATAACTCTTTATCACATATAATGATGGGATAAATACAAAACAAGTCTTCATATACTAGATTTGACAGAACATTTAAGTTAAAATAAACTAATTCTAGATTTTAAAATATGCTTTTCAAAACAAGTATAAAGGAAAGATGAGTTGTCTAATCCAAAAAAAATATCTGCCATTGTTACTGATATAATTGAACATGATACTGAGGTATTTACAGTAAAATTGAAAACAGAAAATGCAATTCCAAGGTATAAGCCTGGGCAATTTCTCCACTTGACTTTGGATAATTATGATTCGAGTGCAGGTTTTTGGCCAGATTCCAGGGTTTTTTCAATTGCTTCTTCACCCCAAGATAATTTTTTAGAGATTTCTTATAGTGTAAAAGGTGTATACACTAAACGTATGATGAAGGAGTTAACGCTAAATAAAAAAGTTTGGTTAAAATTGCCATATGGAAATCTAATCATTTCCAACTACGTCACTGAAAGCTCTTCAATTACACTCATTGCCGGAGGCACCGGAATAACTCCTTTTATAAGTTTTTTAAAGCATGCAATAAACAACTCTCTAAATAATCCAATTACTTTATTTTACGGTATTCGTAATACCCAATTGTATTTATATGAAGATATTATTGAAGAATGTAACAGAAAACTTAATAACTTCAGTAGTTATTTATTCGTTGAAGAACTGGAAGTGGACCGTCAAAACCAGTTCCCTGGTAGATTGGATGTTCAAAAAATATGGGAAAATTTGAGATCACCGTTATCTAATTTGTTTTTTATTGCCGGACCACCGGGGATGATAGAGCATTTTAAAATAAAATTAATTGAAAATCATATACCTGAGAACAACATAATAATAGACGAGTGGGAGTAATAAGACATGAAATCTGAAGCATTATTACGGCAGGAAATTGCATCTTTAGTGCAAGAATATTATAAAAATAAATTTGAAAAAACTGATTTTATTGAAGGAAAAAGTTTTGTGCGTTATGCAGGAAGAGTATTTGATGAAAAGGAAATTCAAGCATTAGTCGATGCTTCTTTGGATTTCTGGCTCACCGCGGGAAGATATAGTGAAGAATTCGAATCCAATATAAGTGAATTTTTAGGTATTGAATATGCTATGTTAACAAATTCCGGTTCATCTGCCAATTTATTAGCCTTCACAGCTCTCACCTCTCATTTACTAGGGGATCGGGCATTAAAACCAGGAGATGAAGTGATATCTGTTGCCGCAGGGTTTCCCACTACTGTTAATCCAATTATCCAAAACAATATGGTGCCTGTATTTATTGATGTCAAATTAGGTACATACAATGTTGATATTGAAGAATTAAAAAAAGCCATTTCACCTAAAACAAAGGCAATATTTTTAGCTCACACTTTAGGTAATCCATATGACCTGGATTCCATTAAAAAAATAGCCGATGAACATAAGCTATTTATTGTTGAAGATTGCTGCGACGCGTTTGGATCTACCTATCAAGGTAAAAAGGTAGGGACGTTTGGTGATATTGCAACTTTATCTTTCTACCCAGCCCATCACATCACAATTGGAGAAGGAGGCGCGGTTGTCACCAATGATGATATTTTAGCAAGAGCGGTTATTTCAATTCGGGATTGGGGGAGAGATTGTTACTGCATGGGTGGTGAAAACAATACATGTGGAAAAAGATTTTCCGGACAATACGGACAGTTACCCAAAGGCTATGACCATAAATATGTGTATTCACATGTAGGCTACAATCTTAAAATTACCGACATGCAAGCCGCTATTGGTACGGAGCAGATAAAAAAATTACCGGAATTTATCAAAGCGCGTAAAGAAAATTTTAATTTGTGGACTCAGGGTTTGAGTCATTTACAGAATATATTTATTCTACCAGAAGCTACTCCTAACTCAGATCCCGCATGGTTTGCTTTTCCAATAACCGTAAAGGAAAATGCTGGTTTTTCCAGAACAGAATTAACCAATTATCTCAGTTCAAAAATGATTGAAACACGCAATCTTTTTGCTGGAAATTTGCTTTTACAACCTGCTTACAAAGATATTAACTGTAGAGTTTTGGGTGATTTGAAAAACACAAACATCATTATGAATCAAACATTTTTCCTGGGGACATATCCTGGGTTAGATAAACAACAAATTGATTATACAGTAAAAATAATTGACGAATTTGTTTCCTTGAAATCGTAAGATAAATACTATTTGATCAGGGGCATGCTATGAAAGTGGTATTACTGGCCGGAGGATTTGGGACTAGACTATCTGAAGAAACAAGTCTTAAACCCAAACCTATGATAGAAATTGGCGGTTTACCTATATTGTGGCATATAATGAAAATATATTCGTATTATGGTTTTAATGAGTTTGTTATTTGTTTAGGTTATAAGGGTTATGTTGTTAAAGAATATTTTGCAAATTTCTTTCTTCATAATTCAGATGTAACTATCGATCTATCAGATAATTCCCTGGATATTCATAATTCAAAGGTTGAAAAATGGAAAGTCACACTCATCGATACCGGTGAAAATTCAATGACCGGTGGTAGGATTAAAAGGATTCAGCCCTATATTGGAAATGAAAGATTTATGTTGACTTATGGCGATGGTGTAGCCAGGATCAATATTAACGATTTATTGAAAAGCCACATTGCGTCCAAGAAATATGTTACTATGACAACGGTTCAACCAATAGGAAGATTTGGTGCTATCACTTTAGATCAAAACAATCAGGTAACATCCTTTATCGAAAAACCTACTGTCGATACCGGTTTTATTAATGGAGGTTTCTTTGTTCTGGAACCGGAAATTTTTAAATATATTGATGGTGACAATTCTATTTGGGAAAAAGAGCCATTAGAGAAACTTGCCAATGAAAAACAGATCACTGCTTATAAATTAAATGATTTCTGGAGACCCATGGATACTTTGAGGGATAAAAGAGAATTGGAAAACTTGTGGATTCAGGGAAATGCTCCATGGAAAGTTTGGAATGATTAAAAACATCTTATTAACCGGAGGGACAGGTTTTATTGGCTCTCAGGTTTTAAAGCTCTTAGTTCAAAATGGATTTAACATTACTTTGCTCAAGCGGTCGAACAGTGATACATATCGTATTACAAAGGAATTAAATAATATTACCACATTTGATATTGATATTTTAGATATTGAACAATTATTTGAACATCATAGGTTTGATATGGTGATACATATGGCTACACATTACGTAAAATATGAAGAATCGTCCGATATAAATCCCTTGGTGCAGGTAAATATCGCTTTTCCTTCTCAGATTTTGTACCACTCTGTAAAAAACAATGTCCCCTATTTTATTAATACAGGCACTTTTTTTGAGTACGATATAGCTAATTTGCCTATTCAGGAAGATAAAGCTGTAACCAACCCCTTTAATTTTTACGCACAGACAAAAATAGCGTTTGAAGCCTTATTGAAAGGTACTTGTGAAAAGTCTGATATTAAAGGTATTACGTTGAAGATATTTACACCATACGGAGAGTATGATAACCCAAATAAGCTGATACCCTCCTTAATAAAAAAAGCATTGAGTCAGGAAAAAATTGAACTTTCACAAGGATACCAGAAATTAGACTTTGTTTATGTTAAAGATATTGCCGCAGCATATTTAGCGGCAATAGAATCAATTGGCACCTTGGAAACAGAATATGATAATTTTAATGTAGGGACTGGATTTCCCTACAGCATTCGGGAAGTGGTCTCCACTCTGGAAGAAATTTTAGGAACTTCTATCAATAAAAAATGGGGGCCTGCATCACAATTGGAAATACCAATCACATATTGTGACCCTCGAAAAACATGGGAAAAACTGAAATGGAAAAGTAAATTTGATTTAAAACAAGGATTAAGCCAAACACTTCAATATTATGCTGGCGGAGGAAATTAATGGTTTTTAAAAATCAGGATTTAATGACTATAAAGGGTGTAAAAGGCCAACCTATCAATGGGGTAGAAATAAAAAAAATCGAAAAGATTCCCGATGAAAGGGGAGCCATTTTCCATATGCTGAGAAATGATGAAGAAATATTCGAGCAATTTGGGGAAATATATTTCTCTAAGGTATACCGTGATATAATCAAAGCCTGGCATATACATAGTGAGATGAAATTGAATTACGCGGTAATTTACGGTATGGTGAAAATGGTTTTGTTTGATGACCGGGAAGCTTCTCCTACCAAAGGAAATCTCATGGAAATTTTCCTGGGTGATGAAAACTATTTGTTAGTCAAAGTGCCAGCAAATGTTTGGAATGGCTTTAAAGGGTTCGGGACGGATTTTTCTATTGTAGCAAATTGTGCTACGATTCCCCATAGAGTGGATGAAATTTCCAGATTAGACCCCTTTTCTGAAAAAATCCCCTATTCCTGGAACGTTCAACATGGATAATAGACTAGTTCAATTTTATCGTGGAAAATCAGTGTTAATAACAGGACATACTGGATTTAAAGGTGCTTGGCTGAGTTTATGGTTAAAACAACTGGGAGCAAATGTCGTAGGTTTTTCATTAGGTGTTCCTACTAGTCCCAGTCTGTTTGAAGTTACCAGTCTGGAGAATGATATAATACATATCAAAGGAGATGTTAGGGATTTAAATTCCCTGACAGGGGTAATTGCAGACTATAAACCGGAAATTATATTCCATTTAGCAGCCCAGAGTCTGGTCAGGCAATCTTATTCAGACCCTGTGGAAACCTATTCCACAAATGTGGTAGGTAGCCTGAACGTTTTTGAAGCTGTGCGCAAAAATAATTCAGTAAAAACTATCATTAATGTCACCAGTGACAAATGCTATGAAAATAAAGAGTGGAATTGGGGATACAGAGAAAATGATCGATTAGGGGGGCATGATCCTTATAGTTCCAGTAAAGGGTGCTCTGAAATTCTGACTGCTTCCTATAGGTCATCTTTTTTCCCCCCGGAAAAAATACATGAACATGGGGTGTCTTTGGTATCGGCACGGGCGGGTAATGTGATAGGGGGTGGGGATTGGGCTAAAGACCGTCTCATCCCTGATTGTGCCAGGTATCTATCTGAAAATAAGAGTATCACAATACGCAATCCACAAGCTATTAGACCGTGGGAATTTGTACTAGAACCTCTTTCGGGATATTTATGGCTGGCTATGCAGTCTGTTTTACATCCCGGAAAATATGCTCAAGCATGGAATTTTGGACCATTTGATGATGCGATTTTATCTGTGGAAAAAGTGGTAGAAAAATTCATCAAAGTTTGGGGGAAAGGAGATGTTATTTTAGACACTTCACCCAAACCTCACGAGGCAAACCTTTTAAAGCTTGATATCAGTAAAGCTATATATGATTTGGGCTGGAAACCAGGATATTGTAATGAAGATGCCATTGTACAGACTGTAGAATGGTATAAATCTTATTATGATTCTTCAATCGATATGAAGAAATACTCCATCGATCAGATTAACCGGTATTCAAAAGTTGCATGTGAAAAGGGTATAGCATGGGCAAATTAGAGAATATACGTTGATAAGGAAATTTTGTGGATAAACAGCCGCTGGTAAGCATCTGTATTCCGACTTTTAATTCTGAACATTACATCGATATGGTCCTGAGAAGTGCGTTGGTACAGACGCATAAAAATCTAGAAATAATGGTTGTCGATAATTGTTCGACTGATAATACAATCCAAAAAGTAAAAAAAATGCAGGAACAATACCCACAAATTATTTTGCATCAAAATAGTGAAAATATTGGGATGGTAGGTAATTGGAATAAGTGCCTGGAAAAAAGCACAGGAGATTTTGTAAATATTTTACACGCAGATGATTTGTATAGTGAAATAATGATAGAAAAACAGCTTGATCAATATTCTAAATATCCGGATACAGGTTTAGTTTTTACACTGGTTTATTTTATAAATGAACGAAACAGAATTATCGGCAAAACAAAAATTCCAGAGGAACTTACTGGCCGGCCTATTATAGATAATAAAGAATTAATCCTGGCCTTAATGAAAAATTCCAATTCCTTTCTTACTTGTCCCTCTGTAATGATTAGGAAATCCATATTAAAGGAAACTGGGAATTTTAATTCTGAATTCAGACATGCGGTAGATCTGGAAATGTGGCTAAGAATTTCAAAAAAGTATAAAGTGGCAATTATAAATGAAAATTTGATGTATTATAGGATAACCCCTAACCAGGCTACAACAAAATACCACAATGCAAGATTTGAAATTAGTGAGTTTTTTCAGGTTATGGATATGTATTTCAACACTATGCAATTAAAATACCAAAATGATCCATTTTGGGATACTGCATACAATTCATATCTCGAGAAAAAAATGCAGGATTATATCCTTTGCTATGAAAACGCAGTAATTATGGCGGATCACAATAAAAGAATTGAACTCATTAATGAAATTTTAAAATGGATTAAAAGCCTCAATAATATTGAATTGGAAAATCAGTTTTCGAGAATGATAAAATTTCATCCAACTATGATAAAAAGGATTAAAATTAGAATAAAAAGATTTGCGGCTCGTATGCTGCAATGGTTTCATTCGGTACAGTCACAATCATATCCCAAAGTTAAGATAAAAGGATTAAATGATGAATCATCATCTGATTTTAGGGGGTAGTGGATTTATTGGTTCACATATTACGAAAAAATTGATAGACCTGAAAAAGAAAATAATAATACTGGATCTTAAAGAACCAAATTATCAAATATTCAATCTCAATCAGGATTTTATTATTTATATTCCTGGAACTTTTAATGATACTGATCTACTAACCAAGATATTCGAGCAATATTCAATAGAATGTGTATATCATACAGTTAGTACCATTTTACCAAATTCAAAATCGAACAATATGGAACAGGTAATAAATGAAAATTTAATTTCAACAATAAACCTGCTTAATATTATGCAGGTTTCAAATGTAAATAAAATTGTTTTTATTTCATCCGGTGGAAGTATTTATGGAGCCAACGGACAGGCAGTCAACTCTGAAACACATGATTGTAATCCATTGAATGTTTATGGGTGGATGAAATTAAGTATAGAAAAATACATTAAACTTTTCCACCATCACAGCGGTATAAATTACTTACTCATTAGGCCATCCAATGTGTATGGGATTGGTCAAAATCCTGAAAGTAATTTAGGACTAATTGCAGTTAATGTAAACAAAGCAATGAAAAATCAAAATTTTGAAGTATGGGGCGATGGTGAAATTATTCGGGATTATATCCATGTTCAGGATTTGGTTGAAGCTATAGTAACTCTGATTCAATTTGATAAATGGAATGAAACCCTGAATGTGGGTTCAGGTAAAGGGTTTAGTATAAACCAGGTTTTATCAAATATAATTGAGATCACTGGATCAAAATCGAAAATCAACTATACAAAAGGAAGAAAAGTCGATGTCGCGAAAAATATATTGAATATTCAAAAAATTCAGGAATTAATTTCCTGGTCATCACAAGTAGAACTAAAATCAGGTATTTTAGAGTATTATCAATGGTTGTTATTATCGAATGAAAAGGGGGTTCAATGACAGTAGCGGTTATTTCTTCATGGCTGCCTTCCTCTGAAGATAACGTCAATGGAGTTTTTGTATTGGAACACGCGAATGCGATAAAAAAATTTACTACAAAAGTAATTCTTATACACCCCTTTATTACTTATGAAAATGTATTTTTTTCTTCTTTTCAAATAAAAAAAGAAGAGTATCTGGGATTTGAGGTTTATAGGTATCACTTAAAGCTACCCAAATTAAAAATTATGAAATGGTTAAAAAATAAAATATTTGGTAATAATTCTTCAGTGATAGCAAATACATATCAGAAGAAGCCTAATGATCTCCATGTCCTGGACCTAAAGGAAAAGATATTTTTCCCTTTTTTACAATTGAGAAATCGTTTTATTATCAGCAAATTTTACAGGAAGATGAAGGGAACCTTACCACCCAATATTGATGTCTTTCATTCGTATGTTGTATTTCCTTCAGCAATTTTAGCACAAAAATTATCAGAAAAATATAAGGCTAAATTTGTTTATACTGAAGTAGCCAGTGATATACAAAAGGTTCATGGATCAAAAGTGCCCGGTTGGAAAAAATACCTATATCGTGCATATTATAAGATTACCCATTTTGCAGATATATTTATATGTGTTAGTCAGGATTTACTGAATCAATTTATTGCTATGGGATTGAAACCAAAAAATGGGCAGGTAGAGCATACGATTTATGATGGTTCTCTTTTCTATGCAAAAACCTATAAAGAGGCTAAAACTATAAATGCGGTTTTTTGCGGAATTTTAAATACAGATAATAGGAAGGGGCTAAAAGGCTTGTTACAAGCTGTTTCTTTGATTGATCCTGAATTTCGCAATCGACTTAAAGTTAGGGTCATTGGCTATGGAAACGGATTAGAAATGTATAAAGATATTGCACAAAAATTAGGGATTTCCAAAAATATTGAATTTTTAGGAAAAAAATCACTTGAAAATATAGCATTGGAAATGCAAAACGGGGATTTTTTTATAATACCATCTTTTGCTGAAGGAATGCCTTGCGTGTTGATTGAGGCCATGGCCTGTGGACTACCAGTGTTAGGTAGTGAAGTGGGGGGTATTCCTGAAATGGTAGATAAAAAAGTGGGATATCTTTTTGATCCTTTTAATATAGAACAATTTAAAGAACAGCTTTTAAATATGTTGCAAAGATATAACCAATTTGACCGTACGGAAATATCCCAAAAAGTTAAACATGCCTCATATCTTAGTTATGGGAAAAGAATGTTTGAAAAATATCAGAATTTGATTGATAATCATAGGTAATAAAAGTTTTTATAGTAATAGCTAATATTACGAAGAAATATGAAATACTCTTTGAGAGTATTAATGAGGTTATATGTCTGAAGTAAAAAAAATAAAAGTTGGAAATGGTAATTATCAGGTACATGTTTCCAGTTATATTGATGCAGATGCGATTATCGGAGCTGGTACAACCATCTGGCACTTTTCTCATATTATGTCCGGGGCAAAAATCGGGGAAAACTGCCGGATAGGCCAGAATGTAGTGATTAGCCCCAGAGCGGAAGTGGGCAATAATGTAAAGATTCAGAATAATGTTTCAGTATATGATAGAGTAATACTGGAAGATGGTGTTTTTTGTGGTCCATCCTGTGTGTTTACCAATGTGGTAAATCCCCGGGCATTGATTGAGAGAAAAAGCGAATACAAAGAGACCCGGGTCAAAACCGGTAGTACTATCGGCGCCAATGCCACTATTGTATGCGGGAATACCCTGGGGAGATTCAGTTTTATAGGTGCGGGGTCTGTGGTCACCCGGGATGTTCCCGACCATGCTTTGGTCTTTGGCAATCCGGCCCGTCAGCACGGATGGATGTGTGAGTGCGGTAACACCCTGAATGATACACTAAGCTGTGACAGCTGCGGTAATTCCTATCAGAAAACAGAGACAGGATTGGTGAGAAAATGAAGTATAAAGTAGCTATAATCGGATGCGGCCGGATATCCTTTAAACATATCGAGGCCATAGTGGCAAATAAAGAGCGATTGGAATTGATCGGTGTCTGCGATACTAAAATAGAGCGGGCCCAGGAAAAAAAAGATCTGTATCTAAAGGATATACCCTCAGGTGCAGTGTCAGTCACCAGTGATTATAAAAAAATACTGGAACAAAAACCTGATATTATAGCCATAGCCACTGAATCCGGTTATCATCCGGATATTACTATAGATGCCCTCAACGCAGGGGCACATGTGATAGTAGAAAAACCAATGGCATTATCCACCCGGGATGCGGACCGCATGATTAATACGGCCAAAAAGCAGAATAAAAGATTAGCCGTATGCTTCCAGAATCGGTTTAATACACCGGTTCAGCAGACCTGGGAAGCGCTTCAGGCAGGCAGATTCGGGCGGATGCTTCATGGGATGATCCAGGTCAGATGGAACAGGAATGGGGAATACTATTCTCAGGCCCCCTGGAGAGGTACCTGGGCACTGGACGGGGGTACTTTGATGAATCAGTGCACCCATGGAATCGACCTGATTCAATGGCTGATGGGAGAAGATGTGGTCAAAGTACACGGAGTCACCCGCCGGTTTCTTCGGCCCATTGAAGCAGAAGATTTCGGGGCTGCTATGTTGGAATTTTCCAGTGGAGCCGTGGGGATAATCGAAGGTACCGCAGATATTTATCCCAAAAATCTGAACGAAACTCTGAGTCTGTTTGGGGAAAGAGGCAGTGTGGTCATCGGAGGCCTGGCAGTCAACCGGCTCGAGACATGGAGGTTTTCGGATAGTGCTGAAAAAGGTGACCCTGAAGAAAAAATGCTGTCACAGGATGTAAAAAATCCACCTACAGTATATGGGTTTGGGCACACGCCTCTCTACCATGATTTTATTATGGCCCTGGATGAAGGCCGGGAGCCTTTTATCAGTGGGGAGAAAGGAAAGAAAGCTCTGGAGATAATTTTAGCGATCTACCAGTCTATGAAAACCGGGCAGCCGGTTCAGATGCCGGTGGACTTTGATACTATGCAAATGACACATACATTTAAATAAAAAGAGGTATTATGAAAGGAATTATACTGGCGGGTGGGTTTGGTACTCGATTATACCCTTTAACAAAAGTGGTGAGTAAACAACTTCTACCTATATATGACAAACCTCTGATTTATTACCCCCTTTCTGTTCTTATGCTCTCGGGTATCCGGGAGATTCTGATTATTTCAGATCCGGTAAATCTTCCCCGCATTGAGGGACTCCTGGGATCAGGGGAAGAGTTAGGCCTGAACATTACTTACAAAGTTCAGCCTGCACCGGAAGGACTGGCTCAAGCCTTTACCCTGGGGAAACAGTTTATCGGTAATGATAATGTTTGCCTCATTCTTGGCGACAACATCTTTTATGGTTATGGATTTGGACGACTATTACAATCAAAAGCATCCCTGGAAAGCGGGGCAAAAATTTTCGGCTACTGGGTAAGTGATCCTTCAGAATATGGAGTAGTTGAATTTGATAAAGAGATGAATGTACGATCTATTGAAGAAAAACCGGTTAATCCCAAATCCAATTACGCTATACCGGGTTTATATTTCTTTGACAATCGGGTGGTTGAGATTGCAGAGCAAATTAAAAAATCTCCCCGGGGAGAATATGAAATCACCTCAGTTCTGAATGAATACCTGGCACAAAGTCAGCTCCAGGTGGAGCTTTTTGGACGGGGTTTTGCCTGGCTGGATACAGGCACACATGACAGTATGCTGCAGGCCGCAAATTTCATTGAAACCATAGAGAAACGTCAGGGTTTGAAGATCAGTTGTATTGAAGAAATTGCCCTTAGGATGAAATTCATCAACCTCGAGCAGTATCAGAGGATTATAAACAATCTGCCGGGCAACTCTTATAAAAAATATTTACAGTTTGTATTAGATACATATTCTGAATAAATCAGAAAGATCAAAAATATTGGGGAAGCTATGAGACTTCTTAAAAATATCCTGGTCACAGGTGGCGCTGGTTTTATCGGTGTCAATTTTATACGGGAATTTTTCAGAGATCAGGACTTTCAGGGCAGAATAATAAACCTGGATAAACTGACTTACGCGGGAAATCTGGAATCTTTGGAGGACATTTCCCGGCAGTATTCCGGTTCGAGATATTTTTTCGAAAAGCAGGATATTTGTGACTATGAACGTATATTTCAAATAATCCAAAAATACGAAATTGATACCATAGTACATTTTGCCGCGGAATCACATGTGGACCGTTCTATACTGGGACCGGCTGAATTTATCCAGACTAATATTCTGGGTACCTTTCAGTTGTTGGAAGCTGCCCGTCAAAGCTGGAAAAACAGAGATGATGTGTTATTTCATCACATTTCTACCGACGAAGTCTACGGCTCTTTGGGTGAAACCGGATATTTTTATGAAAACACCTCTTACGACCCTCGCAGTCCCTACTCAGCTTCCAAGGCTTCATCTGACCATTTAGTTATGTCTTACCTGCATACTTATGGGCTTCCGGTTACACTCAGCAACTGTTCCAATAATTACGGTCCTTATCAGTTTCCTGAAAAACTGATCCCTCTTATGATTCTGAATGCTCTGGAAGGAAAGCCGCTACCGGTATATGGGGACGGACTCAATGTCAGGGACTGGTTATTTGTACGGGATCATGCCACTGCAGTTTTGAAAATCCTGAAAAATGGTAAGCTGGGTGAAAAATACAATGTCGGCGGCGAAAATGACCGTCCAAACATTGAAATTGTCAATCTGATCTGCACAATCCTGGCGGAGAAGACCGGCAAGCCGCTTTCCCATTACCAGGACCTGATCACTTATGTCAAGGATCGTCTGGGACATGATCGGCGTTATGCTATCAATTGTGATAAAATAAAAGCAGAACTGTCCTGGAAACAAAGTGTGGTTTTTGAAGAAGGCCTGGAACAAACTATCTCCTGGTATTTAGAAAACCCGGAGTGGATCAATCATGTACGCTCCGGGGATTATAAGAATTGGATAGACAAAAACTACAATAACAGGGATTAATTTATTAGTTGATAATCCGCTTAGAATCTGATAAACTATTATGAATACAAATGTTAGGTGATGATATGAATAATACAGCTACGCAACTCATAGAAAAAATAAAACAAAACAAAGAAGTGATTGGGATCATGGGCCTGGGCTATGTCGGTCTCCCTCTGGCAGTCGCTTTTGCCAAAAAAGGTATCCGGGTCCTAGGATTCGAAAAATCACAGGCTAAAGCAGATAAAGTAAATTCCGGTGAAAACTATATAGCTGATGTCAATGATGAAGAATTAAAACAGACTGTACAAAGTAAAATTCTGGAAGCATCGGCTGATTTCAGCAGAATCAGAGAATGTGATGCAGTACTCATCTGCGTCCCTACTCCTCTGGATCAGTTTAAAGAACCGGATATGAGCTACATCAAGTCCGCCTGTGAGGAGATTGGAGCTTATATGAAAACAGGGGTTTTTATTGCCCTGGAATCAACAACCTATCCTACTACTACAGAAAACTATATGCTGCCTATTCTTGAGAAAACATCAGGTAAAAAAGCCGGACTGGATTTTTTCCTGGCATATTCTCCGGAACGGGTCGATCCGGGCAACAAAACCTATAAAACGGAAAATACCCCTAAGGTCCTGGGGGGATTATCGGAAGAAGCCAGAGAGATTGGTCTTCTGTTGTATCAAAAAGCCATACAGACAGTCCAAGTGGTGAGTTCACCCCGGGTGGCAGAAATGGTTAAAATATTAGAGAATACCTACAGACTGATTAATATTTCTATGATAAATGAAATTGCACTTTTATGCGGGAAAATGGATATTAATATCTGGGAAGTAATCGAAGCCGCAAAAACCAAACCCTATGGCTTTCAGGCTTTCTACCCGGGTCCAGGTATAGGCGGTCATTGTATCCCTTTGGATCCATTTTATCTGGAATACATTGCTAAAAATTATGATTTTGACCTGACCATGATTCATACCGCCGGGCATATCGATAATCTGCAGCCTCACCGCATGACAATAAAGATCACCTCAGCACTAAACCGCCATAAAAAGGCTGTGAATGGATCAAAAATATTATTCATGGGAGTAGCTTATAAAGGTGATATAGGTGATGAGAGAGAGTCACCTGCATTGAAAATAATTGATGAGATTATCAAAAAAGGTGGAGAAGTTTATTATCATGACCCCTATATTCCTGAAATAAAGACTCCAACCGGTAAACGGTTAAATAACACTGCTTTGAGTATGGATATGATAAACTCCATGGACTGTGTTGTGTTTACAACTTACCACAAAGTATTTGATTTAGGTTTTATACAAAAGAATGCTAAATTAATAGTTGATCTCAGAAATGTGTATCCAGAACCTACTGACCAAATATATAAATTATAAGGTCCGGTAAAAATCATGAAAATTGTTACTGTGATTGGGGCCAGGCCTCAGTTTGTAAAAGCAGCGGCCCTCAGTAGATATCTGAAAACAAATTCTCAGATCCAGGAAATAATAGTCCATACCGGCCAGCACTATGATAAAAATATGTCTGATATTTTTTTTCAGGAATTAGATATTCCTTCTCCTCAATTTCATTTAAATGTGGGTTCCGGTTCACACGCTGTACAGACGGGTGACATCATGAAATCATTGGAAAAAATATTAGTAGAAGTGAAACCGGATGTTTTATTAGTTTATGGAGATACCAATTCTACTCTGGCAGGTGCAATAACAGCTACCAAAATGCATATTCCAGTGGCACATGTTGAAGCGGGATTACGCAGTTTCAATATGTTCATGCCGGAGGAACAAAACAGACTTTTGACAGATCACATAGCATCCTATTTGTTTTGTCCTACTGATCTGGCTATTGCAAATTTACAAAAAGAAAATATTTTTGATCAAAAACCAGGAAAATATTTACATCACAAGAATCTGGTTGTAAAAAATACCGGTGATATTATGTATGACGCAGTACTTTTTTATACAGAGATGTCCAAAAAGCAATCTGCAATTCTTAAACAGCTTTCCTTAAATCAGGGCGAATATTTGTTATCTACCATTCATAGAGCAGAGAATACAGATGACCCTCAACGCTTGCAAAGTATTTTCTCAGCTTTTAAAACAATTTCCAAAAAAATTATTTTGACCCTACATCCTCGAACAAAAAAATATATTTCACAGTATAATATAAAAATTCCGGCAAATGTAACTATTATTGAGCCGGTTGGGTATTTGGATATGATAAATCTTGAATCCAACGCGAGTGTCATCATTACTGATTCTGGCGGGATCCAGAAAGAAGCCTTTTTTCTCAAAGTCCCCTGTATTACTATGCGTGATGAAACAGAGTGGTTGGAAACAGTATCTGCCGGATGGAATTTTATTACTTCGGCTGATGAAGAAAAGATTCTGGATAGTTATAATATAATTGAGAATGATTTTAATCCAAATAAAAATCTTTCCCGGATTTTTGGTGATGGAAATGCAGCTGAAAATATTATCAAGTATTTGATTGCTTAAAGGAAATTTATTTGAAATTGTTGGTATATATTACACCCATATTTTTCCCGGAAGAACGAGGGGTGATCAATAAGATTAATTCTCAAAAAAAAGCCCTTTTGGATTTGGGAGTCAATGTACATCTTATGCAGATGGGGCTGGAAGATCGGGAAAACAACCTGGAAAGTGAAAGTAAAGTGTATGTATTCCCTGCAGGACAGAAAAAAACTCCCAGAAGTATTTCTGCCTATCGAAAACTCATCACTTATGTAGTCAATAAACTAAAAGAGTTGAAACCTGATTATATATATATTAGAGACAGGATGTTTTTTTTCAATTTATACAGCAAACTTGCTGCGCAGGCTCCGGTATTTGTAGAGATTCAAAGTAAAATCATACAGGAAATGCGTAATATTTCCAAGATGAGATGGGTTCTGGAAAAATTTCTGGCAAGAAAATATTTAAAAAAAGTAACAGGATTTATTGCAGTAACAAACGAAATTCTGGAGTATGAAAAGGAATTTAATAAGAAACCAGGGATGGTAATAGGAAATGGTATAAATCCTCAGGACATACAATTTATTAAGCATACCCCCACTAATAACAAAATCAATCTACTGTTTATGGGGAGCGCAGGGATGGCCTGGCATGGTCTGGATAGATTGCTCCAATCTTTTGCGCATAGTAAGAATCAGGAAAAATTTCTCATTCACATAGTTGGTTATGACAACAGCTTTGAGATAGAAAACCCTTCAATTCGATTCTATGGTTACATAAAAGATAAAGAAAAAATAAACGAAATTATTGCCGGCTCTGATATAGGAATTGCGTCTTTGGCAATGTTCAGGAATAATCTTAACGAAGGTGCCACTCTTAAATTCAGGCATTATTTGGGATCCGGTCTTCCCGTAATAACTGGATATCGGGATGTAGACTGTCCAAATACGCTGCCCTTTATAATGGAATTTCCTAATAATGAAAGTGATTTGGATTTTGATAAGATCGAATCTTTTTACCAGCAATGTGTCTCTATCCGAAAATCGGGAGAAATCACAAAATTTGCTGCAGAACATCTTACCTGGAAAAATAAAATGAACCAGGTATGGAGTTTTATTACTGATCCTGACAGCGACTGGAATCGTTAATGGGACTCTCTATTTCGAACATTCAATGGCGTAAAAATGCCACTTTTTTTACGATTATCATAGCCGTAATTGCACTCTTCTTTTCAGTTACAAATTTAGTATCTATAAGTGCTTCCATGTTTTTACTCTTTATTTTTATTCCAATTCTTTTGTACAGACAAAAAAGCATTACGAATATTACCCTTTTACTGGGAATACTTTTTCTTTATTATATATGGTTAATCATCCTGTATCATCCCTCCTCATTATATAGTCTAAGTTTTTATCGCAGGGATGGGAATGTATTCATAACTTTTTTTCCTTTGTTTATCATATCATTGGTGAAGGTGAAATTAGATTTGAGAACGATTTTTCAATCATTTCTAATTTTTGCTGCTTGTATAAATCTGGTCTTGCTGGTAATTTTTGCTATTACCGGTGGGAGTCTTTTTCTCTATGAAAATAACATTTTTCATTCACTCTTTATAGCGCATAATGCAGCTGGCGGTTTTTTTGCCATGATGAGTGCTTTTTCTTTGGGACTCCTGTTGAAAAAAAGGAACCTTCTCAATTTAGCGGTTTTCTCAATTCATTTAATTGCATTATGGCTGACTGATTCCAGAGGGAGTGTGGCAGCCCTTTTTATAGCAGTGTTTATTGGTATTTTTGATATGAAAAAGTACTGGCATAAAACAATAGTAATTTCATTATTTATAGCCCAAGTTCTTCTGGCAGGTTGGGTATTTCATATGCATTATACCAAGGGAGTTACTAAAAATAATGCTCCCAAAATCCTTGGTCATCGTGCTGATACATTAAATGATAGACTTTTCAACTTATGGCCACGGGCTATTTATTTATTTACTCAAAGTCCTCTCATAGGTACTGGTTTCGGCAGTTATAATGATGTGCCCTATAAACTGGAGGGAATACCTCATTTATACATGCAGAATAAACCTGAAGACTTCCATTATGATGCTGCTCACGCCCACCATTCGTTTTACCATGTCCTGGCTGAGACCGGTATAGTGGGGCTGATCCTGCTGTTGCTCTTTTTATCAGAAGTCAGAAAGTATCTGCTTACAATAAAAGACAGTTGGGTGGGTTCAGCTTTATTTCTGGCATTCTGGGTGGCTATACTTTCTTCCTTTACGGAGCATCGTTTATTTACACCATCGCAGATGCTGCCTTTTACCATTCTGCTGGGATTGTCTATTGCCGGCAGCAGGTATGAGAATACACAGAAAACAGAGGCACAAATATTGTTAGCATATTCAGTTGTAAATAGGTAATTGAAAGGTTGATTATGGCGAAGACAATTCTATATATAAATGATTTTAATATCGCGGGGGGAGCAGAATCCGTCTTCCGTGATACCGCAGAATTGATGAAAAAACGATATCAGGTGGAAAAATTCTTCGGGACGGAAAACTATTCTACTGCTGACTCTTTTCTGGATTATATATATTCCGGCAAAAATTATAGATTATTGCAGAAAAAATTGTCTGAATGTTCCCCGGATATCATCCATATCCACGGTTATTACCATATTTTATCCCCTTCCATCCTGATGTCCATCCGGCATTATAAAAAAAATCATCCTGACACCAGGGTTATATATACCGCCCATGATTCCCATCTATTATGTCCCAATTCCATCTTAATCCGGTATCGTCGATTTACCAATAAACCACAGGTTTTATTGCAGAAACCCAATCTGCACCAATTATTATGCTATAAATGGGATCACAGATCAATCCTGCATAGTGCTATGAAAAAACTGCAATGGTTTTTAGCTTATAAGATTCTAGGACTTCAGCATGTGTTTGATGTTATAGTTTCCCCCAGCCAGAGAGTAGCGGATATGCTGTCTGACATAACAGCAAAAGTCCGTACCAGTGTTCTGAGAAATCCCATGGGAGAATTGGAAAAATTAAAGAAACAGTCAACAGTTAGCGCAGTTAATACCAAAGATAAAATCAGGCTGCTATTTGTGGGTAGAATTTCCAAAGAAAAGAATCTTACAGAATTTCTGGATATACTGCTCCAGGCACAGGTTAAAAATATTCATTTGGATATTATTGGGGATGGACCAGACCAGGCAGCGCTTGTGCAACAAATAAAAAGCACAAAAAATCAGATGGAAGTGGAGCTGTGGGGCCGGAGGGACCATGCTGAGGTCATGAAAATAATGCCCCAGTATCATGCACTGGTGCTTTGTTCCCTGAATGAGACTGCGCCCCTCACTATAGTCGAAGCCGCATTAAATGGACTCCGTATTCTGACTTTACCCCGGTTTGGAATGAAAGAAATGGGAGATATCTGCGGTGCGGTGTATTATTTTGAGATGAATGCTGAAAGTCTCCGAACCGCCCTGGAATCTATGCGGCAGGATATTGAAAAGGGCAGAATGCCGGATAGAGATCTGGAAAAAATAATCAGCACATTTTCTATAGAGACCTATGAGAAAAGTCTCCGGGACCTATATGAACAGGGTATTATTAAAAATAATTCAAATATGAACTGAGACCTTGTTTAATAGTGAATTTGGGAAAATAGGAAAATGATTTTAATAATGTTATATCCGCCCTTGAATATCTGATATCCCCGCTCCTTTCCGGCAGGAATTCTACCCGGGGCTGTTTACCGGTCATCTCACTTAATATATCTATGATATCTTTCAGGCTGGACTCGGTTCCAGTGGCTACATTATACACCTGTCCTGATTCCAGCTTACCCAGGATGGCCAAATAAATAGCCTGGATCACATCTTCGACATAGACAAAATCCCTGGTCTGTAAACCATCACCATAAATTCTGATCCGGGGGATATCATTTTTCATGTATTGATCCAGAAATATCGATAAAACTCCGGAATAAGGTGAAGCAGGATTTTGCCGGGGCCCATATACATTAAAGAATCGAAAGGCATATGTGTCAAGGCCAAAGAGATGGCTGTAATTCAGGACATGTCTTTCTGAACTGTATTTATCCACTCCATAGGGGCTGATGGGTTTGACCGGGCTGGATTCCATTTTAGGCAAAGAGGGTTCATCACCATAGACTGCGGCAGAACTGGCAAAAATAAACCGGGGAGTAGGGTTCTGCGATCGGGCTTTTTCCAAAAGCTGGAGTGTAGACACCGTGTTTACCTGATGAGAGGCCAGGGGGTGATGCAGGCATTCCTGCACTGAAGCAATAGCCGCCAGGTGGATAACCGCATCAAATGTGTTATTGGTAAAGATCTTATCCAAAGCCGTATTATCGGTAACCGAAGCCTGCATGAAATGAAGGGAAGGGTGGTCAGGCAGATTAGACCTGGAACCGCTGGACAGGTCATCCAGCACAGTTATTTCGACCCCTGGTTCCTGCAGCAATCTGGCTACTAAATGAGACCCGATAAATCCCGCACCACCGGTAATCAGGTAATGGCTAGCTTTCATTTTAATAATCCGGGTTCATTCTGCTGAGAGATATTTCTTGAAGATAAAAGCCGCGATTTTGCCGGCGCCACCAGCACCTCCCATTCTCTCTTTACCCAGCTTACCCATTTGTTCCCTGGCTTTGGGATCATCCAGGAGCTGTTCTACTGCCTGGGCTACCCCCAGGGGAAATTCAGGTACGTATTTCATACCGCCTCCCAGGAGCCTTTCCTGTTCGGTAAAGCGGCGTCTGGTGGTCTGAGGGCCGATTCCGGTAAAAGCTATCACGGGTTTACCCAGGCCTACAGCCTGCTCATTGGCGGCACCAGTCAGCCCGATCAGTACGGTAGAGGCTTCCACCACGTTAATAAAAGCGCGGCGTGCGATATATACTTTGGCTTTTCCTTTTTGGATAGCGGAGTGTGGTTTTTCTTCTGACCAGGTCCATCCCTGCGGGGCAGTTTTCTCCCGGATCATCCCATCGGTAATCGAGCCCACCATGGCAGTGGCAAAATTGAGGTCACGTTTTTGTGCCAGGAGCTCTACCGTCTGCAGGATAAGCAGAAAATTATCCAAAGCTTCGCCTCTGGTTCCCGGCATCAGGCCTATAGTGGGGATTTTTTTATTCAGTTTTAAGTCATCCGGGCCGGGTTTCAGATCATCCATGATCACTGAACCCAGGAATTGTGCGGGAAGTCCGTGTCTGACCAGATTATCAGCTGAAAACTGATCCCTGGCAAAAATATCGGAAGCGATCTTCTTAATGATTCTTTCTTCAATTTTGTAGTGAGGTTCAATATAGTCAGATTTGGAATGCACGTAAAACAGGATGGGAACCCCGGTGCCTTTTAATGCCCGGGAAGTCAGCCATAACAGAAAAACATCTCCTATAACCACAGCCAGTTTGAACTTGTCTTTTTGTTTCTTAATAGTCTTTACAAATTTACCGGGGATACTCAGACTGCCCGAAAAGAGGTCAGCCAGAAATCCTCCTATGCTCTGAGTGGCAAAACCCCCGGAGGGCGGGACATAGGAATCCGTGATCACTTCAATACCCCGGGCCTTGTAATCATTGCCTTCACTGACCAGGGAGGCACCTGCAATATTTAATGATTTCTTTTCTTTCTTAAAAATCTGCTGCAGTTCCTGGGCGATCAGTGAGGCGTTCCGGTCTTCGCTGAAGCAGTCGCTGGTGAAGAGTATCGTATCTTTCATAAATTTACTTCCTTATTGTCAGACAATACATACTGTTTATTAAAGCCAAAACCTACCATGATCCAGAACAGGATACCCACCTGCACATTATAGAGTATAGAATCAAAACTGGATACCCCTAATAAAGCGAAAAAGAAAGCAATGCTCAGATTTCTGTATCGGTTGGATTTGAACTTTTTCCTGAACAAACCTATCAATAAAGATAACAGATATCCAAAGAAAAGGAAAGCGCCTATAATTCCGGTCTCAGTCAGTAGTGAGATATACAACCCGTGTATAAAATCCACCGGGGCAAATTTGTATTTTTCAGGATAATCTTTTTGATAATGGTGGGTGAAATTCATCAGGCCGATGCCCCACCATCTCCCGTATTTATCCCTGAGCTCTTTTCCTGCCTGGTATTGATTAAAACGTCCCTGCATATTGGGGATATGACGTGGATTGGTAATAAACCGCAGGGTAGTCTGAATTTTAGGATTGGGGATGAAGGGTACCATGGCTACACAAACTACCAGAATCACCGACAACAGCCATTTTTTATGGGCGATGATCAAGGCACTGAAGCCAAAGATTAGGATGATAAACGCGGCTCTGCCTCTGCTCAGTATGATCAGTGTCAGCCCCAGAACCAGAGCGGCTACACTAAGTATCAGGTCATACCATTTTAGCTTTTTTAAATTTGCCAATAAATCATTCACTAGTACCAGAATCCCCAGGGCGAAAATCCAGGCAGTCATGGAAGTATATTTGAATATGGAGATTAATATGTAGTTGCTTTGACGGGGTATGTAGGTTTGTATCACAGAGTGCATAAAACTTAGCTGTAGGTCTTTATTGATAAAATAATGCAGAATGGCAAAAGCCGACCACAAAATGATACCATGCGCGATCATGGAGGGGAATTGTCTTTCCTGAAATAAAGGTTTATCATGACCCGAAAAGTAGATCAGGATAAACAGATATAACACAAAGATGATAAGGGAAGAAAAGGCTTCCGCTTTATATTGGCTTAGTATGGCGGATACAGTCGCTGAAATTATAAATACCACCAGGATCCAGTACTCTTTTTTCCAGTTTGTTTTTATAAAATCTTTATGTATAAATTGAGGGAACATGCGCAGTATAAAAAACAAAATAAAATAGATTACAAAGATAGATGGGATAGGTAAAAACAAAAAGCCGGAAATAAATAACAGATTGCTGTTTTCTTCCAGGGAAGATTGACCCCGGTGAATAATAAGCCGGAGAACGATAACCACCAGAGGAATGACAGCCAGGCTGTATAATAACCAGGCCGGGATGGTAAGTGCTTTACCGGCGTGCCCGGGTAAAACATAAGCCTGTAGAATCATGAGAACGAAGATGGAAAAAGTAATGAGGTACATTCCGATCAAGATTAAAAAATGAGGTTTTTCTTTTAAGTTTATCATGTATACCTGTCTCTCATTATTGGAAGATATATATTATCCTGAATTATGGTATTTGTCAAAGCCTTCTGAAATTGCAAAACGTATCAGAATGGACTATAATATGTCAAATAGATACAGGGGACAGCAATGGATAAACCGGTAGTCCTGGTCATTGATGATGAAAAAAACATTCGTGAAGCTCTGCGTATGGGGCTCAAAATGGAAGCTTTTGATGTCATCACCGCAGAAGACGGGCAGGATGGTCTGGATAAACTGACCACCCTGGGCGCCGACGCGGTCATATTAGACCTGCGTATGCCCAAGATCGGGGGACTGGAATTCCTGCAGAGGGTCCAGGGCCAGCAGCCCGGCACTCCTGTCATCGTGTTGACCGGGCACGGCGGATTGGATGACGCGGTAGAGAGCATGAAACGCGGCGCCTATGATTTTATGACCAAGCCCGTCAATATTGATAAACTGGTCCTGGTTCTGCACCGGGCTCTGGATGAACAGAAGCGCCGTCTCCGTCAGGAACAGCTGGAAGAAATGGTCGACGCCCGTTATCAGTTTGACAATATCATCGGGAATTCCCCGGCCCTGGGCAGGGTACTGGACATGGTCAGGCAGGTAGCCCCCACCGACGCCTCGGTACTGATCACGGGACAGAGCGGTACCGGTAAAGAAGTCATAGCCTCAGCTATCCACCGCAACAGCCCCCGCCGTGACGGCCCCTTTATCAAGGTACATTGCGCTGCCCTGCCTGATACCCTTTTAGAGAGTGAACTGTTCGGTCACGAAAAAGGCGCCTTTACCGGTGCGGTGGCGCGAAAAAAGGGCCGTTTCGAACTGGCCGACGGCGGTACCATCCTGCTGGATGAAATAGGGGAGATATCCCAGGTCACCCAGGTCAAACTGCTCCGGGTATTGCAGGAACGGGAGTTTGAACGGCTGGGGGGAGAAGAAACCATTTCTGTAAACCTCAGGGTGATAGCTGCTACCAACAAAGACCTAAAGGCTGAAGTCGAAGCGGGACGATTCCGGGAAGACCTCTACTACCGTCTCAATGTGGTACACATCCCCATGCCCAGTCTGGCTGAAAGGAGGGAGGACATCATCCTCCTGGCCCAGCATTTCCTGCAGGATTTCAACCGCAAACACACCCGCAATGTACGTACTTTTGCCAAAGCCGCACTGGCCCGGCTGGAGAGCTACTCCTGGCCCGGAAATATCCGCGAACTGCAGAATGTGATAGAAAATCTGGTGGTGTTTTCCCAGGGGGATAGCATAGAACTGGACTCCCTCCCCCCCGCCATCCGGGACTACCAGGGTGACTCCAAGCTCCAGCTGGATGTGGGGCAATCCCTGGCCGATATAGAAAAACAGGCTATCCTGGCTACCCTGAGTTCTGTCAATGGCAACAAATCCAAAGCGGCGCGGGTCCTGTCTATAGGACGCAAGACCCTGCTGCGCAAGCTGGAAGAATACGGCCTGGGCACAGGCTCTGAGAGTGATGAAGAAGATTAAAAGAGAAAAAGCCCCGTTTATACCACGGGGCTTTTTTTAGAGCAGAATAGTTTAGCGGTACAGCGCCATGTCTCCCCCTCCGGTATTGGACAGGGTGGTTATCTGGTAGTCACTTTTTCTGATAATATAGACTTTATTCCCGCCATAGGCTTCTGAGCAGTAGATATTGCTGATGTCACTGGCAATCCCTTTTAAGCCTTTCCCGCTAAGCAGGTGATTGGTAATTCCCGTGTGGGTATCCCACAGATACAGCCCCCCGTTTCCGGTATAATTATCGTCAGTCACGTATATCCAGCTGCCATCCAGCTTAATATATGCAGGAGTGACCGCGGCCAAGAGAGTTAAATCACCCACACTGTAGTCAGATGTGGACAGGGATTGTACTTTTCCCGTACCGTTATACTGGGATGTCGCGGTGAAGTATATCTGATTCGAGATCAGCTGAAGCTGATGGGGATTATTATGTACCGTGATATTGGTGATGTTGGTGAAACCGGCTTTATCCAGGACCAGTATCTGGCTGTTGGAATAATTGCGGGGGTCAGTCCAGCCATAGTAGCCCAGGCTGGTCGAAATATACACCCGGTTGGAATCAACCGCTACCCCCTGGGGATAGGTACCGCTGGACAGAGACAGGTTAGTGATCAGGTCCATAGTGACTTTATCAAAAACTGCCAGCTCATTTCCCGCTGCCAGGGTCACGTATAACCGGTCAGCATCCAGGGCCATCATGTAGGGATTGGGAGCGCCGTAAAAGCTGTAGGTCAAAGGAGCTCCCCCCTGGGCCAGATCCATTTTGAGGATGGTATGCGAAGAAGATACCGCCAGATAGGCATAGTCCCCTTCCACCAGTATCTGGTTGGCCGCCGGGCCTACATAGGAATAAAACCGGGGTATGTCTGTATTCAGGTCTATGGAGTTCATGACCTGATTGGCTTCATCAATTACTAATAACGTGCCTTTGTTTACGGGATCGGTGTTCAGGGGCGGGTTCTGATCAAATAAACCGCAAGCGGAAATAAAACTGAGTAATAATAAGGTCAGTCCTCTATACTTCCTAAGCATCTCTATTCTCCTTGAAATCATATTTTAAAAACGACCCCGGCTTCGACATTACGGCCGGGCTGGGCAAAACCCTGGACATCTTCTACGCGCATATCCAGGAGGTTGTTGAGCGAAATATAAAACCACAGTACTTCCACATTGAGGTCCAGGATGAGGTAGGCTGGTAGGCTGACACTATGAGAGGCAGTGACGTAGCGCAGGCCGGTATAGCGCAGGTGCAGTCCCGCTCCCCACACTTTCTTTTGAGAAGCTTTGAGGGAGAGGTCTGCCTTGTGTTCGGGGCTGTAGGGCAGAGTGGTCTGGTACCAGGGCGACACAGGATCATTATCCAGGGTCCTGGTCCAGCTCCAGGAGCCGCTCACCGTCCATAGTACTTTTTTACCCAGATGCTTCCATTCCCCAGACACAGTGAGGGAGGATACCCGGGTCAGCCCCTGGTTTTCCGGGCGCCATTTGCCGCTTTGGTCCGTCCATAGTATCATATCGCTCAGATTATTGTACAGCCAGGACAGCTCCAGCCTCAGAGGAAGCAGGAAGACATGCAGGCTGCATTTCACCTGCCAGCCTGTTTCCGGCCGTAGGGCAGGGTTGCCGGCTGACCAGGAGTCCTCCGGCCAGTACAGATCGTTAAAAGAAGGCCGCTGAAACACCCGGCTGAGTCGGGCGTCCAGTCCCCACAGGGGCAGGGGAGACCATCCTACACCCAGTCCGGGGATGAGAGCGGGGCCCTGCTGCAGGGATTCACTGGCGCTCAGGTCCGCCTGTATGATCCAGTCAGATATTTTAAACTTATTGAGCAGGGATAGCAGGATTTCATCATCCCAGCGTTGGCCTACTTTTGTGCTCTCCAGGTAAGCGGTGTTGTTCCTGAGGTTGAGACGCAGGCTCCAGGGGGCTGTTTTCCAGTCCCGTTCCATATCCAGTTTGAGACTGTGGTTGTGGTGCCGGTCAGTGGTGCTGTCCCGGTACTGGTTGTCCCAGTAGGCATAGTGTGCCTGCAGGCTGATATTGGTAGCCTGGTATTGCGCGCCCAGGAGCAGGAGCAGGTCCTCCTGCCGCGCGGTGGCGGAATAGAGGATCCCCGTACCGGCTTCTTTCCAGCTGAGAGAGTTGTCTATTTTCCAGTGGGGGCTTTTGAGCTGCTGGAGCAGGGATACCTTGTGGAAGTCCATGTTCTCCATGCGCAGTTCCTGGCCGTACAGATTGGAATAGGGAAAGGCATTATCAGCCTGGCGGTAGGACAGCCCCCAGGTCGCCTGCACTCCCCCGGTAAATTTCGTGTTCCACAAAGCCTTGCCCGACCACAAACCGAAGCTGCCCCCAGACAAACTGATTTCCAGGTTTTCCCGGAACAGGCTCTGCAGGCTGTAATTGACTATCCCGGCTGAGGCTGTGATCCCCTGCGGTCCGAAATTATTGCGGTAGATCTCCACCCGGGGCATGAGCTCCAGGGGGAGCAGACTGGTATCAAATACGGGATTCTGTCCGAACTCGATGACATTGCCTTCCAGGGCCACCCGGGTGTGCGCCGCCGGGCCCCCATCCAGGGTCAGGGTATTGATCTGGCCCTCGGTACCGCTGGCCTTCAGAGACAGGGAGGCCGAGGGATAACGCGACTGTACCGAACCCTGCTCCAGCATTTCCACGGACTCATAGGACATACCGGGAGCGTATTCAAACAGCGGATTGTCCCGCCATTCATAGCGGGCCTCTCCTCCCTCATATTCAGCGGCGGCAGCCGTCCCTATAGACACAGTGAGAAATAAAGGCAGGATGAACAGACGGGTAAACAGGACTTTCAAACAGGATTCCGGGCTGATAAATTTGATCTACCCGGCAGAAAGAGGGGACAGACAGAGGCACTGACAGAAGGGCAGGCCTGCGGCAGGTCCGCTCATTTCCCTGGTCCCGGGGAAAATCACAGCAGATCTAGGCAGGTCTCCTGACTCAGGGACACTCGCTCCGCCTTCCCATGGCCGTGGCCGCAGTGGCGATTGGAGTAGTGTGGTCCCTATACAGTGCCGGGCAGCGTTCCGGGTTTATACCGGATTCCCTTTTAAACAAAGGTACCTAAGATCGCTATTAGTTTAGCCTGTAGGGGAGGCTTCTGTCAAGTTATCAGGATTTTTAGGGAAAAATGAGCTTTCTCCATTGGGATGTGCCGCGGCCGGATGGGCTTTATTGCCTGATGGCGAGCCCCGGCTGGATTCCCCGTCCGCGCCTGGACAGAGGCGTCTGCCGCCGCAGCCGGGCAGAGCAGCGGGTGCCCCTCGGGCGGTGGTGCCTTCTCACGCGGGACCGGGGGAGGACATTTTCTTTTTTATGCTGACACACGGGCGATGCCCTGACCTCTGGGCGGTGCCGGGTTTTTAACGCCTGCGGCGGGCTTTAACAATTTCACCCCACTTTTTTGACCCATATGACCTTTCCCTCTACAATATCGGAAATGACTGCCGGACTTCCTGGTAGTACGACTTCTCGGTACAATTTTTCGGCAGAGCCGAAAAATCACTCGAAGTCCAATCGTATTGGTTGGACAAGAGACTTAGAGGAGACTGTATTTTTAAGTGCTGATGTTGATTACACAAAGGGTAAGGTCAGACAAAGAGTCTAACAACGATAGGTCCGCCTATGGCCCATGTCCCACCAAAAGGATTGGTGGTCGAGCGCCGTGGTGAGCCTGCCGAACCATGATTTTCCGCGCTCGCGCGGAAAATTGTACCGAGACCGTACGGCCTACCCGCCCCCGCCCCGCCCGACTACCATAAAGAGAACGCTGATGCCCTATACCTACATACTGAAATGTTCCGACGGGACATTCTACACCGGGAGTACCTGGGACCTGGAGCGCAGGCTGGAGGAACACCGTACTGGCGAGGGTGCTCATTATACCGCGGACCGATTGCCGGTAGAGCTGGTGTACTTTGAAGAACACGGCAACATAGCCGATGCCTTCAACCGGGAGAAGCAGATACAACCGTGGTCGCGAGCCAAGAAACTGGCCCTGATAGAGGGACGGATGGGGGACCTTAAGGGGCTGGCGCGGAAGAGGTTTGGAGAGGGATGATTGGACGACTTCTCGGTACGATTTTCTCCTGCGTCGAAAATCACTCGAAGTCCAATCGTATAGGTTGGATAAGAGATTTAGGAGAGACAGTTTAGATATTTGCTGATGTTGATTACGAAATGGTTGAAGTCAGACAAAGAATCTAACAACGATAGGTCCGCCTATTACCCGTGTCCCACCAAAATGATTGGTGGTCGAGTGATTTTCCGCGCGAGCGCGGAAAATTGTACCGAGACCCCACGGTACGGCCAACACGCCGCTACAATAAAAAAACAGAGTCTCACTTAAGACTCTCGCTATAAAAAAAACACAGCCCCCGAGTGGTCCACACAGAGGATCGCATCGAGGGGAAGAACGGAGTAAATACATGAATACCACCCAGTCCACCAAGACTACCGCCAGGGCAATCACATTTCTCTTCCTTGCTACTTACAACTTGCTACTTGCCACTGTCTCCTGCGGACAGCCCAAACCTGAGACAAAATCCACACCCTCCACGGCTCAGCCCGTGATGGCACAGAAGCTCAAGGTGGACAAATCCTCTCCCCAGACCATGTACATAAATACCAACAACGTCAGGGTCTACGACCTGGACCAGGCCCAACTATCAAGCGGCGTCTCCACTAACACTCCCTACCTGGAGCAGTTCATGAAGTACGACAAAGTCACCCTCTACGATACCCGCGGCGCCTGGTCCTATGTCGAGGGCAGCGCCCGTGACACCAAGACCTCCCAGGTCCGTCCGGTGGGCGGATGGGTGGCATCCGACAGCCTCACCCCCTGGCAGCCCGAGCTGTTCTTCAATGTCAAGGATAATGTCTTCAAAATCACCCAGCCCATTACCCTCTACAACGACGGCCTGGAAGGTCAGGCGGTGGACCAGATAGCCCAGGGCGACACCCTGCGGGTACTCAAGGGTAACGGGGAGCGCTTCTTTGTGGTCAGCAAGGCGGGGAAGGAAGGGTGGATAGAGGCGGAGGGGATTGATACGACGAAGCTGGTGGCGAAGGGGTTTGGGTATAGGGAAGATAAGAAAATTCAGATGCCAACAAGTACTACTAAAACTAATTTTAAGGGCGAATTTGTTCAATATAATATTTTTCCTGAAGATTTATACTATAAAGAAAAGTACAATTTATCAGATGACCAGGTCTTTTTTTATAGTGTTATTAATAGAAGTAGAATAGAAGATACCTTGTTTAAAAAGGGTAATTCTGAGATTTCTATTAATGAAAAACTTGGAATTAATATCACAAAAAACAATCGTGAAAAGTTAGAAATTGATGGAAAAAAATACATAACGGAACCTCAAGTGAATTTGAATTTTTTTGGGATGATTGCTGTAATAAGAGTCTTCATTCCAAGCACTTATTACACATCAAAATTGGGGCAATCTCAAAACGTGACAGCCGATTATTTAAAAAAAATAGAAAAGGAACTGCTTGCGGATAATCAGGAAGAAATTGTAAAAATTTCGTTGTATACCCGAGATGGAAATTTAAAGAAGATCAAAGATGTGGAATTTAGAGGGAAATTTCTATTTGATTTTACATTGAAAAACTGCTTTCCTTTTTCAATGACTACGTTAATAGAATCTCAGCCTCAACATGATTTATTTCAAACAGAAAAAGGAATCCAAATCAGTTTAGATATTGTTAATAATGAATTATTATTA